>CP009415.1:626245-1252490 GCA_000755705.1 Candidatus Izimaplasma bacterium HR1
TGTTGCTAATAAAGCATCAGGGTTAATTATGGGTGGTGAAGTAATTGGCGGTGTTAGTGCTGGTGAATTAACTAATGTATTAGGATTCATCATTCAAAATAAAATGACAATAACTGATTTATTATGTTCGCAAATTGGAACACAACCAATGTTAACAGCATCTCCGGCCGCTTATCCACTAATTAAAGCTGCTGAAATGATCTCAAGAAAAATGTCTAGAAGATAACTTCTATTTAATTAAAAAGGGCTGCGGCCTTTTTTCCTTATATGGTATAATATCAAAAAGAGGTGATTCCATGTATAGATTCAAACGAATGAGACTACATTATGCAAGTGAAATCGCAAATTGGAAATATGATGGGTTTATGAAAGGTGTTTATATGAAACCTTATTTTGACAATTATGATGATTTAACTGGTGACATGAGAGGACCTCTAAATTGTGATGGTTTTGCCGTATTTAGAAATGACGAGTTGTTTGGGTTGTTTGAGTATTATCTGAAAGATGATGGTATTGAAATTGGTCTTGCGATCAATCCTAAGTTTGTTGGAAAAGGATTGAGTAATGAGTATATTTGTGAAGGTATTAACTTTATGGTTAGAGAATACAAGTACAATAAGGACTATGTGTTTCTGGCTGTAGAGGAAGGGAACTTAAGTGCATATCACTCATATTTGAAATTCGGATTCACTAAATACGATCAGGATAAAGAAGAAATAAAAATGAGGTATAGAATAAAAGAGATGTGATTTCACATCTCTTTTTTTATTTCAGGAATAAAGTTTTCAAATACAGCATTATCATAGTGTTTTCTTACAAATGCTAGATCTTCTTTGCTTCTAACTACATAGGAAATTACCATATGTCCTTTCTTATATAATTTATCTAGTTTCTTTCTAGGTAAATCTTTGAAATTATAATTTGTAAAATCGGGTTTTGTATATATATTGGTTAATAGGTGTTTTATTGCTTTACGCATTAATCCTTTCCTATTTGGAAATGTACTAGCTATTTGCCCTCTAATGATATTAGGACTTTGCTTCCTAAATTCATTAACTATGCGAGGGTCAAATGAGTGGATGGCATACTTTATTTGGTAGTTACTCATCAACTCTATAAACAACTTAACAAACTCTTTATAGTGAATACTAGGTTTTAACTCAATCAAATACTCTGTCTTGTTTGGTAGTAGCGTTAAGACGTTTTTCAGTAATGGAATAGTTTCATCTGAATTAAGAACTCTAATATTTTCAATATCAGAATAATTTGATTCATCCACTTTGACTTCTTCCCCACATAACCTCGCTAACGAACTATCATGAAATACAATTATTTCTTTATCCTTAGTCATTCTGATATCCAGTTCAATGTCAAAGCCATGACTAACGGCATTAGAAAAAGCAGTCATTGTATTTTCTGGTATTTCTTTGTTATGTAATCCTCTATGAGCAAAATACCCATCTCTTATCCAACTTAAATCTTTCATCAAATCACCCTCTTGTTATCTATACTTATATTATACTCCTATTTAATCAATTAATAACAAACTAAAACTATGTTTTTTTACTATTTTTTGGTAAACTATTAATAGACTTAATGGGGTGAACAAAATGGCTCTTTGGAAAACTAAATTACTAGAAGACCTATATATTCTAAGAGAGAATATTAGAGAAGAAGAAAAACAAGTAAAAGGAATAGCTCCGATTATTTGTACTGATGATGTATTAGAAGAAATATCAAATAAGAAACCGCTTAAAATAAGCGATTTTTTAGCGATATCCGGATTAAATCGTCAATTTCTAGATAACTACGCGACAAAGTTTTTAAAAGTTGTTATGAAACATCAGACAGCTAATGTAAGAGAAGTTACAGTTTCAAAAAATGCATATAAAGTATTAGATCATTACAAAGATAGATTAACTAATATTTCAAGAAGAAACCCAAATCTCTATATGGGTAAAACTGTCAAAAGATCTAGTTTTGATTTAGCTTCCTTAAATCAAGATATCAATCTGATTAAATTTTTAACTAATAAAAGAGTATCTACATTAAGGTTAGAATTTGCATCTACTTTAAGTGGTGAAAACTTAGAAAGACACATTACTACTTTATACCGAGAAACAAATAAAGAAGAGAAAGAAACAGGATCTTACGACTTATATATTGCTTATCCTTATGTTGAAGGTGTCTTCAAAAAAGACCGTTTTGCTATTCGTGCTCCTTTGCTTTACTTCCCTGTTAAACTAGAGAGAAGTAAAAGGAATTTCAGTATTAAAAAAGATAAAGACAAAGATATAATATATAACCGTGACTTATTATTAGCTACGTCTAAAATGGAGCAATCAGATATTGATTCTAACGCTCCATATATAAATGATTTTAGTATTAAAACTTTAAAAGATATTGTAATTCCCTTTTACGCTAATAATGGAATTAATATCGCTGATAATCAAATCAATTTTGACTTTGATCTATTTAAACCGCAACTTAAAGATAAATTTGTAAAAAGAAGAACTGGTGTTTTTGAGATTAGTGAGAACATAACTATTGGTAGATATAAGCTATATTCATCAATGATTCAAAAAGACATGAGTAAAATTTTAGATCAAAATAAATATAATGAATTACTTGAAGGCTTAATCGATGAGAGTAACCTTTATGAGGATGAAAAAGATGTTATCTTCGCTATCGAACCTAATAAAGTAGAAGAGAAACGTTTATCTTATATCAATGAGATTAACTATGCTCAAGAAAAAGTAATTGATTTACTAAACAAAGAGAAAAAACTGGTTATCTGGGGTCCACCAGGAACAGGTAAATCTCAAACAATTACTAGTTTAATAGCTAGTAGCGTTTTAAAAGGAGAAAATGTTCTTGTAGTAAGTGAGAAAAAAGTAGCACTTGATGTTATCTATTCTCGTCTAAAAGGTGCATCTAAGTATTCTATGTTTATTGATGACGCTGAAAACAAACAAGATTTCTATCATAAACTAAAAGAATTTGTAACACCTTCTCCACCAGAAAGAACTCTAAATAATGATATCTTTAAATTAGAAGAAGAGATAAGAGATATTTTATTTGCTATGGATCGTTCTTTAGAACTGTTATACCATACATCTATTCAAGATGTTCCTATGAGTTTACTGTATAGAAGATACGTTAAAGATAAGGAAATTATCAAAGAGCTAACACCTAAGAAAGTTCATATAATGTTTAGAAATACATTTAAGAAACCAGATTTTAAAGTCTTAGATGCTATTGAAAAAACATTTACCAAAAAGCAAAATCTAACCGATATACTTATATATGATAAAATGCTTTCTAACTATCCCGTTTTAGGTAAATTAGAAACCAAAATAAGTAGATCTAATATTATTGATTTTGAAGAATTTTCAAATGAATATAAAACATATAAAGAAAAAACTAAGCATGCTTGGTTTATTAAGCGATACCGCTTAAAAAAACAGTTCATTGAAAAAAATAAGAAACGTTTATTATTTCTAACTAAGAAGAGCTTTACAGAGAGTAAATACTTACGTTTATTACTAGATGATGATACACTTCATTATTATATCTTAGAGAATATTAATAAGCTTAATAAAGTAAGAAATATTTATAGCAAGTTAACAGAACCAGAACATAGTTTCTTGCATATGTTGGCAAACCATAGTTTAGTCAGAGATTTTAATGATATTGCTAAATATCGTAAGTATTTATTTGATGCATTTTATACTGGGTATTTAGAAGAGTTTAAGGCAAAAAATCAAAAACATTTATACATCTTTGATAAGTATCGTGAAAAATTAATCGAACTAGATGGTTTAATGAATGAGAAAAAACAAGTAACTGTTGAATCATTTGAGATGGAATTATACAAACACGCATTTAATTTTGCTAATACAAAACGTATTATGGATATAAAACGTGTCTTAGAAAACACTAGAAAACCAAGTGTTAAAGCGTTTATTGATATCTTCCAGTTAGAGTTAATGAGTAATGTTAGAGTTTGGATGATGACACCTGAAGTAGTTAGTGCAATTATTCCTCTTGTATACGGTATGTTTGACCTAGTTATATTCGATGAAGCTTCACAAATGTACGTAGAAAAAGGTATTCCATGTATCTACAGAGCTAATAAGGTTGTAATTGCTGGTGACACAAAACAGTTAAGACCTTCAAGTTTAGGTATTGGACGTTTAGAAGATGAAGATGAGTTCTATGAAGATCAAGTTCTAAGAGATGTTTCTATGGATGCGAAAAGTCTTTTAGACTTAGCGAGATATAAGTATCAAGAGACGATTCTTAATTACCACTATCGTTCCCAATATGAGGAACTTATAGCATTTAGTAACCATGCTTTTTACGAGGGTAAACTAATTGTTTCCCCTAATCAAACAAGTAGTGTTAAACCACCAATTGAATATGTTCACGTCAAAGATGGAGTCTTTGAAAATAGACGTAATCCTGAAGAAGCTAAGGCGGTTATTAAGTTAATTAAAAAAGTCTTTAGAGAACGAGAAAACAATGAAACAATCGGTGTTATTACTTTTAATAGTACCCAAAGAGATAGTATTGAAAATCTCATTGATGAAGAACTATTTAAAAGAAGTAGATATCAAAAAGAATTTGAAAGTGAATTATTTAGAACCGAAGAAGGCGAAGATAAAAGTCTCTTTGTTAAAAATATTGAAAATGTTCAAGGTGATGAACGAGATATAATCATATTCTCAATGGGGTATGCAAGAGACCCAGAAGGGTTTGTCCGTCGTAGATTTGGTTGGTTAAACAATGATGGTGGACAAAACAGACTTAATGTAGCTATAAGTAGAGCTAAAAGAAAAATCTACTTTGTCTCAAGTTTATTCCCAGAAGAACTCAAAGTAGAAGATTTAAAAAGCACTGGACCTAAATTACTGAAAGATTATATGAGATACTGTTACTATGTATCAAATAAAAAACCTCATTTAGCTAAAGAAGTTTTAAATCAACTTCACACTAGAGAGGCTAATGACGATGAGAATAACATTCCTGAACTAGTTAAAGATATCCAAAAACGTTTAGAGAGAAACAACTACAAAGTAGAAACATCAATTGGGATTGGTAACTATAGTATTAATCTAGCTATTTATAACGAAGAGACAAAAGCTTATAGTCTTGGTATCATTTGTGATGTTTCTAATCCAATTGATTTAGACGCAAGAAGAGATCTTTTCCATCAAGAAAAATACTTAGAAGTAAGAAATTGGAAACTATACCGTGTCTTTGCTTCTAATTGGTACACAGATCCAAACAAAGAAATGAGAAATATTAGAGATTTACTTAAATAGGAGGCTAAAAATGGTTGTTGGTAATATTAAGGATTTACAAGGTAATGTAGTAAATCATCCTAGCGCTAAAGACGCTGCAATGAAAGTATTAGTATCAGGAAAAGAAGGTTGGGACTCTCATGTTATGAGAGTTGTAGAAGTAGAACCAGGTGGATACACACCTAAGCATTCTCATCCTTGGCCACATATAAATTATATTATTGAAGGAAAAGGTGAAATCTTAATTGAAGATACATTTTATCCTGTAGAATCTGGGTCATATGCATTTGTACCAAACGACAAACTTCACCAATTTAGAAATACTGGAGAAAGTCAATTTAAGTTTATTTGTATCGTCCCGACAGAAGGACATAAATAAGAACTGAGAAATCAGTTCTTTATTTTTATTCATTTATCTTGAAGTTCAAAGTATATTATTATAATATATATAAGGAATACTTTTTACTTGATAGGAATGATAATATGCTTAAAAAACAACTACAATATGTTGTAATTGGAACAATGTTAATGCTGTTACTAGGAATCGTATATAGTTACAGTATGTTTCGGCTAGAGCTAGAAACCACTTTAAATATTTCTAAGTTTGCTAGTGGGGTCCCTTATATGATCGCATTATTCTTTTTTAGTTTATTTATGGCTATAGGAGGAATACTTTATAGTAGATTTAACACGAGACTAATTGCTAGTATTGGTGTTATTTTAATTTCTTTAGGTTTTGTTTTATCATCACAAGTTAATTCGATTTTCTTAATAACTATTACCTACGGAGTTATTGTTGGAACTGGTGTTGGTATTTTATATGGGTTACCATTAAGAATAGTTCCACAGCTAGATTATCATAATACTGGACTATTAACAGGGATAGTCTTACTAGGATTTGGACTTTCACCCTTGGTATTTGCACCACTTATAAATTCCCTTATCATTAATCAAGGATTAAGCGTTACTTTTCTCTATTTAGGTATATCTTATTTGATATTAACAATTCCTCTTATACTTGTTCTTTCTAGTCGTGATACTCAACCAAAGAATAAAGATAGATTAGAATATAGTATAATCAAAAACAAGAAGTTTATAAGTCTTTACATCTTATTCTTTTTAGGGACATTTATTGGTTTAACATTTATTGGCTTTACAGGTAATATAGGAAAAGAACTAATAGGTATAGATCAAAATGCAATCGCGATTCTACTCGGGTTGTTTGCCATATTTAATGGCTTGGGAAGACCACTTTTTGGTTATCTTCACGATCGTATAGGGTTTAAAAAAAGTGCTATTATATCTTTTATTACTTTGATATTCGCAACGTTACTACATTACACATTTAGTACTAGTTATTTTATCTTTATAGTTAGTTTTATCTTATTCTATCTAAACTTCGGTGGCTGGTTGAGTCTAGCACCAAGTACTACAATTGAATTATTCGGTAAAAAAGACTATTCTAAAAACTTTGGTTTAATGTACACTGCATACGGTGTAGGGGCTATCTTCGGTAATTCTATAGGTGGGTATTTAGTGGAGAGTCTAGGTTTAAGATCAATCTTTTTACTTATGAGTTTCATTTCAGTATTAGGACTTATTTTTGTAAAGATAAGCTTTAAAGACTACAAAAAGGAGTGAAAACTCCTTTTTTATTTAGTTATCCACAATAATGAATTAGTTATCCACGACCAGTTTAATTTCCAAACTATTTTCTATTCTCTACGTAGGGATTAAACTAATGACCGCTCCAAATGTGGAAAACTATGTGGATAAAAACCTTCTCCAGAATCGTTGACTTTAGCACATTAAAGTGTTTTAATTAATATACGGAGAGAAGAAACACACTTATATTCGCTTCTTGAAAACAGAAAAGTAAAAAGATTAAAGAAATAAGAGAAATTAGAATAAATAAAATTAGCAAATCATTAAATAGATTTATCTATTAAGTGTCGGAGCTATAATAAAAATCTAAAGACACTTAATGACGTGATCAGTCAGAAATTCTGTTGATAGATACCTAGTATTTATTAAAGGAAAAAGTATTTGTGTAAACCTTGATCAGGTCTTCTCTCTTTTGTATTTCATGAAAAAGCAACTGCGGTTGCTTTTTTTCTTTAGGATATATATAATTATTATGTCAGGAGTGATACTATGGATTATTATGATAATGGAGCCAGTCATCAAGGGGCATTAAGAAATATTGTTGAAAAACAAGGTGAATTAATTACGAAGTCCAAAAAAGTGATTAGAGGTATCGAACTTTTTGCTTTCTTATCAGCTTTATTTGCTTGTCTTATTATGTATCTGTCTACTGCGAAAGTAGGTTTTTATGCTATACCTATAGGTGTTGGGTCACTGATTACTTTATTAACACACTTAATTGTACCTAGTGTTTACAAAGGTAAGTTAGTAAAGGAAGTTGTAAATAAAGAAGTAATTAACCTTTATAATTACGAGAATAGTACTAATTTCGATTACTTAGATAAAATTAAAGTAAGAAACAACTTTAACAAAGAGATGGGTTTGTTTACTAGACTTGCTAGTGTTTCTACTAGATTTCAAATTATTGGTGAAGATATCAATATAATGAACTGTACACTAGTAACAAGTAATGGGAAAAGTTCAACAGTTCACTTTGATGGGATATATATGATCTATAAGAAAATGTGTAGTAAAACATTTCAACTGCGTACCAAAGGTAGACCTAAACTAAAGGGTGTTAAGTTTTCGAAACAAGAAGGTGAACTATATAGTGAATTTGTTCCATTTGAATCAAACGAAATTATTGATAGTTACTATATAAACATATTTGAGTCTTCATTAAATAGTATTGAGTTATCTAAAAAGAAAGTATATTTAGGTTCTAATCTAAAAGAGATTCATTTTGGGTATCATCCGCCAAAATTTATGAAGTATGATGAGTTCACTTATGAAGTGTTTAAAGAGTACTATAAGTACTTCTCAAATATACTCAATTTAGGATTAAGAATTAAGGAACAGTTATCAGACCAATAAAAAATAGGCAAATTTTGCCTATTTTTTTAATTTAAATGAGATTATATCTTGTTTATATATTTCTGCACCTTGTTGTTTATAGAAATTCTTTGTTCTTTCTTCACTATCATCCGCCATACCCATAATTCTAACGACTTGGTTTTCTTCACACCATTTGCGCATTTCCTCAAAGAGTATTTTTCCATATCCCTTTGAACGATAGTTTTTATGTATATGCATTTCATTGAGCCATAAGTATTTACCAGCGCTTTCCATTCCAATAGCGATATTAAAGAAAGCAAAACCGATAACATGTGAATTATCGCTTATTACAAGTAAATAAGCATTTTCTTGTTTGAAAGCTAATTGAATTGTCTTCATTAACTGTTCATTCGTTTTGGGAGAACCAATATATTCCATTTGGTCTTTAAGTAATAATATAATTTGTGTCGCATCTAAAAACTCATCCATACTATTAATAAACTTTACTTCATACATTTTGTTTCCTCCTTATAATTTAATTATACACGGTTATTAGTATTTTTAAAATATAAGGTTTAGCGGCTGCGGCCACCGCCACCACCACCACCGAAGCTTCCACCACCGCTGAATCCTCCTCCAGAAGAACTACGTCTGCTTTGGATAACACGGTTATTAGCTTTATGGAAGTTATCACTATGAGAGTGACTTAACCTTCTTACAAAGTAACTATGACGATAGTAGTTGTATTGTCGCCCATTGTATCTACTAGTTTGAGTTTGATATTCATTATTATCTGCTAGTTTAACTTGTAATTGATCTAATACTTTATCTGCGAAACCAAATACCGTAGCATAGATTAAGTTGTGATCCCAAAATTCTACAGCATTTATATCAGCATCTTTTACAACATTTAAGTTTTCTAAGTTATCTCTATACTTAGTCCATGATAAATAGAATTCTTGTCCTTCGATAGATCTAAGTTTTAATTTAGGTATTTCTGTTATTAAATAGAATAAACCAAGAAGTAACGGAGCAAAATGAAACATATTTATATAGTTTGTTGTTAAAAATCCTATAAGAATTAAAGTGAACCCTAATCCTGGAATTATATAAGCTATCTGTGCTTTTCTTCTTTTTGAATATTGTGACTTATCATAGAATTTAAATTTTCTAGCTTCAGAACGTACCTGTCTTTCAAAGTCATTTTCATTTTTGACAAATTTAGATGCTTCTAAAGTAGTTTTTGAAAGGTCATCAAAATCTTTTAGGGAAACCTTTGTACCATCACCAATTTCATCGATATACCAATCGATTAAGTGTTTTTCAAAGTCTTTTAACTCATTAAGGTCTTTTTCTTGATTCAAGATTAAATCAATATCAAAAGTATCCTCAAACTTCTTATACTCATCATTTGAATAATTTGAGTAGTCATCATATTTTGTAAGGGCATTTTTCTCGTTGTTTAATCTTTCCTTTTCGCCTTCAATTAGGTCTTTTACTGAATAATTGATACTATCAAATATTTTTGAATCATCAACTATCAAGTAATTCCTGTATATTAAATCTAACAATGTTGCACTTATATCTTCGGATGATAACTTCATACCACGATACAAGTAACCAACAACTGCAGGTGAATGATCTGTTGGTGGTGATACTATATTTTTATCATCTATATCTGTTTTTGGAGGTTTAAAGTAAACTTTTTTGACTACTTTGATAGCTCCAATAGATAGCAATGATAATACTATTGCAACTATATATAGGGAGATACTTAAATAATCTATTATTTTATTCTCTTCAATCAGGTTATTCTCAAAATCTAGTATTACTTGTTTGTTCATATCTGCTTCTAGGTATTTATTAACTTCAGCAACATCAGAAAAAGTAGTTGTAGGAACTAACAGTCTAAAAGCTAAAGAATCGTTTTTAGTCATGTTCTCAAAATTTATTGTTATTGTATTAGTACCATTAAACGTTACTTCATTATTTCTAATGTTTGGGGTAAATATATCATACTCAGAAATATTGTTAGGTAATACTATATTGATTTCACCATCATATACATTTCCTTCTGCATACTCAAATAGAACCCAGTTTAGTTCACTAATGTCAGAATATTCAGTAATAACATCTTCTATAATATACTCATATTTAAATTTTGTTTGGCCATCTAAACCACCAATATAAGTTGCATTTATAAAGAATGACTCACAGTTTCTGCTTGCATCACTAGGACAAGCTACTCGATCAAATCTTTCATCTAGATCATTATTAAATGAATAACCTACTCTGGCATCTTCAGTACGATTAACTCCATCTTTATATATTTCAGCACTGTATGTTTCTGTGTTGAATGTAGCTATATTATTTGAATTATAAGGCAATGGATAATTACTTGGGAACTTATCATATTCAATATCCCTAAATCTAACATTATAATCATCACCATATCTCATATCCCATGTTTCAAAAACATGCATGTCACCATCATTATCAAAAATGATGTCTGCAGAATACTCATTTATTCTGATATCACCATCAAGCATAATACTGTCAATTGTACCGATGATAAAAAAGAAAGTAGTTGGCAGTAGTATTAATAGATAGATGTATATAAATTTAATCTTCATTTGTTTCCCTCCCGAATCTGTAAACTATAATAAGTATAACATATATTATTTTTAAAATTGTTAAAAACTAGGTATCTAAGATATGGTAAACTAAAGATAGAGGTGATTAGATGAAATATGATATAAAAGAAGAACCGTCTAGAGTATATTACGGGATTAGTGAAGTTATCGATTTAAACAGTGATGAAAACACTCCTTTTGGAGATATTTGGGATAAAACAGCTAAGATGTTTGATATGAAGTATTTTAATCCTGAATGGTCTGCCATTGGGTTAGAGATTTATCCATATAACTTTTTAGAGATTAGAAAATTCACATATTCAGCTCTAATGCCTATTAATAGTACTGAAGGATTAAATCAGAATAGAGTTATCCGTTTAAAAGCAGGTAAATACATTAGATTTGAAACAACATTTGTTGAGTTAACTAAAGGATTTATTCCTAAGGTTTATAAGTATATACAAGAAAATAACATACCTGTAGCCTTTGAGTTTGATTATGAAGAGTACCCACCTGAATTTAATCATTCTAATCCAAACAGTACTGTATATGTATGTTTCGAATATAAAGGAGAGTAAGATGAAATTTGTCTCATGGAATGTAAATGGTCTAAGAGCTTGCATGAAAAAAGGGTTTGCTGAGTTCTTTAGAGAAGTAGATGCTGATTTCTTCAGCATCCAAGAAACTAAAATGCAAGAAAATCAAAAAGAATTTGCTTTTGAAGGATATCGTGAATACTGGAATGATGCTGAAAAAAAAGGTTATTCAGGAACATTGATTTATGCGAAATATGAACCATTAAATGTAATTTACGGTTTACCTGATGATGGATATAACGATGAAGGTCGTATTATTACTTTAGAGTATAATGACTTCTATTTAGTTAATACTTATGTTCCTAACTCAAAAAGAGAATTACTTCGTTTAGATTATCGTCAAGTATATGAAGATAGAGTTAGAGAATATTATAAGGAGTTGAATGAATCTAAACCAGTTATATTATGTGGTGATTTAAATGTAGCTCATACTGAGATAGATTTAAAGAATCCTAAAAGCAATAAAAGAAACGCAGGTTTTACTATTGAAGAAAGAACTAAGTTCACTAAACTATTAGATAGTGGATTTACAGATACATTTAGATATCTTTATCCAGAAGTAATAAAATACTCATGGTGGAGTTATATGTTTAATGCGAGAAAGAATAACTCTGGATGGAGAATTGATTACTTTGTTGTATCAAATGATATAAAAGCCAAAGTAGTAGAAGCAGAAATACTAAATGACATTATGGGTAGTGATCATTGCCCAATAGTACTAGATATTGAGCTATAAAAAAAAGAGGTTTGCTAACCTCTTTTTGTTTTAGATAATGAAATCTCCATCTTTAAAGATTTGAACTGTAGTACCATCTTTCTTAGTACCAATGATATTCATATCTTTACTACCAAACATAAAATCAACATGTGCCATTGAATTATTTGAATTAGCTTTATCTAATTCATCTTGGCTCATTGTAGTTCCACCTTTTAGATTCATTGGATATGATCTACCTAGAGCTAAATGACAAGATGCATTTTCGTCAAACAGAGTATTGTAGAATAAGATACCAGAGTTACTAATTGGTGAATTATGGCTAATTAAAGCAACTTCACCTAAACGGTTACTACCTTCATCAAACTCAATTAATGATTTTAAAGTTTCTTTTGCTTTTTTAGCATCATAACTAACAACTTTGCCTTCTTCGAAATCTAAATAGAAATCTTCAATTAGGTTACCATTATAGTTTAAAGGTTTTGTCGCTACTACACGTCCTTCTACGCCATATTTATGGGGCATAGTAAAATTCTCTTCTGTAGGGATATTTGGATTGAAGTAAACGCCTTTAGTAGTGTTTTCTCCTCCACCAGCCCACACATGGTTATCAACGAGTTTAACAACTAAATCTGTTCCTAAACTGTTTTTAAAATGTAGTGATTCAAAGTTATTATCATTTAATATTTTATTATGTGATAATAAACCTTTATTATGATCAGCCCATTCTTGAACTGGATTGTTATCTTCAGTTACTCTTGATGCACTTAAGATTGCATCCCATAATGCTTCAACAGCTTCTTCACCTTTTAATTCAGGGAATACTTTTTCTGCCCATACTTGGTTAGGAGCTGCAACGATACTCCATTGGGTATGGTTACCCATCATATGATCACTATAGAATTTAAGTTTTTTAGATCTTGCTTTTCCTTCTCTTTGTAGTTTATTAGGATCAACACCTGCGTTTAAACCAGGAACAGGAGAAGTAATACTTATTGCACATCCACCTTTTGCTATGAATTCTTTGACTTTATCAACACTCCACTCAGGTACTTCTTCAAGAGTTTCTGCTGTCATATAATCATATCCAGTACGTGAAACATAAGGGTCGTTCCATTGTACTTGAACTTCTTTTGCTCCAGCTTTGTATGCTGCTTCTACGATTAATCTTGCTAAATCTTTTGATTCAACGCTACTTCTAACCCATACTAATTGATCTTTTTGAACATTAGCACCTGTTTCTACAGCTAGTTTAGCGAATTTTTTTAATAGTTCTAATTTTGGCATAAAATCATTCCTTTCTCTCTAGAAACATTATAACAGTTTTATTTTTATTACAAAATAAACATTTAATATTTTTTTGTCGTTGTGCTTATTTGTAAAAATTACCATATTAATTGTTTGGATACTAATAGTTGTTATAATATTCTTTGAAAGTGGTGATTGTATGAAACAGTACTGTAATACCTGTATTTATTCAACTCTTCCAACAAAGACTATACAACTCCACGAGAAGGATGTAATCTTCTTAGAAGGAGACGAATTGCTTTATAGTTTTATGATTGTTGAAGGACTTGTAAAGATTAGTAAAATAACGATTAATGGTGA
This sequence comes from Candidatus Izimaplasma bacterium HR1, assembly GCA_000755705.1. NCBI lineage: Bacteria > Bacillati > Mycoplasmatota > Mollicutes > Candidatus Izemoplasmatales > Candidatus Izemoplasmataceae > Candidatus Izemoplasma > Candidatus Izimoplasma sp. HR1. The sequence continues at coordinate 640,083 of CP009415.1, forward strand.
AGAGAAGATATTTGATATTTTTGGACCTGATGATTTTATTGCATTAGTATCAATGTTAAAAGAAGATGATAAATATATCGCTACTGCAACTTGTTTAACTGAAGTCAAACTAAATTTGCTAAGGAAAGATGATGTTATACAGGCTTATCGTTCTAACAACAAGTTTAAAGATATTTGCATGTCATGTGCCATGACAAGAACAAATCTATTTCAATCACAACTATTCAACTCCACAAATAGTGATATTGAAGAAAGAATTCTTCAGGTTTTAAAGTATTTATCAACTAAATTTGGAAAATCAACTGGGGATTTATTAACATTAAAACTACCTTTCTCAAAAACTACTTTAGCTAGTATTGTAGGGATTAGAAGAGAAACGTTATCTCGAAGACTAACTAGTATGCAAAAAGATAATTTGATTGAGATCAATAAAAATATTTATAAATTTAACCGTATGTGATTCTAGTCACATACGGTTTTTGTTTTATATGTAATAATAGGGATGAATTCAAATTAGGAGGAATTATAATGAGTGAACTAATAAACAATAGACAAGAGCAATTAAAAGCAATTATTAAGGAAATCCATAAAGGTATGCCTTTAGACGAGGCAAAAGCTTTATTTAAGAAACATTTTGAATCAGTTACTACAGAGGAAATCACTTCAATGGAACAATCATTAATCGAAGAAGGTATGCCTTTAGAAGAAGTTCAAAGCTTATGTGATGTTCATGCTGCTGTTTTTGATGGTAGTATAAGTGATATCCATACAACTAAAGATCAAACACAAATTGAAGGGCATCCTGCGAAGGTGTTTATCGATGAGAACAGTAAAATAATGGAACTTATCGAGAAAGAGATAAACCCCTATTTAAATAAACTAGATAAATCGTCGCACTTAATGATTCGTATCGGTGTCGAAAGATTACTAGAAATTGACAAGCATTACAAACGAAAAGAAAATTTATTCTTTCCCGGTTTAGAAAAAAGAGGGATAACTTCAATTCCTAAAGTTATGTGGGGAGTAGATGACGAGATTAGAAAAATGCTAAAAGGTGTTAAAGCTAATCTAGATAGTATTGACAATGATTTAGAAAGTGCACATAGAGTATTAGATCAAGCCTTAACTAAAGTAATAGATATGATTACTAAAGAAAATAACATCTTGATTCCAATGCTATTAGATAAGTTATCTTTATATGATTGGATTCTAGCTGATGAAGGTAGTGATGAAGTAGGTTATTTCTTAGATGCACCTAAAGCTTCATGGACTACTAAAGAAAACCATAAAGAAGAGAAACAAGATGAAATTATCAATGGAGAAATTCCTTTTGATGCTGGGACACTTACAAATATTGAAGTTAATGCAATCTTAAATACAGTACCAGTTGATATGACTTTTGTTGATAAAGACGGTAATGTTAAATACTTCACACAAGGTAAGGAAAGAATCTTTGATCGTCCTCATACAGTATTAGGAAGACACGTAAACATGTGCCATCCACCACAAAGCGTTCATATAGTTGAAGAAATTGTTGAATCATTCAAATCTGGAGAAAAAGAACATGAAGATTTCTGGATTCAAATGGGACCAATGTTTGTTCACATCAGATATTATGCAGTTAGAGACAAAGAAGGTAGTTTCTTAGGAACTTTAGAAGTATCACAAAATATTAAACCAATTAGAGATTTGGAAGGAGAAAAGCGATTACTCGCTAAATAATGAAAATATTTTTCATTGTTTCCGGATTTCTATCACTTGGGATTGGAGTAGTAGGAATAATCCTACCAGTCCTTCCTACAACACCTTTTCTAATCTTGACAGGTTTCTTGTTTGCTAAAGGATCTGAGAAATATGCAAATTGGTTTAAAGGAACAAAACTATACACTAAGTATTTAAAAGATTTTATCGAGCATAAATCAATGACAAGAAGACAAAAATGGACATTACTTATACTAGTCGACCTAATGTTGTTAATTTCATTTGTTAGCATACAAAACATGGTGATAAAATTATTAATCATAGTATTAGTAATAACTAAGCATATATATTTCTATAAGAACATAAAAGTAACTAAAACTAACTAATAAAGCGATTTATTAGTTAGTTTTTTATGTAGTGACCTTTAGTCAATATGATATATTACTGTATTGACTTACAGTCATAATAATGATAGTATTAGACTATAAAGCATTGTGGGGTGATTTTATGCCAAGAGCATTGACAGAAGATGAAAAAAGATTAAAGGAACTATCCATTATTGGCAAGGCATTTGAACTCTTTGAAGGTAAGTCCTTTAGAGCTTTTAGAATGGATGATCTTGCAAAGTTATGTAAAATGTCAAAAGGTATTGTTTTTAAGTACTTTGAATCAAAGGAAATGTTGTTCTTAAAAATGTTAGAAATTGAATATGAAAAGCTATTTCAAGACTTAGATAAGAAAATAATTAAACACAATGAAATGACAAAAGATGAATTTAGAGAGTTTATGATAAATTATTTTAAACGAATGCTAAATCATAGAATTCCTTTTATGCGCTTACTTAAGATAAAAAGTACTATACTTGACGAAAATCAAACTTATAATTTTGCTTTAAGGAATAATCAAAAGATTCATGACATGTACTATGAGTTGTCACAGAATCTAATGTTCAAGGTTAAAGGTGTTTCCTTAAACCAAATAAGTACTTTACTAGCATATCAAAATATGGTGATTGTTGGCTATCTAAATACCTTTGTCAATGAGGGTATTGTTAAAAATGTTATTGAAGATGCTAATCTTGAGTTGTTCACAGTTGATCAAAGACAGTTAGCTATTGAAGCATTTACCCTTTATATTAACCAAATGTAATAATAAGTTTTAGTAATTCCTATATAAGTAATTACTGTATAATAAAGTTATGGGAGCGGATAAGTAGAAAGGCGGATTTATGAAGATTAGTGATATTGCACCGATATCAAACGAGGAGATATCTTGTATGCCTCGATTTGATTTAGAAAAATCACCAATAAAAGCACGGTGGTATCTCCAATTATTGTCTTGGATTTTAAGTTTCCCAGAAACCTTCCAAGTTAAATCAAAGATTACTAGAATTAGGATGAAAGGTCTAAAAGGACCTTATATTTTGTTGTGTAATCACAATAGTTTTCTTGATTTCAAAGTTGCTACTAAAGCAATATTTCCACGAAGAGCTAATTATATTGTCGCGGTTGATGGCTATATAGGTAGAGAATGGCTTTTAAGAAATGTCGGGGGAATTGGTAAAAGAAAATTCATAAGTGATCCTTATACATTTAGACAAGTTAAACATTGCTTAGAAGTTAATAAAAGTATTTGTGAAATATATCCCGAAGCTCGTTATTCTCTAGTTGGAACTAACTCTATTCTCCCAGATAGTTTAGGTAAACTAGTAAAAGTGCTAAAATACCCTGTTGTTACATTAATCTCCGAAGGTCATCATCTAAGACAACCCTTCTGGAATTTAACTAAGAGGAAAGTGAATTCGAAATCTACAATAAATCAAATTCTTACTAAAGAAGAGATAAAAGATAAATCATATAATGAAATTAATCAAATCATTAGAGAAAATTTTGTTTATGATGACTATAAATATCAACTTGATAATAAGATTGAAATTGATTTTGAGGATCGTGCTAAAGGTTTGCATAAGGCTTTATATCAATGTCCAGATTGCTTGACAGAATTTAAGATGAAAAGCGATAAAAACATAATTTGGTGTGAAAATTGTAATACAGTTCACAAAATGAATGAATATGGACAATTGTTCAAAGAGGATGGTAAAGCCCTATTTTCCCATATTCCTGACTGGTTTGAATGGCAAAGATCTAAAGTAAGAGAAGAAATCAAAAAAGGTGAATATAATGTTAAGTTAGATGTTATAATTGAGTCGTTACCGAATAGTACAGGCTTTTATCGTTTAGAAGATGGTACTCTAAATCATGATAAAAATGGCTTTGTTCTAAAGAATCCTGACTTTAGATTAGAAAAAAGCATTCTTGCTAATTACGGGGTTCATATAGAGTATGATTACTTTGGGAAAGGTGATTGTGTAAGCTTCTCTACTTTAGAAGATACATACTACATATATCCAAAAGATCAAACATATAGTGTTACTAAATTCCACCTAGCAGTGGAAGAACTTTATAAACTGGAAGTGAATAGAGATGGAGATGACCTATAATTTAGTCTTAGTCTTCGACAAAGATGAAAAGCGAGTACTAATGTGTTTTCGGTCAAAAAACCCTTATAAAGGAAAATATAACCTTTTAGGAGGTAAGATTGAAAACGGGGAAGATTATTTAGAAAGTGCTTATCGAGAACTCTTTGAAGAATCAGGGATTACAGCAGAAGATATAACATTGGAGCCATTTATGGACTTTGCATGGCATCCGATAAATATGGAAATGAAAGTCTTTTCTGGAGTATTAAAACATGATGTGCAATTAGTTGATGAGGTACACGAGTTATTTTGGATAGATATTGAGGAGAATTTCTTTGATTATGAGAAATTCGCGGGTGAGGGTAATATTGGCCACATGATTAAGTTATGTCATGATTGGAAAAAATAAGAAAACAAAGGTGATTAATATGGAACAATTTACAATGATAGCAACAACAACATTTGGAATTGAAGCAATCTGTAAAAGAGAATTAATAGCTCTAGGATATAAAGTTATTAAAACAGAAAATGGAAAAGTTACTTTTCTAAGCGATGTTGAAGGAATAGTAAGAGCTAATTTATGGCTAAGAACAGCGGACAGAGTCCTAATTCAAGTAGGTGAATTTAGCGCTGTTACTTTTGATGAGTTATTTGATCAAACAAAAGCTTTACCATGGGGTGAAATCATCCCCGAAAATGGTAAGTTTGTTGTAAATGGTAAGAGTATTAAATCTAAACTATTTAGTATCTCTGATTCGCAAAGAATTGTTAAAAAGGCAATAGTTGAAAGTTTAAAAGAAACATATAGTGTTGATTGGTTAGAAGAAACAGGAGCAGATTATACTTGCCAAGTTTCATTACTAAAAGATATCGCAACAATAACAATCGATACATCAGGTGGAGCTCTTCATAAAAGAGGTTATCGTGTAAAATCAGTTACTGCACCTTTAAAAGAAACTTTAGCAGCTTCGTTGATTTTACTAAGTTTCTGGAATAAAGATAGAGTCTTATATGACCTATTTTGTGGTAGTGGTACAATTCCTATCGAAGCAGCAATGATTGGACGAAATATCGCACCTGGTTTAAACCGTGATTTCGCTTCTAAACACTGGGATATAATTCCAAATGAAGTTTGGAAAGAAGAAACTAGAAAAGCATATCAAGCAATTGATCATGACGCTGAAATAAAGATATTCGCCTCTGACATAGATGAAAACAACTTAAGATGTGCTGAAGAAAATGCTCAAGAAGCTGGGGTTGAAGATTGCATTACCTTTAAAGTAAGTGACTTCAAAGATATGTGGTTAGAGAATGACTACAGTATTATCATTAGTAATCCTCCATACGGAGAAAGATTAGAAGATGAAGCTGGGGTGCGAAAGATATATCACAATCTAAGTTACAAATTTAAAAATATGGATACATGGAGTAAGTACTTCATAACTTCATATAAAGAATTTGAGAAAGCTTTCCATGAAGAAGCAGATCGTAAAAGAAAACTATACAATGGTCGTATCGAAACATGGTATTACCAATATTACGGACCACGTCCAAAACGAGAAACTATTGAATAAATATTTAAAATTTTGGGAATGGTTTCTTAGTAGAAGTGAGTATATCTATGCCCAATTAGAAACAAATGTTGATGATATTGCTTTAGAAATAACCGAGCACGTTAAAAAGGTTCATGAGGATATAGAATTTGAAATACCTTTTGAATTGGTTAAAGAAAAAAGAATACTTATATTATCAGCTGATGGTGATGAAGTTTTATTTCCAATAGTTGAAGAATTAGTAGAAAGTGCACCAGTTATCCCCACCTGGGATATTGTTGCCTTTAGACCGAGACTTCATCAAAAGAATCAGATTATTGATTTAGATGGAATAACGATGGACTATTTTGATATATACTTCAAATGGGAAATTGATAATAATCAACTAATTCTTGATGTATATATTAAGAATTTTGATGGTTCAGATAATAGATATGTCCATCTATACTTTCTTTTATTAGATAGCTTAATAGGAGAATATGATAGTGTGAAAATTATTAAGGAAACAAGAATTTATCCATTAGTAGAAAAAACAAACGACTTAATCCAATTTCCAAAATTACTAGGGATTGTTGATGAATTAATAAAACAAAGATAACTGGAGTGGTTTTATGATTGAAAGGGTTCGAGGAGATATTAAATATCGACTAAAGAATTTTAGGTTACAAGAAAAAGACTTGCGGAGTCGATTGTCAGTAATCTTCTTATTAACAGGATTCATTTTATCATTAGTTGGTTTCCTAACAACAGTATTTATGTCTCAGCCTTATTGGTACGTTATTCCTAATATATTGGTTATGTTAATGTGTTTGATTATCCCGTTATTAGCCGATGATTTAGATAAAATAACGCTATACGCTCTATATGTAGTTGGTATCTTATATTTTCCGTATATCTATTATACTAGTGGAGGAAATTACGGCCCAACACCTATATACTTTGTGATGATTGTTGCTTATATGGCATTTTATATGGAAGGTAAAAGGTTAATTATTACTAACAGTCTTTTTGTAATTTACTATGTAACGATAATGATATTTGGGTTTCAAAACCCAAATATACCAGTAGCTTATATTGATGAAATCTCAAGATTAATTGATTATATAGTTGCAGTAATTAGTGTCTCTCTTGTTATTAGTGTTATTTCAAATTCTACATTTAGAGGTTATACCAAAGAACACGAGAAAACTTTTTCATTAATGAAGGAATTAGAAACACAAAATGATAAGTTAAAAGAATTATCAATTAAAGACCAATTAACTGGGGTTTACAATAGAAGATATTTTATGGAAGTTATAGACAGTGAAATAAAACACTATGATACATACAAAAAACTCTTCCATGTAATGATGATAGATCTTGATGATTTTAAGAAAGTTAATGATGAACATGGCCATTTATTTGGTGATGAAGTATTGAGGAAAGTAGCACAACAAATCAATAAGACAACTAGAGACTACGATGTTATATCTCGTTATGGAGGAGAAGAATTCTGTGTAATTGTTTCTCACCTAAATCCTGAGGATAGTATTGTAATAGCTGAAAGAATAAGACTTCATGTTGAGAATTTAGATTTACGCAATAATGTTAAGATAACAGTAAGTATAGGTGTCACTAGCTTTTGTGAAGGTGATACTAACAAGAAACTTATAAGTCGTGCAGATGAAGCATTGTATCAAGCAAAATCACAAGGAAAGAATTGTGTTGTAAATAAAGAAGGTAACTAGTTTAGAAAAGAAATAAACCAAAATAAAAGCGATCTGATTTGATCGCTTTTTTATTTAGATATATAAATCTCTTTTTGGATAGTATATAAGTAATGAACCAATTCCTAAACTTACTATAACAAAGGTGATTAATAAGAATGGAAACTCAAAACTAGTTATTAACATTTTCTCGCTGTTAAAATAGTTGAAAGGACTAAAGTATTTTAGGAAATCTAATTCATCAACAAATCCGATTAAGATATTTAACATAAATGTTGAGATTAACAAGGCGATAGTAATTGAACCAGAAAGTTTATACTGTCTTAAGATACTTGATAAAGCAACACCTATACTTAGAAAGATTAACTGTGTAAGGAGTACCCCTATACTCATATTTCTTAAGAAGGTATAGAATACTGGATCTGGGTCGAATCTACTAAATGCAAAGTAACAGCCTAGAATAACAATAATATTAATTAATACTGAATAGAAAATCGCTACAATTAACTTATATGAAATTACTTTCTTTCTTGATATGGGTAAAGTAAATAGGTATTCTGCAGTTCGATCTTTTTCTTCTTTACTAATAATACCACTACCAAGTAATCCTGAATAGATTGCTAAGGGTAGATAAATATAGATTGATAAAATACTTAGGAATCCTTCAGCTGTTGTCATATCAGAAGAAGCTGATCCTAAAGCAGTAAACAATGCTTCAAATCTTTCCATGGCTTCAGCAATAGCTAAATCACCTGCAAATGCTCCAAACTCAATACTTGCTATAAAATAAATTCCTACTAGTGATAAGCCCCAAATAAGAAATGCTTTAAAATTTGCTTTTAGTTCTCTAATAATAATATTCATAAGTACCTCCTAAAGCGCCTTTATATTTTTTCTTTGGTATAGATAGAAACCTAAACTAAAAGAAATTATTATTACTGCAACACTTATTAATACAATAGGGAAATTAAATGTTTTATCAACTAGAATTGAAATTGGTTCAAAATGACTGTACGGAGTAAATAACTTTAAGATGTCAAGACTTAGCATTTGGCCAAATGAAGATAGGATAAACATCCCAAAACCTAAACCCATAGCATAACCAATAACGCTAGTTACTTTCTTAACTACAACGCTGATTAGCATCGCAAGTGTCAAAAAGAATAACTGGATGAAGATAAGAGAGCAAAGAACTAGAGTAGCACCTAGATAATCAACTTCTAAACCGGAACTGAAAAATAGGAGTGATAAGTATCCTGATATCCAGACAACTATGTTTACGATAACTAATGCTGTTAAGGCAGCTAAGAATTTACTAATGTAAATTTGTGATCTTGAAACAGGTTTGGATAATAAGAAATCAGCAGTGAATTCGCGTTCTTCTACACTTAAGATACTAATACCGTATAATGCAGCTTGAATAGCTACTGGGATATAAATGAATGACATTGTTAAACCAAAATAACCCATGACATTGGTAAATGTTAAACTAGCATTCATTCCAAAAAATGCTAAGAACTCTTCAGGGAAACTTTGCATAACTTGGTCCATAGCATCATTTTCAACCATAATTAGAGGGAAGAACATCATATAAAATATTAACCCAAATGAAATTGCAGAACCCCAAATAAGGATTGATCTTTTAAACATCTTTAATTCGAATTTATACATATTCATAAAATCACCTACTCGTAATAATGCATGAAGATTTCTTCTAATGAAGGTTCTTCTACTAGCAAGTCTTTTAGTTTTAACGATGAAACTATTTTGATGATGTCATTAACATCACCTCTAAATAAAAATTTAACTTCAGTTTCTTTTTGTTCTAAGTTAGTAACACCCTCAATATTGAATTTTCCATGATTAAGATTTTGTCCTTTGATAATGAATTTTTTATATGTGTCTTCTCGTAGTGACTTGATTTCTTGGATTTTTATAATCTCACCGTTTTTAATTATTGCTACACGATCACACAATTGTTGAACTTCTCCCAAAATGTGCGAACTAAATAAAACAGTAGCACCTTTTTTATTTTCTTCTCTAATTAGGTTAAAGAATTTTTGTTGCATTAACGGATCTAAACCACTTGTTGGTTCATCTAATACAATTAGCTTAGGACTATGTAATAATCCTTGAACAATTCCAACTTTTTTCTTGTTACCTAAAGATAGGTCTTGAATCTTACGATTTAAGTCTAATTCCATTACTTTAGCTAGTTCAATAATTCTATCATCACAATTCTTACCATAGAAACTAGCACTATATTTTAATAAATCAATAACTTTCATTTTATCGTAGTAGAAAATTTCACTTGGTAAATAACCAATTTCTTTTCTTACCTCAGGTCCAAACTCAATTGAATCCTTTCCAAAGACCAATGTGTTTCCACTTGTTGGATAAATTAGAGATAGCATTGTTCGAATGGTTGTACTTTTACCGGCTCCATTAGGACCAATAAAACCCATTATTTCTCCTTGTTTAACACTAAAATCAATGTTTTCACAACCTTTAACATCACCATAAAACTTAGTTAATTTGTTAAATTTAATTACGTCCATAGTTATAATTCTCCTCTTTTTAGTAATTAGATAAAGTTTGTAGCCTAATCATATTACCTTAATTATAAACTAGTTAAACGATTTTGCCAATTTAAAACAAAAAACTGCCACTAGTTATATTTTAATTTAGAAGCATTATCTTTATGATATTTTTTTTGAAAAATTATTGTTTTTATGTTTTTCAAAAACTTGTATAATATTGTTATGGTGATATGTATGAGAACTATTATTTATTTACTTATAGCAATTTTAGGTAACGCACTAGGGACAGCAATTATGGCAGAAACTAACCTCGGAATGACGGCATGGGGTAGTGGGGCTTCTAATACAGCTAGTTTCTTTAATTTAACAATTGGACAAGCCTTTATTGTTTTGTCGATTATTTTTTATGTTTTGGCAACGTTTCTTAGAAGAAAGTTCATTCTTAAAGAAATGATGGAATCAACAGTATTCTTGCTTGCATTTAGTTTCCTAGCTGATTACTTTATTACTTTGATGCCTGATTTAAGTAATCTTGGTTCTGTTTTATTACTTTTAATCAATATACTTGGAATGCTTGTTTTAATGTTTAGTATCGCAGTACATATTAGATTGCACCGTTTTGTTCATCCTATGGATATATTCTTGTCTGTTTTACAGACGAAATTACATAGTATTAGTAAGGGAACATATTTAGCTTATTCTATTGGATTTTGTTTTGCGATAGTTTTCGGTTTACTTGCTGGTGGTATTACTGATATTGGAGTAGGGACAGTGATCACTTTGGTTTCTAGTGGAATGGTCATGAAGTACTATAATAAGTGGATTTTAGACAAATGGAAGTTTGCTATTTAATAGTAAATAGTATAATATATTTATGAGTTTGTAATAAGGAGTTTTATATATGGCAGAAAGAATAAAAGGAAGCATCTATTTACAGTTATTTGTTGCGTTTTTCCGTGTTGGTATATTTACCATCGGTGGCGGGTATGCAATGCTTCCAATGTTACGTAAAGAAGTAGTTGAAAAACATGGTTGGGCAACTGACGAAGAAATGCTCGATTATTTTGCAATTGGGCAAAGTACTCCAGGGATTATCGCTATTAATACTTCAACCTTTATTGGTTTTAAAAAAGGTGGAATTATTGGGGGGTTATTCTCGACTTTAGGTATGGTTACACCATCATGGATTATTATTATATCAATCGCTAAATTCTTTGAAGCGTTTAGTGAAAATCCATATGTTGCAAATGCATTTACAGGAATAAGAGTTGTTGTAGTTGTATTGATATTAAATGCAGTTATTAGAATGGGTAAAAAGTCACTTAAGAACTGGTTACATGTTTTAATCTTTATCGGGGCATTTGTTTTAATAGCGTTTAAATTAATTCCAGCATTCTTAGTCGTTGTAATTTCAGGGACACTTGGTATTGTTGTTAGTGTTCTGAAAGAAGGTGCTAAAGAATGATAGTAGAATATATTAAGTTATTCTTTATTTTCTTTAAAGTAGGATTATTTACTATCGGTGGTGGTTTAGCTGCGATCCCTTTACTTCAAGAAGAAGTATTATTAAGAGAATGGTTAACTAATCAACAGTTCGCAGATATGATTGCTGTAAGTGAATCCACACCTGGACCAATTGGGGTTAATATTGCTACTTATGTAGGTTACTCGCAATTTGGTATTTTAGGTAGTATTGTCGCTACTATTGGTTTAGTTGCTCCTAGTATTATTATCATTATGTTAGTTGCACGATATGTATTACATTATCGTGATAATAAATATGTTAATGGTGTATTTTATGGTTTAAGACCAGCTGTTACAGGGATTATTTTAGCAGCAGCAGCAAGTATTGCATTAGTAAGTTTAGTTGATTTAAGTGTTTATAATGGAATCGAGGATTTCTTTAAAGTATTTAATATAAAAGAGATCATTATGTTCTTAGTATTTTTATATGCATCCAATAAATGGAAACATCATCCAATATTCTATATTGTGATTGCAGGTGTTATTGGAATCTTTGTTTTTTAAACAGGAGTAATCCTGTTTTTAATAGGAGGGTAAAATGAAATATTTAATTAGTTCATGTTTAATCGGTGATAATTGTAAGTATAATGGTGGTAATAATTTTGATAAAATTGCTAAAGCTTTATTTGATAAAGGTTTAGCTATAAGTGTTTGTCCTGAGGTATTAGGAGGACTAGATACACCAAGAGTACCAGCTGAGATTGTTAAAGATAAAGTGATTAATAAAGAAGGTATTGATGTAACAATTGAATATATCAAAGGTGCAGATAGTACTTTAAAGACTGCTCTTGATAATGATATAAAAATAGCTATCCTACAAGCAAGAAGTCCTTCTTGTGGGAGTAAAGAAATATATGATGGGACATTTAGTGGTAAGTTAATAAAAGGTGAAGGTAGAACAACAAAACTATTAAGAGAAAGTAACATCAAAGTTATTACTATTGATGATTACATAAGGGATTATTATGAAAAAGATTTTAAGTGAAATGGGAGAACATATTGTTAATGGGATTAAATATACAATTCCATTAATTGTTATCTATTCAGTATTTAGTGCGCTTGTAGGCGCAGGGTATATTAATGTTGGAAATTTTGATGTTAACGAGTATGTCTTTATTGTTTTAGTGCCAATACTCACTGCTTTTATAGCACATAGTATTAGTCCGAAGAACACATTTGTGCCAGGACTTATCTTGGGTTATTTCTTTGGGGTTTGGGGACTTGGATATCTTGGGGGTATTCTTGGTGGATTATTATTAGGTTATTTAGTAAGATGTATTTCATCTAAGATAAAAATAGAAAATGAAAAACTTTGTTTAGTAATTGGGTATCTTGGTTTAGGTATATTAGGATTTATCGTTACTTACTTTGCGATGTTATATATGGCAAAACCTGGGATACTACTAATTCTTGATAGTGTTAGTAATTTGATAAGTAGTATTTCACCATCTGAAACGGTATTAATTGTTATCTTATTAGCCTTATTTACTACTTTAGATTTAGGTGGACCATTTAATAAAATAGCATATGGGTTTATCATTCAGTTTTATACTGAAGGTTTATTCCATATAACTGGACCTGTATTAGTGAGTGTAATGTTACCTCCACTTGGAGTTTTTCTTGGATTGTTATTACTTAAAGATAGATTTAATGATATTGATCACAAGTCGAGAAAAATTGCCTTGTTTGGTTCTTTATTTGGGTTAACTGAAGGGGCACTTGTAGTAGGATATAGAAGACCTTTAAAAGTTTTACCTATATTAATTATTGGTAGTGTTGTAGGTAGTGCATTAGCTAGTGTTATGGGGTTAAAAAACACAAGTTTATTGGTTTCAGTACCTGGTTTGTTTACGATAAATAATATCTTAGTTTATCTTTTAAGTGTTGTTGTTGGTGTTAGCGTTATGCTTATATTGTTTTATTTTGTGCTACCTAAGAGCAAAAACAAACTTGCATAATATGGGATTTGATGTATAATTATTTTTAGGGAATGAAGTACTCCCTTAGTATTTTTACTAAAACCGCTATAAGCTGATGACTTCTACGTTATTTTTTGACGTAGCCATCAGCTTTTTTATTTCTAGGAGGAGATTTTATGTTACTGAGTTTAGCGCTAATATTTACTGTTGGGTTAATATTAGGAGAGATTTTTGGAAAGATTAAACTACCAAGATTTTTAGGAATGATTATTACAGGGATTGTCCTTGGACCATTTGTCCTGGGCTTAATTAGTGATGATATTCTAAATGTATCAAGTGAATTACGGACAATTGCTTTAGTAGTTATTTTATTAAGAGCAGGTCTTAGTCTAGATATATCTGATTTAAAGAAAATTGGTAGACCAGCTATATTGATGTCATTTATTCCAGCTACATTGGAAATTATTGCTGTAGTTATATTTGCTCCAATGCTGTTTGGGATTAGTTATATAGAAGCTGCTATTTTAGGTAGTGTATTAGCTGCCGTTAGTCCAGCAGTTGTTGTACCTAAAATGATTAAATTAATGAAAGAAAAATGGGGGCATGAAAAACGAATACCTCATTTAGTTATGGCTAGTGCTAGTGTTGATGACATTTATGTGATTGTATTGTTTACCTCGTTTATCGCAATGTATCAATCAGGAGAGGTAAATTTAGGTTCTATTGCGTTAGTACCTGTTGCAATATTAGTTGGTATTATTGTTGGGGCATTACTTGGATTCATACTAAGTAGATTCTTCAAAGTATTTAGAGTTAGAGATACGATCAAAGTTCTAATTATATTAGCTGTATCATTCTTTGTTTTGTCGTTTGAAGAGTTCATTAATGATTTCATTCCGATGAGTGCTTTATTAAGTGTTATGGTTATCGGTATTACTTTCTTAAATCAAAGTGAAGAAAGAGCATTGAGATTAAGAGATAAATTTGATAAAGTTTGGGTTTTTGCTGAACTAGTACTATTTGTATTAGTTGGGGCAGCCGTAGATGTCAGTATCGCTTTAGATGCTGGATTGTTTGCTCTTGTTCTTCTAGCGGTTGAATTGATGTTTAGAATAACTGGAGTTCAACTCTGCTTAATTGGAACTAAGTTAAATCAAAAAGAAAGAATCTTTACTGGAATCAGCTATATTCCAAAAGCAACAGTCCAAGCAGCTATTGGTGCAATACCATTAGCAATGGGGGTTGAACATGGGGAGTTAATCTTAGCATTAGCAGTCTTAGCTATAATTGTTACTGCTCCACTTGGAGCTATTGGAATTGATTTAACATATAAGAAATTTCTTAAAAAAGGATAAAAAAAACATCGCTATTCATAAGCGATGTTTTTTTCTTCTCTAATATGGTTGTAGAAATTAGTAATTGATTGGCTCATGTACGGTCCTAAGTAAATCATTGCGAATCCAAATGTAATCACAACTACGAAAATCCATAATATAAATGATAAGCCAAGTAATACTAGTTGCCATTTGCTACCTTTCATTAATCTTTTTGATTCGTTTATATATTCTGTTGAAGTATTGAACTCAACCTCATCATCCATTAAAAGATAATTTAGCACTGAATAGCCTAATATTTTAATATATGCAAATATTTGTGCTGCGAAACTTAAGATTATAAATAAAATATATATTTCGCTCCCTTTTGAAAAAGTATACATCCATCCGAAAGTGAAAACTATAAATGGAATCATCCATAGGAATGAATATATACCAACCATAAATAGACTCTTCACATTCAAAAAGTAATTCTTTTTAAATCCATCAAACATACAATCTACATCTGCGACTCCAGTTCTTGCGAGTTTGATTGAGAATCTGTTTTGTCCTAGTTGTAAGATTGCTACAACAAATATTGAGGTTACCATTGAAAGAGCAAATATAATTGACATAAAAGCACCCATAATTCTAAGCAATTCTTCAATATTAAAAACTTCTAAATTTTCAAATTCTGATAACATACTGATATAACTAGGCATAACAAAGTACTGTGGAATACTGCTAATGAATGAACCCAGAAAATATATCCCAAGAAATACAACAATTGCATTTCCCCAGTTGCCTTTTAAACTCTCTTTTGCTTGCTTCTTGAAATTGCTAATCATATAAGTTCCCCATTTCATGCTGCTAATACAACGTAATTTAATCAATATAATGACTACAATTTACACCGTAATAATATAGTGATATTCTTATTTATTACTAAGTACTACTACTTAAATATTTTATCATAGATTATGACATTTTTATAAAATATAGATATTGATGGCGTTTTAGCCTTACTATATAGTTAAAGTAGATATCGAGGAGGTAGAACTTATGATAGAAAGATTAGAATCGGATCGATTAGAATTTAGTTCTTTTAAAGAAGATGATTACCAAGATTTACTTGATATTTTGGGAAATGAGATAGTATGTGAGTATTTACCTGGAGAAAAAGTTTATTCAAGTGGACAAGTAAAGAGTATCTTAAATTACTTCATAAAGACTTTTATTGTTGAAAAAAAGAACCTTCACTATATTGTCAAAATAAAAGGAAGTAACACTGTTATTGGGTATTCGGGATGTAGCTATATTAAGGAATATGATTGCAATGAGATTGAGTATTTCTTAAAACCTCAGTTTTTTGGAAATAAATACGCTACCGAAATTGCTTTTAAGATGAAAGAAGTGGCTCAAACACTTGGCTTGAACCATTTAGTAGGACTTGCAGATATAAATAACATTCCTAGTCAAAAAGTCTTAGAAAAGATAGGGTATAAGTTTATCAAAGTTGTCGAACATTGGGGGTCAACTTTAAGATATTATGAGTTGAATTTATAATTGGAAAATTAGTCAATTTTTACAGTCATAGTATTTGGAATAGGATTATGTTTACTAAAATTGTTTAATAAAGGCTTTTATTAATTTCAAATTAATTTGAGAAAAGTATTAATAATTCGATATTTTTGTGATAAAATTATTCTATAGAGAACAATGGTCAATATCTATATTATGGAATAGGGGGAATTATATGTTCAAAACCGAGATTGAAGATTTATTCAGCTTTCAATCAAAAGAAGAACTAATCCGTAAATTTAGTGTAATTAAACAAGATAGAAAATCAGTGGTTTTATATGACTTCGACGAATTTAAGTGGATTTTAATGCCTGATAATCATCCTGATATAAGAGTTGAAGATGTTGATTTATATCAGAAATTGGATCCAACTATAGTAATGTTCCGAGAAGACCATCTTTTCACTGACATTTTACATCATGATGGTTGTAGACAATTAACTGAAGAAGATAGTTACAAGTTTATGGAGTTCCATAAATCTTGTCCAAATAAAGATAAAGAACAGGGTATGGTAAGCTTAGCAGACCCAACAGTATATGGGTGTTACGAAGGTAATAAATTAATATGTGTTGCTTCATTATGGCACTGGGGTGATAACCTCAGTGATATCGGAGTCCTTACTCGTCCTGAGTATAGAGGATTAGGTTATGCCGAAAGTGTTTGTAAAACAATCTTGAATGAAGTTAAGAGAAATATCATTTGGCGTTGTGAAAGAACCAACGAGTCCTCGCATAAATTAGCCATAAAGTTAGGGTTCAGTGAAGCTGGTGAAATCTATAATTTGAGAAAGAGGAGTTAATCCTCTTTTTTTGTGAAATAATGTTTATCTATAAAAAAATTCGAAATAATCACCATTATTTGTGATAATATAAATATAGAGATATTTTCAATAGGAGTTGAAATCATGGAAAAATTAGTAGGAAATTTAGTATATGGACAAAGTGGAGGTCCCACAAGTGTTATTAATGCTTCAGCTTATGGAGTTATTACTGAGGCTTTGAGCAATAAAGATATTATTGAAGAAGTCTATGTAATGCATCATGGTATTCAAGGAGCATTAAATGAAGACTTTTTCCAGATGAGTATTCAGGACAAAGAAGAGATTGAGTTACTTAAACATTCTCCCGGTAGTGCTTTTGGTACTGTGAGATATAAAATGCCAAACTTTAGAGAAGATGAAACTGATTATATCCGCTTATTATATATCTTTAGAAAGTATAATATCCGTTACTTTTTGTTCAACGGTGGTAATGATTCAATGGATACTTGTAATAAGATAGCTGATTATATGGCACATGTCGGATATGAAATTAGAGTTGTAGGAGTCCCAAAAACTATTGATAATGATTTACCATTTACTGATCATACACCAGGATTTGGTAGTGCAGCTAAATATGTTGCTAACACAATGCAAGAAGTTGCTTATGATATGATTGCTTATCCTAAAGGGAAAGTAACAATAGTTGAAATTATGGGACGTCATGCTGGATGGTTAACTGCAGCAGCTAGTTTAGCAAGTTTAAGTGGACATGGTCCAGACTTAATATATTTACCTGAAGTACCATTTAGTATTGAAAAATTTAAAATGGATGTTCGTAGTTCATATGGTTCTAATCGTCAATGTTTAATTGCTGTAAGTGAAGGTCTAAAAGACGAAGAAGGAATCTTAATCGGTAGTAGTAGTGGGTTAAGAGATGCCTTTGGACATTTCCAATTAGGTGGAGTTAGTAGTAAATTAGCTAATATCTTGAATAGTGAAATGAGAATTTCTTCACGTACTATTGAGTTGGGTACTACACAAAGAGCGGCATCACATTTGCAAAGTTTAACAGATGTTACTGAAGCAATTGAAGTTGGACGAAAAGCTGTTCAATATGCCCTTAAAGGACAACATGGAGTTATGGTTACAATAGAGAGACTTGAAGGAGAAACATATAAAGTGAAATATGGTAAACAACCTCTAGAACAAGTAGCCAATATTGAAAGAGTAATTCCTAAATCAATGATTAATAAAGATGGTAATGGAGTTACAGATGAATTTATCCAGTATGCGTTACCTCTAATTGAGGGAGAAAATCCTCCCCCATATGAAAAAGGTATGCAAAGATTCAGTAAGTTTAAGAAATGAAAAAAATGACTAACAATTTGTTAGTCATTTTTATATTCAGAGTTTAATAAAGCAATATCATATTCCCAAAGTTTACCTGTCATAATACCCTTTTTAATTGCAGGATCATTGATCATAAGAACATTTGCTTCTTCAAAGGAAGTAGCTTTAAAGATAACTATGCCCATAGTATCTTTATCTTGCCCTGCTGTTTTACCAGCCAGTAACAATTTGCCTTCTTTTTTAAGTTTAACTAGGTTATTGAAATGTTCCTTAACTATATCATTGTCTTCTGCAGTCCAGTTATCTTTTGAAATCAATCGTTCAATTAGTGTTAAAACATATATATAATTCATAAGTTAGACTTTATGAAGAACATCTTCATATTCATTTGTTCTTGTCAATTTAGCAACTGCATAAGAACATACAGGAACAATTTTAAGGTTTTCTTGTCTCGCCATTTCTACAACTTTTTTGATTAGTAATCCAGCTATGCCTTGGCCTCTTAAACTTGGATCAACTATTGTATGATCGATAACGATAATATTGCTTCCACCATTTTTCCAAGTAATTCTCGCTATCATATTATCTTCAGTTTCACCGATATAAAATTTATTATTTCCTTTTTTGATTTCCATAAGAATATCACCTCTTTAATATTATTATATCTAAAACATGTTTCATTCACAAATAAAGTGATTTATGTTATAATTTTTCATAGATAAATACCTGATTTATGAGGTTAATTTTTGAGGTGATATTTATGAAATTGATTGAGAAAAAATTAGATAGTAAGAAGCTTTATGAGTGTTTCTTTATGACTTTATACGAGGATAAAGTTTTACTTCCAAATGACAAAACTAGCACAAGGATTTATATTAAGCATGATGGTGCTAGCGCGGTGTTACCAATTACAAAAGAAGGTAAACTTGTTTTGATTAAACAATACCGATATCCAATCAGCGGTGTTTCTATTGAAATACCAGCTGGTAAAAAGGATGAGAAACATGAGGATGGTCTTGTTTGTGCTCTTAGAGAGTTAGAAGAAGAAACTGGATATACCAGTAACAATGTAGTGAAATTCCAAGATTTCCACAGTTGTGTTGGTTATAGTAGTGAGATGATAGAACTTTTCATAGCACACGATTGTGTGAAATTAGAAAATCCTAAAAGCGGAGACGATGATGAATTCATCGAGTTACTAGAGGTTACGAAAACTGAAGCGAAAACTTTAGTTAACTCTGGAAAGATAACCGACTCAAAGACTTTGGCAGTTTTACTATATTATTTATATGGTGATAATAATGAATAAGATAACTTACAAGAAAATCAATTATAAACATATTTCAGATCATTTCCTAAATGGATATATCAGATTCCAAGAAACTACAGAAGTTTACTATGTAGAAGATAATGAAATGAAACTGAAGAATAATAACTTTCTAGAAGATTGGGATCAGGAAAAACTTATCAATGTTAGTAGAACCCTAAAGGACGCAGTAAAGAATGGTGGAGTATTATACGCAGCTTATGATCAAAAGCAAATTATTGGTTTTGCTGTTCTAGATACAAAAATGTTCTTTGATGAATATATGAATGTACCGTATATTCACTCTAGTAAAGGTTATCGTGGTTATGGGATAGGGAGCTACTTATTCTACTTAATCTCACAAGAGGCATATAAAAGAGGTGCTAAGAAACTGTATATTAGTACTCATCCAGCTAAAGAATCTCAAATGTTCTACCTAGCTAGAGGTTGTAGAATTACAGAAAACATTAATAAAGAGTTACTTGCGCTAGAACCATATGATATTCAACATGAGTATTTAATAAGTCCAGTTAGTGATACTTTAAAACTTATTGATATAGAATATAAAACACATTATAAGATGTCTGCTATATTAGTGTCAAAGATTGCATCTAAACTTCATCGTTATTTACCAAACGATGAAGCAGATTTCTTGAATGTTTGTAAGATTCTTCTAATGTGTGATACAAGAGGTTATTTCAGCATTGGCACATTATTCTTAAAAAGAAGAACCGAAGTTATTAAAGAAGAAAATATGGAATTTTTTGAAGATATCCTATTCAATTATATTAACGAGTGGGATCAAGTAGATCAATATTGCTATCGTGTTCTAAACTACATGATTGCATTAAAAGAAGAATATTATGATTACTTACTTAAATGGAGCGATTCAGAGAATAAAGACGTTAGAAGAGCCTCATTAGTATCAATGATAAAATCTTCGAATAAATTAGTATTAGAGTACGATTTTGATAAAATGATTTTTCTAGTTGAAAAACTGAAAAATGATGAAGATATTCATGTTAGAAAAGCAGTAGGTTGGGTTTTGAAATGCTCTTATTTTAAATACCCTGAAAGACTAGAACAGTACTTAAGAGATAATGTAAGAAATCTCGATAGATTAATCTTTAGATATGCCCTTGAACATATCGAAGATCCACTACGAGAAGATTTAATGAATTTGTAGGTGATAATATGTTTAAAGACTTAAAAAGAGTTAAGAACCAAATGAACCATGAATCTGCAATTGAGTTACTAAAGAACTGCCGGGAAGGTGTTCTAGGTACAATATCAAGTAATGGTTATCCATATACCGTAGTTGTTAATTATGTCTTGTATAATAACGAGGTTTATTTCCATAGTGCTAAAGAAGGACATAAGATAGACAATATCATAAACAATCCTAAAGTTTCTTTCACTGTTTATGATAATGTTAGGATTATTGAAGAAAAATTCACAACTAAATATCAAAGTGTAACTTTATTTGGGAAAGCTACTTTATTACCTGGAAATAAAAAGATTCTTATGGAGTTGATTAAGAAATACTCCCCAGAGTTCTTGAAGAGTGGGAAAGACTATGTCGCAAAAAGTTTTGATACAACAACATTAGTTAAGATAGATATCGAACATCTAACTGGTAAGGAAAGATTATAATGGATTATGTAAAATACATTAGAAGTCTTGTTGGTAATAAAAAAATAATTATGACTGCCGGGGCAGTCATAATTTATAATGATAAGGATGAGATTTTGCTGCAACACCGTGGTGATGATCACTTTTGGGGATTGCCAGGAGGTATCATGGAAATAGGAGAAAAACCTAATGAAACTGCAATAAGAGAGGCATTTGAAGAAACAGGTTATAATATTGAAATTACTGATTATCTAGGAGATTACCATAATTTCAATAAATCATGGCCTGGAGGAGATGAAGCACATATTATATGCTTCATATATCAAGGAGTTATTATTTCTGGTGAAATGGTAATTGATGGGAAAGAAACTTTAGACTTGAAATGGTTTAATATGCATGATTTACCAAATATTGATGCCATTGATCATGTAAAAGCTATCAGTGATTATTACAATAAAAAATAATCTGTGATACAATTGAAGTATCATAATAACGAGGTGAGCATATGAAAAGAACAAGAAAAGATAAAAGAAAGGATTTTTTTCTTTCGATTATTAGACAATTTGCTAAGATATGGATGTTCTTTGATGGACGAAGTGAATATATCTTTGAAGATGGCTTTGATAGAAAAAGAAAAGAACCTTATGTCTTATTAGCGAACCATACATTTGTTTTTGACGTAGTTCACGTACCTTTAAGACTTAGAAGATCTCCTTTTATCGTTGCTAACAAGAACCTTTTTACAAAACAACCTTTAAAGTTTTTATTAGAAGAAGTAGCTCATGCTATTCCTAAATCGAAAGGGACTAGTGATATTAGAACTGCTAAAGATCTTATCGGCGCAGTTAGAAGAGGGTATCCTATTTGTATCTTCCCAGAAGGAAACACTACTTTTAATGGTGAAACAAACTATATTGAAGAATCAACTATGAAGTTGATTAAGAAATTAAAGATTGACGTTGTAGCTTGTAAAGTACAAGGTGGTTATTTATCTAAACCACGTTGGGCAACTGGTAAAAGAAGAAATAGAAGTGCTAAATACACATATAAGATTATTATTGGAAAAGATGAAGTTAAGGATTTATCTGTAGAAGAGATTAATGAAATAGTGAATCGTGAATTATACAATAATGATTATGAATACCAGAAAGAAGTAATGATTAAGCATCCGGGGAAAAACAAGGCAGAAGGTCTAGAGAATATATTATATATCTGTCCTGAATGTGAGAGTTTTGGAACTTTAAGTACTAAAGGCGATCATATTTATTGCTCACATTGTAATGCAAAAGGTAAAGTTAATGATTATGGCTTTATTGAAGGTATGAAATTTGATAATACTGTTGATTGGGATAATTGGCAAAGAAAATTTGATGATGCTTTACTAAATCAAATTATCGAATCACCTGCTTCAATCTATGATGTTAACGATGAAAATTTATCTCGCGAGTTTTTAGGCAATGTTACATTAAAATATGAAGATAGGAAATTTATTGTATCAGGGGCAATTAATCTTACAATGCCATTTGATGATATAAAAAATCCTATTGTAACTTTAAGAAGAAACTTCAACATTAACTATAAAGACAAACATTACTTAATTAAGGTAGAACAATACGTTACCTCATTCTTAAGAGTTATCCAAAGTAAATACTAATATAGATAAGGAGGATTATTATGAATTTTGTATTGCGATTTGATTTAAATATATTTGCGATTGTTCTTTTAGTTGCGCTTTTACTAGTAGTCCTTTTTAAACAAGAGCTAATTACGCTTAAAGGAAAAATATTTAGATGGATTATTATAGTTACAATTATTATGCTAGCATTAGAGATATTCAGTTGGGTGTTTGATGGAGTAGAGACTAGAAACGCTTATATTCTTAACTTTACATTTAATTTCTTCTTTACAGCATTAAATACTGTTGTTGTATGTTTGTGGGCTAGTTATATTGATTATATCGTCTATGAAAATAAGGAAAGACTTAGAAGAAGATGGTATTACTTTCAACCATTTATCATTGTTTTTATTTTAAGTATAGTAAATATTTTTACACCAGTACTATTTGAGATTAGTGATCAAAATGTGTATTCGAGACTACCATTTATCTGGATTTCAATTACTATGACATTTATTTTATATATTTACGCTTTATATATAGTTATTAGAAATCGACGATATTTGAACAGTAATGTTCTATACGGAGTATTGATTTTTCTATTGTTACCAATGATTGCTACTTTGTTTCAATTGTGGTTCTATGGATTGCTAGTGATTTGGCCTGCGACTGCAGTAGCTTTAATCTTTTCATACTTAATATTTGAGACAACGTCCTCAAGTCGAGATTTCTTAACAGGTGCCTACACGAGGATGAGAGCAGAAGAATTTATAAAGACCTTACTTAAGAGAAGAAGAAAATTTGCAGTTGTTATGATCGATTTAGATGACTTCAAAGTAATTAATGATACATTTGGTCATCATGTCGGGGATGATATGTTAATAGAGATGACAAAAATTCTAAAAAGTGTATTTGTCAATAAAGCAGTTGTTTCTAGATATGGTGGTGATGAATTTCTCGTTGTTGTTGAAGGTAGTAGCGATGGAGATATGCAGTTATACCGCCGCAAGATTGAACAAGCATTAATAAATAGTGAGAGTGTCTATGCTCAAGCGCAAAAATTCAGTTATGGAGTTGCTTTTTGCGAAAACTTTGAATCATGGACAATGGAATCTATCATTACAACAGCTGACAATAATATGTATTTAGATAAGGCAAAAAATAAAAATCATAAAAGACGTAGGAGTGATCGATAACGATTACTCTTTTTTTTTGGTATAATATAGGTAGGAGATGATATTATGAAAAAATATAGCTCATTGATTACCTTTCTTTACTATAAAGATTTCCAAAAAGCAAAAATGGTTTATGAGGATATCCTTGAATTAGAATTAGTTATGGATCAAGGGTTCGCAAAAGTTTACAAGATAAATGACAATGCCTTCGTTGGTTGTGTGAAGAAACACGAAGGAAGTATTGATTCAACAAATAGAGGTGGGGCTTTAATTAGTTTAACTGTTGATGATGTTGAAGACTTGTATAATCAGTTTAAAGGATATGATTTACCCTATATAAGTGAACTGAGTATTATTGAAAGGATTCCATTAAAATCGTTTTTCTTTAAGGACTTTGAAGGATATGATTTTGAAATTCAAGAGTTTATAAAAAAAGAAGACAAAGAATTATTTTAATATGATATAATATTTTACTGAAGGATGTGTTTTACATGTATGATAATATTATTAGACTCTTATTAATGGTTGTTATTGGTGGATTAATTGGTTATTTAACTAATCGTATCGCGATTAAAATGCTATTTAGACCAGTAAACCCAATCAAAATTTTATTCTTTACTATTCAAGGTGTTTTTCCTAAACGTAAAGACCAAATGGCTATTAGTTTAGCTGATACAATTGAAAAAGAACTACTTAGTAAAGAAGTCATTATGGATAAAATATTAAATGATGAAAAAATAGAGGAACTGAAAATTTTGGTTAAGGATTCGCTAGTTTCTCGAATTGGTGATGTAATTCCACCAATGGTTAAAATGTTTCTAGGGAGTAATCCAGACGAGTTTATTAAAAATATTGTTGATAAAGAAGGAGACAGTATTTTGGATGGATTAGTTGAGGATATTAAAGGTAAAGGTTTAGATGATTTAAACATCAGAGAAATTGTAAAAGAGAGAATTGATTCATTAGATTTTGTTGAATTTGAGAAAATCATCTTTGGCTTAATGAGTCAGGAATTACGTTTTGTAGAAATTATTGGTTTATTTCTGGGTATGTTTATCGGAGTACTACAATTCTTTATTACATATGTGATTTTATAGGAAGTTTTTACTTCCTTTTTTTGTTGAAATATTAAGAACATTTAATTTGCATAGAATAGATACTTTGTTATAATTATAATGGATTAGAGGTGGAGGACATGAAGGCAGATTTGCATATGCATTCAACATATTCTGATGGTTTGAAAACAACAGAAGAATTATTTAGACTAGCTAAAAAAAATAAAGTCGATATAATCGCAATTACCGATCATGATATTGTTAAGGATGTAGAGAAAAACAAAGAGGATTCGATTAAGTATGGAATTAAGTATATTCCTGGGATTGAATTATCAACAGTAAATGAAGGGAAACCTGTTCATGTTTTAGGTTACTTCAAAGATGATAGTTATTATTCTGATGAATTAACTTCATACTATAAGGAAATCAAAGAAAATAGAGAAAATAGAGCCCGAAAATTTATTGAGAATTTGAAGTGTTATTTCAACATTGAAATAACTTATCAAGACGTGTTTAAATATTCAAACGGGATTATTGCTAGACCACATATAGCGAAGGCGATAACGGTAAAATATCCTGAATTTGGACATGATTATGTTTTTGATAATTTTATTGGAGATAGTTCAAAAGCTTATGTCCCTAGTTGTGAACTTAGTGTAGAAGAGGGAATCAATCTTTTAAGAAGAAACAATTGTGTAGTAGTTTTAGCACACCCGACTTTATTAAGAGAGAATATTCATGATTCTGTTATTAACCATGATTTCGATGGGTTGGAAGCAGTCTATTACCGTAATAAATCGGGTGATGAAGACAAGTATCGTAGTATTGCAAAAGCTAAGAATCTAATAATTACAGCAGGTAGTGATTATCATGGTATTCCACATGATACAAAGCATGGTGTTGTAGGGGAAATGTATATTGAGGGTAATGATTTAGTTAACTTTCTGAATCAACTTAAAAAATAGTTCATAATTTTTGAGATATAACTTTTTTATAGTATAATATAAATAACAAGAGAGGATGTGTTTTTATGAGAAATAGATCAGTTACTGAAAGCTTACGTTACAAGGATAGAGGGCATATTTTCTATACTATTATCGAAGGTTTTGACAGTGAACAAGATTGTTTAGAATTAAAATACACTGATGACGAGAAGACATATGAGTGGGATTACTATTTTGAAGAAGATGGTAAGAGTGCTTTAGAACATATTTCTGATGCGTCATACGAAGTGCTTAAAAAAGGATTTGTAGAAAATCTAAGTCATAATGGTTATTACCTTCATAAAGGAGAATATCAACTATTAAAAGAAGCCATAGTTATTTTTGTAAGTCATAAAAAATATATAGTAGATATTTGTAAAATCAATGGACTTTGCTAAAAAAAATGATAAAGTAATATCACTGGGAGTATTAATACTCACGGTGATATTTGTGTTTGTTTTTACAAGAAGTTTCTTCCTTGGTTTTGTAGATGAATATAAGATTATTGGTGGATTTGTAAAATTCTTCTTCTTGGCAAGTATAGGAGATTTTATAGGGTTACGTTTAAAACAAAGTTTTTGGCAAGTGCCTAAAAAAATATTCTTTAAAGCTACAATATGGGGACTTATTGGTTCTGTAATTGTTTTAGTATTTACAATATTTAATACAGGTGTTATTGAATTACAGGCAAAAGGTATTTTACCTTTTGAAGATGTGTTGTTTGCTACAGCGCTCTTTACTTCAATATTTATGAACGTAATTTTTGCACCTACTATGATGGCTTTCCACAGAGTTAGTGATCAGTACTTAAATGGTAGTGATTCAATAGAATCAGCAGTTAAAGAAGTTAATTGGGTTCATTTTTATAAGATTGTTTTACTAAGAACATTACCGTTATTCTGGATACCTGCTCATACCATTACATTTATGCTTCCTTTTGAATACCGAGTTATCTTTGCTGCGGTCTTAGGAATTGCATTAGGATTATTATTAAGCTTATTCAAAAAATAGAATATCAGGGATATCTTGATATTTTTTTGATTTAATTTTATAGTATGTTATATTTAATTTGTTTAGGAGTGATTTTATGTTATTTAATTTCCCATTAGAAATAGCTTTGATATCAATGATTATTGCTCAATTGGTAAAATTACCAATACAGAGAATTATTGATAAAAAATGGACACCATCTATTATCTTTTCGACAGGTGGAATGCCTTCAAGTCATAGTGCTTTTGTTACAGCTTTAACTCTTGCATTTGCTTTGACAGAGGGTGTAACAAGTCCTTTCTTCGCAATTAGTTTTGTTTTCGCTAGTGTTATTATTCATGATGCTGTAGGTATTAGAAGAGAAGCAGGAAAGCATGCTACTGTGTTAAACCAAATGAAAGAGGAATTTGATTTATTAGTTAAAGAGGTATCAAAAGGTAGAAAACGTGATGATAAAGTAGTTGAATCGAAATTAAAAGAACTACTTGGCCATGAACCTATTGAAGCTCTTACAGGTACTTTACTCGGTGCTCTGCTAACACTAATTTATTATTTCACAATTATTGTTTAATGAGTAAAAAGAAATTGCAATCATATTTCCCGAATGGGAAAGCTTCCAAAGGATTTTTTAAGCCTTATGATTATTTATTAAGTAATGATGATAAAGATTATTATATTAAAACACTACAAGTAAATGAAAACAGCATCTTATCAATTAACTCAAAATATGTTTGGGAAGTTAAAACGGGTAGAATATCTGGCATAAATTTTAAAACTTCAAGTAAGAATTTAATAGATATGAAAGGGTTTAATGAGTTACCTAATAAGATTATTGTATTTAAGGGTGAACCATACAAAATCCTTAAATATATAAACGAATCTGAGGTTATTGATATCTCGAACTCAAAAGAAATAAATGGTATAAAAATATTTAATAACATTGAAGAGATAATTATTTGATACAATTGTCTCTTTTTATTTTGGAATTTTTACGCTTATGCTATAATAGAACTAGAAAGTCTTGGTGAGATGATGAAGATTATTGTTACTGGGTTTGGTAGATTTCTAGATAATGAGAATAACCCAACGAAAGACATATTAAAATTATTACCTAAAACTATTTTAGGAAATGAGATATTTCCGATTGAATTACCAGTTATTTTCGACGAGTGTTTTGATTATTTAAAACCGTTTATTGTAGATATTGATCCAGATGTAATTATTATGTTAGGTTTAGCAGGAGGTAGAAAAGCGATTACTCCTGAAAGAGTGGCTATCAATATGAAAGATACTACTGGCCCTGATAATATTGGATATATGCCAGTAGATGAAATTATAGATATAAATGGCAAAAATGCATTCTTTTCTGGTTTGCCTTTACGTGAAATCGAAAAGAATCTAAAGATTTATAATATTCCAGTTAAAATTAGTAATTCAGCAGGTTTGTATGTGTGCAATAATATTATGTATAAAGTATTGAATTACATTGACCAAAATAATCTGAATATAAAAGCAGGATTTGTCCATGTACCGTATTCAGATGAATCAAAACCAAATGTAGATGTCTTTTCATTACCAATTGAAATAATTTATCAGGGAGTAATAGAGATTATAAAAGCAGTTCTTTAGAAAGAGAAAGGTAGGGTACAAATGGAAGTTATGGAATTTAAGATTAAGGGTAGACATAGTTTAGAATTAGCTTGCTTAAAAGTATTGCCTAAAAAAGAACCTAAGGCAATTGTTCAGATTTTTCACGGTATGGGAGAGAAAAAAGAGAGATATATCCCATTCATGGAGTTCTTAGCAGATAATGGTTATGCAGTATATATCCACGATCATCGTAAACATGGTGCTAGTGTGTTTAATGAAGGTGAACATGGAATGTGGGTAAAAGAGGATACTTGGCATGATGTAATAGATGATGCTTATTTTGTTAGCAGAAGAATTTTAAAGGATTTACCAGGTAAAGAAATTTACATATTGGGACATTCTATGGGTAGTATTATTGCACGAGGATTCTTAGGCGAGTATCCACTAGTTGCAAAAAAAGCAATTTTAATGGGAACACTCCCTCCAATGTCATTGACCGCAGCTATTGCTCCAATATTATTAGCCCGTGTCTTAAGATTGTTTTCTGGAGCTAAGCGTAGTACATTCCTAGGTAATATGACAAACAAAAGATTACAACCTAAATATGGAATGCCTCGTACTGAATTTGATTGGTTATCAAGAGATAATGAAATTGTTGATAAATATATAGAAGACCCATTATGTGGGTATGCGTATACACCACAATTCTATTTTGAGTTCTTTAAAGGAATTGTTGCTTGTAACAAATCGAATTTTATTTCTCAAACTAAACATATACCTATATTATTTATATCTGGTTCTGAAGATCCAGTTGGTGAAAAAGGTGAAGGTGTTAAGTTAGTTCATCGTCAATTTAATGGACATGGATATTCACAACTTACACTCAAAATAGTTGAGGAAGCAAAACATGAAGTTTTGAATGAAACAAATAAATTAGAGACTTATCAATTTATTCTAAATTGGTTAGATACTTCAGAATAAATTAACAAAAAATGTCTTGCAATGCAATTTTTGTTGTGATAGATTTATTGTGTATAAGGTAAATATTCAAAGGGCAAATATATGGAAACATATAGACGCAAAGTCACAGAGCTACAGGAGAAATCCCATGCTGGCTGGACCGCAATATTTTAAAAGAGTTTTTTTGTAATTGCACAAAAAACATCTCTTTTGCAACCTAAAAAATATATTGTGAAAAGCGTGAACGCCCTATTTAGGGCGTTTTTTATTTATTTTATACTACTAAATTTATAAGGAGGATTTTATGGGTGAAAAGCCAAAAGGAACATTTAACGTCGGCGTGGATCTTGGAACATCAAATCTCCTAATTTATGTAGAAGGCCGAGGAACAATCTTCGATGAACCTTCATACATTGCGGTAGATAAAGCAAGTGGCAAAATAGTGTCTGTTGGTTTAGATGCAGCGGAATTAGTAGGTAAAGTACACGACAAAGTTAAAGTTGTTAAACCACTACAAGGTGGTGTCATCTCTGACATTTCAATGATTAGAGAACTGTTAATGTTCACGTTTGATAAATTATTCGTGGATAATACACAACAAATCAACAAATTATTAATCTGTATTCCTAGTGAGATTACAGAAACTGAAAAGGCAGCAATTTTACAACTCGGAGCAGAATTGGGTATTGAAGATACCAAAATTGATGAAGAGATAAAAGCAGCAGCAATTGGAAGCGGAGTAGATATTTATACTCCAAGTGGACATTTAGTTGTTGATATCGGAGGAGGTACTACAGACTTTGGTGTATTATCACTAGGTGACGTAGTATTATCTAAAAGTATTAAAGTTGCAGGAGATTATTTCGATAAGCAAATTATGGACTATGTAAAAGAAGAACATAAATTGGAAATCGGACCTCAAACTGCTGAAAAGGCTAAAGTTGCTTTAGCTAGTTTAACTGGAGAACTCCCGAAAGATGAAGAAGGCAAGGCCATCACTTTCAATGCAATGGGTAGAGATCTAGTTAGTGGATTACCACATATGGTAGTTCTAAAAGGTAAGGAAATACGTAAGATTATGACAGATTCTTTTGAATCGATTAAAGCTACTTTAATCGCTACATTAGAAGCAACACCACCAGAATTAGCTGGTGATTTAGTAGATAATGGTATCATCGTAACAGGTGGAGGAGCACAAATTAAAGGTATTAAAGAGTACATAGAAGAAGTCACTCATGTAGATGTACATGTTTCGCATTCGCCAATGACTGCAGTAGTAGAAGGTACTAAACGTCTATTAAAAATGAGCAAAAATCATTATTTTGGAGAGTTTTAGGAGGATATTATGGCAGAAAAAATTGGATTAGGTATTGATTTAGGTACGGCGAACCTTCTTGTATATCTTGAGAAAAAAGGAATTATCTTTAATGAACCAAGTGTAATAGCATTTGATCGTGAAAGTGGTAAAATTGTTGCTGCTGGAAAAGATGCACATAAAATGCTTGGGAAAGTCCACGATAAAATTAGTGTTATAAAACCATTACGAAATGGAGTTATTAGTGACATGAAAGCCGCTAAAGCTTTACTTCAATATGTATTAGAAACAGTAGAAAATTTAACAAAAAAAGAACTAACAAATACCTCTTGTGTTATGTGTTGTCCTAGTGAGGTTACAACTATAGAGAGAGATATTATTACAGAATTAGCAGTAAACATGGGAATTAGTGATGTACTAATTGATGAAGAAATCAAAGCAGGTGCTCTTGGAGCGAATGTTGATATCTTTAAATCAAAAGGTGTAATGATTGTTGATATAGGTGGAGGAACAACAGATGTTGGTGTTCTATCATTTGGAGACATTGTATTATCAAGAACTATCCGCATGGCTGGTAATTTTATAGATAAGGAATTAGCAAAACAAGTTAAGCAAAATGAAAAAGTTGAAATCGGAGAATTAACAAGTGAAAGATGTAAAATGGAGCTTGCTGATTTAAGAAAAGATGCAAAAGTTAAAGTGAATAGATACGCTGGTAGAGACATCGTCAAAGGTATACCTAAATGGGTAGATATCTCTAGTACAGATGTAAATAATGTAATTACCCCAACATATGAAGAAGTTGTAAAACTTATCGCAGCAGTATTAAAAGATACTCCACCTGAATTAAGTGCTGATATATATCAACACGGAATTTTATTAACCGGTGGTGGAGCATTAATTAAAGGTGTTGAAGAATTCATATCTAGCCGTATCAAAGTACCTGTTAAAGTAGTTAGCAACCCACTTACATGTGTTGCAGAAGGGTCAAAATATTTATTAAAAAATCGTGGCGATTATTTAGTAAATCCTTTGAAATTATAAAGAGGTGAAAAATATGGCAAATGATCGAAAAATGAAAAACAATCACAAACTAATAAAAATTGGAATCGATTTAGGTACGGCAAATTTATTAGTATATGTTGATGGTGAAGGAATTATCTTTAATGAACCTAGCGTAATTGCTATGGAATATGAAACAAACGATGTAATTGCAGTTGGATTTAATGCTGCAAAAATGATTGGTAGAGGACATCACGGCATCAAAATCGTTAGTCCATTAAACCAAGGTGTAATTAGTGATATGGATGCTGCAAAGAAATTAATTGAAATTGCAGTAAGAAAAGGAGAAGCAATTGATGTTAATTTAAGAGCTTCAACTTTACTAATCTGTTGTCCTAGTGAAGTTACCCAAATCGAAAGAGATGCAATGATTGATCTTGCACATCATTTAGGTGTCCCAGATGTCTTTATTGAAGAAGAAGTTAAAGCCGGAGGTATCGGTGCAGGATTAGATATTTATGATTCAAAAGGTAGTATGGTAATTGATATAGGTGGAGGTAGTACCGACATCGGTGTATTATCACTTGGTGATATCGTTGTTAGTGAATCTATTAGAATCGCTGGTAATTATCTTGATCAGGAAATTATTAACTACTTACAATATCAACACGGGATTCTTATTGGTAAGAAAACCGCACAAAGAATTAAAGAAGAGATTGGTACGGTTAGAGAAAACTTACCAGGAAACGTATTTACATACGCCAACGGAAGGGACATTGTATCAGGATTACCACGTAAGATAAAAGTAGCTCAAGAAGACATCAGAGAGATCTTTATAGAGCCTTTCAAATCAATCTCTAACGCAATACTTAAAGTATTACAAAACACACCTCCAGAATTAAGTGCTGACATCATTCAAAGTGGTATGTTAATAAACGGTGGTTGTGCTTTAGTTGATGGTGTAGACGAGTTCTTATTTAAAGAAATCGGATTAGACGTACACATTGCTAAAAATCCACTTACTGCTATCGTAGAAGGAACAAAAGTATTACTTCAAAACCGCGGAAACTATTACGTTAAACCAGTAGATTAATCTGTGGCTAGAAGTAAACAAATCTACATTGGTATTATCCTTCTATTAGCACTAAGCATCATATCATCAATTTTTCAGCATGATTATATAGTAACCTTTCTTAGTGCTTTTGGGATTGGATTAATAACTTATCAGCTGCGAGTTAATGAAGACGTTAAATTAGTTATTGCAAAAAACGCAATCAATCGAAAATACAACAACAAGGATGTAAATAACTATTTTGTCGTATTCTTACAAATCACAAACTTATCTACCTACAGTCAGTTTTATGATATTAATTTAAGTGACTATATTATGGAAAAAACCTACAAATTACTTAAAAAGAGACTTCATAATAATGTCTTCTTATACTCAGCAGATCAAATAGTTATCATTAACGAATTTGAAAACAAAACTGTAATTAATCAATTGCTTAGAACAAATGAACAAATCGAAAAAACAAAAAAAATACTCAACTACATAAACCGATTAAGGTTCAGCCCAAACAACAACTTAGAATACTATCAAGCAAAGGTTATTGGGGGAACAGGAAGCAACGGGATGAGAGATCAACTAACTACTATTGAATCAATTATTAAACTTGCCCACTTCTCAATGCTAAAAGCTAAAAAAGAAAATAAAGATCTTTTAGTAGCTACAGAAGAAACAAGGATAATAAAAGAGGACATTGATTCCTTTAATCAAGAAATCGAAAAAGGTATTGAATTTGACGAATTTAACCCTCATTTTCTTCCGATATTTGATACTAATAAAATGAAAATAGTAGGTTGCGAAAGTTTACTAAGATGGGAAAAGAATGAATATAGAATCATTGAAGCCGCTAAGTTCAAAGATATTGCTAATGAAAAGAATCTCTTTGGAACTATCGATAGAATTATTCTAGAAAAATCATTTAAATCGTATCAATCATGGTTGCAAAAAGATCTAATAGATTCAGACTTTACTTTGACAATTAACCTTGCAAAACAAAGTCTTGAATCAATTCAAATCAATGAGTTGATTTCGCTTACAGACAAGTATAAAATTAAGCGAAAATATATTGAGTTTGATATTAGTGAACAAGACCTTGTTAGTGATCAAACATTACTTGCAATATCAAAAATAAAGGCTGCTGGTTATAAAGTATCTATCGATGCTTTCTATGCTAGTTCCTCAAACTTAAGATCACTAATCAATATTGGCTTTGATACTCTAAAACTTTCTAGGACTAGTTTACCTACCAATGATAGTAATGAAACCGAATACCATCTTTATGAATCATTGATCAAATTTTCTAGGCTAATGGGTTATAAAGTTATGTCAAAAGGTATTGAAAATAAATACCAATTAGAAATTGCAAAAGAGCTAAAACCAGATTTGATTCAAGGGTACTACTTTACCCCACCTCTAAACGATATGAGAATTCGGGGATTCCTGAATAAGTATCGGAGTGGTATTCTTGTTTGAAATTAGAAAAGGACATGTTCCTTTTCTTTTTTTTTGACTACTTTTCTTTTCATATATATATATTTATAAGATTTTGTTATAAAAAAACCATATAAGTGATATTATAATAATAGGTGGAATTAAAGGAGGAAGTGTCATGTCAAAAACTAAAGAAGAAGTACAAAAGTTATTAGAAAAGAATTATCAAGCCGTACAAGTTGCTGAATTAGGTGTTTATGACAAAAATGTAGAGGTTAATAAAGTATTCACAAAATCAATAAAAGATTTAGGTGCAAACCTAAAAACTGAACTAGAAGAATTACAAGATGAACAAAAGACTGTAAAAACTGACTTTGTAAAAAAAGTATCAGATATTAACGCTACAACCAAAGAGAAGAATGCCAAAATTGAGGCAAATAAAACCAAAGTTAATAAAACGTATGAATCTGCTATTAAATCAATTGAGGATTCATTTCAAAAAGAACTAGCGAGATTAAATGAAGAAATCGCTCAGTTATCTTTGGACAATGATACTTTGATAAATGAAGTATTAGAGAATTACACAAAAGATGTTGAAGCATCTACAAAAGCAATAACTTCAATTAATGAAAAGGGTGAAAAAGATCAAGCAATTCTAACCAAAAAAATTGAAGACATAAAAGTAAAACAAGATGCAAAAGTATCTGAACTAAGTAGGAAAGAACAAGATAAAATTTCTAAGTTAGAAGAAGCTTCTAATAAAGAAGTGAGTAAGCAAGAAGAAATTTTAGCTGAGGAACGCCAGAAAATAGATACAAAACTAGCCCAATTGAAACCTGTCTATGAAGAAGAATTGGAAGAAATTGAAGAAAATATTCAAGAAAAAAATGATGAGTTCAATGCTAAAAAGGAAAGTATTCGTTCTTCTGCAGACCAAAGGATTGTAGTTAGAGAAAAACATTTACAAAGAGCACTTAAAGATAACGACAATCGTTCAGCAAAACAACATAAAAAAGATATTGAAAAATTTAGAAAAGAAGCAGAAAGAGATTTAGTATTACTCTCTAAAACATATAAAACAGATAGTGAACAAGCAACTGTTTACCGCCTGAATTTTGTAAAAGATAATTTAGAAAAATTAGCAGATTACGAAAGAGATTTCGCTGATTACGAACATGAGAAGCAAAAAGATATTGATGTTCTTAAAGCGGTACTTGTAAATAATATTGATAACACAAAACTAGATTTTGAGAAGCAAATAGCTGAGGAAACAGATAACTATAATAAATCATTTAATGATGTTAGAGAAAAACAAGAAGAAGCTATTAAAGACCAGGAATTAGAAGTTGAGTTAGAAGAAGCAAAACAAATTAAATTGGAAATTGAGTTTAATAAAGATAATAAATTCAATGAGCAAAAACATAATGAGAATAATGAAGTAAAAGAGAAAGATTTAAGAGATGTTTCTATTATTAAGGAAAAAGATGAAATGATCTCTAAAGATACTCTAGATGTTGATTTATCAACTCTTAACAACGAACAAGGAATTCTTAACTACGAACAAGCTCGAGATTTAGAAGTATTTAAACTTCAAGAAAAAATTGAAAACCATAAAGCAGAAAATCAAAGATTAAATGCAAATAAAAATGAGTTCTATACTTATCAATCTGCTTTAGAGCCATTATTCAAGACTCGTGCTTCTGAAATGTTTAAATTTGAAGAACAAGAATTGACTAACCGTTATCAAATCAAGTTAGGATACTTAGAAAAACAACTTGTTTTAGTTGAACAAGATTATGAAGTTATCAAAGGTAAAATCAACGCTGTTCTAGAAGTTGAAAGAGCGCCATTTGAAAAAATCATTAATTCAATTGCTGGTGATTTAAAAACGGAATTAGAACAATTAGAAGAAACTTTTAATCTAGAAGTTCAAGAACTTAATGATAAAATTGCGCCACTAACAGAGCGAAAAGACCGTCGTGAAAGAACTGAACTCGAAGATAAATTGACAAGCGTTAAAGAGAATTTTGAATTTGATAGAAAAAGAAAAGAAGCACATATTAATGAAGAAACTAAAGTATATCAAAAAGCACTTGATTATGCAGTGAATCGTAATCAAACTGCATTAGTAGAAGCTGAAGAGTTATTTGTTAATGAGAAAGAAAACATTAGCAAAGCAATCGATATGCTTAACTCAAATAAAATTGTTGAACTTGACGATGCAAAATATCGTCATCAATCAACTGAATCAGCTGTTCAAGACTTCAATACTAAAGCTGCTTCAAGAAATACATTGAACACAGAAGAAAACCAAGCATACTTAGATGCAGAAATAGCATATGAACAACATATCGTAAATGAGGAAAATTCTAGATTTGAGCAATTAAAAGAAGCTACTAACAATTCATACAATAAAACTTTAAAAAGCTTAGAAGAGGAAAAAGAAACTGCATTGAACGAGGCTACTAACAAACTAAGTGAACAAGAAAGCAATTTAGAATCATTTAAGCAAAATGTTGAAAATAGCAAACATGATATTCAAAAAGAAGCAGATAAATTATTAGAAGAAGAATCACATAAAACTTCTAAGAATAATCAGGCTATTAATCAAAAACATCATGAGAAGCAAAATGAACTTGAAGACAATCTTAAAAAACAAGAGTCGGAGTTCAAACATGATTTGAATGAGTTAAGTAAAAAAATATCTCAGGAAAATGATAAATTAGAAGCTACGGAAAAACACATTATAAAAGAAGCTGATCATAAACTAAAAGAATCAATTCAAGTAATCAATAAGAAATTACAAGAAGACATTTCAAACATTTAACATTAAAAGAACTCTTACAATAAGAGTTCTTTTTTAGTATAATAACTGTAGGTGATTGTATGAGATTTAATTTGAAAAGAAATATTTGGGTTGTAATCATAATTATTGTAATGCTTCTAATAAGATATGGATTTGAATACGCTTTGAGATTATTCGAGCTTGAAGTAACTTTTGCTGAGTCATTTAATATAGTAGCGAGATACTTTATAACGTTTATGTCGATAATCGTTTTTATCCATATTATAGGTAAGAGTGATTATTCTATATCAAAATTACCCTGGATGCTTATCCTTATTATTGAGCCGTTAACTGGTCTAACAATATTTCTTACATTTGGTAGAGATTATCGAGAAAGTTCTCGTTATAGAAGACACTCAAAAATCCATAATGGTAAGTATTTAACCCATGAACCTGATACTAATTTTAATAAAGCAACATATAAAGCAATAGATTCAGAAATCACCGATATATATAAGACCTCACATAATATGACAAAGCATCATGCTTATCTTTATGATTCCAAAGTTGAAGTAATAAATAACGGAGAAGATTTCTTTATAAGATTAGCAGAGGAAATCAAGAATGCAAAAAAGTTTATATTCCTTCAGTTCTATATCATAAGAACAGATAAAACTGGAAGAATGATATTAGACTTATTAAAAGAAAAAGCACTAGAAGGTATCGAAGTGAAAGTTCAATACGATGCGATTGGTAGTGTATTCTTAAATCAAAGATATTTAAAGAAAATAGAAGAGTGCGGTGTAGAAATTAAGGAATTTGATCCTGTCTTCTTTGCATTCTTTGACACAAAGATGAATTACCGTAATCACCGTAAGAATGTAATAATTGATGGAAAAGTAGCGTTTACAGGTGGAATGAATTTAGCAGATGAATATCAAAATAAAGCTAGAAGCAAAAGATTCCCAAGATTTAGAGACACCCAGATTGCTGTAACAGGTAAGGCAATAAACTCCTTAACTGCTCTATTCCTTAGAGATTGGTACTATATAACTAATGACTTCATAACAGATAAGAAATATTACTGCGCTGAAAAAGTAGAATCGCAAGGAATGGTAGAAATAATTCCAAGTGGTCCAGATTATAAATATCCACCAATTAGAAACACATATGTAAAAATGATCAACAATGCAAAAGTTTCAATCAAAATTATTACTCCATATTTAGCACTTGATCGTGAAATGGTAACTTCATTAATGATTGCAGCTAGAGGTGGAGTTAATGTTGAGATAATTGTCCCAGGTACCCCTGATAAAAAGTCAGTTTATGAAGTTACGAAAAGTTTCTTTAATGACCTTTTAGAAGAGGGTGTTAAGATATATACTTACACTAATACATTTTGTCACGCCAAAGTCTTCATTATTGACGACATGATTGCTTCATGCGGTACTTATAATCTAGATAACAGAAGTGCTAGAATTAACTTTGAAGTTACAGCTCTTTTATATAATACTGGTGTAAAGGAATTAGTTAAAGATTTTAAAATTGATTTAACAAAATCAAAAGAAGTTTTATATAGTAAATGGAAGAAACGAAGTAGAGTTCAACGTTTATTTGAAGGATTTATTGGTATAATGTCTCCATTAGTTTAAACGAAGTACAAATGTACTTCGTTTTTTATTTTCATGTGATTTAGTATAATATAAACATGTGATGAAAAAGCTGAAAGAATTATAAACAGAGCGATCAAGATAACTATTATGAGATAATGAATGTAAAAGAGTACTACGTTTGTAGAACTCTTTTCAAAAGTTTAAATAATTATAAATAATATAAAATAATATTCTTGAAGTATATACACCTAAAGTAGTATAATTGATTTGTAGTTTATAAAGAATATAAAGGAGTGACTAGGATGAATGCGATTGAAGTAAAGAATTTAATTAAAACTTATGATGACATTGAAGCTGTAAAGAAGATATCTTTTACAGTTGAAAAAGATTCGTTTTTTGCATTTCTAGGACCTAATGGTGCAGGAAAGAGTACTACAATAAATATTATCTCAACATTGTTAGAACAGAATAGTGGTGAAGTAACCGTCCTCGGTCATAAATTAGGCGAAGAAGACAATCTAATTAGGAATAGAATCGGTGTAGTTTTTCAAAACAGTATGTTGGATAAATTATTGACTGTAAAAGAAAACTTACTGGTAAGAGCTTCTTTCTACGGAATAGAAAAAAATGATTTTTATAATCGTATTGAGGAAATAAATGAGTATTTAGAAGTATTGCCATTTTTTGATCAAAGATATGGGGATTTAAGTGGTGGACAGAAACGAAAAGCAGATATTGCCAGAGCGCTTTTAAACTGGCCAGAACTGCTAATTTTAGATGAACCAACTACAGGATTAGATCCAAAAAGTAGAAAAGATATCTGGATGCTTATAGCAAAACTTAGAGAGATTAAAGAAATTACTATATTTTTAACAACTCATTATATGGAAGAAGTTGTTGATGCTAATAAAATAGTTGTTATAGATCAAGGCAAAATTGTTGCTGAAGGTAGTAGTGAGGAACTAAGGCTTAAGTACTCAAGTGATCGTGTTAAGATTATTCCTAATAATGGTTTAGTAGAAGTACTGGAAGATGATAAAGTAGATTTTTATATTATTAATGATACCATCAACATTGAGTTAGATTCATGTTTTGATGGGTTAACTATAATTAATAAATATGAGAAATATATAAGAGAATTTGAGATTTTACGTGGGGATATGGATGATGTATTCTTAAACATTACTGGTCGAAAGTTAGGTGATGAATAATGGAAGTCTTATATCAATTAGTACTCAGAAACATCAGACTTTATCTTCGAGATAAAGCTGCTGTATTTTTTAGTTTCTTAAGTGTAATAATCATTCTCGCATTGTATATAATTTTCTTAGGTAAAATGACAAGAAGTAATTTACCTGTTGAGATTCTAAATTTGGATGGAGGAGACTGGCTTGTTAGTAGTTGGATTATGGCTGGTATTCTTACTGTAAGTACTGTTACAGTTCCTCTTGGAGCTGTAGGTAATTTAATTGATGATCGTGCTGATGGTTTATTAAATGATTTTTATACTTCACCAATAGGTAGAAATACTTTAGCTCTTAGCTATTTAATAAGCGCTTGGGTTATTGGTTTTATAATGGTAATGATTAATCTTGTTATTGGACAAGTATATGTTTTATCTCAAGGTGGAGAATTTCTTAGTTTAATAGGATATCTCGAACTTATTGGTTTAGTCTTGCTATGTATTATGGCATTTAGTTCATTCTTTTTCTTCTTATCATTATTCATTAGAACAAGAAATGCATATGGAATGTTATCGACTCTAGTTGGGACGTTTATTGGATTCCTCGGAGGAATCTACTTGCCAATCGGTTTCTTTGAAGGCTTCTTTGGTAAGGTGATGAACAGTTTGCCAACTGCTCATGCAGTGGCATTGGTTAGAAAAGTATATATGGCTGGGGCAATTGATAAACTATTCTCTGGAGTACCACAATCGGTATATGACGATTATGCTGAGTTTAATGGTATTGAGGTAGTTATCGGAGAATATCAAATGACAACTTTACATATGGTTTTATCTCTAGTTATATTCATGGTAGTTTTTTACTTATTAAGTGTATGGAAGTTATCGAAGTCTAAGTTATAGTGAATAGGAAAAGAATATTGATTATTGCTTCAAGTATTATCCTATCAGGAATAATATTTGTGGTTGTTGGATTTATGACATCGCAGGGAATTCAAGTTAACTACCATGAAATAGATAAAGATTTTGACTTGAAGATAGCCCAATTCTCAGATACTCATTTTGATAACAAGTATGTTAGAGAAGATTATAATGTTATGGTTGACACAGTAAATGATGAAGAAGTAGATCTTCTCATATTTACCGGAGACATGTTTCAAATAACTGATGTTAGTTTAGAACTAGAAGAAAGTATAACAAGTTTACTAAGTGAGATAAACGCTGATTATAAACTAGCGGTTCTTGGTAATCATGATTACTTCGGTAGTACTACATTAACAAATAGAATAATCACAATTTTAGAAGACTCAGGATTTACTGTGCTAATAAATGAATCAATTACGTACGTAATTAACGACCAGACCTTTAATTTTATAGGTTTTGACGACTTAATGATGGGCGACAGCAATTATTCTGATGTACTGGGAGAAGTTGATGAGAACGCAATTAACTTCGTTCTATCACATGAACCAGACACGTTTGATAGTATATTAAACACAGATTGTGTTGCGATGTTTAGTGGACACAGTCATGGAGGACAAATAAGATTACCTATTATCGGGGATATCTATAATGTAGAAGGTGCAAGAAAATATAATGATCACCATTATGAAGTGGATGGTAAAGACTTGTACATATCATTTGGAATGGGTGAATCTGTGATTAGAGTAAGGTTTTATAATAGAAGACAATTTGAGATTTACAATTATTCATAATTAATACACATCTATTTAGTAAAATAGTAATTGAGGTGATATAATGGGACTTTTCAAAAGAAAGAAAAAACAAGAAGAAGTAGTTGATGAAAGAACCAAAATAGAAAAGAACTTTGAAGAACAAGGAAAAAAAATCGGTAAGAAAACTGGTGAATTTGTTCAAAAGGGTGTCAACAAATTTGGTGAAGTTAAGCAAAAACTAGAATCTGATGGAACAATGGATAAAATTAGAAATGCTGGTAATAAGATTGATGACACCATTGATAAAGTAGTTGATGAAGTCACTAAGCAAACTAAAAAAGTAGTTAGTAAAGTTAAGAAAGAATCAAATAAAAAAACAGAAGATACTTATTACGAATAGACCCTTATGGGTCTATTTTTAGTATGCGAACTACATTTATCCTTTTCAAACAACGACTATTTCTTTATAATTAGGTAAAGAGGTGGTGTAAAAATGAAAGCGATACCATTATTAGACTTCGATAGTAAGAGGGCAATGATTGAACCTTCTGAGCAAATTAAGGAACTTCCTGAAATGCCCAAAAAGGTTGTTTTGACTTTCTTTAAAAAAGAAGTGGATAGGTTATATGAAGACTGTAAAACTACTAAAGTACACACATTAAGAAGCGAGATGGGGGAACATGTCGTTTATAAGTTTATGAACGAGGATGTTGCTTTATTTGCCCTTGGTGTAGGAGCTCCTTTAGCAGCTGGGTTATTTGAAGAATTGATTGCTTTAGGGGGAAGACAGTTCTTATGTTGTTGTGGTGCGGGAGTATTGATTAAGAAGGACCTAGGATGCCTAGTTCTACCAAATGAAGGGGTTAGAGATGAAGGGACTAGTTTTCATTATGTTGAACCATCTAGAACTATTAAAGCAAATAAGAATACTCATGAAAAAGTAAAAAATATCATGACAGAAATGCGTATTGATTATATTGTTGGGAAAACTTGGACAACTGATGCTTTTTATAGAGAGACAAAGCAAAAAGTTAATCAAAGATTATATGAAGGCTGTTTAACAGTCGAAATGGAGTTTACTGCTCTTTGTGCTGTAGCACAATACCGCAATGTTGAATTCGCAGAAATTCTATATTGTGGAGATGATCTATCTAGAGAAGTATGGGATGGAAGAGAATGGCGTGAACAAGAATTAATGAGGAAAGATCTAATCTTTTTAACTAAGAATATTTTAGAAAGAATGTAACGATTTGATATAAAAAAAAGACTACCTATGGTATTATGTAGGTAGTTTTATTTAGGAGTGATAATATGAAAGAGATTAGTAGTTTAAAATATATTTCAACCAAAACAGGTGATAAAGGTTATTCGCGAAACTACTCAAATGATACAGTCTTAAAGACTGATTTATTATTTGATACATTAGGTAACATTGATGAGTTAAGTAGTAGTTTAGGTGTTTGTTACCATCATACTGATTTATACAAAATGGAAATAAGAAACATCCAAAAAGATTTACAAAATATTATGTCTTTGGTAGCAACTAATTTTGATACTACACAATATGAGAAGTTAACCAAAATTGCTATTAAGGATATCAATAATTTAGAAAATATCGAACAAGCTATCCTTGATAAGAAACCACTTAAACCTGTATTTGTCTTACCTGGTTCTGATTCAAGTGTTGAAGGTAGTTATTTAGATTTAGCAAGAGCTATAGCAAGAAGAGTAGAAAGAACTATTCTTAAGTTTAAAGAACTTAATGAAAGAACTGATTTAGAAATGAGTTGTAAATACCTTAATAGATTAAGTGATTTATTGTTCATCATGGCAAGAAGTTATGACAAATAAAAAAGGCGAATAAATTCGCCTTTTTATTTACACTAAATTGTGTTCGTTTAATATAGTATCCAAATCATTAATAATGTCTAGTTCGCCTTCTCCGTTAGCTTCGATAGTTATCTCAGCACCTTGAGGAACTCCTAAAGACATAAGAATCATTATTGATTTAAGTGTGAATCTTTGTTCTTTGTAAATAATATCAATATCACCAGGATACTTTGAAGCTCTACTACAAATAATTGATGCAGGGCGAGCATGTAAACCGGCTTCATCTTTTATAATATAAGTTTTCGATTCGATTTTACTTACCTCCTCATTTGTTGTATAAGTCGTTAAAGTCTTTTGTGAATTGTGTAATACTTTTATCGGTAATTTCTGAGTAGAATAGTTTCTCAAATAAGTCTTTACCTACAGTAACTTGATCTGCTCCATTACGAATTGAATCAGTGACTTGGTGAACACTTTTATATGATGCACCAACAACTTTCGTGTCTAGATTTAATTTAGTTAAAGTATCTTTGATATCTTTAATTACTAAATTTCCGTCTATCCCTGAATTTGAAATACGGTTTACGTAAACAGCTAAGTATTCAGCGCCATTGATAGCAGCCATAATACCTTGGTTAACTGAG
This sequence comes from Candidatus Izimaplasma bacterium HR1, assembly GCA_000755705.1. Lineage (NCBI taxonomy): Bacteria > Bacillati > Mycoplasmatota > Mollicutes > Candidatus Izemoplasmatales > Candidatus Izemoplasmataceae > Candidatus Izemoplasma > Candidatus Izimoplasma sp. HR1. Next base: position 684,360 of record CP009415.1, read on the forward strand.
CAAATAGCAGTTGCAGTTATACTGAAACCATCTTTGCTAAGAGTTCTAATTGCTCTAAATCCTGCATCAGATACAGGGATTTTTATATGAAGTTTACTTTTGATTATTTTTTGTAATTTATAAGCTTCAGCAATCATTCCTTCGTAAGTTTCATCAACAAGTTGAATATGAAGATCTTTTCCTGTTAGTAAGTTATCTAATTCTTCAAGTAATGGAATGTACTCCTTATTTTCTTTTGTGATGATAGTTGGATTGGTTGTTATACCTAGTATTTCATATTTATCCATCATCTTTTTAATGAATGTTGTATCAGCTGAATCAACGATATAAATCATTATAGATTCTCCTTTACAGCCTTTACAATATCTTCTTTAGTAAGATTATATTCTTTCTGTAAGAAATCTTGTGTACCTACTTGTCCGTATCGATCTTGAACACCAATACGTTTAACTTTAACTGTTTCAGTTTCTAATGCTTCTAATACTGCACTACCTAAACCACCAATAACATTATGGTTTTCAGCCGTTACAATTAATTTTGTTTTTTTAGCATATTCTAATAGTAAACTTTGATCGATAGGTTTAATTGTAAACATATCAATAACAGCAGCACTAATACCTTCTTTAGCTAAGATTTCTCTAGCTCCTAAAGCTTCTTCTAACATGATTCCGTTAGCGATGATTGTTGCATCAGTTCCTTCTTTAAGGACAATTCCTTTTCCGATTTCAAATGATGAACCTTCAGCATATAATTGAGCCATATTTTTTCTTACGATTCTAATATATTGTAAACCATGAATTTTTGAAGTTTGTTTCAGAATATCTTTAAACATTACATGATCACTCATTACCATTACAGTAGCTTCAGGAATTAATCTCATTAATCCTAAATCTTCAAATGGCATATGTGTACCACCATTGTGTTGAGCAGATACTCCAGCATCACTACCGATAACTTTAAGGTTTAAACCACTGTATCCAATTGATAAGAATAATTGATCGTAACATCTTCTAGTTGCGAATGGTCCGAATGTATGCATATAAGGAACTAATCCTCTTACACTTAAACCACTAGCTACACCAACCATGTTTGCTTCCATAATCCCACAGTTAATAAAATTGTTAGGATTTTTTTCAGCAACAGGACCAGTTTTAATTGCTCCAACTAAGTCAGCTTCTAAAGCCATTACTTTTTTGTTATCAGCAATAATTTCATTTAATGTTTCAGCATATACGTTTCTAAGTTCTACAGGTGAATTAACTGCCTCAGGTAATATTTTAACGCTCATTATAATTCCCCCTCTAGTTCTTTAATTACTGCATCAATTTGTGCATTTAATGTATCATTGAATCTAGCATGATGGTTACTAATGTCATTTACTAGAGGTGCGAAACCTTTAGCTTTTACTGTATCTAAGACGATACATGTAGGAACATTTTTAACTTCATATGCTTTTAAGATTGTTTCTTTAATTAGTTCTTCATTATGTCCATCTATATGATAAGTATTAAATCCGAATGAACTAATTTTTTTAGCGATATCTCCTTGATCGACTATGTCTTTTGTATAACCATCAAGTTGTAATTTGTTTTCATCGACAAATAAGATTAAGTTATCTAGTTGATGATGGTAAGAGAACATTAATGCTTCATAACATTGTCCTTCATTTAATTCTCCATCACCGATAACTGTAAATACTTTATTATCTTTACCTTGGACTTTTAACCCTTTCGCAATTCCAACTGCGCTGCTGATCCCTTGGCCTAAACTACCAGTTGTCATATCGATCCCGGGGGTAAGCTTGCGATCACAATGACTTGGTAGGATCGTACCGTTATTATTTAAGGTTAATAAAATGGATTTATCAAAGTATCCTTTTAAAGCAAGGGTGGAATAAAGTGCAGGACCAGCATGGCCTTTGGATAGAACTAGATAATCACGATCATCCCAAGTGGGGTTTTTGGGATCGATTTTCATAATATCTCGGTATAATACAGATAATGTTTCAACGATAGACATACTTCCACCTAAGTGTCCGAAGCCTCTTTGTTTCAACATTTTCAAAATTTCAATTCTAATTTCACTACTGAATTTACTCATAGGTTATTCTCCAATTTTTTTTATGATTTTTTGGTTATGTTTCAATTTATGTAGAGCTTATTATATAAGCTTTATTTTCTCAATTAAGTAAAAATAAGCAATATAAAAGGGGAAGCTTAAAAGCAGATTCCCCTTTTAAAGTTGTTTAATTATGCAGCTTTTTTGTTTGCAAGGAATCCATCAATAAATGGAATTGCGAATATTACAGCAACTACTGCAGTAACAGCCCATTTACCCCAAGCAGCAACAGTACCAAGTACTATTCCAACTCCGATAAAGTCAGCATCACTGAATGTTGTGTTAGCAAATTCTAAGTTACCTAATACAGGTAATAATAATAATGGTAAGAATGTAATTACAAGTCCATTAACGAATGAACCAACAACAGCACCACGACGTCCACCAGTAGCATTACCGAATACACCAGCAGTAGCTCCTACGAAGAAATGAGGAATTACACCAGGAAGGATAACAGTACCATTAGCAGCGATTAAAATTAACATACCAACGATTCCACCTAAGAATGAAACTAAGAATCCGATTAATACTGCGTTTGGAGCGTAAGGGAATACGATTGGACAATCTAATGCAGGTTTAGCATTAGGAACAATTTTGTCAGACCAACCTTTGAAGGCAGGAACGATTTCACTAATAACCATACGTACACCAGCTAATACTACATATACACCAGCAGCAAATACTAATGATTGAATGAATGCGAATACGATGTAGTTGTCTCCGATTCCTAAACCAGTTTTAACGAACTCTGGTCCAGCAGCGATAGTTACGATTAAATACATTAATAACATTGTTAATGAGATAGAAACACTTGAATCTCTTAAGAATGATAATGATTTAGGGAAGTTCATTTCTTCAGTTGATTTTGAACCTTTACCAACTAATTTACCAACTTCACCACTTAACCAGTAAGTGATACTTGAGAAGTGACCGAAACCAATTTCGTCTGATCCAGTAATTTTCTTCATTGTAGGATGAGCGATAGCAGGGAAAATAACCATTGTTAATCCTAATGCCATACCACCAACGATGAATAATAAGATACCGTCTAAACCAGCAACTGTTAATACAACTGAAATTAATGCAGCCATATATAAAGTATGATGACCTGTTAAGAAGATAAATTTAAGTCTTGAGAAACGTGCGATTAAGATATTCGCAGCCATCCCGATAACCATGATTGCAGCTGTAGCAGTAGCATAATCATTTAATGCTAATGATACGATTGCCTCATTGTTAGGAACTACACCAGTTACATTGAATGCTTCTTGGAACAATTGTCCGAAGTAATCTAACGAACCAACTAAGATCCCAGCACCTTGCCCGATGATGATAAATCCAAGAACAGCTTTTAATGTCCCGCGGATAACCTCATGTGCAGGTTTTCTTTGAGCTAGTAACCCGATTAAAACGATAATCCCTAAAAGGATTTGAGGACTACTAAGTAAATCTGAAATAAATTGAATAATTGAACTCATAAAATTTTTCTCTCCTCTGTTTAATTTTTTTTATCTAAAATGTTCTTCTAAATTAGAACAAACTTTTAGCCTTTGTTAAAGTACACCTTTTGCTGTTAAATAAACTGATAATTTTTCTTTTAGTTCATCTTTATCCATGATATTAGCTAAACCAATTGTATCTCCGAATTTCTTTAAGTTATCATATAAATCATTACCACAAACGATTAAGTCTGCGATTCCTGGCCAAGCACTTCCTAAATCAGTGTGCTCAACTTCTATTTCTGATAAACCTAGGTCTTTTAAAACAGTCTTAACATTCATTTCAACTAAGAAACTACTACCTAGTCCACTACCACAAATACATACTACTTTTTCCATGAATTAACCCCCTATTCAGAATATTTTTGTACTAACTTTAATACTTGATCTTCACTTGTAGCTTTTAGTAAGTTTTCCAAATCTTCCATAAGAAGTCTTGATAACTGTTGTAATGCTAGTAAGTGTTGTTCATTATCTGGAGCTGCAAGAGTAATTACTAATCTTACAGGGCGTTCTTGTTTTTTATCAAAATACGTTGGCTTTTCTAAAACAAGAACAGTCATACCTAAACCATTTGCACCATCTTCAGGTCTTGCGTGTGAAATTGCAATTTCTGGGGCAATACAAATATAAGGTCCTAACTCGTTAACGTTACTGATTACTTTATCACAATATCTATTTTCTATCGTTTTATTTTCTAGTAATGGTTTTGCACTTAACCAAATTGCGTCTTCCCATTTTGGTACACTATGTGCAAATACTATTTTGTCTTTTTTAATTAAATCTTTAAGCATATATTTTTTCTTCCCTTCGGTTTCAACGATTACTTTTTTACTATTATTACTTAGTCTATTAAGGATAAGTTTTCTTACTTCTTCTAATTTCTCAGGAGGAATAAAATCAACAATATCTTTTATAATTTTTTCGCTTAAATCAAATTCACTCTTACTAGGGTTTACTAACCCCATAAATGAAATTAAGTTAGCCTTATCTTTTTCTGTCAGTATTGCATTTACTTGTAGTGTTTTATTTTTAATAGAACGATCTTTTATAGGTATAGTTGAGATAATGTAATCAACATCATCTTTATACTTACCAACATCATCTAAACTTACAGCATCGATGATTTCTAAATTACCGAGTAAGTACTCTAGTTCTTTACGAAGTAGTTTCGAAGTAGCTACACCGTTTAAACAAACTAACAATACTTTTACCTGGATAATATCTCGTTCTTCTCGTTTTAAGTATCCACCAAAGTGCATTGCGATGAATGATATATCATCATCACCAATTGGATACCCAATTTTCTTTTCAAGTTTTTGACAAATTGTTCTAGTTACTTGTGATACTTGAGGATAAGATTCTAAAATCTGTTCCTTTAATTCGTTTTGATAGATTATTCCGTATTTTAATCTAAACATCGCTTGTTTCATATGCGTATATAAATGATTAAACAAATCATTATCATCATCAAAATAAATTAGTGTAGTTTTAGAAAACTCATTAATTAAGAATTCAACGATTTCTTTAATATAATCATTTTCATCAAGCTCGTATTCTTCGGCGAACTGAATTCTTAATCCTAGTAGATGAAGAGCTAAATAGTAATACTCGCTTTCATCAAGGTAATCACCAACAATTTTCTCAACAGCTTTAAATTCTTGTGATTCTTCAACACTTTTTCTATCTTCTTCACCTAATATAATAGGATCAAATTCATTTAATTTAATAATACTAATTACGATAGCTAAATAATTTAGAGTTGTGTTAACGTACTTAATATTTAGTTCTTTCTCCAATATCTTTATAAGCTCAAGATTTTCAGCAACTACTTCATCAGTATATAAACCAAATGATTTAATCTTAACTAAATACTCGTAGTTAGAAATTAGATTTAGAATTACCGATCGTTTTCTGATTTGCAATCCTTCAATTTGGTAACCCATGAAGTTATCATACTCTAGTGCAAGGTTATAAACCTTTAACATTTTTCTAATCTCTTTGATGTCGTTAACAATTGTGTTTCGACTAACATCAAACAGTTCTTCTAAATAGTTAATGTTTATAAAATCCTTCTTACTAATTAAAACTAGTATTTCAAGAACGATTCTCTCTTGTGAAGTACAAACATATAAATCTCCTAAACCTTTATTAACTGTATCAGCTAATTTGTCTTTGATGAGGGCATCAATATGAATACCTTCTTGACGTTTGTTTACTAATTTAGGTAAACCTTGCATTTCAAGAAAATCATTAATTTTGGAAATACTGTAGTAAGCACTGCGTTGTGATACTCCCAGTAATTTTTGGATATCGGACATGTTCAAATTGTAATCTGAGGACATTAATAAGTTCAACAGATAGTTGTCTTTGTAATCAAGCAATAATAACACCTCACTGACTCTAGTTTATAAGATTTGAAGTACAAACAAAAGACCAAATGTTTGCACATTGAACTGGTATTGATTTACAATACTGTAAACCCTTTCGGGAACGGTTATGAGACAAAAAGTATGAAAAAAGCTCATAAGTACTACATTATACGGTGTTAGTCCAATAGGTACAAATGTTTGCAAATTGTTATAAACTCATATTTTATTATTTTGCATCTATCTCCATTTTACCATTTTATCGCTAAAAAAAAAGTCCGTAGCTAGGACTTGTTTTTTTCGATTTCATCTATTGCTTCCAAATTAATGAACATTTTTGTAAATTCTACGATACCACCTATAATAACTATTATCCCTAGAATTATCATTACAATCTTAAATATGTTTGGAATAAATGTTAAGTCATATCCTTCAACAATTATAGTGTTAAAGACATTAGATGAACCTAGTAAAATCATAATTGCTCCAGAATAAATCGTGTGAATTAATTCTACTGTTTTTGAAGTAATTGTTTTCCTTCTTTTATATATGTAATAAGAATAAAGGATAATAGATGTGAACCAACCGATGTTCATGAAGATTAATACTTTATCAAAGTTATCATTAAATAATGGAAGTCTATCTCCTTCAAAGTAAATTGCAATCAATCCGGGGTTTAAGTTGAATAAGTATAATGCTAGGCATGTTGCTAAGATTCCAATTATCGCTCCAAAAATACTTACTTCAAAATCTTTCCCTGGTATTTTAGGTAACAGATTTGGGTTGAATTCGATTTTTTGAACTTCAAACTTGGGTTTTACAAATCTTTCTATTAGATAAAAGATAATAAAGATAAATCCATACCCAACTAATAAACTATATAACGCTGTTGGGATATTATAAGCAGAATCTAACAAAAATTCCATGATTGTAAAGTTTGGATATTCAAATACAAAATCTAATGCATTTGCAAATAAGACAGCTAGTGGTAATGTTATTGAAACAATTTTAAAGACAAGTAACAATATAGGTTCCATCTCTTTTGATATCATTGGACCTGATTCATTATAGTTGCTTGCTACTTCACGAGGTTCTCCCATATCGGTTATAACATTAAATAACACTTTCTCTTGGTCTAAACCTTGGCTTACTAACTCATCAACTTGATCTAAAATCAAACTTCTTAGTTCTTTGATTGTTTCTTTTCTATCTTTAAAAGGTAAGTATCTTTCTATTTGTTTTAAATATCGATCTAATAATTCCATTTTAATCCTCCTTAAGTAAATCACTTATTACTTGGTAATTTGATTTATATTCACTAGCTAACTCTTCAAGTATCTCAATACCATTGTCGTTTAACTGGTAGTATTTTCGGGGACGTGGTTCAACCACTTCCCAAGTGCTTTCTAAAATACCTTGTTTATCTAATCTTCTTAAAAGAGGATATAAGGTGTTTTGATCTATCTTTAATCCTCTTTTATTAAGGGTTTCTACAAGACTATAACCATAATGCTTATTTTTTAGCTGTGATAAGACAGCTAAAACTAATGTGCCTTTACGAAGTTCTAGTTTTAGATTTTTAATTATTTCTGTTTTTTCTGGCATGTCAATCACCTCAACTTCATTATACTGTATGGCATACACTATTGTCAATATTAAAGTATTTTATTTATTTGTTACATAGTAACACTTAGAAATAGTATGCTTAAAAATATCATTACGGTGTATAATTATAATTAAGAGGAGGTGTATATATGAAATTCTTTAAGATGTTAAAAACAGATAGAACGATAAGAATTGCTTTCATTATTTCGCTCATTGTTTGGATAATATTAGCATTTATGAATGTCTTTGGATTTCATAGATATTACTCTATATATTATGAACAAGATCAAACTGATGCTGTTCATACTATAACTCCTTTACTTGAAGATTATTCTGAAAGATTGGATTTGTTCTCGACTATGTTTATAAGCACAGATTCAGGGATCAATGAAACAGATTTTGATGATTTTGCGGAAACGTTAATTAATGGAAATGTGACTATTGATTATATTATGTTTTCCCCTCATGGTGATGTTGGGAATGTTTATCCAGTAAATGAGGATTTATTAGGTAAGGAAATCGTCAATGATTTTAATCTAGATGAATTCGCAAGGTTTAATACAGCATTAAATAATGATACATACTTCCTTACATATGAATATGATCGTAATACTTTAACGAAGATTCTTTTTCATAAAGCAAACGTTGTGGATAATGAATTTAAAGGCTTAGTTACGATTGTTGTTGATGTTGATAAATTTGTTGCTAGTCTTCCAAATGCTTATGCAAATGACGAGTTTGTAATTTACTCTTCTGACGGAGTGTTTATAAAAACTTCAGCAGAATATAATGAAGAAGATTTTACGAGAGTTGAAATAGAAGTAGAAGGATATAATTTTTACTTGGCTACTAATTTCTATGGTGCATACTATATTAGAACAATTATCATGGTTATATTAGCTACATTATTAGTGACAGCACCTCTAGTTATTATTTTCATGATTTTCTATGATGATCAAAAAAGAACCAAGACATTGATGTATGAAGTTGAGTATTCTCAAAACTACAGTGCAGAAACTAAACTTAAAAATGCTAAGTCTTTCTATAATGAAGTAAAAGTTTTGATAGACAACAACGAAACTTTCTATTTATCTCTTGGAACATTTAACAATATAAAATATATAAACGATAAGTATGGACACGATTTAGGTCTAAATGTAATCTTGGAAGCAATTAATTTGATCAAAGGGGTATTGAGAGCTAATACTGAGTTATATCATTTTGGTGGAAATGAATATATCTTCATTATTAAGACTGAAAATAAATCAGAAGTAAATAATATCCTGAAAAGAGTATTAAAGATATTTGATAGAGATATCGTGATGGATAGAATTAGGACAAACATATCAATGACTATGGGTGTTGTTAATTATCCAACCCAATGTCGTAGTATTGATGAAATGGTTAAAAATGCACATTTGACAATATCAAATGCGCATATTATGAATAGTAATGCTTTTGCATTTTTTGAGAAAGATATTATAAATAATATGTTATCAAATCAAGATTTTGATAACTATGTTAAGAATCTAAATCTTGAATTATTTGAAGTATATGTTATGCCTATTATTGATGTAGAAACAAATATTATTGTTGGGTTTGAATGTTTAACTAGAGCATTTAATGAGTTTGATGAAATGCTCGATACTGAAACAGTTGTAAACAGTCTTGAAAGAAAAGGACGTATACAAGAACTCGATGAAATAGTCTTTACGAAGATGTTGAGAATGATGAGAAGATTGAATACTGTTTATCCTGGTAATGATTTCTTCTTAAGTGTAAATGCTAGCGCATTATCATTTAATGAAAGTTATGTAGATAATGTTATTAACCTTTATGAACAAGAAAATTTAGCTGCCGGTACAATTGTTTTAGAACTAACCGAAAGTTATCAAGTTGAAGACTATGATTATCTAATTAGATTATTTAAACGATTAAACAATGTTGGTATAAAAACCGCCATTGACGATTTCGGTAGTGGATACTCTTCTTTAAGCTATATTTCAAAATTCCCAATTTATGCTATTAAAGTAGATAAGGAATATGTTAGAGACTATTTAACAAATAGTTTTAATAGAACATTGTTCATGACTTTAAGATCTATTGCTGAAGTTTTGGGTTGTAAATTAATTGCTGAAGGGGTAGATGATCCAGAAACTTTAGACTTTTTGAGAAAGAATAATTGTGAGTTATATCAAGGGTTCTTATTTAGCAAAGGAGTAACATTTGAGCAAAGTCTAAAAATGATCAAAAAGAACGTGAAAGAATATTCTGAAGAGTAGAGAAATCTCTACTCTTTTTATCTAAATAGTGGTATAATTTCTATATGTATTTTGAAAGAGGAGATGAAAAAATGGAAAATAAAATTGCCGTTATTGCATGCTCAAATGCTTGTTTGGATTACATGGATCATAAATATGATATTAAAATATTTAGATCGACTTTGCATTTAGGTGATGAGGATTATTTAGATTATGTAGATATTTCTGCTGAAGATTTCTACAAACGACTAGAGTTAGATAAATCAGTGTTCCCAAGTAGTAGTTATATGCCGATTGGACAGATGATTGAGATATATGAAGAATTAGTTAAAGAAGGATACAACAAAGCACTTGTAATATCTATTTCAGGTGAAATGAGTGGAATTGTAAACTCTTCTAAAATGGCTGCTAATGAAGTTGAAGGTTTAGAAGTAACAGTGTATGATTCAAAAACACTTGCTTATCCAGAGGCCAAAATGGCTCTTAAAGCCTGTGAAATGATTGAAAATGGAAAAGATATTCCAGAAATTATTGAAGAACTTGATTTCATTAAAGACAATCACCAAATCTATTTCGCTGTTAATACTTTAACTTACTTAGTAAAAAACGGAAGAATAGGAAATGCTAGTGGCTTTATTGGAAACGCCCTACACATCAAACCAATTTTAACAATATCAAAAGATGGTAAAGTTGAGACAGTAGAAAAAATTAGAACCTTCAAAAAAGCAGTAGAAGGTTTAATTGCTAAATACTTTGAAGAAACAAAAGGTAAAAATGTTGAAGCTTATATAATTCACGCTAATAATCCATCAGCAAAAGACCATATTGCTGAAGTGTTACTTAAAGATAACCCAGATTTAGAAATATTTGATATGCCTTTAACTGCTGTTGTAGGTGCTCACGCAGGGCCTAAAACAATAGGATTAGGATATTTAGTTAAAAAGTAAAAGCATCGATTTCGATGCTTTTTTATTTATTTCAAACATATTATTGTGTTACGCACAGTAATGTGATATTATTTAATTGTGCATTACACAATAAAGGAGGTTTTGTATGAATACGCAATTTAAAAAAGGTATAATAGAATTATGTGTATTAAAGATTGTTAGCAATAAAGATATGTATGGATTTGAAGTAATTGAGAATATTTCAAAAGAAATAGCAGTAAATGAAAATACGATCTATCCAATCTTAAGAAGATTAACAAAACAGGATTTTTTTGAAACATATACAGAATCAATGAGCATAGGTGCTCCAAGAAAGTATTACAAAATTACCGATACAGGATTAACTCATCTTCACGAAGCAGAAGTTGAGTGGAGTAGTTTCTTGGAAAGTGTATCTAGAGTTTTAGGAGGTCATAGTTATGAAAACTAATTATTTAAATGAGTTGAAATTATTATTAGATAATTACAGTATGAGTGAAAATGAAAAGGACGATATTATAAGCGACTACAACGAGATGTATGATAACTGGCGTGATTATGGTATGGGTGAAGAAGAGGTAGAAGAAAAACTTGGTAAACCATCTACTATAATTAAAGAACTAGTTGAAGGGTATCAAACTATTAAACATGTTACTCATTCTAAAAGAAGTAAAAAGAATGGTAAACTAATTGCCATTACACCATTTATTTCATTAGTTATATTCTTCATTCTAGGTTTTGGATATGAAGGTTGGACATATGCATGGCTTGTATTTCTAATCATTCCTGTATCTGCAATTTTCCTTGAAATGGATAATGAACCTCATAAGCTTACTGCATTGATGCCGTTTATTTGTTTAATAACATTTTTCATTCTAGGTTTTGTGTTTGATCTCTGGCATCCAGGATGGCTAATATTTATAGCTATACCATTAGTTGCTATAGTAACAGAGAGAAAATCAATTGGGTTCTTAAATACTTTGGTATCATTGAGTCCACTTGTTGCTTTGGTAGCTGTTTTATATATTGGACTTGAAATGGGTATGTGGGTTCCAACTTGGACAATATTCTTAATCGTTCCTGCTCTAGGAGTTTTGAATATAAAAAGCAAATTCAAAATATTGCTATGGGAAGTACTAATTATTGGAGGAACTGCAGCTTATATCTATTATGGTTATACATTTGATAGTTGGAATCTTGCTCTTTTAGCATTTATCCCACTTGTGATATTTGGAGTTTTACAAGATGATGAAGGTATAACAAAAATGCCAAAAGAATACCGAATATTAACTTTAGGTGTTATTGCATCATTCTTTATTCTTGGATTCTTAACTGGTATGTGGGGTTACGTTTGGATAGTATTCCTAGTTATACCTGTATTCGCAATATTGAAAGAAACTAAAGGTAATGAGAGAGTAATAGCTATTACTCCGTTTATAGCAATAGTCATATTCTTTACCCTAGGATATTTCCTTGATTTATGGGCTTATTCTTGGATAGCGTTTCTTATAATTCCTGTTACAGCAATTATAAAAGAAGGCTAATTCACATTTAATTCACAACTAATCAACTTTTATTTGATAGAATCTAAGTAGTTCTAACACGAGGGAATTTAAGATGTTGGAACGAGGGATGAAAAAAGACCTTTCTTTGAAGGTCTTTTTAATTTACTCTTTTTAAGATACAATATAAATAGGAGGTGTTGTAGATGTATTTGAACCCTAAAAGGTTTTTTGTAAGATTCTTATTACTTACTTTATTAACACTAGTTAATATTGTTTTACTAGTTTTTTTATCTAGCGGAGGTACTGTTGGTTTAGTAATTGCAATAATTCTCACAGTAATAAATGCTTTCTTCCTAGTATTTATGTTGGTAGTCTCAGTTTTAAATATATTGAAGTATTTAGGAGATAAAGAAAGAGCTAACTTTGGATTTCATCTTATTAATTTCTTATTTGCTTTAGTTATTACAATTGTATTTGGATTTTTCTATTTTGCTTTAATTGCTGGAGCAATGATAATTCTATTACCATTTTTATAAACAAAAAGCCCTACATTGTAGGACTTTTTTTTATTTACTATTTTTTTATTTGTATAAAGCATCTCTAAACAGATCTAAGTAAACTTCGATCTCTTCTCGTAATTCATCAAAAGCTTCAGCTTGGTAAGTATTACCATGCTTTTTAATCCAATCAAAACTTATTCTATCAATAGTCCACTTAACTACATCTAAACTACGATCAATATTTACTTTCTCGTTGAATAAGAAGTAATCAATGTCAGTAAATATCTTTGTATAAGACTCATTTGAGTACTTAACAGATGCTGATGCAGTTCTTTCAATAATTTCTTCATCTTCAACAAAAGCATGTTTTTCAAATAGACTTGTAAACAAATCATGTTTTGTATAAGACTCGATTTTTTGAAGTGTAGAAGCATAAAGACGACTTAATACGTCGCGATCAGCAAAGTTCACTCCTGCATATAACTCATTTGTGATAGTGTCTAATGCAAAATTGTAGATATGGATATATAATTCTTTTTTACTGATAAAATAGTGAAATAATAGACCTTTAGATACTTTTGCTTCTCTAACTATAGTATTAGTTGATGCCTTTTTGTATCCTTTATCAGAGAATTCAATTAATGCAGCTTCTAAGATTCTATTCTTTCTAGCGTCATCATGTTGTAAAAATTCACTCATAATATCACCCTTTCTTACGTGTAATAAAAAACTGGTCAATAACATTATAAACACATTTTGACCGCTTTGTCAAATTTTTATGTAAATTAGTAAGGTTATCCACAATTTGGACGAGGTTATCCACATTATCCACAAAAATGTGTATAACTTTTGCCTATCAGATTGTAAATGTTATAATTTGGGTAAGGAGTGATATTATGAGTATATATAATATAGAAATCAAAAAGATTGATGGTAATAATACAACTTTAGGAGAATACAAGGATGATGTACTACTAATAGTAAATACTGCTAGTAAATGTGGATTTACCCCACAGTTTGAGGACCTAGAAAAGTTATCTAAAAAGTATAAAGATAAGGGACTCAAAATCTTAGGTTTTCCTTGTAACCAGTTTTTACATCAAGACCCAGGTAGTGATGATGAAATTCAGTCGTTTTGCCAAATGAATTATGGTGTAAGTTTTGATATGTTTAGTAAGATTAATGTTAAAGGAAAAGAGCAACACGAACTGTATAAGTATTTAATAAACAACACACCTGTTTTAAACGAAAAGAAAGTTAAATGGAACTTCGAAAAATTCCTGATCTCTCGTTCTGGAGAGGTCAAAAACAGATATCGATCAGGTGTTAGGCCTTTTGATATAGAAAAAGATATACTTAAGGAACTATAAAAAAAAGAGCGTGAGCTCTTTTTATTTTGTGATGTGTTTCATGACTTCAGAGATATTGATTTTGTCATAGTATTTATTAACGAAATAAATAATAGATACAAAGATAATATTTAGCACAATAAAGCCTAGAACGATATTAATAATAGAGATGTCTAGAATTAATTTAAACCCTACACTATCCATTAACATCTTAAGCATATGCTCCAGTAATGTATTAGTAATTGGTATCGAAACAATGTAACTAGCAACCAGTAAGATATAGATAATAGATAAATACTTCTTATTTATTTCTTTATTGTTATATCCTACTGATTTTAGGATTGCTATATTGAATCTGTTGTCAATAAAATAACTGACGAGAATTAGGGCAAATATAAATAATGATAGGACAATAGATAGAGCTATCAAAAAGTCCAAAATGACAGTAGAAATATTTAAGATATTCTTAAACTCATCTAGAGAATTTTGGTAATCAATTCTTGATGTAATAAACGGATCGTCATATTGATCATCCGATACAAATAATCCATTATAATATGTATTATCAAGATTGAAATTTCGATTAAGATTCTCTTTCATTGTATAGAAATTATTTTCAATTAATTCATTTGAAAATCCTTGAATAATTTCTGTGGTTTCTACTCCTCCAACTTCATAAGTAATGGTATCTCCTATTTTTAGAGCTAGTGAAGTTTGCAGATAGTCCGATACAATTATTCCGTCTTCTAATAGATAGTTATTTGCTAAGGAATTGTTAATTAGTAATTTCAAATCATTCTCAGGATTAATTCCGTAAATATTCGTATTTTTGATGATTTTGAGCCTTGTAGAATTGACCTCTATGATTTTTCCGGGTACTTTTGTGTACTCCTCGTAGTTATCAAAATGGTCGGTATTGGTCATATATTGCAAATTTACCATTTCATAGAAGTTGTTTCCTAACTTGGTAGTCTCAATAAATGAGGTGAACATCGAGTTACCATTTAAACCGAATGTAATCATTGTACTAATTGTGATAAAAAGCAAGGTTGTAGTTAGGACCGTTCTGATAGTTGTGAATTTGAATATTCTTAATTTAAACTTATGTATTGTTTTTTCTCTTCTTTTCAAACTTAGAAGAATGAATAGATAGTTAAGTATTGTAATTGCTATAATTGGTAGCAATGTTGTAAGAAGTAATAAATCCACATCTATAATGAAATCTGCTTTTGGGAATAGGTATCTCGAAGAGTAGATATTAAAAAGTTCATTTGATACTAGAAGACCAAGGATATAACCAATTATTGATGTTAATGATATTAATAAAGGATATATTAAAATTGAACGTGTTATTTCGTTATCTGTATAACCTAATGCATGGAGAATTTTAATATCCTTTTTGTTTTTATCAATATACCTTTTCATAAACACAATCAATAGGATTGTTATAAAAGTGATAAATAATGGTAAAAAGATGTTGATAAAAGCATTAGCGGTATCAACTTCTTTTTCTAGTGATATGATTCTAAAGTTAATATCAGCAGGCATGATGATATTAACTAGTTGCATATTCTTACCTAATAAACTTAAATCTCCACTTTGTAGTGTTGAGTATCCGACATCGCCAAGTACTATATCTAAATCACCTTGGACAAAATACTTAGTAAAGATAAATTGATCAAGATCATCAATAGTTGCTTTATTTGTTAGAACTAGAGTTTGATATGCTGGATCAAACGAGATTGTATTCATACTAAATATAGGAAATAAGAATTCAGGTTGATAGTGGAATCCAACAATGTTGTATTCTTTATTATTAATAGTATAGACATCACCAAGTTCGATATTGTTGATTTCTGCAAATTCTGGAAAGATAGATATTTCAAAATTTTCTTCAGGTAATCTACCTTCAACAACATAAGGTATGTTTATTTCTTCGGTTATACTTATAAACTTATAAACAAAATCATTTTCTAATATATTTACGATATGTCCTTTTTCAACTTTATAATCATATCTATCAACGAAATCATTAACATAATTATCTATTAAATTCTCATATACAAGAGGATAATCTTGTATTTTCTCATTGATTAAGAAGTTAAGTTCATTTAAGTAACTAGGATCGTTTCCTGAAAGTGATAGCTTTATAAGACATTCATTAAAGATATCTAGTTCAGTACAAAGTTCCATTACTGTATTCCCGCCAACATAGTTAACATCTACTTCACCCATATTAAAATAAAAGTCTTCAATTTGTTGTGTTTGTAAATAATCATCATAATTAGCATCTAATCTTCTGACAGAAGATTTGACTGCTGTAAAAGTTAAAGTGATGATTATTACTAATAAACAAAGACTTATAAAATTAAAAAGATTAGCTTTTATTTTTCTGAGTTGGTCTTTATAAAGTAACTTCATAATAGTACCTCTATTTAATTATAACTTATTTTAATTTATTTTTGAAATTGTGTTACATTTTTATAATTTTGTTTGATATTCCAAATAATTCATAAAATATTCATAAACAAGGTGTAGAATAGAAGTGAATAAGCAAAAAAAATATAGAAAGAGGTGTAAGATTTTGAAAAAGTTAGTACTTTTATTAGCAGCTTTTGTCTTAGCTTTAGGTTTAGCGGCATGTAATAGGGATATAAGTGATTTACAAGCTTGCTTAGATGACCCTAGTGCTCCTGAGTGTCAAACAGCTTGTCCTGAAGGGCAGGAAATTGTTGGAACGGAATGTTTAGCTGTGTGTCCTGATGGGGAACACAGAGATGGTACAGATTGTGTTATCGATACTATTAATTGTCCTTCTGGGCAACATGAGAACGATGGAATCTGTGTTTTAGATGATACAAGAACACCCGAAGAAGTGGCTATAGATTTTCTTATAGCTAATTATGATGGTGATATGACCTTCCTTTCTACAGCCTTAGTTAACATGCATTTTGAAGAGGCGTTAACTATGACATCGGAATTGAGTTTTGAAGTCACCGAAGATATCGATGAAGTTCATTATATAGAAGCAACAGTAATTGATAGTATTGTTTATGATGAAACAAATGGAGATATGGTAAAAAGAGATATCTCAATTGATGTTGATGGTGAAGTAACAATTGATTTTTCTGTAATATTACACGAAGTGCCTACTGGTGTTCATGTTTATATAGAAGCAGCACCACTTATTGATTTAATAACAGATGGAGATCC
This sequence comes from Candidatus Izimaplasma bacterium HR1, assembly GCA_000755705.1. Classification (NCBI taxonomy): domain Bacteria; kingdom Bacillati; phylum Mycoplasmatota; class Mollicutes; order Candidatus Izemoplasmatales; family Candidatus Izemoplasmataceae; genus Candidatus Izemoplasma; species Candidatus Izimoplasma sp. HR1. The sequence continues at coordinate 701,705 of CP009415.1, forward strand.
AGATATGATTCAAACTTTAAACTGGGTTGGATTTGATAATCAATGGGCAGTATTAGAATTAGATGATTCACTACAAAATGTAGTTGAACTAGCTGTCTTAAAAGATATGGTAGTTGCGTTATTCTTTAGTGAAATGGGAGAAGATTTCTTCATTGAAGTACAAGAGAATTTAATTGAACCAGCAATTGGTTTCGATTTATCGCAATATGATGTCAATTTAGGATTATTAGTTGATTACATTATTGAAGAAAACTGGACTGAAGTAGAAGCGCAAATTAATGGTGTACAATATGAAAACATTCTATTACACATTGATGCTATGTACTTAGCTCCAAGGTTACTAGAAATATTAGAAGAAAATGAAGCAGATTTAGTAACAGCAGGATTTAATGCTGAGTTACTACTTCCTATGCTAGATGTTGCAGAATGGAACCCTACTACCGAAATGTGGGAACCATACTTACCTGTAGATCCTCTAGATGGAACAGAAGCATTCTTCCAAGCAATGGATGAAGAAGATCTTGATGCATTAATTGAAGTTGTTGTAAAACCAATGGCTGAAATGATGGTTTATCAAAAACTTAATAGTGATGCTAATCCTGAATGGTTAGAATCCGACTTACATAATATTTTAGGAATGTATGAAACATTCTTAGATGCAAATTGGCCAGTAGCTAGTGGTTCATTTGTTCTAGCTACAGAGCAGGCAATAATTGCTGCAGATGGTGCCGTTATTTATTGGCAATCATTATCTCAAGATGAGAAATGGGTTATCCACGGCGCTATTGATGTTGGATATCACGGATGGGTTGTTCATGAATTAGAAAATTCATTAGCAAACCCTTGGGAATACTCTATGTTCTTCAGAAGATTTGGAGAAGAAGTTGATCTAGTTTGGTTACAATCAGATTTAACTAGTTTATTAGATGGTAGTGTTTCTTATATCTATGATCATTATGGTTATGATGTTCCCCAATGGCAACTTGATTTAGAAGCTCAAGGTGTATTCGATTGGTATACAACACGTAGTGGAATGGAACGACAAGCAATTGTTGAAGCTTCTGAACATCCTGGATTTGAATGGAGCGATACAGCAATAGCTGCTTTAGAGAGAATTGCTGATAGTCCATGGGAATATGATTATCATATCAGATTCCATGATGAAAACTTCAACGAGTATTGGTTCCAAAATGATGTTATCAATTTAATTAACAATCATACTACTTATTTAATGGATGAATATTCAATTGATGGTTCAGCTTTAATCGCTGCCATCGAAGCTGATGGAATCCTTGAATGGTGGTTAAATGTTGCTTCTGAATTCCAAAGAGAAGCAATTAGAGAAATATCAGGATTTGAAGGAGAATATGGTCCTAATGATTGGGCTGTAGAAAACCTAGATAGATTCTTGCAAGCTCAAGGAGATATATATATATGGTTTGGACGCGAAGATCAGATTAATCAATTAGAAGACTTTGATTATTATGGTGAAATGTATGCAACTGAAATTACTCCTTGGTTAACTGCAAATACATCTTACGTTGGATCTGTATGGTATGATGAAATAGGCGATATGGGATTCTATGAATGGTATATGCAATTAGATATAGGTGAAAAACAAGCATTACATGATAGTTTAGATGCTCACCAATATAGTAGTTATAGATGGCCAGTAGACAATATGATGACTTTAGAAGACGAACCTTATAACTATGATATATGTTGGGGTAACTGGAACTATTGTAACAATGCTGATGATATGACTGAAGAACTTGTTACTTTAGTAAATGATTACAGTATGCACTTAAGTATAGAGTATGGTATTGATGTACCTGCTTTAGTTAATGCTATTGAAGCTTCTGGTGCTGTAGAGTTCTATCTATATGAAGCAGACGGAATGACTAGAGAAGCATTATTAGAAATTGCTGAACAATCATATTGGACATATGAAATTATGTGGACTATTGAAGATATAATTGAAATGGAAGAAGATTTAATTAACTTCTTACAAATTCATGAAGCTGAATTAAATGCAGCTGGATTCAGTGGTACGAGTCACTTAGCTGACTTACAAGCATATGGTATTCAACACTACATGATGAATTATGTTGATGAAACAGATGTAGAATTCTTATTTGAAGAATTTCTATATCCAGTATTAGAAGAATTCCACGCAGCTGCTACAGCTGAAGATCCTGAAATTGTAGAATTCTTCGTAGAAAAAATAATGAATAATCCTCATATGACTGCTATCTTATTAGAAATCGGACCTAACCCTGTATTTGATGAAACTATCATTGCAGCAAATATGGTTGCTATTGATTTCGATATGTTAGAAGCAGAATTTGAAACATTTGATTTTGAAGCATTAGGACAAGCAATTTATGATGGACAAACTGCATATGATCTATATGTAGCTGGATTAACACTTGAACCAAATATCGCTCTATTCTTAGAAATATTAAGTCCTGCTGTATTATCAGCTGAAGAGTATATGGTTTATGTAGATGATTTCAACTACGCAATAGACAATCTATCTTTATTCGATCAATTTATTGATCTCGAATATTACTTAGATGATATCGTAGATGTAACTCCATCAAGAACTGTAGACGCAGAATTATTATTAGAATTCGAAGTTGACGGTATTGCTTATGCACAATTATTTAGTGATATTGTAGATCAAGCTGGAATCTATTTAGAAGGATTCGAAACATTACCATTCCCATTTGATGATGAATGGAACTGTATTGAACCAGTTGATTGTGAAGAACCAGACTTTGCTACAATCATTGCAACATTAACAACTCTAGGTTCAATTGAAGCTCATGCTTTATATGATCCTAATGATCTAACTTGGATAGAACTCCAATTAGATTTAACAGATTTCTTAAACGATCTTGTTGAAGATGAGTATGAACGAATCTCAGATGATTCTGAATATGTTCCTCATGAAGATAATGATGACCTTACAGGTGTTAACGAGTTAACATTCACTGTTACACTTGAAAATGAGTCAGAAATTACTCTTCCAACAAATCCAGATAATGTTAATGAGATTGCTGAAGAATTTGCAAAATTCGCTATGACAATGGAAGCATATGAAATTCTAAAAGAATATGCATATTATTACGAAATGAATCCATCAATGTTAACAGCGTTACTCAATACTGATGTATATCTAGAAGATATTGAGTTTATGTATTTCTCTGCAGCATTTGAACAATCAATGTCATATATTACTATCTCAGTAGATGAACTTAGTCCAGGTGTACCTGACTTAACTACACTAGACTTTGAAGTAGTTCTATACTGGATCGACGGTACTTTAGTACATGACGATGGTGTAGGATTAGAAGAGATATTACCACTATGGTTAGATGGCGAATTAGTTTCTCAAGCGTCATACGATCTAATGGTAGCAGCAATTAATGAAACTAACTGGCATATGATGAAATTGTTCACATATTACTTGTGGCAAGATCTCGAATTTAATAGCCCAGAAATGGACTAGAATTTAAAGGAAAATAAGCATATGGGTTTGCATAATAATATAAACTATGTTATATTAAAGATGCGACTTAGTCGCAACTTATCCCTTACATAGCATGGTGAATAATTATATTATTCACACATCCCCTTCCTTGGACCGGCGAGAGCCGGTTCTTTCCTTTATATAGGGTAAAAACCGCTATTTTTAGCGGTTTTATTTTTAGCTTCTTGAGTCCCCTATTCATAATATATTCACAATTTTATGATATAATTAAATATACGGAGGTGTTAAAATGTTTAAAGGAAGAGATATTGGAGTATTAGGTTGGGTATTTTTAATTTTAATTCTAAATATACCAATTCTAAATGTTATATTTGTTATTTGGGCACTATTTAGTCACCGAGTAAATAAGACTCTTAAAAATTTCTTTACTGCTTATATTATATTTTGGCTATTGTCGTTCTTCGGTGTATTTAGTGTTACATTCGAAAACTTTTCAGGATTATTTGGGTAAGATAAAAGATGTTGCGATTTCGCAACATCTTTTTTTTATGTAAGTAATTAACTTGTGCTCTGTATTGGCTATACTAAATCTGTTAAGACAATAAACTCGTATTCACCAGTTTCAGGCATTATTGCAAAAACTGTAATATATACTTCACCAGGAGGAGCTGAATATACTCCCATTGAATAAGGTATTGGGACACCCATAAAGTCTGTTACTTCAAGACCGTAAGGGAAGTCTAGTGAAACAGTGAAGTCTGTTGGCTCAGTTACAGTGAAGACAAACATATCTGTATCTAAATAATGATGAATAAAACCATTAACCAATATATCTGTTTCAATCGGAACTGCAAGTGGTGGAATATCTCCTTCTTCAGTAAAATCATCAAGTCTTTGTAGTGTGAAGTAGAACTCATCACTATTAGTTATTTCAATCTCATAAGTCATAAGACCTGGTAGTACTAGTGGCATAAGGTTGTTCTCACAACCACCATTACAACTAGTAATATATAGTTCTTCGCCCCCACTTGTACTAATTATGATACTGGCTGTACCTGGACCATAAAAGACCGGTAGGACAGTTATATCTTCTGTTGGTGAGAATGTAAAGGTGTAAGATAGTGATGAGTCTCCGACAGCATGAATTAACTCGCCATACTCAATAGGTGTAGGGATTGTGTCAGAGTAATAATAAGGTAAGATATCACGATATAATGCTTGTTCAATAGTGACTTCACTATTGGCATTTAATCTTAGATAGTAGGTTCCAATTGTTAAGGTGCTTGATGGGTGAACTACTAGTGAAGCGTCTAATATATCAATATCGTACATATCATCAAATTGTAGGATCATTGTTTCTGTGATATTAAATTTTACATAACGATCGTTAACTGTTCCAACATAGTATGATAACTCTTGCCATTTATCTGTTAATTCAATAACAGGAGCTTCTGCTGGATTAGTTGGATAGTAATCTACTAGATATTCATCTAGATAGAAATTGTAGTTATGTACATCTGTGAAACTATCTGGGGTAACGATAATATAATAAGTTCCTGGCACAACATGTAGATAAGAGTCACTTCTTGAATCAAAGATTATATCATTGTATAGAAGTGAAGTATGAACTTCTAAGTACATATCACCATTAGCTTCTATTTCAAATGTTCTCTCTTCAGTTACAGTGAATGATAGATAGTTATATTCACCTGGTGAATTAACTATCATTGTTTCTCTAATGTCAAATTCTGAAGGATTTTGATCATCTGAGGAAACTTCACGACCTTCCAGTGGTTCAAAGAATAGTTGATAGTAATCATCAAGTACACCTGTAAATTCTAAGATATATGTTCCTGCATCTAGTTTGATAAAAGTAATTCCCGTAATTGTTGAATCAAAGATTAGAGTATCAGAATCATCGTATATTAATAGAGTAGCATCTGCATCATCTGTTTCGATTAGATAGTAAGTATCAGTAGGTATTGTTAATTCAAAATAATCAGAATCAGTATCAAATTCTGAATAGTAATAAATGATGAAGCCTATTCCGATAATCTCTTCTGGTGTTTCATAGGTATTGATTATATCAATTGGACCTCCACCACCAGGCAATTGAGCAACATTAACCTCAAAATAATATACGCCATCAAAGATACTATCTATTTCTAAGTAATATACTCCAGGAGTTAAGACATAGTTTGTTACTAACGTTTCTGTACTATCATAAATGTAGTAATCATTTATATAGTTAACTTCTATTTCCGTGGTTTCATAGATTGTGAATGTGTAATAGTCCATAAATCCGTCTTCATCTTCAAATGATTGATAGTGGTAATCAAGGAATATACTTTTAGCTGTTTCTATGGTATCAGGAGCTAACATATAAGTGTGATTTTGAATTTTAAAATTGTAATGAGCAATCCCGTTACCAGAAGCTTCTAAGTAATAAGTTCCCGCTTGTAATAATCTAAATTCATCACTTGATAATGTAGTAATTTCTGTATATTCTGAATCATACAATTTCATTGTGAAAGAGTATTGTTGGAAATATAATAGTGTTTCTTCTGTTAGTGTGAATGTATACATATCTATATCAGCTGAAGAAACACGATATGTCCAAAATCTAGATTCTTCTTGTACTGATAGTTCTTGAGCTTCGGTAAATAGTGGACTTATATCTGTATATGGAACAAATCTTGCAGATAAAGTATAACTACCTTTTAAACCATGAGCTTTGATATAGTATGTTCCTGCAGAAAGCGGAGTTAAGTAATTAAATTCTGTAGTATTAAGTGAACCATCACTATTATATAAGTCAAAACTTCCATATGCGAATGATTGTTCTGTTTGCAGGATTCCATCAAATGGCATTACAAGTTCATACCATCTTTCATCTAATGGATCAACAATTCTACCATGTTCATAGCCTCTATCAATTAAAGTTCTAGCAGTACCGATAGTATTGGTGAAAACCATATTGGTAAAATCATCAATGTATATTGTTGCTCTGAGAGTTCTATTATCAGCTGAAAACTCATAATAAAGAGAAACGCTAATATAGTATGTTCCTGCTTCAAAGAAGTATCCCTCAACAGGATCATAATTAGAGTCATAGAATGCGACTGCAGAATCATAATCAAATAAGAATTCTAGATAAGAATCTTTGTCAATTGTGAATTTAAAGTAGTTATCATTATATAGGTCGTAGAGTACAGGAGTAGAATCTGCGACGATAAGTTCTTTTGCAGTTGCAAAATCAACTCCAGGAGTTCTATGAGACATATTGACAAACTCAAACTCATAAACAATTTCTTTTGTATTTACTAATAGAGTGTAAGTACCCGCTTCAATGAATTTAACATTGCTAGATGAATCAAAATAATGTACAACATTATTATCTTCATCTAGGATGTAGTAATCAACACCATCATCAGAGTCGTCTTCTAACTCATAATAACTTCCTTCTTCTACGATTAACTCATAAACATCAATATAGGAATTACCACTATTGTAAACTGTAATCGGTGCTAAATATTCAAGTTGTGTTGGAAGTATCAAAGTACCACCAATATCTTCGATTGGGTCAAAAGAGATTTCATCAACAAAGAATATACCTTTATCATATGGTATATATTCAAATACATATGTTCCGGCTTCTAAAACAAGGGGGAACATATGGCCATCATCATCATTACATTGATATACAATGGTATTATTTTGATAAACATTTAAGGCATATAGATTATTGATGTAAGCATCGATAAGTGTTGTTTCATCTAAAGTTATTGAATTGTAGAAATTACTTGTTTCATCGATTACATAGTAATGGATGAAATCACTTAAATCTATTTCTACTGGATTATTTTTGTCTAAACTATATCTATCTAAAACATGTGTAGAGTCATAGAAACTTAATGAATAGATGAAGTTATATTCACTTGAACTATCTAATCTAACGGTATATGTTCCTGGTTCTAAATAAATATAATTAGGTTCATAGTGATCGAGACGATTACTGTAGAGTATAGTCTCGTGACTATCATATACAAGATATCCAAATGAACCAGAGTAACTAACTGCTATTTCAACTAGTGTAGTTTCTGTTATGTTGAGTTCGTAATAATGATAATCTCCACCATGATAGTAATACTCATATGGTTCTACGTAATTTACTTGTTGTGGTGTGGTATTGTCGTTTGGACCATTATCATGGAGAATTGTTTCTAGGTGGAGACCTGAAACAGTGTTTCCTTCACCCTCAACTAATACTTTATATGTACCAGCAGATAATTCTTTTATATAGTGTCCATCATCTGACTCTAGGAGAATACTTCCAGAGTATAGTGACATATCAAAGCTATTATAATCATTAGTAGATCTAAAGATTATAATAGTATCTTCAACTAAAGTAAATTCATACCATTTATTGATATTATTACCATTGAAGTAAATATCATAGTCTTGATCTAATAAAATAGGAATTGCTGTATCTGATGTATTGTTAGTAGTTGTAGTTGTTGGTATTTCTTCGATTCTAACAATTGCTTTACCATTATTGTAAATGAATTTCATGTAGTGTGTACCAGGATATAAATATACCTGGCCGTCATTAAAATAAATATACTCTAATTCTGCATTGAAGATTTCATAATTTACTTGGTATCCTTCATTATATAAAGCAGTTAAACTGTAGATACCTTCAGATGGTATTTCAAATTGATACCAGTTATTATTGTAAAGAATATGAGTTTCATTGTTTGTATCAAGTAATAGTGTATCAGCTTGATAAGGTGCATGATTATTGATTGCATCAATATCATTGATTAGTATTTGAGTTCGTGAGATATAATTTGATTGGATTACTCTTATCTTATAGGTACCTGGGGCAAATACTCCAGTGTGTTGGAATTGATTTTGATAGCCACCAAATTTATATAAAATCAAAGTATCTGTCACATCATAAATTTCAACGATATAGTCTGAATAACTGAATATATCAATTTCTAAAGGTCCTGTTATTGTTTGAGTAAATGCAAACTCAGTTTCATAGACACTGTTTAAAATTGTGGTTTCCTTATTAATGTCTATTACAATAGGATTGCTTATTGTAATAGTCTCATCTATATCTAGTCTAATTTGAACAATACCATCAGTATTGTGATATTGATATATCTCAACTTGATATATTCCTTCAACACCAATGAATGTTGTTTCTTCTGTAAAGGATTCAATATTTGATGTAATGAGTGTTCGCCAGCCTAAATCATATATAGAAATATCTAAATGACCAGGACTATTTATAGTCATGGTTATTCTATAATTATCAGGAAATGCTAATAAAGTATGAGTACTAGCATAAAATGTGGTACCTCCCATTAGGATTAAACTACTTGGGAAAAATACTTGGCTCATATTTAGAGAATCGTATACAATGATTTCGACAGATCCCATATTAGTTGAAGTATAAGTACTTCCTATTACCATTGTATCAACTACAACTGCAGCATCTGGAGTTACCCCGATTTCTGTAAAAGCATCATTGATATCGTAATCTAGACCGTGTTCTAGGTAGATTCGATTTATGTATCCATCAATAATTTCTACAATATGAACAGTCCTAGTTATAGTTGTGGCCGCTAGGCCATCACTATCGGTAACATTGTATTCTAGAATATAAGTACCAGGAGTACTAGTATCAAGTAACTCAGTTACTAGTAGTTCTCCAGAAAGATTACCATCTTCTAAATCAGTGACGTCAGCCCCTAATTCAGTATAAGGTTCTCCAACTAAGATACTAACTTCAGAGTCACCTGTTAAAGAAATAACTGGAGCTTGATTAACATGTGGGTTTATTACTATAACAGTTCTTGTAACTGTTGTAGCAGCTAAACTTGTACTATCTACTACATTGTAAGTAATGTAGTAGGTACCAACAAGGTTATTATTAACAGTACCAGTTATTACTATATCATCAGTAATATCTCCGTCTTCATCGTCTGATGCATTAGCACCTGGGTCGGTATATGTTTCACCAACATTGATTGTCAGTGGATTGTCACCTAATAAAGTTATAATTGGATTGTCATTTACTTCATTTACAGTAACATTTCTAGTTGCGGTATCAGAATTACCTGAACTATCGTCTACACTATATACTATTGTATAAACTCCAGGTGTTGTATTATCGACATTATTCACAACAGTAATATCACTTGTGATATTACCATCATAATTATCAGTAGCAGTAGCACCACTATCAATGTGGGTTTCACCCACAGTGATGATGTCATCACCTGTTATTTTATCAATAACTGGATATGTAGTATCAACTACTGTTATAGTTCTTGTTAAGGTTTTATCATCACCTTTAAAAGTATAAGAATAAGTGATTATATAACTACCTAATGTAGTGTGATCTACACTACCGGCAATTGTTACTTCATCGTCTTCTGTAGTTCCTTCTTCAACGTACGAAGTGCCTACTTCCAAAGTAATTGTTGCTTCTCCGTTTAATTCTGGTTCAACTGCATTACAGGCTGTGAGAGTAGTTATTGTGAGTATACCTATAAGTAAAATTGCTAATTTTTTCATAGTATCCTCCTATATATTTTAAAAAACAAAAAAGGTAAAACGAATGTTTTTACCTTTTAGTAGTCCTTTGCTGTCCTTATTTATATTATATTACAAAAAGGCAATTAAAGTAATCTAAATTTTGACTATTTTGATAGAAATCTCGTAAATCTGAGATATCTTCTTGCACTATTGTTCTTGCAAACATTTGTGTTTGCCTTTCTATATAAATGCGTGTATAATCATATGTGTTATGTAAAGAACAGGATGATAGAGGACATGGGGAGTACTGTTATAGTGCTCGAATTGCGCTATTTTTTTATGGGATATTTGCATATTAGGTAGTAAAAAATGCAAGTTAATCTTTAACTATATTAAAAGATATTTAATTATGTTAAAACATTTATATATTAAATATGAGGTGTTAGAAATGAAAAAAATTACAATTCTTTTTTTAAGTGTTATTAGTGCTATTCTATTAGGTGGTTGTGAGAATAATCCACCAATTATTGGTGACTCAAATTTAGAGTCACATTTTAACACAATAGGTGCTTTAGATACTTATACAATTAAGTTTGAAGTAGATAAGAATATTCAAGGCTCAAGTACTACAAATACTAATTTCATTTACGTTGATAACGTAAATGATACATTTGCGGTTTCTGTTTATGATAAAGAGGATTATTCTGTATTAACAACAGACTTAGTATTTGAATATGAAGATGGTAAGTTATATAACTATATTTACAATGATGTTTGGATCAAACACGAAATTGATTCGAAATTGTTGAATTTTGTAGAATTTGAGAATACTGTGTTTGAGTATTTTAAAAATGCTACTACTGAGAATATTGATGGTAAAATCATCTATTCAGCTGATATATCTATTAATAATATCAAAGATAGTGGTTATACTGCTTTAGGTGGTAATACATCTAAAGAGTATTATGATATTGATATACCTATCACAATCACTTTTTGTACAACAGAAGAGAGATTTGTAAAATTTGAATTAGACTTTAAACCTGTAATGGAAGCAATGAATGTTGATCAAGGTATCGAAACATTAGAAGATGATTATTGGAAGGTTTCTTTCGAATATACGAAAATTGACGAAAGTTTCGAAATAGTAATTTCGGATTATATATTTGATGATTTTATTGATGATTTTGATGAAGAAGCATTCATTGGAATGACTGAACTTTATTCTTTTGAATTAATCAAAGGATGCGTAGATTATAATGAAGATAAGGATTTACTAAAAGTTGAGTTTGAAGATTCAGGATTATATCAATTATCACTAAGATCATACGAAGAAGTAGATGATTTAGTAGTAACAATATTAGATAGTAATCATAATATATTTAGAACGTTTATTTTAAACAGCAAGGACTCAGTAACGAGCTACTGGAACTATACTAGAGGAACATACTATGTTCTTGTTTCAGGGAATTTAAGTGACTGTTCTTCTGCAGACTATAGTTTGCTTTTTATGAGTAATTAAACAATTAGCATTTACACATTGTTAGTGTAAATGCTTTCTTTTTAATTTATTAAAAAGGCTAGGATTATTACCCGTTTTTGTGTATAATATACAGTAGTATTGAAAACGATTTTTTAATTGAAAAAATTTACATTTTAGGGATGTAATTACATTATAATGATTGAAGGAGAATGAGTATGGAACGAGAAATTAGTTTAAAAGAACTATTTGATGTTATATGGAAAGGTAAATGGATTATTGGTATTGCAGCCGTTGCAGCGTTTGTTGTAGCTGCAGCTGGTGGTTTTATTTATGACAGTACACAATCTAAAGTTAGTACTATTGTTACTATGCAATGGGATGGAGTAGCAGATGGAGAATATCCGGATGGTTCTAGATTTGAGTATTCTACAGCTATTCAACCACATGTAATAACTTTGGCTTTAGTAGAAGAAGAGTTAAGTTATAATGCAAACGAAGTAAGAAATGTAATGACACTTACTCCAATTGTACCAAGTGATGTTTTGACTCAGATTCAAGTGGCTATTGAAAATGGGGAGGAACTTACATATTACGCTACTAACTACAGACTTACTTTAGATAATGGAAGTTTAGGTATTAGTGTTCAAGAATCCGTAGATTTAATTAATGAAATTGTAGAACAGTTTAGAGCTGATTTTGAGCGAAAATATATCCATCAAATGACTATTCTAGACTTTACTGATACAGATTATGATGATTATGATTATTTAGATATTTATGATATCTTAGATGTTCAAGTAAAAGCTATTGAATCATTGATGGAACCTAGAAGTGATGTTAATTTTACATCAGAATTGGGATACACTTTTAATGATATTTTGGTAAGAACTGATGTCTTATCAAGAATTGAGTTAACACAAATTATTACTAGAACTAATAACTACCTTTTAACTAAAGATGTGGATTATTTAATTGCTAATTATAAGTATAAAGTAGAGCAAGCTGAATTTAATTTAAGCAAGGCTACTGCAAAAGGGTTAGAAATTCAAGGACTGGTAACAAATTATAGGGAAATCAATAATATTTTAATACCTGGATTAGATGTTGAAGGTATTGAAGTTGATACATATTATAGTGAACTAGTAGCAAATTTAGTTGAATTACAAAATGAAATTGCTGAGTTAACTTATGATATAGAGTATTATGAACTACAAATTTCTCGTCTTGAGGGTACTGATGGTGATTTTAATGTAACTCCTCAACAACAGGCCGATGAAATAGTAATTGTGGAAAGAAATATTACAGATGCTGATGATAAATTGGCAGTTATTGTTAATGATGCGAATATCCTACTTGTAGAATATAATACATTCTTAACAAGCAATGTAATTAAAACTTTGATGGCACCTGAGTATCAATCAAGTGTAAGTGTTGTAATGATAAGTGCTATCGGATTAGTTTTGGGTGCTGGTATAGGTGCTGTTGTAGTTTTATTTAAACATGACTGGAACTAATTAAAATGGTTAGCATGTGCTAACCTTTTTGTTTAGTATATATTATAGAATAGAATAAGGGTGATTATATGAAATTCTTACAAGAAAGAACAAATGATTTTATAAAGAGGTTAAATATTAAGACAATAGCACTGTTTTTTATTGATGCAGTTGCTATTGGTATTTCATTTTTTATAGCTCTTCTTGTTAAAAATGATTTAAATATATCAGTTGAACTTATTAATTCCTTTTTTAGCGAACTACCAATTATTATTTTAATATATTGGGTTGTTTTTGAACTGTTTCAAATGTATAAGTCGTTATGGGATTTTGCAGGATTTGAGGAAGTTATAAAAGGGGTAATCGCAAATGTGGTAGCAACAATAATTGCTTATCTTCTAGTCCGTTTGATATTTAGCGACCATTTGTCTTTTGGATTCTATCTTACAGCATTATTTATCGCAGCTTTTTTCACATTATCAACAAGAATGTTTTATAGAATACTAAGAGTTTTTAAGAAACTATTTGAGTACGAAGATCAAAATATGAAAGCCTTAATAGTTGGAGCCGGGAGTGCGGGTTCCTTAGTTTTGAAGGAAATTCAAAAGAATATGAAATTTGAGAGTATGATTATAGGATTTTTAGATGATGATGAAACTAAACAAGGGAGATCAATTCATTCTGTTCCGGTATTAGGAACAATAACTGATGCTCAACATATAATCTCGCAATACAATGTTAATATTGTTTATGTAGCTATTCCAAATGCGTCTAAAAAAAGAGTCTCAGAAATTCTAAATGTTCTTGAGAGTGCATCTGTGCAAATTAAATTGTTCCCTCCTTTTTATGAAATGATGATTGAAGGCGGTTCAAATGTAACTCTTAGAGATATTAGAATTGAGGATTTATTGGGTAGAGAAGAAATACAACTAGAAAAAACTGGAATACGAGAATACATTGATTCGAAAATTGTAATGGTTACTGGTGGTGGTGGATCTATTGGTTCTGAATTAGTTAGACAACTTAGAGGGTTCAATCCATCAAAAATTGTAATTATAGATATGTATGAGAATACTACTTATGATTTACAGCAAGAACTTGAAAGATTATATCAGAGTAACAAAGTTAAACATAAACCTGAAATTGTAGTGCGAATTGCAAATGTTAGAGACTTTACAAGAATAGACGAAATTATGAATGAGTTTAAGCCAAATGTTGTTTTCCATGCCGCAGCACATAAACACGTACCTCTAATGGAAATTTCACCAAGAGAAGCTTTGAAAAATAATGTTTTGGGAACATATAATGTTGCATTGTTATCTGATAGCTACTCAGTTGAGAAATTTGTTTTGATTTCTACTGATAAAGCTGTAAGACCAACGAATATTATGGGAGCTAGTAAAAGAATAGCTGAGAAAATTGTAATGTCACTAAATCAAAACTCAAAAACAGAATATTCTGCAGTTAGGTTTGGTAATGTATTAGGATCTAACGGATCAGTTATTCCTTTGTTTAAAAAGCAAATATTAGAGGGCGGTCCAGTAACGGTTACACACCCTGAAATCACTAGATTTTTTATGACAATCCCTGAGGCATCTCAATTGGTAATTCAAGCTGGAGCATATGCTCAAGGTGGAGATTTGTTTGTATTAGATATGGGAGAACCTATTAAGATAAGGGATTTAGCAGAAAAAATGATTCGATTATCTGGACAAGAACCGCACGTAGAAATGAAAATCGAATTTACAGGTTTGAGACCTGGTGAAAAAATGTATGAAGAGCTGTTAATTGATTCTAGTACTATAACAAAAACAACAAACAATAAGATATTCATTGAGAAGAATAATAATGGATTTACTGAAACTTTGGATAACGTTATTAGTTTGAAGGAGACAATAAATCACATTGATGTAATTAAATTTGTTAAAGAAAATGTAAGAAGTTATATTGGAAAGAAATAGATTAGTTTATTTCTTTCTTTTTTTTGTAAAAGTTACCTTTTTAGGTTGTTTTTATATTAATATTATTGTAGAATATAATTATTCGGTAATCGAACAATTCGCGAGGTAAATAATGACAAATACATTCTTTAAACCAGCTCCTAATTACAAGGAGTTTCAAATTCTAGATTTAATAGAGAAAAATGAAAAAATCACTCAAAGGTATATAAGTGATTTTTTGCATATATCAGTTTCTATGGTTAATAGTTATTTGAAGAACTATGAGGAACTTGACTATGTTAGACGTGAATACGTAAATTCTAAGGTAGTATTTTATTTTTTAACTAGAAAAGGTGTCAGCAGGAAAAAGTATTTAAATATTGGGTTCCTTAAATCCGCTCAAAAAATTTATGAAATGGCTAAAAAGAATATTGATAGTTTTGTACTAGGTATTTCAAAAAAAGGTTATCGTAATATATATTTCTATGGTGCTGGAGAAGTAGCTGAAATTTTATTGGGTTCAATAATACTAGAACATGCTGATAGAATTAGGATTATTGGAGTAATTGATGATGATATTAATAAACAGGGTAAACTATTGCAGGGCATAAGAATATGTAGTAATGAAGTATTGTTGGACAAAACGTTTGATGCTATTGTAGTTTCTAGTTTTACTAACCAGAGAGAAATTGAAGAGAAATTAAAACAACTTAACATAAGTAAGAAAAATATAATTAAATTTTTTAGATAAGAGGGAATATAATGAAAAGAGTTTATTTGGCTTCTCCTCATATGAGTGAAGAAGGATATGAAATGGAATACGTTGAACAAGCATTTGATACTAATTGGATTGCTCCCCTTGGACCAAATGTTGATGGATTTGAGAAGGAGTTCCAGGATTTAGTTGGTTCTCCCTGTGCTCTAGCTTTGGCTTCTGGAACTGCTGCTATTCATTTGGCTTTGAAAGCTTCTAATGTTAAAAAAGATGATGTAGTTTTGGTTCAAAGCTTAACTTTTGCAGCAACAGTAAATCCAATTTTATACGAACATGCTACACCAGTATTTATAGATAGTGATAAAGATACGTGGAATATGTCTGTTATTGATTTAGAAGAAGCTTTGAAAAAATATCCAAACGCAAAAGCTGTAATTGTTGTGCATTTATATGGGTTAATAGCTCATATAAATGAAATTGTTAACCTGTGTACGAAGTACAATGTAACTTTGATAGAAGATGCTGCAGAATCGTTGGGTTCTACACATGAAGGTAAACATCCAGGAACATTTGGGGATTTTGGAATTTACTCCTTCAATGGCAACAAAATCATTACAACTTCAGGTGGTGGTATGCTAGTTTCAAAACATCCTAAGAAAATTGAAAAAGCTAGGTTTTGGGCTACTCAATCTAGGGATCAAGCTAGGCATTATCAACACTCCGAAATTGGATATAACTATCGTTTAAGCAATGTTTTAGCCGGGATAGGTAGAGGACAACTAAAGGTGTTGAACAAAAGAGTTGAAAAGAAAAATTTCATTTATAATTACTATAAAACGAATTTAAGTGGATTAAAGGGAATTGATTTCATGCCAATTCTTGAGAACTCAAAATCAAACTGTTGGTTAACTTGTATGATATGTGAAGGAAATGTTAAACCTATTGATGTGATTATGAAATTGGAAGAACATAATATTGAAGCTAGACCTTTGTGGAAGCCCATGCATCTACAACCGGTATTTAAGAATTATGATTTTATTGGAACGGGTATTTGTGAAGGACTTTACAACCAAGGGGTATGTTTACCGTCAGATACAAAAATGAGTGAAGAAACACTTAAGCTTATTTGTAGTTTAATTGTTGAATTATACAAAGAAAATAGAAGTGCTAATAATGAGTAGGAAAATATATCTATTATTTAAAAGAGTCTCAGATATTCTTGTTTCTCTCATTGGAGTAGTCATATTACTTCCTTTCAATTTAACTATCGCTATTGCAATCAAAGTTTTAATGCCAGGACCAATATTTTTTCTACAAGAAAGAATAGGGAAAAATGGTAAGAAATTCATGATTGTGAAATATAGATCCATGAAAGTAGATAAATCACTAGAAAATAGAATTGATACTTCAAAGGATATTGAGCGAACTACAAGGTTAGGGAAGATTCTCCGTAGAACAAAAATTGATGAAATTCCTCAATTGCTAAATGTTTTAATGGGAGACATGAGTTTAATAGGACCGAGACCAACGATTGAAAGACAAGTTAAGAAATACACCGTAGAACAAATGCATAGATTAGATTTAAAACCAGGAATGACGGGGTTAGCACAGGTAAGCGGAGGAACAAAAATATTATGGGAAGAAAGAATTAATATAGATTTAAAATATATAGAAGAGGCTTCAATAATTTTAGATATCAAAATACTCTATAAAACAGTTCTAACTGTTATAAAGGGATGAAACTGAGGATTAATATGAAAAAAGCAATTGTTTTATGTGGAACAAGACCGCATATTGATTTAATAAAGAATCTAAAGAAAAGAGGATATTTTACAATTCTTGTAGATTTTGCTGAACATCCAATAGCAAAAGAATTTTGTGATCTACATATTGTAGAGGATGCATTTAATAAGGATAAGGTTCTAGAAATAGCATTAAATAACAATGTAGATTTAGTTATCAGTGTTGCTGCAGATCAAGCGTATATTGTGGCTGCATTTGTCATGGAGAAATTAGAAAAGTACAGTCCAGTAAAGAGTTCTCTTTGTGAACTGATTGCTGATAAAACATACATGAAGAAGTTGATGTATGATTATAAGATTCCAACAGCTAAATATATTGTGTTAGACAATCTAACTCATAAGGCTATCAAAGATATGAGATATCCTCTTATTGTAAAACCTGTTGATACATACGGTTCAAAAGGTGTTCGAAGAGCAGATGATTATGCTACTTTACTGGAGTATTTCAATTTAGCACTCAAATATTCAAAAAAGAGAAATGTAGTTGTTGAGGAGTTCATTGAAGGAATAGAAATTGGTATGGATTGCATTGTTAAAAATGGAGTACTAAATGTTATAACTACCAGACAAAGAGTGAAAATTCTTAATAGTGAAGATAAAACTCAGCAAATATACGGTTCTATTTGGCCTGCTAAATTACCTAAAGATATTAATGAAAAAATTCACGAAACAATACAAAATTTAGTTGATGCATTGAGTCTTTCTAACTCAGCTATTATGATACAATTAATCTTAACAAATACAGGTGATTTATCTATTATTGAGTTTGCATTACGCATTGGTGGTGGTGAGAACTTCAATGTAATAAAATTAGGAAAGAATTTTGATATAATCGACACAATGATTGATATGTATTTGAGAGAGGATTTTAATACCGATTGCGAGGATTATAAAAATTATCTCTCAGATAATATTATTTATTGTAAGCCTTCTATTTTTGGGGAACTTAGTTTTAGAAATTCAAAAATCCCAAATAATGTTATTTCATTTACACTTCACAAAAAGAGAGGGGATAGAATTATTCATGATTTAACAAGTAGTAATAGGGTTGGAACTTTTGTGTTGAAGGATAGCAGGATTGAAGGTTTACTATCTCAAATTCTAAACTTATATACACAATTTGACGTTATAGATATATCTGGGAATTCTATTTTACTAAAGGAAATGTACATGAGAGGCGTAAAAATTTTTGAGGAAGGTAAAATACAATGAGAAATTTAACAAAAGACTTTCTTAAAAGAAATTTGGGATATATTGATCGTGAAATTAAAACGAAAGATTTGTATCAGTGTAGAAAAATTATTTTGGATTATATTGGTGTTACTTATTTAGGTAGCAGATTGATCAATGATAAGATGAAAGAGTTTATAAAACGACTCGATAAAAGTGATTCGAAATCTTCTTTGATTGGATACAATAAAAAAACATCTATGGAGGATACAGCATTCATTAATGGATTTTCTGCTCATGTAGCAGATTATGACGATGGATCGAACGCTGGTATTATTCATTTAGCTGCTCCAATTTTATCATCATTGATGGTTCTTTTGGATAATGAGGAAGTAAGTTCGATTGATTTTTACAGAGGAGTTATTTTTGGGTATGAAATTGCATATAAACTTGCTAACTCAATTCAACCTTTTCATAAATTGAGTGGATATCATGCTACCGGAACCTGCGGTGCTTTGGGAGCAACTGTTGCACTATGCGTTGCTGCTAAAACAAGTTTTTCACAAATGGTGAATGCTTTTACTTTGACAGCGATTAATACATCTGCAACTTTGAAGGTTTTAGAGGGAAAATCAGAACTTAAACCTTTAAATGTTGCCAGAGCATCTTCACTAGCAATTAATTCATTCAAGTTCTCAAATTGCATGTTTGATACTCCTGATGATATACTGAGTGGTGATTTTGGTTTTCTTAGAATGATGAGTTCAAAGGTAGATTTAGAACAGTTATTTTTGGAGAATGGATTAGCAATAAACAAGACATATATCAAAGTACATGCATCATGTAGATATACTCATCCAGCAATAGATGCTGTTTTAAACTTGAAAAAGGAACATGGCTTGGATAATAAAGTTATAAAAAAGGTAAAAGTCGAAACGTATTCATTAGCTGTGAAAAATCATGACCATACAGTTATTGAAAGTTCTGGTTCGGGTAGAATGAGTATACCTTATTGTGTGTCTATTGCACTCAATTGTGGGAATGCAACGTTTGACAAATTTGAAGAACAGTATATACAAAACAATGATATAAAAAGTTTAACAGAAAAAGTGGAAGTTCTATCTTCAACTGAGTATTCTGATGAGTTTCCATTAAAGCAAATAGCTAAAGTAACTATCTATATGATAAATGGCTCAAATATAAGTGATATAGTTGATTTTCCACTCGGTGAACCGGAAAACCCTGCCACTATCGAGAATATAATTGAGAAGTATAATAACAATATGAAAATCATTAACATACCTCAGAAACATATTGAAAACCTTAGTTTTCAAATTTTGAATGATAATCTAAAATTAGCAGATTTATCTAAATGTATTAGAAGAATAAACTCTTTGATTGAGGAGGATATACATGAGTAAGTATGGAAATTTGGTCTTGGGAACGATGACTTTTGGAGAAAAAGTAGATTTAAAGCAAAGTTTCAAAATGATTGATTACTTTGCTGAGCAAGGTGGGCAAATATTAGATACTGCTTATGTTTATAATGATGGTCTTAGCGAGGAGTTTCTCGGAAGATACCTGAAACAATCAAAAAACAGTCTTATAATCGCCACAAAAGTAAATCCGAGAGTAACTGGCTCTTTAGATAGAGAAGCGATCATTATGCAAGTAGAAGAGTCTTTGAAAAGGCTGCAATCAAGGCAAATTGATTTGCTATATATACATTTTCCGGACAGAAATACTTCTCTTGAGGAGATTTTAAGTACATGTAATGATCTATTTGTAATTGGAAAAGTTAAAAGCATTGGTTTAAGCAATTTTTCTGCTGAAATGGTGCAAGATGTTTGTGATTTATGTGAAACAATGGATTGGGTAACACCATCTGTTTATGAAGGAATGTACAATGTATTTGCTAGAAAAGTAGAAAAAACTCTATTTGATACTTTACGTAAGAATAAAATGAAATTCTATGCTTATAACCCTTTAGCAGGAGGGTTATTAAGTGGGAGATATGACAACTTTGAAGAAGATATTAAAACTGGTAGATTTGCAAATAGACCAAATTACAAAAACAGATATTGGAAAAAAGAGAATTTCATAGCATTAAATGAATTAAATGAAGTATGTAAAAGATATAATATTGGAATTCGAGAAATGGCATACAGATGGCTAGCTCATAATTCGTATTTATCACAAAAAGATGGTGATTCTATCATTTTAGGGGCTTCTAATGTAGAGCAATTGAAAGATAATATTTGCAGTTTATCTAAGGGGGATTTACCTTTAGAAATTGTAAGTGTTATTGATAAAGTCTGGAAGAGAATTTGTGATTCAAGTCCTGAATATTATAGATATGTAAATTCTGAGGTGAAAAAATGATTGATTTAAGAAATTTTATTGAACAATTCAGGAATGAGAATATTGATTTCTATACTGGCGTACCTGATTCATTGTTAAATGATTTTTGCTTACACCTTCAGAGTAGTTTTGAAATAAAAAATCATGTGTTAGCAGCTAATGAAGGGAATGCAATAGGGATAGCATGTGGAAATTACTTATTGACTGGGAAAGTTCCAGTTGTATATATGCAAAATTCGGGAATTGGAAATGCGTTAAATCCATTGATTTCCCTAACATCAAAAGATGTATATTCAATCCCATTAGTATTATTAATTGGGTGGCGTGGCGATCCAAGTATTAAGGATCATTTACATCATAGTCTACAAGGACAATTGACACCAGTTTTAATGGAAAATATCAATATTCCTTATAAAATTTTAGAAAATGATGAATCTAAAGTTAGTAGTATTATTTCCTGGGCAAAAAATACTGCAATAGAGAATAGCTCGCCCGTAGCAATAATTGTCAAAAAAGGTGTTCTATCCAAGAAAGTTAAGATTGAGAAGAAATATGTTGATGAATCTGTAGATTTTACAAGAGAAGAGGCTATGAAAAGGGTAATTGATTTATTACCTAAAAATACAATTTATGTAGCTACAACAGGTAGAGCTGCTAGAGAACTATATCATATTCGGAAGAATCAAGGTATTAAACAAGAATTCGATATACTGAATGTAGGTGCTATGGGGCATGCTTCTTCTATCGCACTTGGGATTGCTATTTCTGACCCAAAGAGATTAGTAGTGTGTTTTGATGGAGATGCTTCAGCAATAATGCATATGGGTTCAATGACAATTAATGCAAGTGTACAAGAGTGTAATCTGCTACATATCGTTCTAAACAATGGGGTACATGAATCTGTTGGTGGACAAAAATCTGTTGGACAAATGATTGATTTTACAAATTCTGCAAAGAGTTTTGGATACAAGGTATGCAATAATGAGATTAAGAGTAACGATGGATTAACAAAACAAATATCATTATTTAAATCTGTGTCAGGACCTAAATTTATGGATCTATGGATTAAACCGGGTATCCGAGAGGATTTACCACCGTTTGAGGCAAATTTAATGCAAGTTAAAACGAATTTTATGAAAAAAAATGTAATGGAGGAATCTAATGAAGGTAACTAGAGATTTTTTAAAGACAATTAACCAACCAAATGGAGACTTATACGATTTACCTACATCAAAAAAAACCTTTAAGGATGGAGCTCAATATCGTTTTGAAGTCCCTGGAATTCAGGGCCCAAAACCTATGAAGGTTTTATTAGAAGAATTACAAAGACTTGATATTCCAATTCATAGAATTACTCAGACCAAAGGTATTATGATGTTAACAGATGAAGAAATTAAAGAAATGGTCTCTCTTGCATCAAAGTGGGAAGTGGATTTAGTTCTTGCTGTTGGTCCAAGAGCAACTTATGATACCAGCGCTTCTGTACACACTGTTGAAGGTGTAAGAATGGGATATCGATTACGAGGGCAAGAACAGATAGTTCGAGCTGTTGAAGATGTTAAAAGGGCTATCAAACTTGGTGGAAGATCCTTTTTAGTATATGATGAAGGTCTTTTATGGTTGCTCAATAAAATGAGGAGTAATCTTGATATTCCAAAAGAATGTAAATTCAAAGTATCTGCACATATGGGACATGGAAATCCATGTTCAGCAATGTTATTACAAGAAATTGGAGCTAATTCTTTTAATCCTGTTAGAGATATTCAATTGCAAATGCTAGCAGGAATACGTCAAGCTATTGATATTCCAATTGATATTCATACTGAGAATCCCAAGTCTACAGGCGGATTTATAAGACATTATGAAGTACCTGAAATGATTAGAGTAAGTGCACCTATATATTTGAAAACAGGAGGATCTGTGGCAAAAACTCATAGTTGGGATACTACTGAAGCTGATGCTATTAAAAGAGCAAAACAAGTTCAGCTAGTTAAGCGTATGATAGATGAATACTATCCAGAGGCGAAATGTTCAAAAATGGGGTCTATTGGATTATAAGAATGGAGAGCGACATTTATGAAACATCATAGTAAAAGTAATGTTCAATTTGTGGTTGAGCCACAAAAGTTTAATAAGTATTCTAAGAAGGAGTTTCTTCAATATTGTTTGGGAGCGACAATGTATATGCCTGGAACAAAGAAATTCTTAAGTAAGATCCTAACTAGTAGATGGCCTGAGTTAACATCAATGGTTATGTGTTTTGAAGACTCTATAGCTGAGAATCAAATAGATGAGGCAGAAGAAAATGTACTAGACTTTTTGAAGCAGTTATCTGATTTGATTGAATCTAATAAGTTTGATGCTAATCTTGTACCTTTGATAGTAATAAGGGTAAGAAACTATCAGCAATTCGTATCATTCTCAGAGCGTTTAACAAAAAGTCAGGTAAAGCTGCTCACCGCATTTAATTTTCCAAAGTTTTCAAGTGAAAATGCATCATTATATTTAACTCAATTGCGCCGTTTAAATGATAAGTTTGGTGAGATAATTTACGGTATGCCTATTTTAGAGAGTGAGGATATTGCGTTTGTGGAAACAAGAATTGGCGAATTAATGAAAATTAAGGTTCAATTAAATATTCATAAAGAGCTAATATTGAATGTACGTGTCGGAGGTACAGACTTCTCTTCCTATTTTGGTGTGAGAAGGGGAATTGACTATACAATTTATGATATTATAACTGTGAGAGACTGTTTAGCAGATATAATTAATATTCTTGGAAGAGCTGATGGATACATTCTATCTGGACCTGTTTGGGAGTATTTTTCTGTGTCAGAGAATATGAAAATTGAGGACAATCTTCCTGAACGTCTTCAAAAATCATTTTTTACTAGAACTCCCTTTATCGATGATGCTGTTGATGGTCTTATTCGAGAGATAATCCTTGATAAAGCAAATGGATTTATTGGAAAGACCGTGATTCATCCTTCTCATGTCAAGTATGTTAATTCTTTATTCACTATTACTAGAGAAGAATATGAGGATGCTCTTCAAATTACTGAGAATGACGGTGGAGTTGTTAAGAGTTCTAATAGTAATAAGATGAATGAAATTAATCCTCATATGAATTGGGCTAGAAAAACTATATTAAAAGCAAGAGCCTATGGTGTAGTAGAAAGTGAGAAAGATTACTTCAAATTATTTTGGAGTTGATTTTGATGGAATCTAAAAATGAAGAAGATAAAGTTACCTTTTAGTGAAGAGGATATTAGAGATTTAGAAGTTGGAGATATGTTATTGCTATCAGGAAAAATTTTTACTGGAAGAGATGCAGCTATACCGAAACTTGCTAAGATTATTAGAACTAACAAAATTGACACAAGTCAGTTAGAATTGACTGGAAGTGTTGTTTTCCATACAGCAGTTAGTAATGCTGGTATTGGACCAACTTCTAGCAATAAATTTGAAATAGAATCAAATATGGAAGTATTGTCATCGGCGGGTGTCAAAATGCATTTAGGGAAAGGCCGATTATCTGATAACACTGTGAGTACACTAAATCACAATAATTCCGTTTACGCAATAATACCTCCTGTAACTGCTTTACTAGAAAGTAAAATAAAGTCCAAGAGAGTAGTCGCTTTTGAAGAAGAAGGTATTGAAGCTTTGCATGAACTTATAGTTATTGATTTTCCGGCAATAGTTGTGATTGCACATGGAAGAAGGTTAATATAAATATGGAAGAGAAAAATAGGATTAAATCAATCATCGAACAGGTCTCAAAGGGTGTAATACAAGCAGGAACTACATTCAGTTCAAAAAAAGTGCAATTGTACGAAGAATATATGAGCAATGAGAAAAATGATCTGTCTAAATGGGTGATTCGAAATATTTTAGATAATGAGAAAGTTGCTAGAAATACACAATTTAATCTTTGCGATGATACAGGAATTCCTCACCTTATTCTTGAAATGGGTGAAAAAGCAGTTTTAACAACTGAGTATCTAGAAGCAATACAAGAGGGATTAGCCACAGGTTTGCGTAGGTTACCTGGTCGACCTATGGCTGTAAAAGGGAATGAAGTTGAGCGGGTGGAGCAATCAAAAGGATTATTTGAAGATCCAGCAATGATGGTATCTGCTCCGATTATGATTGTGAAATCGAAAATAAAACAATTGAGATTACACATTCTATTACAAGGGGGAGGGCCAGAAATTAGATCGAAAACTTATAGGGTTTTTCATAAACACTCTTATAATAATGTAATAGATGAGATTATTAAATGGGCAAAAGAAGAAGTATCAAATTTGGGTTGCACTCCTTGCATTCCTTGTATTGGAATAGGAAGATCACACTATGAAGCGACAGCAATGATGTTATTGTCTATGATTGAAGGAAAGTTTGATATTCAATCCGATACTGAAACAAGAATAACAGAAGAAATAAATAGGTTAAATGTAGGACCTTTAGGTCTGGGTGGTAACACTACAGCCATTGCAACTTTTCTGAAAACAGGCCCACAAAGAGCAAGTGGAGTCAGAATAGTATCATTGAGGTTAAGTTGTAATGTTGAACCACGATTGTCCTCGATTGATATAAAGGTCTAAGGGAAAGTGTATGAATATACTATTTTTGACAATGTCAAACCTGTCAGACATCAATAATCCTAATAACAGAGGATTATATATCGATTTGGTTAGGGAGTTAAGAGATAAAAAAAATAACGTTTTTGTAGTTTCGCCTATTCAAAAAAGGTTTAATAAGGATACGAAGTACCATCAGTTTGGAAATATAAGTGTTTTAGAAGTGAAAACGGGTAATTTGACGAAAACACCCTCAAAAATCGAGCGAGGATTATCATTAATATTCTTGCAAAGATTATATTTAAAAGCAATGAAGAAATATTTTAGATCCATTGATTTTGACTTGATAATCTATTCAACTCCTCCAATTACCTTCTCAAAAATAATTAGAAAGTATAGAAAGAGGAATAAAGCTAAGACATATTTGATGTTAAAAGACATTTTCCCGCAAAACGCAGTTGATTTAGGGATGTTAAAGAAAAAAGGATGTATTTGGCGATATTTTAGAAGAAAAGAGATAGAATTATACAATTTATCTGATTATATTGGATGCATGTCTGAAGCGAACAAGCACTACTTAGTGAAACATAATTGCTTCGTTGATGCTCGTAAAGTGGAAGTTTTTCCTAATGCAATCAAACCAATAGATAGAGTTTCTGAGAAATCCAGAGATGTTTTAGAGAAATATTTGATACCAAAGGAACAATGCATATTTTTGTATGGGGGGAACTTAGGGAAGCCACAAGGGCCTGATTTTCTTATAGAGGTTATCAAAAATTTTGAGAAAGTAAATGGTGGTTTCTTGGTTATTGTTGGGAATGGTACAGAATTTAAAAAAATTCAAGAAACTATGATTGATAGTAATATTCGTAAAGTATTATTACTTGAAAGACTAAGCAAACTAGAATATGATTCGTTAGCTGCAAGTGTAGACGTTGGACTTATTTTCCTAGATCAAAGATTCACAATTCCTAATTTTCCATCAAGATTTAATTCTCTATTAGAAAATGGTTTACCTGTTATTGCTGCAACTGATAATGTAACTGACATGGGAGAAGTTATTGTGAGTAGCAACTGCGGGTATTGGAGTCTTGCAGGAGAAATTGATGATTTTATTGAGAATTGCAATAGAGTTAGTATGGATAAGGATCTAAGAATAAAGATGGGAATTAACTCCATAAAACTATTAAAAAGTAATTACAATATATCTAATACAGTTGGAATCATGTTAAATCATATGAAAGAGGTGTAACAATGTTTGAAGGAAAAATATTACTAATAACCGGTGGAACTGGATCTTTTGGAAACGCTGTTATGAGAAGGTTTCTTAACACAAGTATTAAAGAAATAAGAATATTCTCTAGAGATGAGAAGAAGCAAGACGATATGAGAAAAAAATATAATAATCCTAAGCTTAAATTCTATATTGGTGATGTAAGAGATGCGTCAAGCATCGTACCTGCAATGATAGGAACTGACTTTGTTTTTCATGCAGCAGCTCTAAAGCAAGTTCCATCTTGTGAGTTTTTTCCCTTAGAAGCTGTGAAAACAAATATATTGGGGACAAACAATGTTTTGGATACGGCGATTGCGTATAAAGTTAAGAAAGTTATTTGTCTGTCTACTGATAAAGCCGCATACCCTATAAACGCAATGGGGATTTCAAAAGCTATGATGGAAAAAGTGTTTGTTGCAAAATCTAGGAATATCGACCCAAAGAAAACACTAATCTGCGGAACTCGATATGGTAATGTGATGGGATCTAGGGGTTCTGTGATTCCTTTGTTTATTTCTCAGATTAAGAAGAATAAACCATTGACTCTTACCAATCCGGATATGACAAGATTTATGATGAATCTTGATGAAGCAGTTGAACTGGTCATATTTGCTTTTCAACACGCCAAATCAGGAGACATAATGGTGCAAAAAGCACCAGCTGCAACAGTAGAAGTACTTGCAAAAGCATTATTGGAGTTGTTTAGTTCTGATTGTAAATTAAAAGTAATTGGAACAAGACATGGTGAAAAACTCTATGAGACTTTGCTGACAAAAGAAGAGAATTTTGCAGCCACTGATATGGGGGAGTATTTTTGTATTCCAGCAGATACAAGAGATTTAAATTATGATAAGTTCTTCAAAGACGGAAATGAGGAATTACTAGAAATTCAGGACTATCATTCTCACAATACAAAAAGACTTTCAATTAACGAGATGAAAGAGAAACTATTAGAATTAGATATAGTAAAGGAAGAACTTATAGGGTGGGAAACAAAATGAAGGTTTTGATTACAGGTAGCAAAGGTTTCATAGGTAGTAACCTATATGTAAACTTAAAAGATGAATATGATGTTTTATGTTTTGATATAAATAACACTTTCGACGAATTGCTAGAAATGATTGAAAAGGCAGACTTTATTATTCATTTAGCAGGTGCTAATAGACCGAAAAGTAAAGCAGACTTCGCAATAGTAAATAGAGATTTGACTGAAATAATAGTGAATCACATTAGGAAATTGGAGAGAAATATACCTATAATATATACTTCTAGTATTCAGGCAACAATAAATAATGATTATGGGAAGAGTAAGAAAGAGGCAGAGGATATACTCATAAAATATAAAGATGAAACAAATAATAACATATATGTGTATCGCCTTCCAAACCTTTTTGGAAAGTGGTCTAGACCAAATTATAACTCTGTAGTTTCTACATTTTGTCATAATATAGCAAATGATTTACCAATTCAAGTTAACGATAGTAGTTATGAAATATCTCTTGCATATATAGATGATGTGGTTATGAGTTTTAAAGAGAAACTTGTTGAGAAGTACAATGAAATTAATAGTTTTTATGAAATTAAAGAAGTGTATACTGTAACTTTGGGGAGTTTGGCAAGAACTCTCAAACAGTTCAAATTGTCGAGAGATGATAGAGGTTTACCCAATTTTGATAATGACTTTGAGAAGAAATTGTATAGCACTTACTTAAGTTATCTAAACAAGAATGATTTCTCATATAATCTGACAAGACACTCTGATGAAAGAGGTTCATTTACTGAGATTATTAGAACTAAATCAAAAGGACAGTTCTCTGTCAATATAATCAAACCTGGTGTTATTAAGGGGAATCACTGGCACAACACTAAAAATGAGAAATTTCTTGTTGTTGCAGGAGAAGGTGTAATTAGATTTAGAAATGTACTAGATACTGAAATCATTGAGTACTTTGTATCTGAATCTAAGTATGAAGTATTGGATATTCCAGTTGGGTATACACATAATATTGAAAATTTAGGAGCATCAAATATGGTTGTTTTTATGTGGGCTAATGAAGCTTATGATAAAGATAATCCAGATACATATTATTTGGAGGTATAAGGATGAAAAAGATGAAAATAATGACAGTCGTTGGGACTAGACCAGAGATAATTAGATTATCTATGGTCATTAAAAAACTTGAAAAGTATTCAGCTATAAAACATGTTTTGGTTCATACAGGACAAAACTACGATTATGAATTGAACGAAGTCTTTTTTAAAGATTTCTCCTTACGAAAACCTGATTATTTCCTTGAAGCTGCTACCGGTAAACCTATGGAAACCATAGGGAATATTTTGATTAGTTTAGATCCGATTCTAGAAGATGAGCAACCGGATGCAATACTTATATTAGGCGATACAAATAGTTGTTTAAGTGCAATTGCAGCTAAGAGAAGACATATACCGATATTTCATATGGAAGCTGGGAATAGATGTTTTGATTTAAGAGTTCCTGAAGAGACAAATAGAATGATTGTGGATCATATCGCTGACATAAATCTTCCTTATAGTAATATAGCAAGAGAATATTTGTTGAGGGAAGGACTATCTCCTGACAAAATTATTAAGACAGGAAGTCCTATGTATGAGGTAATCACAAATATGAGATCTGAAATTGATCAGTCAGATATATTAGACGAA
Source organism: Candidatus Izimaplasma bacterium HR1 (assembly GCA_000755705.1). Classification (NCBI taxonomy): domain Bacteria; kingdom Bacillati; phylum Mycoplasmatota; class Mollicutes; order Candidatus Izemoplasmatales; family Candidatus Izemoplasmataceae; genus Candidatus Izemoplasma; species Candidatus Izimoplasma sp. HR1. The sequence continues at coordinate 731,258 of CP009415.1, forward strand.
CTGAATCTAGTAGAAGGGAAGTATTTTGTGATTTCGGCTCACAGAGAGGAGAATATAAAGTCTGATAGAAATTTTTATAATTTAGTTGACAGTATAAACGAAATAGCTAATAAGTATGAGTATCCTGTTATTTTCAGTACTCATCCGAGAACAATGAATCGTATTAGGAAAGTTGGCATAAAGTTCCATGATCTTGTTAGGAACATTAAGCCGCTAGGATTTAATGATTACATAAATCTTCAGATTAACTCTTTTGCAGTACTAAGTGATAGTGGGACTATTAGTGAGGAAACGTCAATCTTGAATCTTAACGCATTAAATATTCGGGAAGCACATGAACGACCTGAGGCTATGGAAGAGGGTGCTGTTATGATGGTTGGTCTCGAAAAGGAGAGGATTCTTCAGGGATTAAGTATTATAGGTGAGCAAAAAAATAGAAAGCATATCATTGTCAAAGATTACGAAGTTCCGAATGTTTCTGAGAAGGTAGTGAAAATAATCCTTTCATATATTAACTACGTTTCAGTGGATTTGTAAAATGGGTATTGTGTTGATATGTCCCTCTAATCGAAGTGTTATGCCATATTTATCGAACTATTTAGAGCTGCTAGATAATAATGAAGTGGAGTATTCGATGATTATTTGGGACAGACTCTATGAGGAAGAAAAATCGGAAAAGAGGATTTTGTTCAGAACAAGTCAAAAGTCGTATAGGCAGTCGCTTTTTGGATATATTAGGTATTCATTGTTTGTGAAGCAAGTTTTAAAGAGAAAAAAACCAAAGAAGGTAATCGTTTTTGGTATTCCTTTACTTGCTTTTATGTGGAGATATCTGTGCAAACATTTTACGGACAGATTTATTGTAGATATCAGAGATTACCATAAATCTTTAGGTAGCATAAATATGCATAAGATTAATAAAAGTGCATCAGCTATTGTTATCTCATCTGAGGGATTTAAGAAGTGGCTACCAAACGGAAATTATATTGTATCACACAATTCTTCACTTTTTGGGATGTTCAATGCAACAGAGTATAGGCTTAATGAGTTTGATTTTAAATCAAAAATAAATGTATCATATATAGGTGCAATTAGGGATTCTCAAATAAATAGAGAGTTGATTAACAATTTATCAGATTACTCACAATTCTCTGTCCATTATTATGGCTTCGGGTTTGCCACTAAAAATCTAAGTGAGTTTGTTAATGATAAACAGATTAAGAATGTTCGTTTTTTTGGGAGATATGACAATAATAATGTTGATAGAATATATGAGGAATCTGATATAATTAATATCCTAATTCCAAAGACCAATACAAATAGTCTTACTTTGATGCCGAATAGGTTATATAATGCGGTGTTGTTTTGCAAACCTATAGTTTGTCTAAAAGGAACATTTGTAGCAGAGGTTGTGGAGGAATATAGACTTGGACTTGTTGTTGAAGACTTCAATTGTTTGGGAGACAGGATGATTGAGTACATAAATGGTTTAAAGGAAACTGAATACATGATAAATAGAGATAAATTCATAAGTAAAGTTATGCACGAGGATTCAATTTTTAAGAACTTTGTGGTGGATTTCTCAATAGAAAAGCAGATGTGATTGTATGAGTAATGTGATGAGTATAAGCAAAATGAAAATTGGTAGATTTACTAAAACTGAGTTTTTGTTTTTTGTGATTCTATTTATTATTTTTACACAGCAAGTGCCTTATCTAAACGCATCAGTATATAGTTTTCTAAGAAATATTTTGTATATACTATTGTCGGTTTCTATCCTTTTTTCTCTCAGAAAGTTTAGAATGAAATCTAGCAATGCTTTTTTAATTCTTTTTAGCTTTGTAGTTGTATATAGTATCATCATCGGAGTATTAGCATATGGTACAAATTCATCATTTGGAATAATAAATTTTGTTATTCCCTTTGGTATATTTATTTATAGTTACGCTAACAGTGTGAATAGGCAAAAACTTCGTATCTATCTAAGAACTTATGTATTTCTGTGTGTACTGTTATCATTATCAATTATTCTATATAGCGGAACGGGATTTACAATAACTACAACATATTTTCTTCCTACAAAGAATCAAGTTGGACCACTTATTGGCTATGGAGCTATAATTTCAATTTTTATATTGTTCTTTCCTTCTAAATTAGGGTTTAGGACTTCTAAAGTGCGTAGTCTTTTGTATCTATCTTTATATTTATTTTTGATTCTAACTATCTTGATAATTAGAAATAGAAGTGGATTTCTAGCCTTGTTTTTGGTTACATCTATTCTTTCAGTTATTAGACTTTTGAAAGTAAGAAAGGTAATGTACATAGGAATATTGATTGGAATATGTTTAACTACATTGTTTGGATTGTTTGTCTTTGGATATTTGGGTGAAATCTTTAATTTTGTCTATGATGCATTGTTTCTAAATTATGATATTTCTGATTTAAATTCTATTTCTGCAGGTAGAATTAAGGGATACATTGAGGGGATTTACTACATTAAAGACAATTACTTACTTGGTGAGATAACTGGTCCTATACTAAACTATACACCACATAATTATGTTATAAATCTAATCACTGAGATTGGTGTTTTTCTATCTATACCTATTATGATTTTTTATGTAGTCTTGTGGATTGCAGTTCTGAAAGGACTAATGATATCAAAATTAAGGAATTCTAGTTTTCTGTTGCTATGTGGTATTTTGCTTTTAGCACTAATTATTAGTGTTTTTGAGTATACTTATCCATATGGACCTGGTGTAGCACAATTCATGTTATGGTATTTATACGGTAATCAAAATAGAAGCTTGAACGAGGTAGGCAATTATGAGTAACGATCTTGAGAAAAGAAGTACAAAGACTATAAAAAAAGGAGCTATTGTAGCGTATGCTTCTGTTATTTTCAGTATAGTTTCTAGACTCATATATACTCCTTTACTTATATCACATTTAGGACAAGTTGATTATGGATTATATTCCTTGGGGCTTTCTCTAATAACATTCCTAATGCTTGATTATGGATTAAGTGATACAGTTTCCAGATACTTGTCAAAGTATCGTGCTGAAGGAAATCAAGAACAAAGTGGTAACTTCCTTGGTATAATTGTTAAATTGTATGTATTTATAGATATACTACTGATAGGTATACTTTTTATAGTTTTCTTTAACCTTGAGTCAATCTACACTCAACTTACATTTGAAGAGATTCAAAGGTTTAAGACACCCTTTATTCTTGTTGCTTCTTATGGAGTAATAAGTTTTGCATTTATTCCCCTAAACGGAATCCTTTTGTCCTATGAGGAATCGTTTTTACTTAAAATATGTGGTCTGTTTCAAAAGGTTTTTCTTGTTGTTTTTATAGTTGTATTTTTATTCTTTGAACAAGACCTATATATTATGATTCTGGCTCCTATAATATCTGGATTAATATTAATAATTTCAAAAGTTATTGTTTTTATTAGGAAGATTGATGTTAAGATTAATGTTTTGTTTTTTGATTTGAAACTATTTAAGGAAATCCTGTTATTCACTTTTTGGACTTCAATAATTGCGGTTTCAGTTCGTATGGTACCAATTTTATCACCATCATTAATTGGTGCTTGGGTAGGTTCTGTAAGTATAACAATATATTCAATAGCAAGTGGTATAGAGAATTATGTCTATACTTTTGCTAATGCAATTAACGGAATGTTTTTACCTAAAATATCTAGGCGAGTAATAATGCAGAATGGAAACCAGTTGGTTACGGATTTAATGATTAAGGTTGGTCGGATTGTGTTACTTATTGTTACTCCAATTTATATCGGATTACTTCTTTTAGGGAGGGATTTTATTTCCTTGTGGGTAGGAAATGAGTATGCATTATCTTACTACCTTTTAATGTTGATTTTGATACCTGGGTATGTATATCTACCTCAACAAATTGGGAATGCAGTGGTTCTTGCGAAAAATAAGATTAAACATAGTGCTATTGTACAATTAATTGTATTTGTAATATTTATTATACTGTCAAACATTCTTATGACTAGATTTGGTGTTATAGGTATTGGATTCTCAATATTGATTTCTAATACTATTAGAAATATTCTGATGAATGTACTTTTTTATAAGTATTGTGGAATCAATGTGCGTAGGTTTTTTGCTAGTGTTCATTTTAAGTTTATTATTCAAAGTCTCATTGTAACTGTGCTCTCATATTCCTCATTCTTCTTATTTTCAGGTATTTCATGGATGAGTATTGTTATTAAGGGAGCAATAATAGTTACATTATATTTCTTGGTTATGTGGTTTTTTGGAATCAACGAGACTGAGAAAGGATTTGTATTGAAGACAATGAAAAGGATTGTAAGGAAAATAATTAGTTAATTCATATGAGAAAATGAGGTGAAAGAATGTCCAGTAATTTTTTTTATGATTCACACCTTCATCTATTAGGCCTTGGATACATTCAATCTATGCTCGATTTATCCGAGTTCGAGAGTATTGAAGATATAGTTGGAATTAGGACTGATAAAGCTATAATATTGGGTAGAGGTTGGCATCAGTCTAATTTCAAAGAGAAGAGGTATATCAACAAGAAAGATCTCAATAGGATTACTACAGTCAAGCCTGTTATTTTTACACGTGTTTGTGGACACGTTTTAGTATGTAATGACAAGGCACTGGAGATTGCAGGTATAAATGAATCAACACCTCAAATTGAAGGAGGTACTTTTGATTATAAGACCGGTATCTTCACAGAAGATACTTTAATTTTAATCAATAAAATAGTACCTAAGCCTTCAAAAGAAGATATCAAAGAGTACTTTGTCAAAGGTAATAATTTACTATTAAACCACAATGTCACAAAATGTGCGTCAGATGACTTCAGTACATTGAATGTATCTTATGAATTGATAATTGAATGTTTAGAGGAATTATATAGTGAAGGAAGAATGAAAGTGAATCTTTATGAGCAAGTAAATCTACCTTCCAAGGAATTGCTTTTAGATTATATTAGTAAAGGGTATCATATTAAAAAGTTTAATGGTTTTAGAATGGGACCACTAAAACTCTTAGCTGATGGTAGTTTAGGTGGGAGAACAGCATATCTTAGAGAAGATTATGCTGATGATCCTGGTAATAGAGGAATAAAAGTCTTTAAGGATGAGGAATTGGAAAAACTTATCTATATTGCTGATAGTAATAATATTGATGTAGCTATTCATGCCATTGGAGATGGTATGATAGATATAGTAATTGATTCTATTGAGAAATCAATTAATAAAACAAAAAGGTTTGATCATAGACACTCAATCATCCATGCACAGTTAGCAGATAGACTTCAAATTAAAAGGATGAAGAAGTTAGGAATAAATGTTATTGTTCAACCTATATTCTTAAATAGTGATATTGCTATAATAAAAGAAAGATTAGGCGAAGAAAGAGCGAAAGAAACATACCTATTTAAAACAATGTACAATGAAGGTATCAAAGTTGGCTTTAGTACTGATGCTCCTGTTGAAGGTGTTAGTCCAGAAGAGAATATCTATTGTGCTATGAATAGAAGAAGTATTAAGAATCCTGAGTTGGGAGAGTTTTTACCTGAAGAAAAATTCACATATGAAGAAGCTATAGAGTGTTATACGACTAGTAATTTATGGTTGTCTTACGATGAATAAGAACTGTCCTTTGGACAGTTTTTTATTTATTACAAATAATATGCTATTATAGAATTATAAAAAAGGAGGGTTAGAATGAGAAAAATAGTTGCTGGTATTTTAAGTGTTGGAAGTGGTATAGGACAATCTGTAGTAGATTCTTGTCTTAGATCTAATCTAAATTTATTTACTGTGGGACTTAGTAACTCTCACCTATCATATGGGGGCTTTTTATGTGATAAGTTTGATATTATTCCTGGTGTTAAGGAAGCAAAATATTTAGATGTACTAATTGAGAAATGTTATGAATATTCTATTAATGTTTTGATACCAGGTCTAGATTTTGAAGTCTTAGTTTTATCTAGGAACAAGAAAATCTTTGAAGACAAAGGTATAAAAATAATCGTAGCTGATCACAGTTTTGTGAGTGTTGTCAGAGCCAAGAAGGATTATGCGAGTGTATTTAGCAATTTTTGCTGTCACTTTGTAAAATCATTTTCTACCACTGAATTGCAAAATGAAGAAATTCAATTTCCAGTCATTTGTAAACCAAATGAAGGTTCAGGATCAAATGGTGTTAGTATCATATTTAATAAAACTGAAATTAATAGAGATAATGATAATTACTTCTATCAGGAAATTGCATTTCCTGAGTCGTTAGATGAAAACTTTGAGTTGTATTGTCAAAGTATTGATAAAGGAGTTATTTGTCAAATTTCGGAAATATCAGCTCAGATAGTAGTTGGTAAGAATGGAAATGTTTTAGGAAGAATGTGTACTAAGAATGAATTGAAGAATGGCGTGCCTATTAAAATGATTCCATATGATGATAAAAAAGTATGGAAAGTTATAGATGAGTTGCTACCATCATTTATCTCATTAGGGTACTCAGGACCATTAAATATACAAGGAAGATTAACAGATGAAGGATTCAAAATATTTGAGATTAATGCTCGATTTACTGGTATTACAGGATGGAGATCTATGGTGGGATTTAACGAAGTTGAACATTGTATTTTGGATGTTTTGAACTTGCCTAATAATAAAATATTACCTTTAGAATTCAGTTACAATAAGTGTGGAGTGAGACAAGTAGAAAATATGGCTTTATTCATTAAAAAAACTAAGAAACTAGAAGCAATATTAGTTACTGGTGGTAATGGGTATTTGGGAAACTTGTTAGTGAAGGAATTATTGGATTTTGGTCATAAAGTTTATGTTTATGATTTCAATGCAAATAATCTTGTTGAGTCAGATAGACTAGTGTTCTTGAATGCTAATGAGACATCAGTTAATGAGATTCCTTTTCAATTAATTGATGCTATAATACATTGTGCTTTTGCAAGACCTTTCAAATCAAACGAACAAATTGCACAAAGTATCCGTTTATCGAAAGAATTAATCAAGAATACAGTTTTAAGGCAAGTACCAGTTTTTGTAAATATTTCCTCAAAATCAGTTTATAGAACTGATAGAATAGTTAGCGTCAAAGAACAAGAACAAGTAAGCCCAGAATCAATTTACGCAGAAGCAAAATATGCTGTAGAACAGATGTTAGAATTAGCATCAAGTATTAGACCTACATTTAAATATACATCGTTAAGACTAGGATTCCTTTTTGGCCCATCTAAGGGCATAGTTCCTATAGATTTTATATCTAGGATTACAAGCAACATTTATTCAGGAAAACCTATAAAAATAGTAAATGGTGGTAATCGTTTTAATGGGTTAGACGTTCGAGATGCTACTGAGGGAATAATAAGATTGTTAAGTACATCGAGTAGCGAATGGAATAAGATTTACAACTTTGGTGCACCGAACTCTTATTCATATGAAGAAGTAATAAGAAGAATAACTGAAATCACTGATTCTAGCATTGAACCCGAGGTTGATGTAAACTTGAACCCTGGCTATAAAACTCAGGAGATTGATTCTAAATCTTTTTATGATTTACTTTCATGGAAGCCAAAACATAAATTAGAACAATCTTTAATAAGACATATTGAAATGATTAAATAAAACCACATGTTCTTAACATATGGACAAGTAATAAATAGTATAGTATAATCATAAAGGAAACTTAAACAAAGGAGATTTGATTATGAAAGGTATTGTGCTAGCAGCAGGTGCAGGAACTAGACTGTACCCAATAACTAGAAGTGTTAATAAACAATTATTACCAATATATGATAAACCAATGATTTATTATCCTATAAGTACTCTTATGGAGATTGGTATTCAAGATATCCTACTAATAACAAGTGAAAGAGAACAAGATAACTTTAAACATTTATTAGGTGATGGTTCACAATTTGGTATTAAAATGAATTATGCTATTCAATATGTACCAAAAGGAATAAGTGATGCTTTCATCATCGCTGAAGAATTCATCGGTGACGATGAATCAGTATTGATCTTAGGAGATAATATCTTCTATGGTGAATCACTAAGAAAGAATCTGGTAAACGCTAAAGAGAACTTAAGAAACGGATATAGCACAGTATTTGGATATAAAGTAGATGATCCTGAAAGATTTGGAGTAATTGAGTTTAATGATAAACAAGAAGTAGTGTCATTAGAAGAAAAACCTACAGAACCAAAATCTAATTATGCTGCTACCGGGCTTTATTTTTATACTCCAGGGGCTACTAATAATGCGAAAACATTGAAACCATCAGCGCGTGGTGAAATTGAAATAACTGATTTAAATAAGATATACTTAAATGAAGGAAACCTAAAATGCGAATTAATGGGTACCGACATTAATTGGATAGATACCGGGACATACGATAGTATGTTAGAAGCATCTATCAAAATTAAAGCCTATGAAGAGGGAACTTCTAAGAAAGTTGCACAATTAGAAGAAATAGCTCTAAGAAAAGGATACTTATCAAACGATAATTTAAAAGAGATTGCTGATAATATGATTAAGTCAGGTTATCAAAAACAATTAACGAAGTTATTATAAATCAAATACCCATTGAGAAACTCAATTGGTATTTTTTTGTTTTATGATATAATAGATATACTAACAAAAAGGGTGATAGCTATGGTCTCAAAAGAGTTAAGTAAATATATTGAATCTTTAAGGAAAAGAAGAAATATTTCAATTGATGATTTTACTTTTGATATTGTCTCAGTGAGACAATATAAAAGGTATCTAAGTGGAACATCAGAAATGCCTTATCGCACTTTTATTTCTTTTTCCAAGAAGTTAGGATTTAATCCAACAAAAATTCAAGGGGATTTAGAGGAAAGTAAAGTAACAGAGAATGAGAAGATAGAAAACTTCTATAACTCTGTGATTAGACATGAGTATGAAAAAGCAGAGGAATACATGAAAGAAGTTGATGAAGACTTCTTTTTACTACCAGAGCTTGAAGTATACTTTCGAGCAACTGTTGTATTATTACACTATTTAAGAGATGATAAACCAAAAAAAGATTGTCGTATTGAAATATATAGAATAATAGATTTTCCAAGGATCTTAGAAAAAGACTTATTTCACCAAAGTGAGTTATTAGTCTTAGCTCTATTACTTATGTTTATAGATGGTGAAGATAAAATAAAGCTAATGGATAAACTTAGTAAGCAATTACTTAAAGATAAGATAACTATAGGTACTGAGTTTTATGCTAGACAATATGTAACATTAAGACTTGCTAGAGAATATGGTGTAAGTAAACAAGATGATAAAGTAATAGAATTATGCTTAAATGCTATAGATTTAAGTAAAAGACCTAAAATTCACTTCAATTTCGACTTTTTCTATTATTATTTGGCATTATCGTATAGAAACTTAAAAGATAGTACAAACAAGAAAAACTACTATAAGAAACTATATTATTATTTAAAGTTCTTAGATGAACCAAGTAAAACTAGACTATATGAAAAGAAATTTAAAAAAGATTTTGGGATAGAGTTTACCGAAGTTGAAACTAAGAAATGAGTTTAAAAAGTAAACTTCAAGTAGTATAATAATACTTGAAGGGAAAAAAAGACACCCTTTGGGTGTCTTTTTAAATTTTAGGAGGAATAGAATGAAAGCTAATAAAATACTTTTAATAGTAGCAATGCTAATCTTTATTCTAGGTCTAACTGCTTGCAAAAAAGACAATAATGATGGGAATGATACTCCCAATGATTTAGATGCTGACAAAACAATATCTGAGATATATCAAGATATAGAAATGTATGAGAACAGACTAAACGATTTAACAGATAACGATTTGATAGAATCGGATAGTTATGTAGCACCAATTGGGACTAGAATGTCATCGACTACAATAGAGTATGACATTTACACTAGAGAACAACTGAATGATAGGCTACAAACATATACTCCAGCACAAATAGAATCGAGATATATGGAAAATCTTTTTGATGCCAAAGTTTTTGTCTCGAGAATAAAAGAATTGATATTTGATGATCTATACCAAAAGTTTGGTGTGGAGTTTAATCCTGACCCAGATAACTTAGATTTAACATATACTTTCCTAACAGGAAGAGAAGGTTACCTAATTATTGATGCTAATAACGGCATCGAGAATCGCTTCATAAAAATTGGTATGAGTGATGACAAGCTAGAGTACTCAGAATTACTATATAGCCAAGAAGACTTTAATCCAAGTTTGATGAGTGAAACAGAACTGTCGTATAATTACTTCCGCTTTATTGAAGATAAAGAAGCTGTTTATGTCAATCAATATGATTCAAGTCATATCCTATCTTATACTTCTATTGAAGAAGACATGTATTTCACAATCCAAAGTACTAATGATTTAGAGTTTAATGGTGGTGAAGACGGATATCATATCAATTATTATGATAATGAAGAACTATTACAAGTATTTATAACAGTAGTAGATAATCAAGTCGTTTCAGAAGTATATGATGTAATGACAGAAAATGGTTTACTATATCGTTATGAAGATACTGATATTAGTGACTCATCAATAAAGTTAGCTACTAACTTTATTGAAGCTACTGGATATGATTACGTAAAAGTAGCATCATCGGGATATTTTGAAGAAGAAGAGGGTGTTTACAAAAATGGTGGAACTCCTGTTTATGTAGGGTTCCTAAACTTTACTTATAACCCTTTGTATGCATTTGCATCTGTTAAACAAAATATAACCAAAGAGCTATTAACAGATGAACATTTTGATCTAAATTCGTTAGGAATGAATTTAGATCATACAAGAGCATCTCTATCCTACTTTAATTCAATTCAAATAAATGACATAGAAACTGTAAAACAACATTTTACAGTTAATGGAATCGACTTCTTTGGTTCAACCTTAGAAGAAGACTTATATAATTTCTTAGATATTGATATTAGAGCTTCAATTGAAGGAACTAATATTCCAAGTATTCCCGATAATCCAGATGATCCTATCAACACCGATGATGGAACTTTCTTAGTGGCCGCAATGGATTTATTTGAAGATGAGTTTGAATCGTATGGACTACTAAGAACTGAACAAGTCTCAACTTTAGGTACTTCTGAGGTTTTAGGAAAAACATATATCGACAATGATCTTCACTACTTATACTTTTATCGATATATCATGGGTGGAGGTCCTAGTAAGCGATATGCTGTTTATCCATATGATAATAGCATAATAGAACTTATTGGTAGTAATAATGTCTATGAAGCAGAAACTATCTTTGAAGATGATACCGATCAAAACTTCAAACAATTAGTAACAAGTGATAATAATATTTATGATCCTCTAACAGGAATAGATACAGTAACTAAAGTATCTGATACTGAATTTGATGTTACTGGAGACTATCGTATATTAGGGTATGAGAATCAGTTCTTATTTGCTGATAATGATCGTGCATATTCTAACTTCTTAGATTCAACAGTAACTGCAACAATCAAATTCACAGCTGATTATAAAACTATGACAATTGAATTTGATGTTGCTGGAATTGTCAGATATTCATCTTCAGAAGAAGTTCCTTTTAGTGGAACAATAGCAAATACTCTTGAAGAGTTTGATCATTATTATCCGATGGATAATGAACTAGCAAGATGTAATTTCTCAGAGACTATCGAAGATATTATCTTTCCTACAGAAGTAGATACATTTACAGTAACCAGTTTAAGTCTAGAGACTAGATATACAAAAATATACTTAGAGCCAGGGATATATGAACTAGATCATAATATCAATGGTGATTCTCTTACTTTTGAACTAATGAATTCTGATCAACAAACTGTAACTTATAGCGAAGTCTTTGAAATAGATAATAGTGGAATGTACTACATTAGGGTCACAAATCAATCATACACATCTGATGGTTTAAGATTTGTCATTAAAAAACTTGATGTTGAACCATCAAGTATCATAACTTTGGATCCAAATCAAACTTCAGTCTCAATTCAACTAACAGAAGATACCTTTAGTTATATTAAAATACCTAAAGAAGATTCAGATAAACTATTAAAACTGTCTTTGTTAGATGTAGGTCTTAGCGAAGAAATGGGTGAATATCTTGGTGTTGGGCTAATGCCTCATAACCCATATTCAGGTGGTGTTGATGCTGATAGTTATCCTGAAGCATATCTTTATATCCAAGCTAACTCATACTACTTATTAAGGTTTTACACAAACATCGCAGGAACATATACTTTATATTATCAATATGAAGATGTTCCAACAAGTGAGTCGAAAATTACGGATATCAATATAAATGATCTAACAGAACATCCTGACATTTTCTTAAATCAATACCAAAATGAAGTGAAAGTACATTTTACTATCTCACAATCAAGCACCTACAATATGGATGTAGATTACCAATTCTATTCAGTTAAGTATGCATGTGAACTATATACCAGTGATGGTGTCTTAGTGGAGGACTTTAGGTTAAGAAGAACATTTGCTTTCGAACCAGGAGATTATTACTTACTATATACAATATACAATGAAGATACAGAAATAATGACATTGACAGATTATACCTTAAGAGTAGAAAAGTGATTTTCTACTAGATTAAATTATAAAAAAAGGAGCTATAATTAGCTCCTTTTAAAATGTTGTTTTTTGATATTTTAATGTTCCATATATTTTATATTCTGTACTACTAGATACCATTAAGAAGTCACCTATTCTTACGGGTACTTTATCAAATAGCCCTTCGCCTTCTAATATAAAGATATAATCACCATGTTTATGTGATACTTCTTTTGTTAAGGTGTTGTTTTGAATAATATCATAAGTAAAGTATCTATCTCGGTGTATTTTATTGACTCTATTATCTGGAACTGTAATAACATCCTTAGCTTTTCCTTTATGAATCTCTCTCAAAGTACCATCATCTTGTAATCTATTATAATCATATACTCGATATGTAATATCACTTGATTGTTGTACTTCTAATAATGTAGTACCTTTACATATCGCATGCAGGGTACCTGCATTGATATAAAAGAAATCACCTTTTTTAATTGGGAAAGCATTAACTAAGTCTTCTATCCTATCTTGATCTATCGCTTTGTGTAATTCCTCTTTAGTCTTAGCTTTATGTCCAATAATGATTTCTGTATATTCATTAGTATCTAAAACATACCAACATTCTTCTTTACCTAAACTTTTAAATTGCTTAGCGTAATCATCATTAGGATGAACTTGAATACTTAAGTTATCTCTAGCATCGATTATCTTAACTAAGATGGGGAACTCTTCCCCTTCATAGTTACCAAATAATTCTTTATTGTTATTGAATAGTTCTCTTAAAGTCATTCCTTTAAAAGAAGTGTTTGCAATTACACTACTGAATGTCTTGTGAGCACTAATACCCCATGCCTCACCACATCTATCAGGAGCATCGATATAACCAAAGTTATCCTTGATTTTATGTCCTCCCCATACTTCTTTTTGAACTAATACTGGTTTCATTTTAATAATCATAATTATCACCTAATAGAATTGTATCATATTTAGTATGTAAAATGATATATTATAGAAACAAAAAAAAGAAGAGAAAATTACTCTTCTTTTTTTCTTCCTGGTTTCAATAATTCTTTAATATCTAATAATATCACTTCCATTTTGGGTTTAACATCCTCAACAGCTTCAATAACTTCTCCAACTGCGTCTTCTTTAGCTTTTTCCATTGTATCATTTACCTTGTTGATAAGCTTAACGATTAAGAAAACTACAAAAGCGATAATAAAGAAATCAAAAACTGCTTGAATGAAATTACCATAATAAATAGCGTTCTCCATAATTCCTAAAGCTTCATTAGATTCAGTAATTACATACTTATAATTACTGAAGCCTTCATCACCAACAACTAAACTAATTACTGGTGTTAAGATATCTTTAACCAAACTATTAACGATATCCTTAAATGCTGCCCCAATAATAAACCCAACAGCAAGATCTATTACACTTCCCCTGTTTATGAATTTTTTAAATTCACCAATAAAATTTTTCATAACTCCACCTTAACTTTCTTATGATAAGTTTATAATAAAACGATATATCTTTCAAATAATATAAGTGATATAATGGTTATAGAGGTGTATAACACATAAAGAAAGAAGGCATAAATTATGGATAAAAGAACTTGGGTATCATGGGAATTTATAGAAGATTTTATGGTAAGTGCATTTGTAGAAATTGGTGTACCTTTAGAAGATGCTAAAGTATGTGCTGATGTATTAATGGAAAGTGATAGAAGAGGAATTGAATCTCATGGATGTAATAGGTTTAAACCTATTTATATAGATCGTATTAATGCAGGAATTCAATTACCTGTAACTAAAATAGATATATTAAGAGAAACACCAACTACAGCAGTACTTGATGCTAATGATGGTATGGGTATGGTAGCTAGTAAAAGAGCTATGGATATGGCGATTGAAAAAGCTAAGAAATTCGGTATGGGTATGGTTGCAGTTAGAAACTCAACTCACTACGGAATTGCTGGTTACTGGGCGACAATGGCCAGTGACGCAGGAATGATAGGTATAACAGGTACAAATGCTAGACCAAGCATTGCTCCAACATTTGGTGTTGAGAATATGTTAGGGACAAATCCCCTAACATTTGCCTTACCAACAGATGAAGAATTTCCCTTTGTTTTAGACTGTGCCACTTCAATTACCCAAAGGGGTAAAATTGAGTATTACAGTAAAATCGGAAAAGATACTCCAGAAGGTATGGTAGTAGGTAGAGATGGGTTACCAAAAACTGATAGTAATCAAATCTTAAAAGATTTAACTACTCAACAAGCAGCTTTAGCTCCACTTGGTGGTATTGGTGAAGAACTAGCAGGTTATAAAGGTTATGGTTATGCTACAGTAGTTGAAATACTATCAGCTGCTTTACAAGCAGGTAACTTTTTAAAAGCTTTATCAGGTAAAGATGAATCAGGTAATTTAAAACCTTATCATTTAGGGCACTTCTTTATAGCAATAGACACAGAAGCATTTATGGGGTTAGATAGTTTTAAGAAGATAGCTGGTAATATTTTAAGAGACCTTCGTAATAGTGAATTAGCTCCAGGTGAAGAAAAAATATATACTGCAGGAGAAAAAGAATACCTTGCCTGGCAAGAAAGAAAAGATAAAGGTGTACCCCTTAATGAAGCAGTGATGAACGATATTAAAACGGTTAATGAAGCGCTTAAACTAAACAAAAAATTACCATTTTAAAATATAAAAGGAGCTATGCTCCTTTTTTAGTATCAAATAATTAATCACGGATTTGAGACATTGATATCACTTAATGTTTCTACACTTTTAGTTCTAAAATAATTGTTGTAAGTATGTTATACTTAGGAAAGATAATTGATGTACGAAAGTGTACTTTAGAAATGGAGCAAATTATGAATGAAGTAAAAGATAATGAACTTGAAATTGATATAATGCTATTACTTAAAATTATATCTCGTAAATGGATTTTTATATCTCTAATTACAGTATTTTGTACTGTGTTAGCGGGTATTTACTCATATGTAATACTGGATGATGTTTATAGTACCGAAACAAGTATGATAGTGCAAGTTGAAAGCACGTTGGATAGTGAATATACAAATCTAATGACTGGGCAAAGATTAGTAGACACCTATACAGAAATTTCAAAATCTCATAAAGTATTAGAAGAGGTGATTGTAAGATTACCTTCTTATGATTTCTCTGTATCTGAGTTAGAAAGTATGATAAATGTAACCTCAGTACACGATACTCTAATTGTTAAACTAACAGTAGAAGGAACTGACAAGTATATGATTACAAATGTCGCAAATACTGTTACCGATATTGTACAAGAACAAAGTACTATATTTAGTGGTTTAGAAGATATTGAAGTGTTTGATCAAGCAGATGTACCATTAAACCCTTCTGGACCAAATAGATTTCTATATGTTTTTACTGGTATGGTGATAGGGATAATGGTTGGTGTTGTATTTGTATTGTTGATTGAGTTTTTGGATAAAAACATTAAAAATGATAAAGATATTGAAAATCATTTGAATCTACGTGTTTTGGGAACTATTCCTGAATATGATACGGGAGAGGCTGGTTAATATGAGTTATAAAATAATTACAAAAGAAGAACCACATTCGGTTGTAACTGAACAATATAAAAAAGTCAGAACAGCGATAGATTTTTCTAGTATTGATAAAAAAGTAAAAGTAATAAATTTGACTAGTACTTTTCCAAGTGAAGGTAAGACTGTTACAAGTATTAACCTAGCAATGGTTTATGCTCAAACTGGGAAGAAAGTACTCTTAGTTGATATGGATTTAAGAATACCTAAAATTCACAGATTCTTTAATTTGCCTAATAAAGATGGAATCTCTGGTTATGTTGATTCAAGAGATATTAAGAAATGTATTCAAAAGGGTACTGATAATTTAGATATATTAGTAACAGGAAAGAAAACCCCATTTCCATCAGAATTGTTAGCTAGTAAAGTAGTAAATGAAATGATGGAGAAATTAAGAGATATGTATGACGTTATTATAATTGATTGTCCACCAATGACTGCAGTAACAGACGCATCAATAATATCAAACTTTAGTGATGGGACTGTTTATGTATTAGCATCTAGAAGAACTAATAGAGATATGGCAAATAAGGCAATAAATGATTTGAAAAAAAATGGAGCTAACATTCTTGGAGGAGTATTAACAAGAGTGAGTAAAAGAGATTCAAATTATGGTGCAGATTATTATTACTACTATGGGGAGTAATAATCTTACAGTATTTTGTATTAGGTAAGGAGAGATACTATGATAGATATGCATAATCATTTGTTGTGGGATGTAGACGATGGTTGTAAGGATATAGATGAATCAATTAAGATGATAGAAGAAGCTGTTAACAGTGGTGTAACAGATATTTTTATGACACCTCATTATAGACCTACAAAAGGATACATTAAAACATATGAAGAATTGAGCAATAAGTTTACTCAACTGAAGCAAATAATCACTAATCTAAAAATGCCCATTAATATCTATTTAGGTAGAGAAATTGATGAGATTGATGATTTAAAGGTATGTTTTGATAATCAAAACTGTACAACATTGAATAATTCTCATTATGTTTTAGTAGATTTTGGTGCAAGAAAAGCCGATATTGAGGAGTTCATCTACGAGACTAATAGGCTTGGGTACAAGACTATTATTGCTCATATTGAAAGATATAAATATCTCAAGACCTTAAGCATTTTTGATAGTTTTAAAAAACAAGGTGCATTGATTCAAGTTAATGCATCAAGTATTATTTCTCCAAGAAATAAGGATATTAATCGAAAAGTTAAATACCTATTAAAAAATAAACTTGTTGATTTTGTTGCAAGTGATTCACATGGGAATCCAAAGAGCTATCAACAAATGAGAAAAGCTTATACTTATTGTCTTAAAAAGTATGGTACAGAATATGCAAATAAGATATTCATTGATAATGCTAAACTTCTTTTAAAGGAAGTGTAAACTAAACAAAGAATTACCATTTTAAATAATAAAAAGGAGCCTAGGCTCCTTTTTTTAATGTAGTACTTTAAATATGTTTCTTCTAATAACTAAGAATGATAATAAGAACCCAGCTAGGATTCCACCAACATGTCCCCATATACTAATTCCTGCTGATAAGAAAGTAAAAACAATATTTATTAAGATTAAAGATCTAATCGATTGTGTATCTCGTGGTGATAACATATCTCTTCGATAGAAAGTGATATATAGTAAACTACCTAATACTCCGAAGATCGCTCCGCTTGCTCCTATAGTTACAGCGTTTACCTCACTAAAGAAAACAACAACTAAACCAGAAATTATTAAACTACCAAAATAGATAATACTAAACTTCTTACTTCCGATTAATCTTTCAAGTGCACTTGAAAGAGTTAATACTCCGATAATCATATTACCTAAGAAGTGAATAATCCCTCCATGTAAGAATGCAGCAGTTATAATTCTCCAGTAATCACTTACTTCAGTCATTACTGGTTTATATATTGCCCCGATTTCAATCAAATCGTTAGGACTAAATCCACCAGTTACCAAAGTGACAATTAAGAATAAGGTGTTTAATATTATTATTACTGAGGTAACAGGGGCATTCTTATAGAACTGTCGCCAATCACCTGATCTTTGAAATACTGAAAACATATATGTTCCTCCTAGAAGTTAAATTTCTTAAATAGAATAGGATAAACTCCTAAACCAATAAATGCGACTAAACCATATCTGATAGCATCGAGAGCAAATAACAACATTGAACCTTCACTCGCTAGCATATCAAAGAGAACTCCTAGACCTAATTGAATTGATAACATCACAACTAAACCTGAAACAACTCTTATTACTTTTTTAATAAGTGAAACATCCATAGTAAACTTAACATATTTCTTTTCAAACATCATAGCTCCTAATAAACCAATCATTAAACCATATGCTTTAAATAAGTCTTCTTCACCAAGTAAGAATACAAATGGTGTAAAGATGGTTATTGTAATGATATAAAGGATATGAAGTTTCTTATCATCTAATTTAAAGAAGAATTTAGAGAATGCATAAGCAGTTAATATACCTAAGATAATACTTACTAGTACATCTTCTAAGAAGTGTACTCCTAAGTACATTCTTGAGATAGCCATTAACGCTGCTAAAACACTAGCAACAACAAAGAATCTAACTTTCTTCACATAAAACCCTTCAGCAAATAGAAATGCAGTAAAGTTTTGAACATGCCCACTCGGGAAACTATGTCCTGTCGAAGTTTCCGGTCTTAAGTTATTAACTCTGTCTGGATACTTCTGAAAAGGTCTCTGGGCATTTACTAATAACTTTAAAGTATTATTAAATAACCCAGTAAAGAATAAAGTAAAAGCTAAGTATTCACCAAGCTTCTTATTATAAGCATAGTAAACTATACCAAGAATCAGAATATAAACATATTGTTCACCTAAGAACGATATCATATTGAAGAAAAAATCAAAAAAGCCACTTTGTAATGATTGAAAGAATTCGACTACATTAATTGTCATAATTTCACTCCTATCTATTGTACATTATACCATAGATTTAGTAGTGAAGATTTTATGAAATAAACTAATTCAAAAATCTTCATTACTTAATTTGTATTTATTTATAAATACTAATATGATATAATTTATTTAATGAGGGAAAACCTAGTTGTTATCAAGTAGCAAAGACTACTAAAGGGGTTTTATTTAAAATAAAGATATAAAGGTGGTAAGATATGGCAATCAAGATAATTAAATACGAAGGACAACCTGAAGTCCTAGCTTGGAAATATCCGAGTGATGAATTAGGTACTTGGACACAAGTGATTGTAAACCAATCACAAGAAGCTTTACTTTATAAGAGTGGTAAAGCATTAGATTTGTTTGGTCCAGGAAGACATACTCTTAAAACACAAAACATACCGTTATTAGGTAAATTAGCTAAAATACCATTTGGTGGACAAACTCCATTCAAAGCTGAAGTTTGGTATATTAACAAACTAGTTGATTTAGATGTTAAATGGGGAACAATGGATCCAATCCAATTGCAAGACCCTAAATACGGTGTATTTATACCAGTTCGTTCATTCGGACAATTTGGTATCCAAATTAAAGATTCTCGAAAATTCTTAGTTAAATTAGTTGGGACAGCAAAAACATTTGATAAACCAACACTAGTTAAGTATTTCCGTGGTATTGTTATGACTAAAATTAAAGATATGATCAGTGAGTACTTAGTATTAAAAAGAATCTCTATATTAGATGTTAATGCATATATCGATGATATTAGTGAAGAAGTAGGAGAAAAAATCAACGAAACATTCCAAAAATATGGTGTTGAAGTACATGACTTCATGGTTAACTCAATCAATGTACCAGAAGATGATCCCGCTGTTATGAAATTAAAAGCAGCTTTAGCTAAAAAAGCTGAAATGGATATTATGGGTTATTCTTACCAAGAACAACGTTCATACGATACTATGGACAAAGCTGCATCAAATGAAGGTGGCGGAGCTACCTTAATGAATGCAGGTATGCAAATGGGTATGGGTGCAACAATGGGTGCCGCTGTAGGCTCTCAAATGGGTAAAATGACTTCAAACTTACAAGGTAATACACAAAATGAGGAACCTCAAGTTATATGTCCTAAATGTAATGCTAAGAACTCAGCTAGTTCTAAGTTCTGTCATACATGTGGTAAAAACTTAAAAAAAGCTGAAGGTGATGCACCTTCAGGGATGAAAAAATGTCCAAAATGTCAAGCCAACAATCCTGCAAATGCTAAATTCTGTAGCACTTGTGGTGGGAAAATGGAATTAGTTTGTTCTAGTTGTAACCACAAACTGGCTCCCGGTGCAAAATTCTGTCCAAACTGTGGACAAAAACAATAGGAGGGTATTATGGGATTTATTAAAAAATTATTAGTACCATTAGTTATTTTTGCAGCAGTAGGACTACTTACAATTTTACTATTTAATAGTTTTATTAACGGTGAAGCAGTTATCATGTATCCGTTAATTGCAGGACTAGGATGTGTTTTATACTTTTGGCAATATCAACTTACTAAAGGTAAAAAAAGTGGAATCTTCTACATTTATTTATCGGTAATTGTTGCATTCATATATATACACTCACTTGTAATGAGTGCTTTATATGCTAATGCTAGTTTAGATTGGACTACGTTCTTAGGTTTATACTGGATCGTCGTTGGATTAGCAGTATTAGGTATTTTATTCTTGAAACTAATGTATAGAGGATTAAATGATTCTATTAAGAACCAATCAAAAGGGGAACATGGTTTAAGTAAAATGCAAGAACTAGCAAAAGAAACAATGTTTATTCTTGATCAATACAAAAAAGATGCTTCTGAAGCAATCAAAGTATTAAAAGAAGTTGATGAAGCCTTAGAATACAGTGATCCTGTATCACATAAAAGTGTATATCCATTAGAACGTCAAATCGTTAGTGGTTTAAAAACAGGCTTACGTCACGCTAAAAATAAACATTTTGGAAAAATCAAAGCTGTAATGAAAGACTCTAACGGCGTATTATTCCTAATTGAAAAAAGAAATCGCACATTAATCGACAACAAATAGGAGGAACAACATGAATAATCAAAAACAAACATATAGCTGGACGATAGTCGTTATAGCACTAATTGTGTTTTGGCCAGTAGGTTTATTCTTACTTATTGGTAAACTATCTAACGATAGATCTGCATCTTTTGGTGGTGGATCAGGACTTGTTAAATTTGTAGGTATTATACTATTAATTATCGCAGTATCGGGGTTAACAACATTCACCAGTGGTGATAGTAGTGTTATGACTGGTGGTATCATAATGGCTATAGTGTTTGCATTGCCTGGAATATGGCTATTAAAGAAATCAAAAGTTATAAAGAACGATGGTTACAAGAACAAAGCATATATTAACTACATCGTTAACAACCAAGTACATGACGTAGCTGAATTAGCCCGTCGTATGAATGTTTCTCAAGATGTCGTTATCAGAGATGTTAATGGGATGATCAGTAAAGGTATGTTAGGAAGAGCAAGATTAAACTTAAACAATGGTAGAATCGAATTTCCTCGTCCTAAACCAAGTACTACACATAGAGATGCATATAACCGTCCTTCAACTCCTCACCGTGATGAGAGACAAACCCGACAAAGACCTGTCGAAGATGAATATAAACCGTTTCAACCAAAAACGATCAGATGTTCAGCATGTAGTGCCAACAACTTTGTTGAGACCTTACCTGCGCAATGTGATTACTGCGGAACGAGTTTACACGAGACTAAATAAAACAGTTAACATTATGTTAACTGTTTTTTTCTTTATCTTTTTTGTGTTTTAATGTAGAATTTAGTTAAGAGATAAACAAGGAGAAACATATGAGACTACTATTTTGTGTAATGGGTGACGTATGTAATGGTAAGTACGAAATTTACCAATATCTAATAGATGCATACAAGTTTCACCCATATAAGAGCGTAACAACTAAGAAATCAAAGAAGAAGAAATCTAAATTTGATACTTTTGAATACTTACCCCTAGGTAAAATGCTACTCCAAGAGAAATTAGGAGAAATAATTTGCCTCAAAAACATTTATGGATACCACTTTGGTAAAATGATAAGTAAATTAGAAGATGGATTTAGTGTTTGTATTATAGATTACATCGGTTATTTAGAACTCTCAAAGGTTTTTAACACTGTACCTATACTGATTAGAAGAAGTAGGTTAAAACGTTACACACTAGAAGACTGTGGTGTTACAGTACCGACAGAGTTCCTAGCGTACGAGAATTTAAATAGAAAACAATATGAATTTGCTCTAGAAGACGGTAATGTAATTGTTTTAGAACCAGAGAGTATGGTTGATTTAAAGCTTCAAGTAGATAAGATACTTGAACTTTACCTAGAAGATATTAGTTACGATGTAGATATTGATTATGAGATCTAAAAAAGTACAGTTCAAATGAACTGTACTTTTATTTTTAGTCTAATCTAGCTACTTCACAATCATCTATATCGTCCGGTCCATCTTTTTTACGTAGGGAGCAACTTAAGCTATTGCAAGTATCACAACCTACTTCTTTAGCACCTTCTGGTGCTTTTGTATTTGCGTTTAAATAATAAGAACCTATATATATAGCAACTATAATTAATAGGATACCAGCAATTACTAAGAAATTACCCATAATTATCATCTCCTTTATATACTTACATTATATAATTAGAACGTTTTATAAGAAAGAAATAAGCAAAAAATTACAAAATAAACCTAATAGTTTATGAAATGAGTAGAGATCTACATAATTATAATAGAATCCAAAATCTACCAGATACATTATTGATCTTTGCAAAATAATAGTTTATTTATTGGTGAATTTTTATCTAAAGAAAAGTGATTATTCAAAATAATGCAAGAATTTAAGAGACATTCAAAAGGGAATTATCTTTCTCCTGTTAAGTCTAATATTTAGTAGTTTATCGTGTAAATATGTTGTAAGTAGTGAAAACATAAGCAATTGGTCAACTTTTGAAATGAAAACAGTAATTAATCTTTTAAAAAGTGCTAAAAAAGACCTAATGATCTTTAACCAAATATAGTCATATTTGAATGAACTCTGAAAAATAAATATGACAATTAAGGAATCATTCTGCATTTTAAATCGATTGAAATTAAATATATAGAAGTAATGAGAAATATGTAAAATAACACTTTAGACCTATCAAAACTTAAAATATTAGTAAAAAAATACTCTTTAGACCTATCAAAAGATAAAATTACATATTTTAGACTATTTATATTTTTCACAAATCCTTCTCTAAAACGATAATTATTAGTAGTCCAAAATAAATATGGTTTGTTCAATAATAGAGAATCCTAAAATTCAATAAAAGAAGCTATAATTGACGCATTATATTTTTTGAGAATGCCTGAAATAATAATAGAAAACATACATTTGATACTTCTAGAGAAAGGTATATTTATGATTATATTATGAAGGTCAATAAATATATGAAATGCCAAAAATTGCCAAATAGTATTTTAGAATTGAAATTGGAAACGATTATGTTGTCACAAATCATACGTTTTGCCTTGAATTATATTTATCATCAAAAACTGAGAACTCGATCAAGAAAAAGTGGAAGAAATTCGAAAATCACCATACATAATTCTTTATAAAGTGATTATTAATTCAACTTGAATAATAGCAAATAGAGTGTGATAAGTAATAAGAAATACAGATTTTTCATGTTTTCTATCAGTTTTGTGCAAAATCTATAAAGGAATGTCATCACAATTATACAGTAAATTGTGATTCATTTTGGCTATTGTTTATGCGGGAAAAAATTCTTGAATTTTAAGAATACTATATATTTGAATCGTTGAAAATTAGTTTCTTGGATATTTTATGTTATATAATCTGTTGTTTTATACAACTTTTCAATTAATACAGTCAATCCTCCGGAAATCATATTTCCATTAAAAAATCATTAACTATTATCATTTCTACATTGGAAAGATACACGAAATCTTATGCTTCTACGAATAAGTATATTTGACAGGTCTTGAAAACGCTAAAAATTACTAGAGATATCGAGATTAATATGGCGTATTTATTATCGGTAATTTAATGATTTATATGTTTTGAGCGGTCTAAAGTGCAAATATTATATAATTTTTGTCTTTTAGAGCTATCAAACGCTAATTATTTGAATTCTTAGCATATTTGATTTTGAGCCATTAAAACATATATTGAATCAATCAATTATTCTAAAAGTTCATTATATAAATGTATGATTATTTTGCCGGTTTTATTCATTTTTGGCAGTTTTTAACCTTCTGAATAGAAACGTTCCAAGATAATCATTACTCAATTACTTTTTATCGTTTACCCACCAGAATAATCAATAGGTCAATAAATGTTGCAATAATTCCTTTAATTTTAGCACTCTATTCTTGACAGTGCTAACTGGTAGTTGTATAATTGTTTTTAGACAATGAAATAATTGTTTGTAGGAGGACAAAATAAATGGCAAAAACAAAACAATTTAAAACTGAATCTAAGAAACTATTGGAATTAATGATTAATTCAATTTACACACATAAAGAAATATTCTTAAGAGAATTAATCAGTAATGCAAGTGATGCATTAGATAAAAGACATTATTTAGCTTTAACAGATGCTTCTAAGGCAGATGAGTATGAAGTGTTTATTCAATTAGACAATGAAAAAAGAACTATAACTATTACTGATAATGGTGTCGGTTTAACTGAAGAAGAGTTAGTTAATAACCTAGGAACCATTGCTAGAAGTGGTAGTAAAGAATTTAAAGAGGGTGTAGAGAATGACGATATTGATATTATTGGGCAGTTTGGTGTTGGTTTCTATAGTGCATTTATGGTATCGCAAAACGTTACAGTTATTACGAAATCAGTAAATTATGAGCAAGCATTCAAATGGAGTAGTAGTGGAACTGGCTCTTATACTATAAGTGAAACAAGTAAAGAGGAGTATGGAACAACTGTTATTTTAACGTTAAGAGATAACGATGAAGAAACAGAAGAGAACTATGATGAGTTTTTAACTGAACACAAAATTAAGAGTTTGGTAAAAAAATATAGTGATTATGTGAGATATCCTATTAAAATGGACGTAACTAAGACAGATTATCCAGATGATAAAGATCAAAATCCAATTACTTATTCAGAAACAGAAACATTGAATTCAATGATTCCTTTATGGAAAAGAAATAAATCAGATATCACTGATGTTGAATATACTGATTTCTATAAACATCAGTTTAATGACTTTGAAGAGCCATTTAAAGTCATTCATACTAAAGTAGAAGGATTAACTACATATACAAGTTTATTGTTCATACCAAGAAAAGCACCATTTGATTTATATAGTGAAAAGTTCGAAAAAGGACTACAACTATTCTCTAAAGGTGTCTTTATCATGGATAAAAACAAAGATTTACTACCCGATTACTTTAGATTCGTTAGAGGATTAGTCGATACTAGCGATTTAAGCTTAAATATTTCACGTGAAATGCTTCAACAAGATCGTCAGTTAAAGAAAATAGCTACTAACGTTGAAAAGAAAATTAGAGCTGAGTTAGAGAAAATGCTTAAAAATGATAGAGAAACATATATTGAATTTTATAATACATATGGTATCAATTTAAAATATGGGATTTACGAAGGGTTTGGAGTAAATAAAGAAAAACTTCAAGATCTAATCATGTTTAAAACAACGAAAAATGATGAATTTGTTACTCTTAAAGACTATGTAAACGCAATGCCAGAAGAACAAAAAGTAATCTATTACGCCTCAGGTAAGACGAAAGATAGCATTTTAGCTTTACCACAGATGGATTTAGTAAAAGAAAAGGATTATGAAGTGCTATTATTCACTGATGATATCGATGAGTTTATGGTAAATATCCTTATGAAGTATGAGGATTTTGAATTTAAATCAATCAATCAAGGAGATTTAGATTTAGTAGATAAAGAAGTTGAAGAAAAACTTGATGAACTATCAAAAGAAAAAGAATCACTACTAAATACATTAAAAGAAGCATTAGCGGATAAAGTAACTGATGTTAAACTTTCTAAACGTCTAAAAGATAGTCCTGTTTGTCTAGTTAGTGGTGAAGGGTTAAGTATGGAAATGGAGAAAGTCCTAAAGAACATGCCTAATGCTAATGATGCTAAAGCTACTAAGATATTAGAAATAAATCCTAACCATGAAATATTCAATACACTAGAAACACTATATGAAACTAAACCAGATAGTGTTAAGAAATATGCGAAGATTTTATATAACCAAGCATTATTAATCGAAGGATTACCTTTAGATAATCCAGTAGAGTTTAGTAATTTAATGGTTGAATTAATGATAAAGGGAAATAAGTAATATTACCCCTTAGATACCTCTAAACGGTAAAAAAGATTACGTTTAGATAGGTCAAACGCGTAAAAAAAGGAAATTCATTGAATTTCCTTTTTCTTATTTTTTATGAGTTTTGAAGTAATCTTTAATGACACCTTCATTGATCAACTCAATCATATAATCTGTGATTTCTGGATTAAATTGAACTCCTTTATACATATTTAACTCATCAATGATTTCATCAAAAGTTTTCTCTTTTTGATAACTTCTTCTAGTTGCCATTGATGATACACTATCTGCGACTTGTAATATTTGTGAACCAATTGGAATCTCATCACCTTGTAGTTTAGAAGGATAACCTGAACCGTTATACCATTCATGATGATGCTTCACTAATTTGGCGATTTCTTTTAAATCTTCTGATTTAGCTAGGATATCATATCCAAAGATTGGATGGTCTTGTACTTTCTTATATTCTGCTAAAGTAAGCTTTGAAGTTTTATTGATTATATCACTACTAATACCTATCTTACCAATATCGTGGACAATACCTGCCCAGTAGATATCATATTGCTCATTACTTGAGAGATTCATCTTCTTGCTTAACTGGTTGGCAATGAATGCTACATCCTCACTATGTCCACCTGTATATTGATCGTATAACTCTAATGTTCTAATTAGACTTAATACGATATCATCACGAAGACTATTGTTCTTGATGGATAGTTCATTCATTTCATAAAATGAATTAATCATACTTTGGAAAGCTCCAATGTTGTATATATCACCTTTAGTAAAGTTGTTTTTATTTGAACTTAATATATCAAAACTGATTGCACCCATTTCTTCTTCATTTAGTTTTATAAGAATGCTAACCGATTCCTTAACATCAGGTAGTTCATTCTTATATAGCTCATATCTTTCCCCTAAAGCGATTTTGAACTTTTTATTAACATCTTTATTCAAAGTAGGTGAGAAGTTATTCCAGTTGAAATTTTGCTTATTTATTTGCATTGATTTGAATAAATCTAGATCATATCCCTTTGTTGCTAATACTTTTATGTTCTTTGGTCCTCTTACTACACATTTACCATACTCTATGTCGTTAAATATTCTCATAGCGATGCTAAAGATATCTTTTATGTTAGTCTCAATGTATTTGATATCATCATAGGCTAATGTTTCCCTAACTTTAAAGAGCTCAAACGTTGAACTAAGCATATCCTCATATCGATCTTTAGTTTCCTGAAGTTCTTGATTTTTTGAAGTGATTTCAGAAATTAGAACTTTTGTGAAGATTGTGATTATAATGAGAATCAATAAATACAAGTTTATTGATTCAATACTTACAGAATTATAAGGTAAGTCTAATATTTTAAAGTAAACAACATTATAAATACAAATATATAACCAGGAAATGAATATTAACATTCGATAGTTAAAAACGAAGGCGTTAATTATGAATAATATAATGAAAATCGGTCCGAATCTAGTGAAATTAAAACCTTCAATCATTCCTGAGAAAATCATGTACGCAATAATAGCAAAGGTGACAGCAAATAAAATATCCCAATAATTGGTTATGTTGTCCCGTCCTAAATAACTATCATAAGAATTAGACATAATAATACTTGTAGCAAATATCGACATCCCTATAAACATAGGTTTAACAAACCGTGAATACTCATAAATGAAACTATTGTTGTTGGTAGTATAGTATTGCAAACTAGGTAGTAACGCAACAAGCCATACTGTAAGCAATAAACTAAGAATAAAGAGTAATCCTTCCTTAGTTGTTTTGGGAATACTAATTTTGAAGAATTTCAATAAATTATAGAAGATTAAAGGTGTAACTGTATTGATGAATGTGATTGGTAAAGCATATAAAAATGCATGACTTAAAGCAGTACCGTTAACAAGTATTTCAATAATGGGTGTTCCTATTACTGAAGTAAAGAAAATACTTGGTAATATCTTTTTACCAAAAGATATAAAAAACCCAGTAGCAACTGCACTACTTATGAATACTGTATAATAACGAGTATCAGAAGTTAAAAAGGCTGCCTGAGTGTATAAAGATACTAATATAAAGGCGGATACATAAATATTCTTTACAAAGTCATTCGATTTTCTAAGCATTTCCCATCACCTCTTGTTTTTATTATAGATTATGTTCTTAAATATAACAAATAATTATAGAGAAAGTAAAGATAATGTAATCTAGAGTATAGTTTTCGTAAGTTACACACTTTGTTTGTCAACGTAAATTAAATATAGTATAATATTGTCGGTTATTGTAAAAAAAATATTGAAGGGAAATGTACTACGAGGTGAATATAAATGCTTAAATTAAATAATATTTCTAAGTATTATCACAGTAACGAAGTTGTAGCTCTTGGTTTACGCAAAGTAAACTTAGAATTTAAACTTGGTGAATTTGTAGCTGTTACCGGTGAAAGTGGTAGTGGTAAATCAACTTTACTAAACGTTTTAAGTGGTTTAGATACTTATGAAGATGGAGAAATGTATGTTAACGGTGAGGAAACATCATATTTCTCAAGTGAAGAATGGGAAAGTTATAGAAGACAATATATTGGTTTTGTATTCCAAAACTATAATATAATTGATTCTTATAGTGTTTTGGAAAATGTAATGGTTGCTTTAACCATTCAAGGGTATCCAAAAGAGGAAATTAAAGACCGAGCTTTAGAACTTATTGAAAAAGTGGGTCTTTCGACACATATAAACCATAAAGCTTCAAAACTTTCTGGGGGACAAAAGCAACGAGCTGTAATTGCTCGTGCCCTTGCTAAAGATTGTCCAATCATTGTTTGTGATGAACCTACTGGTAACTTAGATAGTGAATCAAGTGAAACAATCATGAAGTTACTAGAAGAGATTTCGAAAGACAAATTAGTTATTGTCGTTACACATAACTATGATGAAGTAGCAGAGTATGCTACAAGAAAGATTCGTTTATTTGATGGCGAAATCGTCGAAGATAAACAATTGCATAAAAAACATAATGTTGTAGAAAGTGTCAAACTAGCTAACTACAACATGTCTTTAAAAAATTTAATGGGAATTTCTCTAAGAAATCTATTTAGAACTCCTAGAAGAACAATTTTTACAATGGTTATTGGGATATTTATCGCTTTAATCTTTACGTTTAGTTATGGTAGTTATCAAAAGAACGCCAACTCCAATATAAATTATATGGGTTATAGTTATTTTAATAATGTTACCGAAAGAAGAATTATTCTTACAAAATATGATAAAACAGCATTTACAGCTGATGAGTTAACAGACATCAGAGGTATAGCTGATGTTAATTATGTTTTAGACCACGATGTTTTGATGGATTCACGTATTATGTCATATCATGAAGATACAAGAAATGACTATAAATACGAAATGTATAATTTCATCAATCCCGCAGGAATGCTGGATGCTGGCGATTTAAAAGAAGGTAGAATGCCTGAAAGTAAATACGAAGTAATCGTTGAAGCAGATGATGAATACGTAATTGGTGAAACAGTTGAAATGGGATTCAGTTTTATTGAATGGGCAGATAATGATACTCAATCATTCCCAACCAATACTACTGAGTTTACAGTAGTTGGAATTGTTAATAATATATTCCCTTCTGATTGGAATACACGAGTGTATTTCCATGAGGATTTCCTTACAGATGATGAAATCATTAATTATGGTTACTTTGGTGTTTGGGGTGAATCAAGATTTATTAGCTATACATTATCGGGTACATTAGAGGATGAAACACCAATTATGATGTCTCTAAGTGGTATCGACTTCGTTATCAATAATAATTTAGCTGATGGCGAACTTAAGTTATCAGAAGAACAATTACAAAATTTCTGTATGAGAGCGTATGACGACTCAGAAGAAGAACCAGACTTTAGTTGTTATGTAGGAGAAACATTTACAGTTACAAGTAAATCAGCATTCTATGATAATGATATTGAAGTTGAAATTATTGGTGCTCATGATCTAACTGATGGTAAGACATATGGTTCAGTAGAAATGAATCAGGCAACTTACGAATTAATGTTTGATCAATCACCATACCAAATAACGTTGTTTGTTGATGGTTTGTTTGAAGGAAATCAAGTATTGGATCACTTCTTCAATACAGATTACAACGCAATGTATCCTTCAAATAGTACTGATCAGTTTTCAGAAATGATTCAGTTAGTTTCAAATATAGGTTTTGGTTTTCAAGTGTTAATCCTCATGGTTATTATTTACTTCATTAGTTATGTAGTGCTTAGAAATGTCCAAAATGCAAAGAAAAAAGATTACTTAATCTTCAGATCTATTGGAGCAAGTAAGAAAGACTTAAACAAAGTAACATTATTAGAGCTATTCTTTACAATGGCTATGTCATATATTATTACAATGGTTTTACTAACAATAAATGAAATGTTTGTTAGTCCAATCCCACAATACCTAAACTTCTTCTCGGTTGGAAGTTATGTATTTATATTCCTATTACTAACAGTACTATCGTTACTATTAGGAAGAAGATTCAACAAAAAAATCTTTAGTAATTCTGTAATTACTAGCTTAAAGCAAGAGTAGGTGACATCATGATAAAACTAAATAATTTACATAAGTACTTTAACCGAAAGAAATCAAATGAAATTCATGTAATAAATGATATAAACTTAACATTACCAGATAAAGGATTAGTTGTATTACTAGGACCTTCAGGTAGTGGTAAAACAACATTGTTGAATGTACTTGGTGGACTTGATAAAGTCCAAGGTGGTTCAATTCAATTTGATGAGCAAGAGATTAAACACTATAACGCTACAACATGGGATAAAATCCGTAATAAACATGTTGGGTATATCTTCCAAAATTATAACTTATTAACTAATTTAACTGTTTATGATAATATCTCGTTAACATTAAATATGATTAATATTTATGATAAAGAAGAAATTGATAAAAGAGTCGATTATATTTTAGACTCAATGGGTATGATTAACTACCGTAAACGTCGTGCTGCGCAATTATCAGGTGGACAACAACAACGTGTAGCTATCGCAAGAGCGCTAGCTAAAAACCCTAAAGTAATCATCGCCGATGAACCTACAGGGAACTTAGATAGTAAAAACACTCAAGAAATAATGAACATAATTAAGAAAATATCACAAAATAAATTAGTAGTACTAGTTACCCATGAAGAAAACATCGCTAATTTCTACGCAGACCGTATTATTAAACTTCAAGATGGGAAAGTTGTCAGTGACATTGAAAACTCATCTAACGGTAGTTTAGACGTTAAACATGAGACTGATATATATCTTGGAGATATGCGCAAAGTAGAAACGATTAATACTAGTAATCTTAACAATATCGACATCTATTCAGATGAAGATATTAAAGATCAGTTAGATATTAAGTTAATTGTTAAAAACAAAACAATCTATCTTGATGTAAAATCAAAAGAATATAAGAAAATGCAGTTAATCGAATCAGATAGTGAGATTAATATTTACGATGGTAATTATGAAAAATTAGATAAATCTTCATTTGATGATTCTGATTTCAATTTACAATCAATCATTAATGAGAAAGCTCACGATGAAGTATCAAGACATAGTGTTATCACTATCAAAGACAGTATAAAGTTCGCTTGGAACCGTATCAAAGACTCATCTAAGATTGGTAAGTTATTCTATGTTGGATTTGCTGGTGGAGCGGTTTTAATCGCTGTAGCTGTCGGAATGTTAAGTGGTATCTTGAATATGGATCCTTCTAACTTCTTACAAGGACCTGAAGAGATTATCGTTTTCGATAAAGGATCCAATGAATATGATGATATTATTACACTAGCTGATCATGAATCAGTAAATTATTTCCAACTAGCTAACGAGGTTTCAGTAACAATTAGTTTACCTCCAGTCTATCAAAGCTATGAGAATACAAGACGACTTACTAGAAGCGCAGTATATTCAGAGTACTTAGATACATCAAAACTAGTAGCTGGTAGAGCAGCAGTTGGATTACATGAAATCGTTATGGAAAAGGATATGGTAGATGACCTACTAACTGATTCTACTTATACTATGTTAGGTGTTACTACATACGAAGATTTAATGAATCTAGAAATGTTCGTTCGAGTACAATCACAATATGATTCTGATTTCACAATTCCTGTAAAACTTGTTGGAATTGTTGATGATAAAGCTAAAGTTATTTACGCTAGTAAAGAACTAGTCTATATGTCAACATTCAACGTTGGACTATATGAAGTATATGAAGATGATATTACTTTATTAGATGGTTCACTACCTACTACAGATACAGGACTAATAATTAGGGATAATGATTTACTATTAAACCCAATTGCTAGTAATGAGATTGATACAGGATATGGAATCTTCAATAGTACAGCATCATTTACTACCGAAGAAGACGTGCCTAATGTATTGGTTAGAATGGAAACTATTGAAAAAGCATACTTCAATAGTGTCTATCTAAGAAATTACTCTAAGATAAACTTCCACTCTAATGATTTAGAAGCAACTATCGCACATTTAAAAACTGATAATGTTATTTCTGAGAGTTCTTATGATATTCAATTAGAAGAATATAGATCAAATAGATTAGCTAATAGTATTCCTACTATAACATTTACAATAGTAGTACTTGCTGCTTCAGCAGTAAGTTACTTCTTCATCTTACGTTCTAGCTTGCTATCACGTATTTATGAAGTAAGTGTTTATAGAGCCTTAGGGGTATCAAAAGGTGACATTAGAAAGATGTTTACAACTGAAGTTATCTTTATAACAACGATAACAAGTATGATTGGATATTTTGCTACAACATTCTTACTTTATAGAATCCAATTGTTCACAGAAGATATCTTTGAAGGATTTATTTATATCTCACCACTAAGCATTATTGCTGGTATTGTAATAATTTATGTAGTTAATGTAATTGCTGGATTAATTCCGGTTTCTAACTTGCTACGAAAAACACCAGCGGAAATTTTAAGTAAATATGATTTCTAAAAGCACATTAATTTGTGCTTTTTTTATGCTATAATTAAGTAAGAAGGTAGTGATATGGATGATTGAGCATATTTTTATTAAAAACTATAAAGCATTTTCAAGAGAAAATATCCCACTAGATAAAAATACACTCTTAATCGGGTCTAACAACTCTGGTAAAACAACTGTATTAGAAGCATTGGACCTGTTTTTTAACAGTGCTCTCAATCGGGAATTCATCATCGATAATAAAAGAGATGTCGTGATTGAAATCAATCTTAACGATGAAAGATACCGAAAAGTATATTCCCCACCACTTTATGAAGTAAACTTTACAAAGTGTATTGGTAATATATTTGAGATAAATCATATAAAATATTTATATATACCTAAAAATATCAATAATCATACTATGCTGAATGATCTACTTACGATTAACATGACAAAGAAAGTACCACCTGAAGAACAATCGTTAATCTTTAAAGTGTCTGATTATATAGATGGTACCATTGGAAACAGTAACTACAAGATATTTAATGTCTCAACTAAATATGAAATGAGTATTACCGATGATGTACGGTTCACAAAAGAAGATTATTCAAGACTAATATCAAATGTTACATATCAACATTTGATTATCGGTATTGATAATTTTGAAGTTAATTTTGATGTAAAATCACTAAATGAATTTACTAAATTCTCTTATCAAACAATCTTTACAACGAATGATAAAGATATAGTGAAGAATTATAATTATTACGTCTCCGCACTATATAAAGGTGACAAAATTGACGATTTAGACACCATTAAGAAGAGAACTTTCAAAGAACATAATAAAAAGTATTTGCTTGTTGAAGGTAAATATGACGTCAATTGGTTTGAAAAAGCATTACAACTTTTAGACCTTCAGAATAAGTACACTGTTATCCCTTGTGGTGGTAGTGGAAATATTAGTTTTGTAAAAGAACAATTAAAAAAAGAAGGTTTTGAAACCATCGTTGTTACAGATGGTGATACACATAAAAAAGGTTCATTACAAAGAGATGTAATTGAACTGTATGCAGACAAAGACTTTATTAATACTAGATTTAACACAAGATTTGAATACTTACCTGAGAGAAAACATACTTTCTTTAAGTATTTCCACGTTAAAGATGATGTTGTTAAGAACGTCCTTTCTCGTTGGGCAAAGAAAAATCTAACTCTCCAAAATGATTTCGTTCAAGAACTAAAAATCTTATTGAAGTAGGAGTGATTTAATGAATTATTTTATCGAATGCCGTAACGTTTTAAGCCGTAAAGACTTATTAATCTATAATGATGAGTTTGAGGAAATAGGAGAAATCAAATATCATAAGCAAAATTCTGATTATAATATTTCATGTATGTATAATTTAGATTCTAAGAAGTATTTAGTTAAAACTAATCCTCTTAAATTCAAACCAAAGTACATTATCTATGACGAAGGTGGAAACCAAGTCGCTAAAATTAGCGCTGGAGTTAAAATAATTCACTCAATCATAGAAGCTGACAAGTACTACTTTGTTAAATCAGCATTCTGGAAAATCAAATATCAAGTATATGATAAAAGAAGAATAATAGCCACATTAGAAGTGAATAGGATCAAAGGTAAGAGATATTTTAAAATAACTTCACTAGAAGGTGGATTTTTAACACCATTGTCATTATTCTTGTTAGCGCAAGCAGTAAGAATTAAAGCTATTATCAATTAGGAGGAAATTATGAGATTCTATATTAAACAGAAAGTATTCTCTTTAAGAGATAAGTTCAGTATTATGGATGAAACTCAACGAGAACTTTATACAGTGGAAGGCAAGTTCTTTAGTATTCAAAACAAACTACAGTTATTGAATATGAATGGGTCTCAGGTACTAAACTCGCAAAAGAAACTATTTAAATTGTTTCCACGTTATGATATTTATACACCGCACAACGACCATTTAGCTACAATTCAAAAGAAATTTTCAATTAAACCTAAATTTGTTGTTACTGTTGGTAATGAGGAACTTCAAGTTGATGGAAGTTTCTTTGGACATAGCTTTGGTATATTTAGAGGTGGACAAGAAGTAGCTTCTATCCAAAAGAAATACATTTCATGGGGTGATACTTATGAAATAAGTGTCGAAGATGAACTAAATACAGAATTATACCTATTTATCGTAATCATTATTGATCAAATAATTCATGAACAAGATGGTAAAAGAAATTAGTCTCTGTAAAATCTGTAATAGTCCTACAGACGAATTATTCGATAAACAACTAAAAGTCACATATGACGTTTGTCATAAATGTGACTTTATTTCTAAACAAGAATCTTTCCTTTTGACACCTGATGAAGAACAAGGAAGATACGCAACTCACAAGAACGATGATGAAGGTAATATTGGGTATATGAATATGTTTAACAATTTAATAGATTTACACGTTAGACCTCTCAAAAAGGTAAAAAACATTTTAGATTTTGGCTCTGGACCCTATCCAATGCTAAAAAAGATATTAGATAGAGATGGATACAATGTTGCTATCTACGACCCATTTTTTAGTAAGGATTTAGCTTACCAAAATAATATGTATGATCTAATTACAACCACAGAAGCTATCGAACATTTTGTAAATCCGATCAAGGAAATAGAACACCTATTGTCATTACTAAATGATCAAGGATACTTAGTAATAATGACTAACTTTAGAACTATGGATGTAGAAGGCTTCACAACATGGTGGTATCGCAGAGATCCCACTCACATATCTTTCTTTAATGATAATACCTTTAATTACTTAAAAGGTAGATATAACTTAATAGAGATATCAAATAACCATAAAAATATAATTACATTACAAAAACAATAAAGTAAATGGTGATATTATGAAACAAATCAATATCACTGCCAAAGAAATTGTTCAGTTTATTTACTCAGGCGGAGATTTAACAAGTGAATTCAAATCAAATAAGCGTGCGAAGCAAGGAATTGAAGCGCATACTTTTTTGCAGTCCCAATATAATGAAGAAGATCGTAAAGAAGTAAAGGTAGAAACCCTTTATGATACTGGTAAATATAGTATTCATGTTACTGGAAGAATGGATGGGCTATTAAAAGAGAATCATAAGTACATAATTGAAGAAATAAAAAGTACTTTAACAGATTTGAATCTAATGGAAATCAATACAAGACCTGAACATTTAGCACAAGCAAAAATGTATGCATATATGTATATGACAAAAGAGGAAATGAGATCCATTTCTGTGCGTTTGACCTATGTAACAGTGAACGAATACAAGACTAAATCATTTACAAAAAGATATAATTACAGCCAACTAAAGCGCTTTTTCGAGAAAACAATCGAAGAATATACGAATTGGCTTGAAATCTTTGATGAACATCAAAGAAATAAGTTAAAATCTTTAGAAGGTTTATCATTTCCTTTCGATGATTACAGAGAAGGACAATACAAATTTATGGGTGCTGTTTATCAAACCTTAATTAAGGGAGATATTCTATATAGTATTGCCCCTACAGGTATTGGAAAAACAATAGCGTCGTTATTTTCTAGTTTAAAAGCTATAAAAAATGAAAAAGACAAAGTATTTTACTTAACAGCTAAGAATGCTGGTAAGAAAATCGTTGTAGACACGGTAAATTTACTAAAAGAAAAGGGATTAGTCTGTAAAACTGTAGTAGTTAACTCTAAAGAGAGTATGTGTTTAATGGATAAAGTAGATTGTGATCCTGATATTTGTCCTTATGCGAAAGGATTCTTTGATCGCTTAAATGAAGGCTTGAATGATATCTTTGTTCACCAGGATGTATATGAAATGGACTTAATTAAGCAATATGGAGAGTATCATACAATATGTCCCCACGAGTTTAGCTTAGCAATTTCAAACTATTCAGATGTAATTATCTGTGATTATAATTATGCTTTTGATCCAAGAACACATTTAATTAGATATTTTGATGAAGATTACTATAATCCTATCCTTTTAATTGACGAGGCTCACAATATGGTTGACCGATCTCGTTCAATGTACTCGAGTTTTATCAGAAAATCGACGTTATTCGAGTTAAGAAAGAGTTCTAACAAGGTGAAACCCGCAGTTAAAACTCAAATTAACAAGTTAATAAAATATATTGATGAATTTGTTGAAGTAAATGACA
Source organism: Candidatus Izimaplasma bacterium HR1 (assembly GCA_000755705.1). Lineage (NCBI taxonomy): Bacteria > Bacillati > Mycoplasmatota > Mollicutes > Candidatus Izemoplasmatales > Candidatus Izemoplasmataceae > Candidatus Izemoplasma > Candidatus Izimoplasma sp. HR1. Next base: position 769,007 of record CP009415.1, read on the forward strand.
TAATCAAAGCGCAATTCTACTATCAAGATGAATTAGATGAAGATTTAATTAAGTTAATTGAAAGAATAGTTAATAAATTGGATCAAATCCTGGTTGAGAATAAGAGGTTTAAGGACCGAGATAAAGTCCTGGATGGCTATTTTGAGCTAACCCAGTTTTTAAGGATAACTGATTACTATTCACTTAGCTATAAGTATGTGGTTGAAGTGATAGGAGAAGACATTGTTGTTTCTCAAAGATGCTTAGATGCATCTAAGTACATATTAGATGTTCTTGAACGTAGAGCTAAAGGAACAATTTTCTTCAGTGCTACTTTGGAACCTATTGATTACTATGTGAAACTTATTACAAATGGAAATGGAAAGAGTATTCAAATCCCTTCTCCGTTTAAACAAAATAATTTAGGATTATATGTTGATGAATCTACATCTACAAGATACCGAGATCGAGACCGAAGTGTTAATGGAATCATTGACAGTATATATGCAATGTTAGAAACCAAAATTGGGAACTATATTGTTTTCTTTCCCTCTTACCAGTATCTAAATAATGTTTTAGAGCACTTCGAGAGCGAAGATTACAATGTGCTAGTCCAATCAAGAAATATGTCATTTAGAGCTAGACAGAAGATGTTAGACGCTTTTGATACCGTCGGAGAGGTATCAAAAATTGGATTCTTTGTACTAGGTGGGAGTTTTAGTGAAGGTGTCGATTATATTGGTGACAAATTAAGTGGGGTATTAGTAGTTGGTGTAGCGTTACCTCAATTCAATAAGTATAATGAAATCTTGAGAAACTATTTTGATGATGAATTTGATGAAGGATTTGATTATGCATATACCTATCCAGGAATGAACAAAGTTATTCAAGCAATTGGTAGGGTTATTAGGACAGAACAAGATATAGGGATTGGAATATTGTTTGATGATAGATATTCTCATCGTAAATATAAGAGTCTGTACCCTAAAAACTGGAATCATTATAAAACTGTCAAAAAGAATACTTATCTTCAAGACTATCTTAAACAGTTTTGGAAAAACAAGAAAAACGGTGTATAATACAATTATTAATTTGAGGTGGTAATATGAAGGAAGTTCATCGCCAGGAACACAAGTATCTAATCTCTTACGTCGATTATTTTAAAGTAAGAGAGGCTATTAAAACTCTTTTGATTCATGATCAACATGGTCCAAATGAATCGTACCAAGTAAATAGTATATATTTAGATGATATTTACTTCTCAGGGGCTCAGGATAAAGCATTTGGTAATGAATTACATAAGAAGTACCGTATTAGATACTATGACGATATAACAATGAAGAAATTAGAATTAAAGAAAAAGACAGGAAATAGTAGTATTAAAATATCAACACCTATTAATGAAGAGGTGTTTAAAGCTATCGTTGATAATGATATAGATATTTTAGAGAAGCACTTCGATGATAAGTTGATTAGGTTATATACACTTGATTTCTTTAGAAATAATCTTGAACCAAAGTGTAATATTATCTATAAAAGAGAAGCTTATCGTGATGAAAGTGATAATTTTCGAATTACATTTGACCACTCTCTAGAAGTTTCCCGTTTTGATAAAGAAATTTCGGGGGAAAACATCAAATTAATGAAAGATACCATGCTAATGATGGAAATAAAGTATGAACACTTCATTCCCAAAGAAATAAAAACAATAATAAAATCAATTGCAGCTAATCAAATAGCATATTCTAAGTACTTCTTAGGATATGATCAAATAATACTTTAGGAGGGCATTATGTCATTTTCAGATTTAATCAACCAAGATATCTTAGAACTTTATAATTCACAGAACATCAGACTAGAATCAATAATATTCAATATCATCGTAGTATTTTTATTAAGCTTATTTATCTTATATACTTATAAGAAAAGCTACCAAACTACCGTTTATAACCGTAGTTTGGCAATTGGATTACCAATTGTCGCCATGGTTACTAGTGTTATCATTATCTCAGTAGCATCAAATATTATTCTATCTCTAGGGATGGTAGGGGCTCTATCTATTGTACGTTTCCGTACTGCCTTGAAAAATCCTTTTGATACAGTATTTATGTTTTGGGCTGTGGGATTGGGTATCCAAGTAGGTGCTGGTTTAATCCTGGTAGCATTCATTAGTACAGTTATTATTGCACTAGCTATATTTGCATTAATTAGTTTAGAAGTATTCGTTTCATCGTACTTCTTAATAATTCGTACTAATTCTACAGAAAATGAAGAAGCAATCTTAACAGAAGTAAGTGCCATTTATGGTAAATATACTTTAAGAAATAAGACTGTTAAATACAATTCGCTTGATTTAACCTTAGAAGTTAGATCTAAAGAGGATAAATCGCTAATGGTTAATAGACTTAAAGATATAGCATCTGTGAAGAGTATCGTATTGCTTTCTCATAATGGAGATTACATCTCAGAATAATGATTAATCTTGTACTAAGACGAGTTCTTATAATCGCAACCTTAGTAACTGTACTATTTGGGTTAGATTCTTTATCTGATGAATCACTATTATTAAACTTACCAAGTGAATTAGAGATTATTGATGTCCTTGCTCAACAACGTGCTCAAAAAGAAGAGATTCTAAAAGCACAAGTTGATTATATAGCAGCACAAGAAAAGATGGTAGAATACTACCAAGAACAAATAATAAAACAAGAAGAATTTATATTAATTGAAAACGCAAGACAAGAAGAAGATAGAATAAAAGCTATCGAAGAAGCAATGGAAAACAACTACACTTTAGGCGACAGAGATAAGCCTTTAGACTATCAAAACCTATTCGATGATAGTATCAAACACACCTTTGTCCTAGATTTTGATAGGTCAGAATGGCAACATCTCTTAGATTCGATGAATGAGTATCATGATATGTTTGGAAACTATAAAAGTAATGAATATGTTAAAGCAGATGTATCTTATTATGGAGACGAAGAGTTAATCTTCATACCTGATGTTGGTATTAGATCAAAAGGTAATAACTATTCAAGACGACTCCCAGAAAACTCTGAAGGAGTTGTTGTTCCAATTCATTATGTAATGAAGTTTAATGAAACATTTGATACAACATTTGGAACAACTGAATATGATTGGCTTAAAACAAGAGAAGTCTTTGATTTAGAGAAACTAGCCTTTAAATGGAATAGAAACAATGATCAAACATATATTAATGAACTATATAGCCATCGATTATTCCAAGAAGCTGGTGTAGCGATGCCTAATATTACTCTTACTAAACTGATTATTAGGATAAATGGAGAAGTTGAAATGACTGAACTCTACACTGCTCAAGAAGTAATTGATGAAGAATTCATAAGGAAACACCTACAAGATACCCCTACTAAAGAGGTTGGAGACTTATACAAAGTAATATGGCCAGGTACTTTACAGCCTATAACTAACTTATATAGTGTAGGAATAAGAGATTGGAAAAGTAATTATCGCCCTACATATGGTAAAGAGACCAATCAAGACAGTAGTGATTATTCCTCGCTTATTAACTTCACTCGGAATCTCGATAACTATTCAGGTCTTACTTTGAAAAACTACTTAGAAGACAATTTTGACGTAGATATGTTTATTAGATCCCTTGCGGTGAACGTTCTACTAGGTAATCCTGATGATTACCGTGGTAACGCTAATAACTATTACTTATATTTTGATGAAAGCGACTATTTAACATTTATCCCATTTGATTATGATCATTCTATGGGTGTAGGTTGGAGTGGTTCCCCTGTCTTTATAGATTACACACTAGGTAATGATATATATGAATGGGAAGGTAGTGGATTCTCTTCATATTCAGATTACACACCTCTAGTTGACAAGATATTGGAGTTTGAAGAGTATCAAATCCTGTATGAGGACTATCTGGAGCAGTTTATCAATGATGGATATTTTAGTTTTAACTATTATAGTGACCTTTTTAATACCCTCGAGAGCGCATATGGTAACGAGTTTGATATGTCTAACGACAAGTTTTACTATATAAACGCAAAGACAAATGCGGTGTTAGAAGACATTATATATTATAGAAATCAAAGAGATTAGCAAAAGAAGACTATACCAATAGTCTTCTTTTTTTATGACATAATAAATTAAATTATCACTTTAATAGCACAACATATATGATAAAATTAGATTATACACTTTTAAAGGAGAGCAATTATGGAGATAGCCATTCAAAATGCACTAACAGAGGGCATTATAAGAGAATCAGCAAGATTATACGATACACCTTTTGACACCATTAAGAAGATAGGTGGCTTTGAAAATTTCGTATATGAGTATGAGAAAAAAGGTGAAAACTACATTCTTAGGTTTGTTCATAGTTCTCATCGCTCAAAAGAACAAGTATTTGCGGAATTAGAGTTTATTGATTTCTTAGATAAAAACAATGCACGTGTTTCCACTGTTATCCATTCAGAAAATGATAACTTGCTAGAAGTAATTAAAATCAATCAAGACGATTATTTCATAATCTCTGTATTTGTCAAAGCTCCAGGAGAAAAAATAAAGTTAATAGACCTGACAAATGAGTTTTATGAAATGTTTGGAGAAGAAGTAGGAAAATTACATAAATTGACAAAAAAGTATAAACCAATCCATAAAAGAATAGATTGGGATGAAGAATTACTACTTGAAAAATCAAGAAAATTATTAGGTAAAAATGATCGAATATTGGTCGAAAAATACGAGAAATTAGTTAAAAAAGTTCAGAAGTTACCTAAAAATATCGATAATTTTGGCCTAATTCACACGGATCTTCATTTTGGGAATATGCACTTATATGGCGGAGAACTAATGTTTTTTGATTGGGATGATGCGGCATATAAGCATTTCATAAGCGATATAGCTATAGTGATATTCTATCGTTTTATGAATTCAAAGCTATCAGGTGATGCACTAGATAAAGAAATAGCGCTAATGTTAGCCCCTTTCTTTAAAGGATACCTTAAGCAAAATTCAATAGATATTTCGTTTTTATCAAATTTGAACGATTTCCTAATGCTACGTACAATCGTATTGTATGTTGTAATTCATATGGCAGGAGAGGAATTAGTAGATTCACCTTGGGGGAAACAATATATTGAGAAATACAGAGAAAGAATCATAAATGAAACACCGTATTTAACTCTAGAAAAAGTGACTGAATTTCTATAAATGGAATATATTAGAGCGAAGAAAATTGTTCATTCTGTAAATAGTGGTCAATCTTGGTTTGGTGTAACTCATAACTTGAATATTTATCGTGGATGTGACCAAGGATGCATATATTGTGACTCGAGAAGTAGTTGTTATAAGATAAAAAATTTTGACACCATTAGGACGAAGCAGGAAGCTGACTTGATGGTTGACCTGGAACTTTCTACAAAACGCAAAAAAGGAGTAATTTCCATGGGAGGGATGAATGACCCATATAATCGCTATGAGAAGACCCTAAACTACACTAGAAACTCATTGAAATCGATGGACAAATATCACTTCGGAGTTAATATAATTACTAAAAGTAAACTGATTTTACGAGATATTGATGTCTTGCAAAACATAAATGTTCATTCACCTGTTTGTATCTGTATTACGATAACTACTGCAGATGATAGACTACAAGCTAGAATCGAGCGAAATGTACCATCAAGCACAGAACGATTTGAAGTGGTAAAAGACCTTGTTAATAGTGGAATCTATACAGGAATCACATTAATGCCTATTCTACCCTTTATTAATGATACATTAGCGAACATTGAGCAAATAGTTACCAAAGCACATGAAGTTGGAGCAAAGTTTATCTTTGCCTCGTGGGCTGTAACTTTAAGAGATAACCAAAGACAGTACTTCTTTAATAAAATCGGTCCTGAGTTAACTGATAGGTATGTAAAAACATATGGAGATTCATATGTTTGTGCGTCTTTAAATCACAAATTGCTACAAAATAAGTTTGAGACATTATGTAAGAAATATGGTATAGTATATAAGATGAAAGACATTATAGAAGGTATGTCTGAAAGCGTTAAGAGTGAACAAGTTTCACTATTCTAGGAGGTATTAATATGAAAGTATTTGCTGAACACGAAAAGATTCAAGAATTCCTAAAGCAAAACCCTATCGATAGTATTGATATCGTCGAAGATATAAAGAAAGCTAATTACATAATAACTGGGAAATACAACAACACTAAGTTTAATCCCAATCTTAAAGGGATTGTTATTCCTTATACAGGACATAATGGAATTGATTTAGAGGCCTTAAGAGATAAAGAATTAATGCTATTTATTACTTCTACAAGATCAAAGTATGTAGCTGAAAAGGCTTTAACACTTGCATTATCACTTCTAGGTAACACAGTTACTTATCATAACTTACTAAAAGAAGGAAATTGGGGTTCTCGTAATACAGATGAACGATTACCATGGGTAAGTATTCAAAATTTAAGTGTTGGATTATTTGGATATGGTAGAATAGGTAAAATTTCGCATCAGCTAATGAAGAGTCTTGGTTGTGACTTCTATACTATAGATCGACACAAAGACTATCCGAGTGATATAAACCTGGTTAAAAATCTAACAAACCTCATTCAAGTATCTGATATTGTAATTATATCAGTACCACTTAACTCAACCACTGAGGAAGTCTTCGATAAAGAAAAATTTTCAAGAATGAAACATAAGTTTCTTGTAAATGTTGGTAGAGGTAAGATATGTAATGAGAAAGACCTTTATGAAGCATTGTTAAATGGAAACTTAAAAGGCTATGCATCAGATGTTTGGTTTAACTATCCAAAAGGTAAAGAAACACAATTGCCTTCAGAGTATCCAATTCATGAATTGGATAACGTAGTTTTATCAAATCATTCTGGAGGATTTACTGAAAATACAAACTACGAAGTAAACAAAGATCTACTAAAAATACTAAGAAAAATACGTGATGAAAACTTTGAAGACAAGCTAAATCTTAAGAATGTAATTTAATGATTTTTACTGTTTAGAGCTATCTAAAACACAAATATATACCATTTAGACCCCTCAAAAGCATAAAAATGTAAAAAGAGTATTGACAGAATATCGATTATAAAATACAATTAAATAAATCATTGAATAGAAGTAGTAGGTTATTATTTTATTTATAGAGAACTAGTGTTTGGTGGAAACTAGTAATAATTAAATAACTGAATGGATCTATGAGAGGATACCTGAATTATAGTAGGGTGTCACGGGAGCTCCCGTTATAGAGCTAGAGTATGATAGTACTTAAATAAGGGTTCTTTATAGAACTAAATATGAGGTGGCACCACGTTTATAACGTCCTCTACACAATATTTTGTGTAGAGGACTTTTTTTATACAATAAAAAGGAGGATTATTATGGGACCTTGAAGAGGTGATTATACAAGTACATAACATAAAACTAAAAAACTAAAGGAGAGATTATTATGAATTATGAATTTGGAAAATTTGGTGGACAATTTGTACCTCCACCAGTTATAGAAGCGTTAAACGAGGTAGAAAGAGCTTTTAATGAAGCCATTGAAGACCCAATATTTGACGTCGAATATAGATATTATTTAAAGAACTTCGTTGGAAGACCAAGTCCGATTTATTATTGTGAAAACTTAACAAAGAAATACGGTGGTGCTAAGATTTACTTAAAAAGAGAAGACTTAAATCATACAGGAGCACACAAAATCAATAACACAATAGGACAAATTCTATTAGCAAAGAGAATGGGTAAGACTAAAGTAATTGCAGAAACTGGTGCAGGACAACATGGTGTAGCTACAGCTACAGCTGCAGCTATGTTTGGTATGGAGTGTGAAATCTTCCAAGGTGCAATTGATATGGAGAGACAAAAACTAAATGTATTTAGAATGGAAATGCTAGGTGCTAAAGTAACAGGAGTAGAACAAGGTACTAAGACATTAGCTGATGCTGTTGATTATGCAATTGGTAAATGGGTTGAAAGAATCGAAGATACTTTTTACCTATTAGGTAGTGCAGTAGGGCCACACCCATACCCAACTATGGTGAAATACTTTCAAAAAGTTATTGGTGAAGAAGCAAGAGAACAAATACTTAAAGAAGAAGGAATTCTACCAGATACAATCATTGCCTGTGTTGGTGGGGGAAGTAATGCAATTGGTTTATTTACTGAGTTTATTAACGATAAAGGTGTTAAAATCGTTGGTGTAGAGGCTGCGGGGAAAGGTTTGGATACAAAAGAACACGCTGCTACCATGACTCTCGGTAAAGAAGGAGTTATTCATGGAATGAATACAAAAGTAGTTCTTGATGATGATGGAAACATTAGTCCAGTATATTCAATATCTGCAGGGTTAGACTATCCAGGAGTAGGACCGGAACACGCTTTCCTGGAATCAATAGATCGAGTACAGTATACGAGTGCTACAGATAAAGAGGCAGTAGCAGCATTTTTAGAACTATCTAGAGAAGAAGGAATCATTCCAGCAATAGAATCAAGTCATGCATTAGCATATGCTGTTAAACTTGCGCCTACATTAGCAAAAAATAAGATTATCTTAGTAAACCTTTCAGGTCGAGGAGATAAAGATGTCGAAGCAATTGAAGAATACTTAGATATGTAATAAATAAGAGAATTAAATGCTAATTTAATTCTCTTATTTTTATGTTATAATTAAATGGGTGATTTTTATGAAGAAATATGACGAAAGAGAAGTTCTATTCGCTAGAGTAGGATTAAAAAAAGGCTCTAAAGAGTATAAGGATTTTTATAATAAAAATAGAGCTGCAAAAAAAGACGATGATAGGCAAAGAGGTATTTCGTTTAGAAATAATGTTCGTAAAAGCGATCGCTTTAAAGAACTCTTTTTCCCATTGACAAAAGACAATAAATATTTCATAAAATCTATCTTTGATATGGCTGAGAGCAAACCTGTAAATCCAAATAGGGTTGATATTAATCTTGAGTTCTCGTCTAATTTAAAGGAAATAGCTAAATATTATGGAGCTACATCTGCAGGGATAACCAAATTGAATGATTATTCTTTTTATTCTACTCATGGTGGGTTGTCAGAGGCTTTAAATATGGATACATATAATAATAAGATTTTACCAAAATATAAAACAGCAATAGTCTTTACTGTACTAATGGATAAGGAGCAAATAAATAGAGGTCCTCAATATGAAGAACTACTAGCTACCGAAGAAGCTTATGTAAAAGTAGCAACTGTTGGTAGTAGAATAACAATGTATCTAAAAGAATTAGGATATAAGGCAATGTTTAATAATTCAGAATTCTACTTAGGACCATTAGTTCCATTAGCACATGATGCTGGACTAGGACAAATAGGAATGTGTAATCATATTGTTACCAAAGAATACGGAAACAACGTAAGATTGGGTGCTGTCTTTACAAATTTAGAAGTTAATTATGATAAACCTATCGATTTTGGCTTAACTGAGTTCTGTAAGAGATGTGCACTTTGCTTGAGTAATTGTCCGTCCAAGGCTATAACGCATCTTCCAAGGTATGTAAATGGTCGACAATTCTATAAATTTCATGATAATAGATGCTACGATATGTGGTTAAAATCTGGAACAGATTGTGGAACTTGTATCTCTACTTGCCCTTTAACACAAGGCGTAGATTTAGATAAATTAGATAGTATTAAAGACAAACCAGAGGTAATTAACGAGATTCTTGATGACTTTGTGGAGAAGAATGGACGTAGAGTGTATACAAAAGCTGATCTAGACATAGTTAAAATGGAGAGTAATAATGACGAAGACAATTGATATACACGGATACACTGTAGAAGAAGCAAGAAGGTATATTGAAAGAACTATAGTAAAACTAGATAAAAATGTTACTGAACTTGTTGTAATTCATGGATATCATGGTGGAGATAAGTTAAAAGAATTACTAAGAAGTCCAAACGGGATCAGATCTCGTAGAATTAATAGAAGAAAATATACAAGTAATCAGGGGGAAACAATCCTTGAATTGTGTGAATAGAGCCGTTTTGATACATATTAGAGCTATAGCCCTTAAATGTATCAAAATGTTAACTAAACTATTGACCGATTAAATTAACATAATATTTGAAGGTGATTAAGATGAATGAGAGATATACACGAATATTTGGGTTCTCAGCGATTTTAGCAAGTATTGGTGTAATTGTATTGTCTATGTATCAAAACTCGATTATATTGCTAATAATTGGTGGTACATCTTTAGTGGTCAGCGTCTTTGTGGTCATAATGGTTTCATCATTAGCAATATTTGGAAAAGACAAGAAATTAGATATTGAAACACTAATGAAGCAAGGTCTTCACATTGTTAAATGCATTGAATGTGGCAATGATAATGTATTAGAGGACAAATACTGCACTCATTGTGGTGAAATATTGGTAAGTATCGATGAAAAAATATAAAAATAACATAATTCTAGACTATATTCAGCTTGGACTTAGGAGTTTCAATGTTACAAACGTAATATGGCTCTTATACTTGCTCCTAAAAGGCTTTGATCCTCTTGAGATTGGGATCTTTGAAAGTGTATTCCATGTCTCAAGTTTGCTATTTGAGATACCTAGTGGTATGTTAGCAGACTTGATTGGTAGGAAACAATCGCGTATTATAGGTGTTTTACTGTATTTGGTATATGTCATTCTAATAGTTTATGGCAATAATGTAGTACTTATTGGTTTAGCATTTATTTTTTGTGGAGCTTCATATGCATTTGAATCTGGTAGTGGTGAGGCATTGATTTATGATTCATTGGTTATGACTAACGATCAAGACAAATTCATGAAAATTAACGGGAATAGGGAAATAATCTTTCAATTGAGTAGCACATTGGCCTTACTCATTGGTGGTTATCTTGCTCTAATGAGCTATAAACTAAACTTTTTAGTAGTGTTTATCGCCTTCACTGTGGCGTTAATCCCTGTTTTACTAATGAAGGAAACTAAACAAAATAGTGTGAAAAAGCATAGTAATTTCAATGATCTTGTGTACGAACACTTTGTACGAAGTACAAAAACTGTATTTAATGATAAAAATCTAACATTTTTGATAATTTTAGGAGCTTTACTTGCTGCTCCAGTAACTTCTATCTTTTTTTATTTTCAACTCTATCTATCAGAATCTCTAAATTATCCAGAATATCTAATTGGGATACTTTTAGCAGTTCATTCTTTGGCAGGTGCACTCGGTGGATACCTGGCATCACGATTAGAGAAGAAATTTCAAGAGAAATTATTATTGTATATCGTACCACTTTTATTAGTAGTTTCATTTTGGGCTATCCAAGTTGATTTAATCGTTTTTGTTCCATTTGTTCTTTTAGGATTCTTGGATTCATTGCTTTATATAGTTTTGTCTGATTACGTTAACAGAATAATACCATCTGAGCAAAGAGCTACAGTTTTAAGTTTTAGTAGTTTTGCATTTAGTATAGTTATGATCATAATTTTCCCTATATTAGGAGCTATTGCGAAATATTCATCTTATAAAATATCATTTTTGATATTGGCTGGTTTAGTTTCAGTACTATACGTTGCGTTACTATTAGTGTTGAGATCAAATAAATTTGTCGTTAAAAAGGGACAATAATAGTCTCTTTTTCTATATTCTTGGATGGTAAAAAGAAAGCAAATTTGTTATAATAATATATAAAGAATAGTACGTTTTCGTGTACTTTTCTTATAAAGAAGGTGTAGAGATGTATAAAATACTAGCGAAAAAAGAAATAAATAATCTAGTTGACCAAATGACTATAGAAGCACCATTGGTTGCTAAAAATTGTAAACCAGGGCATTTCATTATTCTGCGTGTTGACGAAGACGGAGAAAGAATACCTTTGACTGTTGTAAATCATGATGAAACAACAGTTGAAATTATATATCAAAAGCTTGGATATACGACTAGACTTCTTGGATCTATGGAAGTTGGAGATGCTATTTCTGATATAGTAGGACCTCTTGGAGAAGCTATCAAAATTAGAGGCTCTAAACGTATACTTGCTATAGCAGGAGGGGTAGGAGCCGCGCCTATTTATCCACAATTAAAAGCATATCATAATGAAGGGGTCAGTATTGATTTGGTGTTAGGTGCAAAGTCGAAAGAGTACTTAATTCTAACTGATAAATTTAGAGATATTTGTGATAATGTTTACCTTTGCACTGATGATGGTTCTGTTGGTGAGAAAGGTTTTGTGACTGAGATTGCCTCAGAACTCTTGACTCATGAGACTTATGACCATTCAATTGCAATTGGACCTTTAATTATGATGAAGTACGTTGTCCAATTGAATAAAAAGCACAATCTTAAGACCGATGTTTCTCTTAATCCTATAATGATTGACGGTACTGGTATGTGTGGTAATTGTAGAGTATCTATCGGTGGTAAAACATTTTTTGCATGTGTTGATGGACCAGACTTTCCTGGTGAAGAAGTTGATTTTGATGAACTCTTAGCGAGACAAAACTACTATCATGATGAGGAACATATTTGCAATCTGGAGATGAAGTTAAAATGAAGCAATCAAGAATAAAAATGAATGTTTTAGATAGCGTTAAAAGACAATCTAATTTTGAAGAGGTAGCATGTGGATTCACGCTAGACGAGTCAAAACTTGAAGCTTCACGTTGTTTGGACTGTAAAAATCCACGATGTGTTGATGCTTGTCCTGTACATATAGATATACCGAAATTTATAAAAGAAATATTGAGTAATGATATAGAAAATGCTTATTTTACGCTGTATAATGACAACATCTTACCTGCTATTTGTGGTAGAGTTTGTCCTCAAGAAAAGCAGTGTGAAGGGGCTTGTATCCTAAATGTTAAAGGTGAAAGTGTATCGATTGGTGCACTAGAAAGATATTTAGGCGATTATGCATTAAGTAATGATCTCGTTAAGGAAGAAACAATATCTAATAATGGTATTAAAATTGCAGTTGTAGGTAGTGGTCCTAGTGGTATAAGTAATGCCGCTAGTATGAGAAGACTAGGATATGATGTTACAGTGTATGAAGCACTACATGAATATGGTGGTGTACTAAAATATGGGATCCCTGATTTTAGATTACCAAAGACTATTGTTGAACAAGAGATTAACAAGGTTAAAGATTTAGGTGTTAAGTTTGAAAAGAATGTACTAATAGGAAAATCAATAACTATTGACCAACTAAAAGAAGACTATGACTATAAAGCAGTATTTATAGGAAGTGGTGCAGGATTACCAAGTGCATTAAATATAGCAGGGGAGAACTTCAGTGGAGTTTATTATGCTAATGAATTCCTCACAAGAGTTAACCTTATGAAGTCACGTGATTTTCCTCATAATCCTACACCTGTAAAAATTGGTAGTAATGTAGCAGTGGTCGGTGGTGGTAACGTAGCAATGGATGCAGCTAGAACAGCAAAAAGATTAGGTGCAAAAAATGTGTTTATCTTATACCGTAGAGATATGGAAAGTTTACCTGCAAGACTTGAAGAGATACATCATGCAATAGAAGAAGATATAGATTTTAGACTACTTAGAAACCCAGTAGAATTTATTGGAGAAAACTATATTGTTAAACGAGTGAAATGTGAAATTATGGAACTAGGTGAGAAGGATTCTTCAGGTAGAAGACGTCCAATGCCAACTGGGAACTATATTACTTTTGATATTGACTCATGCATTATATCTATTGGGCAAAAGCCGAATCCAATTCTAAAAAAATCTACTCTAGATTTAGAAACAGACAAGTGGGGTAGGATAGTTGTTAATGATTTTCAAACGTCGATACCGGGTGTTTTTGCTGGTGGTGATGTTGTTAGTGGAGCAGCAACTGTTATTTTAGCAATGGGTGCTGGTAAAGATGCTAGTATTTATATGGATAAATATATTAAGAATCTGCAGTAAATTTGACAAAATAATCAAAAAGATATACACTTTTCTTAGATACTTTGAATATCAAATCAAAATTTAGGAGGAGTTTATGTCAAAAATTGGTTTACTAGTATGTGGAAATTCTGGAATAGATTATATTGATCATAAGTATGATATATCTGTTATTAGATCTATTTTATTTGTCGGACATACTGAATACTCAGATTACGTAGATATTAAAGCCGGAGACTTTTATAAAATGTTATTAGAGGATCCCAGTTTAACCCCAACTACAGCCCAGGCTGCAACTGGTGTTATCGTAGAACAATATAAGGAAATGATTGCAAAAGGTTACGATGAACTAATCGTGATTTCAGTCTCTCAAAAACTAAGTGGAACATATGAGGGTTGTGTTCTTGCTGCTAATATGATTGATGATGCTAAAATAACTGTTTTTGATTCTGGTACTGTTAGTTTCCCAGAGGCAAGAATGGCATTAGATGCCGCTAAAATGGTCCAAAAAGGAAAAACAACTGAAGAAATAGTTGCACATTTAGAGGAATTGCGAGATAATCATCGTATATTGTTCAGTGTTGAAACTCTTAGATACCTTGTTAAAAACGGTCGTTTAAGTGGAGCTTCAGGATTTTTTGGAAGTATGTTAAAAATTAAACCAATGTTAGAAGTTACCAAAGATGGTAGAGTCGAAGCAATTGAAAAAATTCGTACCCTTTCAAAAGCTACTGAACGTATAATAGAAAAGTTCTTAGAAGAACTTGGAGATAAAGATGTTGAAGTCTTTATGATTGAAGCAGAAGCAAAAGAAAGAGTAGAATATATTAGATCAAAGATACTAGAAGCAAGACCAGATATAAAAGAAATAAAAGCCTATCCTTTAACACCAGTAGTTGGCGCACATGCGGGACCTGGGTGTGTAGGAATAGGATATATAGTTAAATAGGGAGGTATTAGATGGACACACCTAAGCAAGTAATTAATGAGCTATTGGTTGAAGTATTTAATCATATCTTAAGTATTGAGGCAGAAGCCTTAAGAAATAGAGGGGTTAAACTGTCAATGAATGAAGTTCATGTCTTAGAAGCTATTGTTAAAACAGAGGAACCAACAATGACTCACTTAGCACGAAGAATGAGAGTGACAGTTGGGACTTTAACCACAGCTATGAATAGATTAGTAGAAAAGGGATATTGCACTAGATATCGTGAAGAAGAAGATAAAAGAAAAGTCTTGATAGCTTTAACTGAAAAAGCTGTAGAAGCTCTTGCCGTACACGAAGAGTTTCATGAAGAGATGATAGATTCTGTCATTAAAGACATGAATTTAGACCAAGATGAGGTTTTACTTCAATCACTTAAAAATATTAGTACCTACTTTAAAAACAAGTATTAAGCGAATATACACCTTTACTTTACCTTATATTTTTGATATTATATTATATAGTAAAAATATAGAGAAGTAGAGGTGTTTTTATGGTGAATTCTGATGTTATTAGAGGACATTTAGAAAGTGTTATTTTAAAACTTATCATTGAACAAGATAGATATGGTTACGAAATAGCAAGCTGTATTAAAAAAAGAACTGATAACAAATTTATCATAAAAGAAGCGACACTCTACAGTATTGTAAGTCGTCTAGAGAAAAAAGAATTAATTGAGTCTTACGTTGGGGAAAAAACACATGGGAAAAAACGCAGGTATTATAAGATTACCTCACTAGGAAGGGCATATTACTATGAGAAAAAACAGGAATGGCTCGAACTAAAAGAAATCTTAAATACACTATTGGAGGCTTAAACCATGAACAGAATTGAAAACTTTGTAAGAAATACATTTAAAGATATCCCCAAGCAAAATAGAGACGAAATCATTGATGGTGTAATCGAGCAACTATTAGAAAAAGTAGAAGACTTAATCGACTCAGGAATAACTGAAAACGTAGCTATAGATCAAACGTTAATAGAATTTGGTAGTCTGGAAGACTATTTCCTAAAAGAGCAAAAAAAAGAAAAAAAGGCTAAACGATTAAAAACGATTAAACATTACAGAAATGATTTAATGTTTAGTAGTGTATCAGCAACTATTATTATTGGTGCATTAATTTTTATTAATTTAATGTATGCACCAGATGTAATCTGGTTCGTAATACCAGCATTAGCCGTTTTATTTTGGCCATTAGCTGTTCTATATAACCTTTTAAATAAGAGAGAAAGTAGGCGAGATAGTGATGAGTAAAAAAGCTGTAATTGCAACTTCAACAGGATGTTTAGACTACTTAGACTTAAATGAAGAGAATTTAAGAATATTAAGAATGAAAATTATCATGGGGGACGACACATACAATGACTTTATAGATATAACTGCAGATGCATTCTATAAAAGATTACTTGAGGATGACAAATTAGTCCCACAATCTTCAATGCCTTCACCAGGTGAATTATTAGAACTAATTGATGAACTAGAAGAAAAAGGTTATGATGAAGTATTCGTAACTACCATAGGTTCAGGTATGAGTTCGACTTATGATGTTTGCCTTGGAGTACAATCTACTTACGACGGAAAAGTTAAAATTCACGTAATTGATTCAAGAAACGCTGCTATCAGTGAAGGTTGGATTGCTTTAGAAATCTTAAGACTAATTAAAGAAGATAAATCAACAGAAGAAATTATTGAGTACATTGAATTTATAAGAACTAATCGTAAGCAATATTTTATGGTTGATAATTTAAGACTTTTCGTTGCTAATGGACGCCTTACTGGCGCTGCTGGTTTTATCGGAAGTATGTTGAAAATTAAGCCGATTCTAGAAGTTGATGATACAGGACATATTGTCCCGTTTAAAAAAATAAGAACTCAAAAGAAAGCTCTTAAAGAAATGGTTGATTTAGTTATTTCCGATCTAGCAAATATAGATGATTTCGTTGTAACATACGATACATCAGACAATTTAGAAGGACTACAATATATTAAAGACGAAATGGAAAAAGCTTACCCAGGTTATAAATACTATGAAGCACCAATTACTCCTGTAATTGGCTGTCATACTGGTGTAGGTACAGTAGGGATTGCCTATTTCGATCTAACAAAAAAATAATATAAAAAAAACCCGCTAAAATTAGCGGGTTTTAAATTGCTTTTTTTACGATTGCTAGTGATCTATTTGCAATCATACCAGTTAGAACTCCTGTGGCTACACTAAGAACTAAAATATATGGTAAGTAGTAAATTAATTCTGTTCTTTCAATAAGGAATATTGCCATTGCTATTTGTCCGACACTATGCCCGAATGCACCCATAATACTTACTCCAATCATGCTGAATACTCGAAATTGCTTAAAAGTAAACATGAGAAGATATGCACTGAGTCCACCAGATAATGAAAGGTAGAAAGTTACGCTAAAGATTGTACCTCTAAGTATTCCAACTAGAAGGATTCTTAAGATTAATACTAAAAATGCGTCTTTCTCTCCATATAAGTACATAATAATTAGTGTTACAACATTTGCAAGCCCTATTTTTACACCAGGAATGAAGACAGGTATAAAAGACTCTACTATTGATAATACAATACTGACAGATAACATAATTGCTAGTAATGTAAGTCTTTTTGTTCGCATAAAATCACCTAAGCTATTGTATCATTTAAATTTTATTATGGCAAGGGTATTCTAACTAGTTTTAGAGCATATCTCATGTTATCTAATATGAGTAGTAAACGCTAAATAAGCGCATTATATATCCTACACTCTAATAAATACCGATTTCTATAGTTCTAGAATCTTCCTACAATAACATCTGATTCATCAAGAATTCCAGCAGCAACTAATGCTCTTTGGAATGAAGTGCTTTCTCTTGACATTCTTACAGTTGCACCAGAAATTGTATCAAATGAATCTTGAGCAGTTTTTGTTGAACCAGCAACTAAATCTATACCAAAGTAATTGTCTTCGTTAATAGAATCTCCCCATTTAGTTACAGACCAATCAACTAATGAAGTTACTGAAGTAACATCTTTACCGATTAGGAATGCTTCTATTGCTTGATAATTACCTTCCCATCCACCGATTGAATGTCTACCATAATCTAAAGCGAATACATCAGGAACTGTGGTTGTAAAAGTAACTCCAGTTGCTTCTAGTAATTCTTGCATAGTTGAATCTGCAGTGATTCCTTCAAATACTCCATAATCACTCATTACATGATTGTACCCTGCAATACTAAACATATTTTTACCATCTAGTTGGCTCCATGAACTTGGTTTTAAAACACCTGAACCAGAAGTTCTAACTGTTGGAATAAATCCACCAGCATCACCATTAACAGTAACAGCACTTAGTAAAGTTGAATAATTATAACCAACAGGTAAAGATATTTCAAATTGGTATCTTGTTGTAGGATCTACAAATAAGAACACAGCTGATCCATCAGCGTATACTTCGACAGCATATAATGACATAAAGTCATGAGTATCAATTGTAAACATAGAAGTTCCTTTTGCATAACTAGAACCAGGTGTAGCTGCTATAGGTTCGATAGTTGCATCAACAGATATACGTGATGTACCGTCTTGACGAGTATACCATGAACCGTCTTTTAGTTTCCAAAATAATACAGATGCATCAGTAACAATACCGTCAGCGTCTAATGTAATTGTTGTTTCAACTTTTTGTGTTGCATCTTCTAATAAAGTTCCAGATGCTTCACCTTTCCAAGAATAACCTACGTAAGTACCAGATAAATCATCTTGTTCATTAGCTAAATTTTGATTAGCAGTTGCTAAATCATCTTGTAAATCAGCTACTGTTGAAGTAAGTTCAGTAATTTGCTCATCTAAATCTGTAGTATCAGGTTGACAAGCGCTTAAAGTTAATGAAATTAATGCAACAGTTAAAAATAATAATGTTTTCTTCATTGTAATTCCTCCATTGAGTTTTTATTTTGTTGTTTCGAAGATATTTTACCATAGTTTGAAAATGAAACAATTAAAGTAATAACTTTTACAAATAATGGTCGATAAGGATGAAATATTATAAACAACGCTATTTAGCTCTTTTTATAAAGTATTACAAATAACTCTCGACCATATTCTGCTTTTGGTCAAAGTGGTTCGTCTATTATACGTTCAAATAATATAGAAAAAAAGACAATACTTTATCACAAGTGGGTAACTCCCGTATGTGTAGTAATGTCTTTTTGTTTTTATTTAATTACTCTATTATGTCACCTAAGTATAACTCTTCAAAGTTGGCACTATAATGAATAGTACCATCAAGACCATACCAAATAGCTTCTAGGTCGTTAGTGTTATTTACAAATTCAATACCATCTTCAATACTCATGGTAAAGATTGCTGTACTGTATAAATCGGCTAGTCCAGCATCACCATTAACAACTATACTAACAGATCTGCTATATCTTTC
Source organism: Candidatus Izimaplasma bacterium HR1 (assembly GCA_000755705.1). Lineage (NCBI taxonomy): Bacteria > Bacillati > Mycoplasmatota > Mollicutes > Candidatus Izemoplasmatales > Candidatus Izemoplasmataceae > Candidatus Izemoplasma > Candidatus Izimoplasma sp. HR1. The sequence continues at coordinate 788,330 of CP009415.1, forward strand.
AGGCATTAACGTATTAGGATTAATGATGTGATGGTAAAGTTCACCATCAACTGTAAAGTATTGTTGGTAATCACCACTAGTAACAAGTTGATCTCCATCACCTAGTAATATTGTTGCGTAACCAGGGTACTTTTGTCCGGAAGGGTCTGTTGCTGCTAAGATGAATTTACCATGATCTCTGATTGGATGAGTTCCACCAATTGAGATATTAGAGTTTCCGTTATTAAGTAAATATGCACTTAGATTTAATGAATCTAAATACCCTACTAAAATATTCGAAATATATCCTTTTGACATTCCACCTAAATCAATACTCATATTCTCTTCCATTGTAATTGTATAATTCTCATCATCTAAAACTATTTTACTTGAATCAGTATATTGATTCATTTCATTTAATAATGACATAGCTGGAATTTCCAAAGCTGCATTTGAGAATGGATCAGCTAATTCACGATAATCATGCCATACTTGTAAGACGGGTCCGAGTGCTAAGTTAAATAGGTTATTCACTTCATCTTGATGATCAAGTGTAAACTGGATCATATCAAATAGTCTTTCATCGATAGTATGAGTTTGGGTTGGGTTATCATTAATAGTTTTTACGTTAATAAACCCATCATATAATTCATATTTATCACTTAGGTTATGATAATCACTTATGATGTTTTCGACATTTTCGAAAATAGTTTTTGATTGATTATTGTATTCATCACCTTCGTAAAAAATGCTTAGTTTGATATATGTATGTAAATACTGAGAGTAATTAACAGTACACTGTGTTGTACCAGTATCATTAATAACTAAACAACCATCTTCACGGTACATAATCTTTCTTTGTAAGATTTTTGTTTGGCCATTATAGTCAAGAGAATAGGTTACTAAATAATCAGCTGCAACTTCAGTATCTATTGTGTGTGTTATAGTTACATATTCACTTAAATCTGTATTACCTTCTAAAGCGACGAATCCTGATTCTTCATACTCTTCATTCAATGTGTAGTTAACTTGAGTTTCGCCTTGAAGAGTAAAAGTTATATCACCATTATTACAAGCACTGAGTACTAAAGTAATAAGTAATGTTAAAATTAATGTTATTATTTTTTTCATGTCATTCATCCTTTCAAGAGAGATTATAACAATTTTATATATCTCTGTAAATAAAAAAACTGGTTTCCCAGTTTTTATTTTTAATAATTTGCTTCGTGATATCTTAATAACTCAATCATAACTCTTAAGAAGTTATTAGTACTTACTGTACTTGCTGAGAAATCATCAACGTCCCAACCATTAGTTTCAGTAAAATCAACAGCTCCTGCATTTGTCATACCATGTAATGTACCATTAGTAGCGACAACCATACCGTCTAAATCTGCCAAAGTTTTTTCTAAGAACCATGGGAAGTATCCTTCTTCAAGATCTTCTAAAGTAATTCCACCTTGTTCAGCAGCTCCACTTGAGTCTCCCCAAGCTCCAGCTAAGTAATGACCTTCGTCACCTTTTGAGTTAAAATCATAGTGCCAAGAAATTAATCTAATATCATTGGTACCTTTATTAATTTGTACATATACTGTATTCCAGAAGTTAACGTCACCATCACGACAAGTACATGATAAGTATGTTAATTGATAAATTACATAATCAGCTAACTTATTATATTCCATTAAAACGTATGCGTTCATATCAACTTCGTGACCTTCACCATTTAGATGAACGAAAGGAACTGCTTCCCCTTGTCCATTTGAGTAACCATCAGATTCTCCTGCACCAACTTCACCTAAACACTCAGGTCCAACACAAATGTCCTCACAAGCACTTAAACTTACTACAACTAAGACTGCAGCAATCAATAAAACTATTCTTTTCATTTAATATTCATCCTCTCAAATTATTATCGACTTAAAATCTCTTTCTTATTATATAAAATATTAATTTATAAAGCAATACAAATTTGCATAATAATTAATCTATATATTCAAGTTCTAATAGCGCTACAAGACTCTCTAAACTATTCCATTCAGAACCAAGTAGAAGATATAAAAGCGTGTCGTGATCATAGATGTCCTCATAAACTTCATTAAAGTTGTATATTTCATCAGTAAGAAAGTTCTCAACAATGGTCAATGTAGAATCCATGTTCATTTCAACATCATATCTTACTGAAATATTCTCGTCATTCAAAATATCAAATCTAATATAGGTAATATTATTTGCCACATCGAAGTCACCATACATAACATATGTTAAATCATTAGTCTCATCAATATAAGTATCATAGAAGGTATTACCAATATTGTAGTGTCCAGAACCTCCAATAACGTGTTCTCCTAAATACTCATAGTAACCACCAATTACAAATACTCTTTCGTAACCCAAGTAGTTTAATACGTCTTTTAAATAACCACTTCTAATACAACCATCAGCATATAAGAAGATTGCTTTTTCAGGTTCGAAAAGTCTTAATAAGATTCGCTCATCTAAAATTTGGTCAGGGTCAAATTCATATGTACGATCGCGATTAAAAGCACGGAAGTCTAAATAATCAAAGAAAGGTATAACATCAAAGCCTTCAATGATTCCGTATTTAAATGAAGATTCAAAGTTTCTTAGATCGATGTATTGAACATCATCTCTAAAAAGGTATAAATCTAGATTTTCCATAGAAATTTCACTTTCTGCAGTTATAACTAATGGTTCCTCAGTTTGCTCACAAGAACCTAAGGTAATAGCTAGCAATGATAATGCCAAAATTATTAATATGTTTCTCATAAAAACGCCTCCTAATACTGCCGTTTTTTATTATAACAAATTATACAGAATTGTATATAATATTATATCAAAAGATTTCTAAATAATATAATAAAATTATATTCACTTTTGAAATGCCTTTTGTTATAATTAAATAGGTTATATTTTTTTATTACGCGAAAAGAGGTGAACGCAATGACAAGTAAGTCTCAAGAAGTAAATGTTTTGTTCGAAAAATGGATTCTCGATGCTGATACAAAACTAGATAGAGAAGAACTATTTAGTAATGTTAAATCATACTTAGAATCAACGCATCCGGAAATATGTGGGAAATGTATACCATGTCGCGATGGTGTCGTTAAGTTAGAATCATTATTTGAACAATATATTCAAGGTGAGGCGACCTTGAAAACTTTAAAAGAAATAGAGCGAATCGTATATAATTTACGAGCAAGCCGATGCAGTGTAGGGTTGGACATTGGTAAAAACATGGAAGTTGTTCTAGAAAACAGCTACAACATTTTATACAACCCGGTTAAGAAATATTAAGGAGGAGCAAAATGGCTAAAGTTACTATCAATGGTGAAATTGTCAAAGTCAAAAGTGGTACAACCATCCTTAAAGCTGCTGAAAGCATCGGTATAGAAATTCCAAGATTATGTTTTTTAGAAGAAATAAATGAAATTGGATTTTGCCGTATTTGTGTTGTTGAAGTAGAAGGTGAACAAGACTTAGTATCTTCTTGTAACACAGAAATTAAAAACGGAATGGTTATTGCTACAGACTCTGAAAAAGTCATCAATTCAAGAAGAGCTACATTACAGCTTTTAGCATCTCGACATCGCTTCGATTGTTGGAGATGTCCAAAAGATGGACAATGTGAGTTCTACGACTTATTAAAAGAGTTCGATGTTACATTTGAAGAATTTGGACCAGGAATAGGAAGAAATCCTGAACAGATATATGGAAGTGGAATATCACAAGATCAATCAAAATGTGTTTTATGTAAACGATGTGTTGCTGTTTGTACAAACGTAGTTACAGCAAAAGTATTAAAATTTAGAGACGAAGATGGAATTAATCCTATCGTAAGTCCAACTCCAGGATTAGCATTTGATGAAGCAGGTTGTACTTTCTGTGGCCAATGTGTTAAAGCATGCCCAACAGGTACGTTATTTGAAACTGATCATACAAAAGAAGTTGAAGCATTACTACGCGATAAAGACACTAAAGTTATTGCTCAAATCAATACTCTAGCTAATAGCGCATTAGCAGAAGAATTTGGTTATGACTTAGATACTGATGTTGATGAAACGTTCGGTAAAACAATTAGTGCTTTAGAACTAGTAGGATTCAATCAGGTAACAACTTTAGACTTTGGAACAGATATGCAAAGTTATGCAACAGCAAAAGAAGTTATTACTAGATTAGAAAACAGTAAAAACTTCCCAGTAATCACTTCAACTTGTCCTGCAACTAATCGTTACCTAGAGTTATACAAACCAGAACTATTAGATAATTTATCAACAGTTAAATCACCACATACATTACAAGCTGCTTTACTAAAAGAAAAATTAGTAAAAGACAATGTAAAAGTTGTGACAATCGATACTTGTACTTCTAAGAAAAACGAAATTACAAGAGATGAACTTAATAACGAAGTTGATTATGTTCTAACTGTTCGTGAATTAGCTAAACTATTAAAACGCAAAAACATTAATTACAAAAAACTAGAAAACAAAGAATATAAAAACGAATTAACTGGTGAAAAAACTCCACTTGTAAAACATGGAGCATTAATTTCTACCCTAAACGCAGTATCAGAATTATTAGACTCTAAACCACTTGAAGGAATTAACTTCAAAGTAGTAAGAGGCGAAAAATTCAATGAAGCAGTTGGAATGATCAAAGAAGCTCAAGTAGTTATCGCAGGAAACAAATTAAATGTTGCTATCTGTCATGGTGGTGCAGCATTCAAAGAAATGTTTGCTAAAATAGCTTCTAAGAAACAATATCACTTAGTTGAAATGATGACTTGTCCAGGTGGATGTATCAATGGTGGCGGAATGCCATTCAATTCATTACCAATTGAAGAAGTAATCAAACTAAGAGCTAAAGCATTACACCAAAACGACGAACTAGAACTATCAAATCCTACTCACAATAAGTTAGTTACTGAAACTTATAGTGAAGAACTAAAAGACTTAATCCACACTACCTACTCACAAAAAGAGTTCACGAAAGAATAGAAGGTGTTTTTATGATAACGGAAAATAAACAATTTCTAGATCCTAGAAAAGTATATATCCCATTAACTGATAGAACTTCTAAAATTGCCAACGTTCTAGTTGAGCAATCTGAAGAAGTTAAAGTCGGACAAGTAATTGCCGATAAGTATAATGGAAAATTCAAAACACCAGTTATTTCAACAGTAAGTGGAACTGTTGAAGGATTTATAGAATTAGAAGATCGTTTCGGTAAAAAAATTGATCATGTCATTATTGAAAATGACTACAACTATTCAACTGTAAAATATAAAGATTTAACTTTAGATGCTAGTCCATCTGAAATTAAAAACCGTTTAGAAGAAATGAGTGTTAATCAAATCAGTGTTGATGGTTTATACACTGATGTTGATTTCAACAAACCAGTTAACTACATCGTAATAAACGCTACATATACAAATGAACCATTTATCTCAACTGATTATGAGTACATCAAGAAAAGCGCAGAAGAAATCGCTCTTGGTATTAAATTATTAGGACGAGCTGCTCATACCGAAAACTTGTACTTAATCGTTGATAAATTTATGGATGAAGAAACATTATATAATTTAGGAAAAGCAACAGTCGATAAAGGAATTGAGATTATTACAATCAATTCTAAAAAAATGCAAGGCGATGATTATAAACTAATCAGAAAACTTATTAAGAAACCTCTTACTAATAACTTATTAGATGACGGTGTTATATATACTACAGTTTGTGCTGCTAAAGCAACATACGACGCAGTAGTAAATAGCTTGCCTTTCACTAAACGCCAAATTGCTGTAACCGGAGATGCATTTAAAGCAAATGCATTATATGAAGTTAGATTAGGAACGTTATTCACTGATATCGTAGAAGATTTACAAAACTACCAAATCACAGATAGCTTAAACTTACACATTGGTTCATTCTTAACGGGATACCAATTAGAGACAGATGAATTTAGTATTACATCAAGCGTTGACAGTGTTAACGTTGGTGTTATTAGAGAAGATGAAGAAGAAGTGTGTATCAAATGTGGTGACTGTAACGACGTATGTCCAGCAGGAATCTTACCACAAAACATCATGGATGCTGAGTTAAGAAATGTTAATGCACGTATCGTTGATTTAAATACAAGTGAATGTATTGAGTGTGGACTTTGTACTTACGTATGTCCTTCAAAAATAAACGTACTAGAATGGGTACGACGTGCTAAACGTCGTGTCGGATAGGAGATATACATATGGAATTTACTACGAAAAAACCTCCTATTAAAACAAATCAAGAACGTTCATACAAAAAACTCTTAACACTTCACATCTCACTTATCATCGTTTCTCTAGGAGCAATCTTTACCAGAGCATTTATACCTCTACTTGAGGAAGGTGCACAATGGGCGCCAGATGAATTATTCAAATCTTTCCTAATGTTAGCTGTCGGAGTTGGAGTAAGTGTCTTACTTGAACTGCTTTATGCATTAACAGAAGGTAAAGCCCAAGAATTTACAAAATATAAAAGACTTGTTGATCCAATCAACACAGGATTATTAATCGCATTATTATTACCTACAGTTACACCTATTTACGTATTAGTATTAGCAGTTGTAGTTGGTGTTTACGCTGGTAAAATCGTCTTTGGTGGATATGGATATTACATCTTTAATCCAGTATTAGTCGGTGTCTTATTTGCGAATATCTCATTTGCTAGCCAAATGATCGTTGAAGGAACTCCGTTATTAATGTTGAAAGATGCATTAGCTGGTGGAGCTTCAAACTTCAATTTAGCTAATTTATTAGTTGGTAACTACGAAGCAGTAGCTATCGGTAGTACAGCTGCCGTTCTACTAATCATTTTATTCATCTACTTATTAATCAACAAAGTTGTTGATTTAAGAAGTAGTGGAGTATTCGTATTATCAGTTATCTTAATTAGTTTAGGAATTGGTTTTGTTAACTTTGATTTAAACGGTATGTTAGTTTATACATTAGTTAACTTGTTAACAGGATTAACCCTCTTCGGGGCTGTCTTCTTAATAAGTGAAACAATATCTAGTCCAACTTCTAGGGAAACTAAAATCATTTATGCAGTAGTAATTGCGATTCTTACAATGGCTGTTCGTGTACTTGGTACAAACCCAGAAGGTATTGTATTTGCCGTATTATTCGGTAATATGATTACACCATTCCTAAATAGAACAGTTAAACGTTCTAACAAATCAACATTTATTAAAACAGTGGTTATTTCACTCTTTGTTGTAATTTTAACTGGACTTGTTTTAGGATTTATCCTTCAAGGTCGATTTATTGAACTATTTAATGCGACAGCATTGATGGGAGGGTTATTCTAATGTTTAAAGGATTGAAAATCGTATTTATGCTTTCATTAGTAGTAATCTTAAGTAGTGTTGCTGTTTACTTTGTAGAAGACCTAACTACCCCGATTATAGATGAAAGACAAAGATTAGAAATACAAGCTGCAGTCGAAGAAGTATTCCCTGCTATTACAGGTACTACCTGGGATGTAATAGATTCAGAATTTGATTTCTCTGGTTCACCAATCACTGGTGCGAAAGAGATTAAGAATGGAGACATCTTAGTTGGTATAGTCTATACTGTAGTATTTAGAGGATTTAGTTCTGATATTACATATGTTGTTGGTTTAGACAACCAAGGAACAATCACAGGATACAAAACAATATCACAAAATGATACAGCAGGTTATGGTGCACAAATTGCAGATTCTGCAAACTGGACACAATTCCCTGGATTACTATTAGAAGCTGTTGGTAATGGTGGATTTGATGGTTTAACCGGTGCTTCAGTAACAACAAGTGCTTGGAAACAATCATTTGCTGATGTTCAAGCTTTTCATGCTTCAGCTGGAGTATTCCCAGAATTATCACAAGCAGATAAAGACAAAATATTTACAAATGGTGTACTTGGAGATTCATTCGTAGTCGAAGAGATGGTAGTTACAGGATTCAAATCTTTAGAAGATTTTGAAATCGACAGAGCTTATACAGCAACTGACGGTACTACTGAATACGCTGTTTACTTTGAAGTATATGAATCATATAAACCAGACGCAGAAGTATTCTTAGTTGTTGATTTAGCTGATAATACAGTATTCAACTTCCAAGCAACTAAAAATAGCGATACCGCTGATTGGGGTGGAGTAATTTTAGATTCTGCAAGATGGGCACAATTAGAAGGTGAAAATCAAGACTTCTTATTCGAAGGTGCATTTGATGATTTAGGTGGAGCTACAACTTCATATAGTACTTGGCAAGATGCAATGCAACGAATCTCAATTTTCCATCAAGGAGAATACATGGGAATCATTCGTTATACAACATTAGAATTACTAGATATCTACCAAGAACAATTATCAGTAGAGTTTACAGATAATACAGTAATTGAAGATGTAAAAGAACAAAAAGTAGCAAACTTAAATATCTCAAACATTTATGATGTTAAAGATGACTTAGGAAATATCTTAGGAACTGTTTACTACGTTAATACTTTAGGAGCCTACAATAACGGTCCAACATTTATTCAATTCTTAGTCGGAGTTGATCCTGATGGTAACTATACAGGTTTAAGAGTTCTAGAAACTACAGATTTAGTGTTGTTAGATTCTGAATTGTTAATTACTGATCCAACAGTATTTGATGGAACTGATTATTTCGCAGATGAAATCGTAGGTTTAACAGTAACTGAAGATATAACTTTAGATGTAATAGTAGGATATGAAACACAAATCGCTAGTATCGAAGCTACTTTAAATCAAGTAGGAACATACCACGATGAGAAATATCCTTTACGTGATGACGTTGTAATAGCTGATGCTAATTTACTTCCAGCATTCCCTGATGCAGTTTCATTCACAACTATCTACAGTGATTATACTTATAAAAACGGAATTGTTAATGTATATGAAGCATATGATGCAGAAGCAGCATTACTTGGATATGTATATGCCGGAAAATATGTTGGAAACAATTCAGACATACTATATACAATTGGTGTTGATTTAACAGGAACAACTGTAAAAATTAATGTTTACTCAGGAGACGAAACTTGGATTAATGCTGGATTTGGTTTCTATGATGGTAGCGAAGGTGATGACTTTAGAACAAGTGATTGGCTTCTAAACTTTGAAGGCTTAGATGATGGAACATTTGTTGCTAATTACACACCAGCTACAGATCCGACATTTGGTACTTCAACAGACATTGATGCAGTTTCAGGTGTATCAACAACAACAGGTGGAGACGATACTCACTTCGGTTTAATCGATAGTGTATATCAAATTCTTAAATTCCACACAGACAATTCAGTAGGAGGTGCTTCTTAATGGCTAGAAAACCAAAATCATTAAAAGAAGTGTTCACAGCTGGATTCTTCAAGCAAAATCCAACATTTGTCCAATTCCTTGGAATGTGTCCAACACTTGCTGTAACAGGTAGTGTTGAGAATGCACTTGGAATGGGTGCGGGTGTTATATTCGTATTAGTATTATCAAACTTAATAATTTCATTAATTAGAGACTTTGTACCAAATGAAGTACGTATTCCGATTTATATCGTAGTAATCGCTTCATTAGTTACAGTATTAGAAATGTTAATGAATGCATTTGTACCAGATTTAGCAGCATCACTAGGAACATTCTTAAGTTTAATCGTAGTTAACTGTTTAATTTTAGGACGTGCAGAAGCATTTGCTTCTAAAAATGGTCCAGTTAAATCAATGGCTGATGGACTTGGAATGGCTTTAGGATTTACAGGAGGTATCGTATTAATTGCGTTCTTCCGTGAATTACTAGGTTCAGGTTCTATTACAATTTGGGGAGACTTAGCATTACAATTAATCCCTGAAACGTATCAAATTTCAATTTTAGTAGCTCCAGCTGGTGCATTCTTGGTATTCGGAATCTTAGTAGCACAAGTTAATAAGATCCGCTTTAACAAAGAAGACAAACAACAACAGGAGGTGGCATAGATGAGTGTTCTCGCAATCGCATTTGGTGCAATCTTCGTTAGTAACGTTGTATTAAACCAGTTTTATGGTCTTTGTCCATTCTTAGGAGTTTCAACTAAGAAATCAAGTGCTTTATCAATGGGTATGGCTGTAACATTCGTAATCACATTAAGTACAATGATTGCTTATGTAATTTATCATAAAGTATTAGTACCTAACGGTATTGAATATCTATCAACAATCGTATTTATCTTAGTAATCGCTTCATTTGTTCAACTAGTAGAAATGGTTATCAAAAGATTTAGTGCTACTGTTTACAGTGCACTTGGAGTTTACTTACCATTAATTACAACTAACTGTGCGGTATTAGGGGTAGCAATTGATGTTACTGTTAATGGTACAGGTTCAAGTAAAATCTTAATGGCTGCAGGACAAGTTCCAACATTCTTTGAAGCAACTGTTTATGCTTTAGGTATTTCAATCGGTTATGCACTTGTAATATTCTTATTCAGTGCTATCCGTGAAGAAATGGCTGCTTATCCAATCAAACGTAACTGGCAAGGTATTCCAATCGCGTTAATCACTGCCTTCATCATGGCTATGATCTTCGTTGGATTTGGAGGAATTGTATAATGGTATATGTAATTATTTTAGCTGCTGTCGTTAGTGTTGTCTTAGCCTTATTACTATGGGGAGCAAGTGTTGCCCTTCATGTAGAAGAAGATCCTAGACTACAAGGAATCGTTGATTTACTACCAAACCAAAACTGTGGTTTATGTGGTAATCCCGGTTGTAAAGCAATGGCACAAGCTATTCTTAATGAAGATTCTAAATTATCACAATGCAAACCAGGTACAGCAGAAATGAGAGAAGATATCGCAGAGTTCTTAGAAACATATGATAACGATGCTAATGGAGTAGATGCAATAAAAGTTAAAATGTAATAGTAAAAGAACGTTCATTTGAACGTTCTTTTTTTTACCTTATATTTGATTTACTTCGCATATGAGTATAGATTGATAGTATAGCCTTAGAATTGCTTAGAACTAAAAAAATCATAGAAAAAAGAGAAACAATTAAGTTTCTCTTTTAGTTTTGTGTTTAAGTTAGTAATTATTCAGCTAAAACTAATGCAGCATTGAATGCTACTTCAATTTCGTCATATCCGATTGATACTCCAGCTAAACCATCAGTAGCCCATGCAGCGTCGAAACCTTGGTTTGCAACGATTGCAGCAGATAAAGTGTTTGCTTGAACATACCATTCAGCGATTGCAGTAGGATCACTAAATGCAACCATGTTGTAAGCATCACCTAAAGTTTGTTTTGTAGAACCTTCTTCACCCGGAACAGCTGAATCAATGTATAAAGCTTCGATTCCACCGTTAGCGCTAATAGTTAATACTACAAAGTAAACATTCCCGTGTGAATCTGCAGGAGCAGAAGCAACATATACACCAGGAGTGTAAGTACCATATACTTCGTTTTCTAATACGTAAGATCCGTCTCCAGTAACAACGTTGTTACCTTCGTAAGTTCCAAATCCTGTAACGTTATAAACGTTAGTATAATCTAATGATTCTAAAGCAGCTTTAACCCAACCAGCACGTCCTCCTGATTGACACATTAAGAAAATTGCTTCAGCGTCTTTATCAAATAAAGCTTCTAATCTAGTTGCATCACCAACAGCAGTAGTGTCACCTTGTCCAGTAATGATTCCTTCAGCTTGTAAGTAATCGAAGAATGGAATAAATTCGAATCCTGCGATATACCCTTTGTTTAATTTGTCATCAAAGTTTCTTAAGTCAACGTATTGTACGTTTTCTCTGTTTAAGTACTCATCAACATTTGTCATATCAATTTCACCTTGTGCAGGTAATTTTGCTTCTCCACCACATGCAGTTAATGTAAGTGTTAAAGCGATAGCAGCAAATAATGCTAATAACTTTTTCATTAAAAAATTCCTCCTAATATTATTTTTTTTAATTCTCTATAATTATAATAGTTTGTTTACTAAATGTCAATGTTTTCAGTTAATACGAAACCCTTTAATAAAGCCGTTAATGAATATTCTAAATAAAAAAAATTAAATTAATATAAAGTTAGTATAAGAACTAAATGTATTAAAAAAGTAAAGTAAATAAAGAAAATAAAAAAAGTGTGTTTGTTATTCGAATTCTTTCTTCTTATCTTATAGATATGTTATAATATAATGACAAAATAAAAAGGTGATTATATGAAGAAATCAGATATTATATTAATTACTGTTATATTAATTGCTGCATTAAGTAGTTGGTTAATATTTAGACAGCTAAATAGTGAGAACACAATCGAAGATGGTGTTGCAGCTGTTTACTATAACAGTACAAAGATATTAGAGATTAAATTAGAAGATGGTTCTTATAAAATCTTCGATAATACTAGAATTATTGAGATTGATGAGGATGAATTTATTTTTCATGTTGAAGGATCTAATCCATACGGAGTAATCATTAAATATGATAATAATAGAGTAAAGGTAATTGATGAGGAAAGTCCAAAACATATTTGTCAAACTCAAGGGTGGACAAACTCAACTTTATACCCTCTAACTTGCCTTCCAAATAATATCGTAATTGCTATTGAAACTGGAGCTTATGTATTACCACCAGTTGATGATACAACTAGTTAGGAGACGCTTATGAACGATCTGTTATTAACACTATTTGAATTAGGATTATTCTTTATCTTTTTAGTTATTAATCTACAACTTCTTAATACACTTCAATTCGATAAATTGTTTAAGAAAGGAACACAACCAAGACGAATGCAATTATTATATTTCTTTGTTGTTGTTATATTTACATACTTACTAACAAGATCATTAATGCATGTTATTGAATTATCAATAAATTTAACCAATTAAAAAGCAGACAAATTGTCTGCTTTTTTTATTCGTATCTTTCGTACTCATCAATATACTTATATTTAGCAACACCTTTAGTGTGTTCAGTAATAGTGTTTTTCATTTTCGCTAAATTTTCACTTTTCAATTCAATCGTATAAATTACTTCATTAGTATATTCAGTATTAATAAGGTGGTAACTATCTCTCAGGTATTTCTCCACATTTCCAATTTGATCAAACGGGATAATTATATTCATTTTGGTGTATTGTACTAAAATGGTAAAAGTGGCTTCAATAACTGTTTCACTTACACTTTTAGTATAAGCTCTAACAAGTCCACCCGCACCTAATTTTATACCACCAAAATACCTAACCGTTACAGCAAGAATATTTGTGAGTTGTTGTTTCTTTAAAACTTCAATCATTGGCATACCGGCAGTCTTACTTGGTTCTCCGTCATCACTATATTTTTGGATTTCTTGATTCTTACCAATAATATATGCGTAGCAATGATGATTTGCATTAGGATGTTCAGAACGTAATTCCTTAAGGATAGAATTTACTGTTTTAACACTACCTACAGGTGTTAAATAACAGATAAAGCTACTCTTGTTTATGACTGTTTCGCTACTAATAGTTTCTTTTACACTTCTCATCAAATCACCGATTTAAGTATAACACTTCTTAAAAGAAAAAAATACGCTATTTGTGGAAATCTTTCTATATGTATAGTATAATTTTTATTGGTGATTTAAGTGAATAGATATTTTGAAAATGCAAAAGGAATCTTAAAAAGATTAAAGTCTAAAGGCTATGACGCATATATCGTTGGTGGTTATGTTAGAGACAAAGTCATAGGCTTGAAATCAGATGATATCGATATAACAACAAGTGCAACTCCTGAAGAAGTAGATGAAGTATTTGAAAATGTCAAAAATACTGGTAGAAAATTTGGAGGAGTTACAGTTATAATTGATGATCATAAATATGAAGTAACGACATTTCGTTTAGAGGGTGAATACGCTAAACATCGTTATCCTAAAGACGTATCTTTTTCTAAAGAAGTCTTTGATGATATTAAACGTCGTGATTTTACTATGAATGCATTATATATGGATGAAAATGAAAATATCAATGATAAATTTAATGGTTTAAAAGATATTGAAGATAAAATTATAAGAACAATCAATGACCCTAAAGAAAGACTTAATGAAGATGCCCTTAGAATATTACGAGCTTTTCGTTTTGTCAGTAAACTAGGTTTTGATATTGAATTAGAAACCTTAGCCGCAATAACTTCTTTAAAACATTTAGTAAAGACTGTAACAATCGAGAGAATTATGGTTGAACTGGACAAAATATTTAATGGTGATTATCAAAAGAAAGCTATTAAATATTTAGTCAAAACAGGTATTAGTGAAGAGTTATACGGTATAGATAAAGGTTTAGAATACATCAGTAACATAAAAGAATTTGTCTATCCTTTAGAAGTGTTTATTATCTCTGACATTTTAGGAGATTTAGAAGATACTTGGCGTTTTAGTAATAACAACTACCGACTTATTAAACAGGTAGTTAACTTACATGAAGTAACAAAAGAAAACGAATTTAATAAATATATACTATTTTCAAATAAATTAGATCCATGTTTACTTACAAACAGAATCAATGTCTTACTAGGATATAAAGATCAAAAGCAATTTATTATGGACATGTACAAAGATATGCCAGTAATGGATGTATGTGATCTTAAATTCAAAGGACAAGACATCTTAGCTCTAACAACGATGAATAACCGAAGATTAATTAGTTTAGTAATTGATGACTTGCTTTATAATGTAATTATGGGTATAATGCCTAACGAGTATGAAGTATTAAAACAATTCTCTTTAAGAAGAGTAGCAGAATTACAAAAAGAAATGGGAGATCTCAATGAGTAGCAAATTTTATTCGTACTTAGATGATTTTAGTCAAATAACGGTAATTGTTCCCAATAAATACCGTGATGACTTTGTAAAATCATTTAAAGTAATCGGGAATGATGAAGAGATTGATTTAGAAATCATCTCTACAGAGTTATTAGGGAACGAAAGAAAGTATATAACAAGATTTGACGGGTACATTTTATTAAATCATATGTATCATATTTTTGATGATAATAATGAATCTAGTGAGTTATTCACAGGGAAAATAGTTCGCACTGAATTATTCGATGATATTTATTATTACGAAAATACTGATTTAGGTTCTAGTTATCGAAGAGACCGTACTAAATTTAAAATTTGGACACCGGTAGCTAAGTATATGAAACTAGAATTAGTTGATAAACAAGGTGCAAGCGAAATAGTTCCAATGGAATATGATAATCAGGGTGTTTGGTATTTACGTTTACGCGGTGATTATGAAGGTTATAAATACCGTTATATCAGTTACGTAAATGGTAAAGAACATACATTAGTAGATCCATACGGAATTAGTTCAAATGCTAACGCTGAATATAGTTATGTTATCGACCCTGCTAAACTATATAAAATGCGTCAACAAAGACCTAAATTTAGTGGTGTACCGAATGATGCCGTAATCTATGAATCACATGTTAGAGATTTTACGATTAGTGATTCGACAAATGCAACATATCCCGGTTTATATAAATCTTACACAGAGCCAGGGTTAACAACTAAACAAGGAAATAAAGCTGGATTAGATTATTTAATCGATTTAGGAATTACCCATGTTCAGTTATTACCTATTTATGATTTTGGTGGAGTAGATGAATCTGATCCAACAAAACATTATAATTGGGGTTACAACCCTGAACAATATAATGTACCTGAAGGATGGTTTAGTACTGATCCTGACGATCCTTACGCCCGAATCAATGAGTTAAGAGAACTAATTGATAACTTACATAAAAATCATTTAAGAGTAGTTATGGATGTTGTCTTTAATCATGTCTTTGATCACAAATGGTTTGCTTTTGAGAAAATCATTCCAGGTTACGGATATCGTTTTGACGAACAAGGATTAATGACTGATAGCTCTGGTTGTGGAAATGATCTAGCTACAGAAAGAAAAATGGTTCGAAAGTTTATCATTGATAGCGTTATGTACTGGGCAAAAGAATACAAAGTAGATGGCTTTAGATTTGATTTAATGGGATTAATTGATATTAAAACAATGAATACCTTACGTCAAAAACTAGACCGTTTTAGAAAAGATATAATCGTTTATGGTGAAGGTTGGAGAATGCCAACTGAAATTGGTTATGAACGAAGCGCTCATATGTATAATAAACATTTGTTATTTAACATTGGACATTTCAATGATAAAACAAGAGAACTTATTAAAGGTGCAACTTTTGATTCAAAACAAAAAGGTTATGCCCTTGGTTCTAATGCTAAATTAGATGATATTAAAAATATAATTCTTGGTAGCGCAAACCATAAATTCTTATTCCGTTATCCATCACAATCAATTAATTATGTTGAATGTCATGATAATAACTCATTCTACGATAAGGCAATTGGTGCTTTAGGAGTAGATGTTAAAGAAGACGAAATTAAAAAACGTCAAAGACTAGCTACAGCAATGGTTATCCTTTCGCAAGGTGTTCCATTTATTCATTGTGGACAGGAGTTTTATAGAACTAAACAAGGTGTAGAAAACTCTTATAAATCACCAGATAAAATTAACCTAGTTGATTGGAATCTAGTTGATGAAAATATGCGTGATATTGAAGTAATCAAAGAGTTAATCCGAATTAGAAAGAAATATGATTTATTCCGCTTAACTGCTCCTTCAAAAATTAGGGATTACATTGAGATTCATTGCTTAGAATCAGGAACCATTATTTATAAATTAAAAGATGTTGAAAATGATATAATTGTTATCTTCAAAAATAATCAAGAAAAAGAAACAATTGACTTAGAAGGAAGATACAATTTAATCTTTGATGGTCGTAAGAAATCACGTCGTTTATTAGCTAAAATAAACGTAGATGAAATCACAACATACATATTAAAAAGAAAATAGGTGAAGTGTATGGAACAATCGTTTTATGCAAAATTAGAAACAGTAAATAGTACATCATATGATACAAATACATTACGTGTTACAGCAGAGAATAAAGAAGGTTACACATTACGAGTAGATGAAAACTCAAAACTAGATGTTGGTTCAATTTATGAGTTTAAATGTCAACCAATCATCTTCAAAGAAAAAGAGCAATTAGAAGTTTTAGAGTTTACACATATTGATGATAGCGAGATTGCTTTTGAAAGACGCCAAGAATTAATGAGTACTTTCTATGAGTATAGTCCAGTCGATTCAGTTGAATCGAAAACTATTATTGAGAAATATGTAAAACAAATCGAAAACCCAGTTATTAAAGAAGTAGTAGATACAATCTACAAAAAACATGAAAGAGATTTTTATCTTTATCCAGCAGCAACAAAATTCCATCATGCGTATATTGGTGGATTAAGCTATCATACTTCAACAATGATGAAGTTAATTGATGGATTTATGGATGTTTACCCATTCCTAAATAAAGATCTATTAATCGCTGGTATCTTACTTCATGACGTTTTAAAAGTAGAAGAGCTATCGAACTACGCTGGTCCAGAATATACCAAAGAAGGTAAATTACTTGGACATATTACAATGGGTGTAAAAGAAATTGAATTAGTAGCTTATGAATTAGGACACTTAAAAAAAGAAGAAGTATTATTACTTCAACACATGATTTTATCTCATCATTACTATGGTAATTATGGTAGTCCAAAGAAAACAAATATTCCTGAAGCATTAATTCTTCACTTTATTGATAATATTGATTCTAAAATGACAGTTTTAAAAGAAACTCTAGAACAAATAGAACCAGGTGAATTCACACCTTCTATCCCTGTCTTAGACCGTGAAAGATACTATAAATCAAAACTATAGAAAAGACCTTTAAAAGGTCTTTTTTTTATAATATTGTATAAAAAAAACCTCAAAATTAATTGAGGTTTTTAGTTAATTAATCAACAATAAATCCTTCTGGGAATGTTGAATCTAGTAATACTCCGATTACATCATTTAAATAAGCGATGCTATCAGTATTATTTGTTCCATAAGTACCATTGTTATCTAAGATGTATTGTGCAGCTACAACTTGATAATATCCTGAAGAATAATAAGAATCATAAGTTGCTCCATAGAATGCATCAATAGCTTGATAAACAGATGTAGGTAATTTAGCATCTGTAGCTTTACCTAATTGATCAGCAGTTTCAATTTCGATATAAAGACCTACTTGAATTGCATTAGGAATTAAAGTATCTCCATTTGCTTCAATTGGGTATTCACTATCTAAATCATCACTTTCACTATAAACAGCAGTAGGCATTTCAAATGCACTTCCTTGTTCTGAGTATAAGTAATGTAAACCGAAGTTTGTTTGGATTAATTCATCATCATATAATTCATCAACGTCAGTTGCACTAGCACCTAATAAGAATACATATTCATCATATAAGTCTTTAACAGCAGCTACAAAGTCTTCATCATAGCTAGTTGTGTTAATGTTAGTTAAACTATCAGTTGAACTTAAATCTTGAGTTAAGATATGGAATCCGTATGCTTTAGCATTAGCCCAAGGATTTTCAGTATCACCAATTAAACTGTCATTGAACTCATCAACGATTTCAGAGAAATTCATTTCGTCATCTAATTTATCTTCGATAACACTTTCAACTTCATTTTTAATTGCTTCATAATCTAATAAATCTTGTCCTGTTAAACCATCAACATAATCATTAAATTCATCAGGTGTTAAATCATTATCCATATCAGTATAAACTAATAAGTGAACGATATCTAGATTGAAATATTCATCAACTTGAGTTTGGATTAAATTAGCAGCTTTAGCATAATCAACAGTATCTCCTACTAAGTAAGCTTGTAAATTACCTAATACGAATAAGTTGAAGATTGCATCATTCTCATTATCAGCACCAAATGCTAAGATTAAGAATTCATCCCATGAATAAATACTATTGTCAAATCCATAAGAAGCATAAGCTCCACTACCAAATGCAGTTTTCATTGTACGGAATTCGTCTCTATGTCCTACGATAGTTTCGTTACTACTATTTAAGTAATCAGTTTCACCTTCGTAGATTTCAGTATAAGCATCACTATTTAATAACATGATTGTTTTCATCATATCGATTGTATAGTAAGTACCAATTTTATCTTCCATATAAGCAAATAACATATCAGCAGTAATATCAGTACCATTAATTGTAGCTATTTTTTCAGTACTACCTGAGTTATTGTACTCGTCTCCACCGTTTGCAACATGTTTAATTTTTAAGATAGGTTCAAAAATTTCAAATTCAGCATCATCCCAAACAGCAGATGTAATATTAGTAATAATTGTTGTAGTCATATAACTATCAACGATTTCTAATTTTAAATCATCTAATTCAGTTTGTGTTAAATCAGCAAATACTGGAACTTCTTCTTGGCTTACTTTATAAGTTAAGATTTCAAATTCTCCTAAACCTTGTAAAGTAAATGAGAATCTAGCTCCATCATCATCAAAGTTTAAAGTATCAAACATATAATTAGCTAATAATGAATATGGAGAACCAAGTGTTTGCCCTTCATACATATCATTATAATTATATGTGAATTCTTCAGTATGGCTTAAACAGATTGTAGCTTCAGTTTCTGTTTCTAATACTTCAGGTTTACTAGGATTCATGTAGTTATACATTTTAATGAACTGAGTTAAAACTTCTTCTTCAGTTAATTGAACTGTATTATCTTCATCAAAATCTCCAGTACCTAAATCAGCGATATCTCCATCAGTACCATCATATAAACCCCAACCTGAGTTGTAGTTAGGTACAAGTAAGAATTCATTAAATACATTTTTAGCTTCTGTTTCACTATTGAACTTTAAGTTAATAGCACAAACATCACCAAAATAGTTTTCTTCATAATATGTTTCTAAATCATCGTTAGTAATAGCTAAATCATCATCATCACTAGCGTTAGTTACATAAGCTCTAACATAGTTTTCCTTAGCAATTTCTAATTCGACGAATCTAGTTAAATCAGCTATAGAAGAAGGATCATAATCAATAGCTTTCATGCTATCTTCAAATTGTTTCTCCAATTTAGCTCTTACATCTTCATCAGCAAAGATATCTGCTAATTCAGTTTCATCGTTAGTACCGTATTTATAAAATTCAATTTTTTCATTAACTTCATCGACAGTTACTTCTGCAATTTCACTAGCGAAGAAGAATTCTTTTTCAATGTATTGTGTTAAATATGATATACCATCATTTAATAACATTCTTTCCCATAATTCTTGGTTCGTTACCGTATAATCTCCTACAGTAAGATACGCTTCACTTGGGTCAGAAATAGCTGCAGAATCGTTTTTGTCTTTCACTGAACTTACTATCCAGGCAGCCCCTAAGATAATAACAAATAGTCCGAAAATAATTCCTGCTCTTATTACAGTTCCTTTGTTCATTGTTAAATCACTCCTTATTATTTACGCAATATCTATAATATCATTTTACTACTATAAAAACAATATATTTTAGCCATTATTATAGGATATAAAGTATCTTACATATATATAAACATATAATACAATGAATTTATTGTAAAAAATGGAAAATATAGTATAATTTCTATTGTATTGGAGTGGTAAAATGAAAATTACAGTTTTAGCTAGTGGTTCGGGTGGGAACGCTACTTTTCTTGAAGTAAATAACACCAAAATTTTAATTGATTGTGGAATCTCATTTAGACAGATTAATCAACGGTTAAGTCAAAGAGATTTAACTATTGAAAATTTAGATGGAATTCTTATAACTCATGAACACGGAGATCACATAAAAGGATTAGATGTTTCTTTAAGGAAATTAGACACCGTTTGTTACCTAACTAAAGATACATTTGAAGGAATGTATTATAAGGTTAAAGACAACCTTCACCCTTCTAAATTAAAGTATATTACTCCATATGAATCGTTTATGATTAATGAAGTAGAAATACTTCCAATCAGCATCTCCCATGATTCTAGTGATGCGGTAGGATATATTATAAAATATAAAGAAGAGAAACTAGTATATATAACTGATATCGGATACTTGCCAAACCGGGATCATGAACTACTTAAAAATGCTAACATGTATGTCTTTGAATCTAATTATGATATCACTTTATTATTCACTTCCAATCGACCATTCTATTTAAAACAAAGAATTGATAGTGTTAAGGGTCATATGTCAAACAATGATTCAGCTTATAACTTAGCACAATTAGTTGGCGATAAAACAAAGCAAATCGTCTTAGCTCATAGAAGTAAAGAATGTAATACCAACGAACAAGCTTTAGAAACATATAATGAAGTATTTAAAGAATATGGGTTAAATATTAAAGACTACAATATAGAAGTGGCGCATCAAGATATACCATCAGAAACATATGAAATTTAGGAGGATACAAATGATGACAAACGAACAAGTTATTAAAGAAGTTACTTCAGAAGTATTTGGGATAAATTCTAATCAAGTAGAAGTAGTAGAAAGATTAATGGGAGGAATGAGTAACTATACTTATGTTTTTAAGATAAATGATAAGAAATACACATTTCGTATCCCCGGTAAAAATGCTGAAAAATTTGTTGATAGAATTATTGAACAAAAAAATATCAATACAGTTAATGAATTAGGGTTAAACAATCATACCTTATTCTTAGACGTTGAATCAGGATATAAAATTGCTGAATATATTGAAGGTAAACCACTAAGCGAACTAAATCCTTTAGATTACCTAAATAAAGCAGCTGAAGTATTACATAAAATTCATAATAGTAGTTTAAAAGCAGAAAATGATTATGATCCTAAAGGACGTTTAGCGTTCTATGAGTCACATTTAGAAGAGTATGATTATAAACATACAGATAGATATTTAAAACTTAAGAAAAGATGGGAAAAATTATCTAAAGAATATATGGATAATAAACGCCTAACTTTAACTCATGGTGATTCACAAATATCTAACTTTGTCGTTACTGATAATGGGTTGCGTTTAATGGACTGGGAATTCACCGGAAATAACGATCCATTTTATGATATTGCATGTTTCGGAAATAACGACTTTAACCACGCTGTTTCATTACTACCAGTTTATTTAGGACACCAACCATCAACAAAAGAATATAATAGACTATATTTCTTTAGAGCATTCCAATGTCTTCAATGGCATAATGTTGCTTTATATAAAGAATTTATCGGTTTAAGTATTGATTTAGGAGTAGACTTTAACTTTATTGCTAACTTATATTTAGATAAAACAGAAAAGTTCCTAGATTCAATAAAATAAATGATTAATTATCAAAAACTAAGGACACTTAAAATAGTGTCTTTTTTTTGTTGATTTTCATAGTATTTCCAAATAATATATACTGTTTTTAAGAATTGTTACAAATAGTAAAATGTAAGTGTTTTTATTTGTAATAAATTGCATTTTATAATGTTGTAAAAAATAATAAAATGATTTATAATCTAAACTGTATGTAAGCACTATAAAATTAAATAAATAATATATTATTGGAGGTATTGCTAAATGGCAAAAAAAGTATTCCAATCGATGGACGGGAACCAAGCTGCTGCTCATAATGCATATGCATTTACTGAAGTTGCAGGAATCTATCCTATCACACCATCTTCACCGATGGCTGAGTACATTGATTTATGGGCATCACAAGGTAAGAAAAACTTATTTGATATGCCGGTTAAAGTAATTGAAATGCAATCAGAAGCAGGAGCTGCTGGAACTGTACACGGTAGTTTACAGGCTGGAGCATTAACAACGACTTTCACTGCATCACAAGGATTATTATTAAAATTACCAAACATGTATAAAATTGCTGGTGAATTATTACCAGGTGTTATCCATGTTGCTGCAAGAAGTATCGCAGTACAAGCTTTATCAATCTTTGGAGATCACCAAGATGTAATGGCTGCAAGACCTACAGGTTTCGCTATTTTATCAAGTGGATCTGTACAAGAATCTATGGACTTGGCTTCTGTTGCTCATTTAGCAGCAATTGAATCAAGTATTCCATTCTTACATTTCTTTGATGGATTTAGAACTTCTCATGAAGTTAATAAAGTTGAAGTAATGGATTATGCAGAATTAGATAGATTAATTGATAGAGATGCTGTTAAACGTTTCAGAAAAAGAGCATTAAATTCACAGAACCCTGTTACACGTGGTTCAGCTCAAAATGATGACGTATATATGCAAGCTCGTGAAATTCAAGATAAATACTATGCAAATGTACCTGACATCGTTGCTAAATACTTAGCTGAAATCAGTAAAATTACTGGTAGAGATTATGCTCCATTCGTTTATTATGGTGCAGAAGATGCAACTGATGTTATTATCGCAATGGGATCAGTTACTGAAGCAATCGAAGAAACAATAGATTACTTAGCAGCTAAAGGACAAAAAGTAGGGTTATTAACTGTACATTTATATCGTCCTTGGAGCACTGAATACTTCTTAGATAAATTACCTAAAACTGTTAAAAGAATTTCAGTATTAGACAGAACTAAAGAAAGTGGTTCAGTTGGTGAACCATTATACTTAGATGTTAAATCTGTATTCTATGGTAAAGAAAATGCTCCAGTTATAGTTGGTGGACGTTACGGATTAAGTTCTAAAGATACAACTCCAGGACAAATCGTAGCAGTTTACAAAAACTTAGCTGGTGAACAAAGAGATGGATTTACAATTGGTATCGTTGATGACGTAAACGGAAACTCATTACCACATGAAGAGATTGACGTTGTTCAAGAAGGTACTACAGAATTATTATTCTTCGGATTTGGTAGTGATGGTACTGTTGGTGCTTCTAAAAACACTATTAAAATCATCGGGGAAAACACTGATTTATACGGACAAGCTTACTCAAGTTATGATTCTAAAAAATCAGGTGGTGTAACTCGTATGCATTTACGTTTTGGTAAAGATCCAATCCGTAGTACTTACTTAGTTAACCAACCTCATTTCGTATCTTGTTCTAAAGATTCATACTTAGAAAAATACGATATGGTATCTGGACTTCGTCAAGGTGGAACATTCTTATTAAACACAGTTAACCCTCCTGAAGAAGTAGAAGCTTTATTACCTAACAAAGTTAAAAAGCAATTAGCTGATGCTAATGCTACACTATACATAATCAATGCCGTTAAATTAGCTGAAGAGGCTGGTTTAGGTGTTATGATTAATACAATAATGCAAAGTGCATTCTTTGCGTTAAACGAACAAATCTTACCTTATGACAAAGCTGTTAAGTTAATGAAAAAATATGCTAAAAAAGCTTATGGTCGTAAAGGTGACGCAGTTGTTGAGAAAAACTACAAAGCTATCGATGCTGGTAAAGCCGGATTAATCGAAGTTCAAGTTAAACCTGAATGGACTAACTTAGTAGCTAAAGAAGAAGAAGTAGATATGACTCGTCCTGAATTCGTAAGAAATATCGCTGATAAAGTAAATGCAATTAAAGGTTATGATTTACCAGTAAGTGCATTCACAGGATATGAAGACGGAACAATGGATAACGGTGGAACTGCATATGAAAAACGTGGAGTAGCTAACTATGTACCTGAATGGATTGAAGATAACTGTATCCAATGTAATCAATGTGCATTCGCTTGTCCTCATGGTGTTATTAGACCATTCTTATTAACAGAAGAAGAAATGGCAAATGCTCCTGAAGGTATGAAAACTAAAAAAGCTGTTGGTAAAGCTTTAGTTGGATTACAATACAAAATCCAAATCAGTACATTAGATTGTACAGGTTGTAGTGTATGTGTTGAAGTATGTCCTGCTAAAACTAAAGCATTAGCGATGAGCCCAATCCATGAAGAAATGGAAAAAGGTGAAATCCAAAATACTGAATACTTATTCAACAAAGTTTCTTACAAAGATACTTTAATGGATAAAAAAGCTAACGCTAAAAATTCACAATTTGCTAAACCATTATTCGAATTCAGTGGAGCTTGTGCTGGATGTGGGGAAACTCCTTACGTTAAACTAGTTACACAATTATTCGGTGAAAGAATGCAAATTGCTAACGCAACTGGTTGTTCTTCAATTTATGGTGGGTCTTTCCCAGCAACTCCATACACTGTTCTTGATAACGGACGTGGACCTGCATGGGCAAACAGCTTATTTGAAGATAATGCAGAATTCGGTTACGGTATGAGACATGCTAACGAAACATTACGTGATAGATTACAAAATGTTTTCGTTAACAATAAAGATAACGTTTCTAAAGAAGAAGCAGAATTATTTACTACATGGATTGAAAACAGAGCTGATGGAGATATTACTTTAGATGTATTTAATAAATTAATGCCTCTTGTTGAAGGTTCTACAGATGCTTACGCTGAAGAAATTAAAGAATTATCACACTATATCGTTAAACAATCTAACTGGATCATCGGTGGAGACGGTTGGGCTTACGATATTGGATATGGTGGATTAGACCACGTAATCGCTAATAAAGAAGACATCAACATCTTAGTAGTAGATACAGAAGTGTATTCTAATACTGGTGGACAATCTTCTAAATCAGCACCTACAGGTTCAATTGCTAAATTTACTGCATCAGGTAAAGACGGTAAGAAAAAAGATTTAGCTGCAATCGCAATGAGTTATGGACATGTATATGTTGCTCAAGTATCACACGGTGCTTCTCAACAACAAGTTCTTAAAGCATTCAAAGAAGCAGAAGAATATAATGGTCCATCATTAATTTTAGCGTACTCACCATGTATCGCACACAAATTAAAAGGTGGTTTAACTAATTCACAAAACCAATCTAAACTTGCAACTGTATGTGGTTACTGGCCAACATTCAGATTCGATCCTCGTTTAGAAACTACAGGTAAAAATCCATTCCAAATCGATTGTAAAGATCCAAGTTGGGATCGTTACAAAGAGTTCTTAATGAATGAAGCAAGATATGCACAACTATATGACATTAACCCAGATAAAGCGGATGATTTATTAGACGGAAACTTAGCAGAAGCTAAACGTCGTTGGAGTATGTATAAACGTTATGCAGCAATGGATTACTCAGTAGAATAAGAAAAAGCAATTTAAATAAAAAGGTGGAGAATTTTCCACCTTTTTTATTTGTAAAAATTACTAAAAACTTACCCAACCCACTTGCTTTTTACATTGTAAGCGTTTATAATGATATGTTCAAATGAAAGTAGGTGACTAATTTGGATAAAACAATCGATATATTATACATTTTACAAAGTTTAGGATTAACTTTATTATTTGTTGGGTTAATTGGATATGAAAGACAGAAAAAACATAAAATAGCAGGTATGACCACTCACTTACTTGTTGCTTTTGGTGCGGCAGCATTGGCTATTGTTCAAGAGTACATGGTAATTGATAGTTTAGCCTTCTTAGGTGAAAACCCTGAATACATGCAAGCAGTAGTAGTGCAAAGACAAAGAATAGTTGCACAAATCATTGCAGGAGTGGGGTTCTTAGGAACTGGTGCTATTATAAAAACAAACGGATATATTACTGGTTTAACAACTGCATCGACGTTGTGGATCAGTTCGATTATTGGAATAATATTTGGTCTTGGATACACAACTTTAGGAATCATTGTTTCTATGTTAACACTAGTGACCCTTATTATAGTTAAACGTGTTTTCAAGCAGCAATTCGACTCACAACAATAGAGGTATATTACAATGAATATGACTAACATAAAAAAGCATTATAATCTAAAATTATCAGAAATTGCTCATCGCGATTATGATAAAGAACAAATTGTCTTACTTGGAGATTGTGTAATCGAAAACTTAGATATTGAAAAATATTTTAAGGGATATGCAATTTACAATAATGGAATTAGTGGTGATACTACTGTTTCATTAATAGAGACTCTTTATAAGAGAGCAATTAAATATAAACCAAGTAAACTGTTTATCTCAATTGGTTCAAACGATTTTGGTTTTGATAATAGAACTGTAAAAGATGTTTATAATAATATTATCGAAA
This sequence comes from Candidatus Izimaplasma bacterium HR1, assembly GCA_000755705.1. Taxonomy (NCBI): domain Bacteria; kingdom Bacillati; phylum Mycoplasmatota; class Mollicutes; order Candidatus Izemoplasmatales; family Candidatus Izemoplasmataceae; genus Candidatus Izemoplasma; species Candidatus Izimoplasma sp. HR1. Next base: position 815,306 of record CP009415.1, read on the forward strand.
TAATTAAGGAAATTAAAAAGCGTAGTAAGAAAACAGAAATATACTTACTCACTGTTGTTCCAGTAAACCCGGCAAACGATGATTACATCAACCGTGAGTTTGTGGATTCAAGAGATAATTCAGAAATCTCAATGTTAAACTACTACCTTAAAAATTATGCAGTTAGAAATAGAATAAAGTTTGTAGATATTAATAAACATTTAAAGAATAATTTCGACCAATTAAACCTTGATTATTCAATCGATGGGTTCCATCTAAATGAGATGGGATACCAAGTAATCACAGACCTAGTTAAACAGTACGTATAAGAAGGATTTTATCCTTCTTTTTATTTTACAAATAATTAATTAAAAAAAATATCATTTTGTTTGGAATATTATTTATAAAAATATATAATATAAATTGGACTCAAGGAGGTAGAAAATTATGGCTACATTATCAATTAAAAATCTACATGCTGAAGTAGATGGCAAAGAAATACTTAAAGGTGTTAATTTAGAGATTAACGGTGGGGAAACACATGCAATTATGGGACCTAATGGAACTGGAAAAAGTACATTAGCTTCTGTAGTGATGGGACACCCTAAATATAAAGTAACAAAAGGTGAAGTATTACTAGATGGTAAAAATGTTCTAAAAATGTCAGTCGACGAAAGAAGTCGTGCTGGTTTATTTTTAGGTATGCAACATCCAGCAGAAGTACCAGGAGTTACGAATAGTGATTTCATTAAAACAGCAGTAAACGCAAGAATGGCAGAGGGAAAAAGCGTAAGCTTATTCAAGTTCATTCGCGAATTAGATCATGCTGTTACTGATTTAAAAATGAATGAAGACTTACCACATAGATACTTAAATGAAGGATTTAGTGGTGGAGAAAAAAAACGTAATGAAATTCTTCAAATGAAAATGTTAAACCCAAAAATCGCTATCCTCGATGAAATCGATAGTGGACTTGACGTTGATGCATTAAAAATCGTTGGTGAAAATGTTACCGCAATGAAAAACGATTCACTAGGTTTATTACTAATTACTCACTATCAAAGATTATTAGACTATATCAAAGCAGATAAAGTTCATGTAATGATGCAAGGTAGAGTAGTTAAATCAGGTGGAATGGAAATCATTACAAGAATTGATACAGAAGGTTACGACTGGATTAAAGAAGAACTTGGTATTGAAGATGTACGTGTAATTAAAGAAGAAGAGGAAAGAAGAGTTATGCTTGGTGTTTGCGCAACCAAAGAAGCTCTAGACCTATAAATGAAATCATACGAACTAATCCCTCTTAAGAATAAGGAAATACCAAATAGTATTAAAGCACTATTAACTGAAGATCTTAAAAACTATATTGTTTTAAAAGATGGACATATTATAAAAAGAAAACTAGATGAATCATTTTCCGGTATCACAGTAGAGACATATGAAGATGCTTTACCTGAGAAAATCAATATCTTTCTAGACACTGAATACGTTAATGATACTGAAGGTGAAGCTTATAACTACAATGTCGAAAATGTTAATAGTGGATTACTAATCCACGTACCAAGAAACACATATATTGAAGATGTTTTACACGTTTTTTATGTTCAAGAAAACATAGAATTAGTCCAAAATACCCGAATCGTCCTAGAAGACAATTCAGGATTAAAATATTTTGAATACTTATCAAACCAAACAGACACAGCAATTAACTTCGTTTCAAATGCAATCGTAAAAGAAAATGCATCACTAGAATACACAGCAATCAGTAAATACACAAAAAAATCAGTTGCTAGTATTACCAGAAATGCTTTTCTAAAAAGATATGCCCGAGCTAATTACTCAGTAGCTGAAGTAAACGATGGTGCTACTGTTTCTAACACAAATATATTTTTACAAGAAGATTACGCAAGTGGAACAACTAAAACAGTTGCTATTACTTCAAATAACCAAGAAGCTAGTTTTACACAACTTGTAGAACATCTAGCTAAAGAAACTGAAGGATACATTGAAAACTACGGAGTAGCTAACAATGAATCAGCCCTTGTATTTGAAGGTATTGGTAAAATCAATAAAGGTATGAAAAGAAGTATTGCTAGACAATCAAATAATGGTATCGTTTTAGGTGTTAATTCACGATTAGACGCTAACCCTTTACTTTTAATTGATGAGTTCGATGTCGTAGCATCACATGGTGCTGCAATTGGAAAAATTGATGATGAGCAATTATATTACTTAATGAGTCGAGGACTAAGTTTGCCAGTTGCTGAAAGATTAATCATCAGTGGATTCTTAAGTCCAGTACTAAAAGTTTTAACAACCGATAAACTAAAACAAGAATTTATCTTAAGTGTCGAAAATAAAACAAACTAGGTGAATAATATGAATCCATATGAAATCAAAAAAGATTTCCCAGTATTAGAAGATATAACTTTAACATATTTAGATACTGCCGCTTCAAGTTTAAAACCAAACATCGTTTTAGACACAATGGACGAATACTATAAAAAGTATGGTGTTAACGTTCATAGAGGGGTATATAATATATCTTTTATTGCTACTGAGAAATACGAGGCATCAAGAAATAAAGTAGCAACATTCATCAATTCACGATTTGATGAAGTTGTTTTCACAAGAGGTGCTTCAAGTGCCCTTAACTTAGTTGCTTCAAGTTATGGATTAAACAATCTAACCAAAGATGATGAGATCATCGTCTCAGAGTTAGAACACCATTCTCACGTATTGCCTTGGCAAAACGTGAGTAATATAACTGGTGCTAAACTTATTTATGTACCTTTAAATAAAGAAGGCCGCATCACCATTGAAAACTTCAAAAAAGTATTATCAAATAAAACAAAATTTGTAGCCTTAAATCACGTTTCTAACGTAATGGGATATATTGCTCCGATTAAGGAAATAATCGCTCTAGCCCACGAAAAAGGGGCAAAGGTGAGCATTGACGCTGCACAATCAGCTCCACATACCAAAATAGACGTTAAAGATTTAGATTGTGACTTCTTAGCCTTTAGTGGACATAAAATGTTAGGTCCAACCGGTATTGGCGTTTTATATGGTAAGAAAGATTTACTACAAGGTATGCCACCAATTGAATTCGGTGGGGACATGAATGACAATGTGGAAAAATTTGCTGCATCGTGGAAAGACACACCATATAAGTTTGAAACAGGTACTCCACCAATCGCAGAGGCAATTGGACTTGGAGCTGCGATTGATTACATAACAAATATCGGGCTTAACGAAATAGCAAAACATGAAAAAGAATTAAAAGATTACACTGTAGAAAAAATGAAACAAATCGGAGATATTGAAATCTATAATCCAACAAGTGAAACCGGAATTATTAGTTTCAATATAAAAGGTGTTCATCCTCATGATGCTATTACCTTCTTTGATGGAGATAATATTTGTATGAGAGCAGGACATCATTGCGCACAATTAGTCATTAAATGGCTAGAAGTAGTTGCTACTTTGCGTGTTTCAATATATTTATATAATACAAAAGAAGATTGTGATAAGTTTGTAGAATCTCTTAAAAACGCACGAGACTTCTTTAAGAAAATGGGATTCTAAGAGGTGAATATTTATGAATAACATGGAAAATTTATACCGCCAAGTAATTATGGATCATTATAAAAATCCTCGTAATAAAGGATTAAAACAAGACCCAGAATACAAAACAGTTCATATTAAGAACCCAACATGTGGTGATGATATAACTATTCAATCAAAAGTTGAAAATGGAATAGTAAAGGACGTTAGACATGACGGTACTGGTTGTAGTATTTGTTGCAGTAGTGCTAGTGTTATGACTGAAGTTCTAATTGGTAAAACAAAAGACGAGGCAATGGTTATTGCTGAAAACTATCTTAACATGTTAGCTAATCAAAATTATGATGAAACTGTTGAGTTAGAAGACGCTGTTGTTTACAGTGGAGTAAGAAAGTTTCCAGCAAGAATTAAATGTGCCTCAATCGCTTGGAAAGCCTTTGAAGGAACAGTAGAAGAAAGCGAGTGATTACTTGTGAGTGAGAAAACGAAAAACGAAATAAAGGATATAATTGGTGATTATAAGTTCGGTTTTAAAACTGAAACTACAAGTGTATTAAACACCGGTAAGGGTTTAAATGAAGAAGTCATCAGAGAAATATCAAGAGTAAAAGGTGAACCGAAATGGATGTTAGACTTTAGACTAAAAAGCTATAAACAGTTTTTAGCTAAACCACAACCAACTTGGGGTCCTGATTTGAGTGTGATTGATTTTGATGAAATAACATATTATATCAAACCATCAGATAAATCAGAAGATTCATGGGACGATGTACCTGAAGAAATTAAAGATACATTTGAAAAACTAGGAATCCCTGAAGCAGAACAGAAGTTCTTAGCTGGTGTTTCAACTCAGTTTGAGAGTGAAGTAGTATATCATTCAACAATCAAAGAGTTAGAAGATCAAGGTGTAATCTTCACTGATACCGATACAGCGCTAAGAGAACATCCTGAACTGTTTAAAGAATATTTCAGTAAAGTAGTACCCTCAACAGACAATAAATACGCTGCTTTAAATAGTGCCGTATGGAGTGGTGGAAGTTTCATATACGTACCACCTGGTGTTCATGTAGATAAACCATTACAATCATATTTTAGAATTAACTCAGAACAAATGGGACAATTCGAAAGAACATTAATAATTGTAGATGAAGGGGCAAGTATTAACTATGTAGAAGGTTGTACAGCTCCTGTATATACTAAATACAGTTTGCATGCTGCAATCGTTGAAATATTTGTTAAAAAAGGTGGATATTGTCGTTATTCAACAGTTCAAAACTGGGCCAATAATATAATTAACCTTGTTACTAAACGTACTTTAGTAGAAGAAGATGGACATATGGAATGGATCGATGGTAACATCGGATCTAAAATTAATATGAAGTATCCAACTTGCATCCTAAAAGGAGACAGAGCTAAAGGTACAACAATCTCTATTGCTTTTGCAGGTGAGGGAATGAACCAAGATACTGGAGCTAAAATGATCCATATTGGAAAAGACACAACTTCAAAAATCATCTCAAAATCAATGGCAGCAAAAGGTGGTAGAGTTAATTACCGCGGAATGATCAAACATGGTAAAAATGCAATCGGTGCAAAAAGTAATGTAGAATGTGACACAATCATCCTTGATGATATAAGTGTTTCAGATACACTACCTTATAACATCGTTTCTAATAATCAAGCTCAAGTTCAACATGAAGCTACCGTTTCTAAAGTTTCTGAAGAACAATTATTCTACTTAATGAGTAGAGGGTTAACAGAAGAACAAGCAACAGAAATGATTATAATGGGCTTCATTGAACCATTCGCTAAAGAATTACCTATGGAATACGCAGTTGAATTAAACCAATTAATTAAACTCGAAATGGAAGGTTCAATCGGATAACATCTAAAGAGAAATCAAATTGATTTCTCTTTTTTTTATATTGAAACTTCTTGTCTCGAGAAAAATATAGAGTTATAATTAATACGAAAACGATTTCGAAATGTTTCGTAAATCGTGACAATTACTTCTAAGGCTGTTCAAAAATCTAAATGATTGAGGTGAAGTAATGGTAACTATTAAAGATGTGGCTAAGAAAAGTGGTTATAGTATCACAACAGTTTCAAAAGCTTTAAATGATTATTCGGATATTAGTGACAAAACAAAGAAACACATTTTAAAACTTTGTAAAGAATTGGGTTATGTTCCAAATTCTTCAGCAAGAAGTCTAATTAGTAAGAAATCATATACCATTGGTGTAATCTTTGATGAAGTAACAGGTGTTGGGTTACAACATCCTCTTTACTCGAAAATACTTGAAAGCTTTAAGCTAAGGGTTGAATCTCAAGGTTACGATGTTATGTTTATATCTAAACAAGGTTCTTACTTGCAACATTCACAAAAGAAACAGGTTGAAGCTGTATTTGTTTTATGTGCTGATTTTGAAAGTAATGATTTAAAGAAACTGTTAGAATCGGAGATACCTGTTTGTGTTATAGATCATGAGTCTTCGATGATTTCATCAGTGACTTCTAATAATAAAAAAGGAGTAAATCTAGTAATCAAGAAACTAACAAATCTAGGCCATAAGAAAATCGCTCATATTTATGGCGATTTAAATCAAGAAATAGGTAGAAAAAGGAAAGAGTATTTTGAAAAAGCGATGATTAAGTCCAATCTTGTAGTGAAAGCCGATTATTTAATCTCAGGAGATCATTTTAGTATAGAAGAAGGATATAATGCAATGAATCATCTATTAGAGTTAGATGACAAACCAACGGCTATATTCTGTGCTTCAGATATGTTAGCTATTGGAGCGATTCAAGCTATTAATGATGAAGGGTTAAGTGTACCTAAAGACTTTAGTATAGTTGGTTTTGATGGTATAGACTTAGCTCAATTAATCTCACCACGACTTTCAACTATTAAACAAGATACATATAAAATTGGTCAAATAGCTGCAAATCAAATAATCCAAATGATAAATGATAAAGAACATCGTCAACTAAAAGAAACAATTACTGTGGATGTATTTTCACTAGATGGAGAAACAACTGCAATAAGAAGATGAATTCTATAAAAAAGGACCATTTCATTGGGTCCTTTTTTTTATTAATACATCTTATACTCTAATAAATTTGTCTTGATATATTGAATTAGAGAGTTGTAGTTTTTTGTCTTTCTACACGTTTTTTCTAAAGTATGAATTGCTTTTTTTATTGTGTCATCATCAACACCATCATGAAAAATGAAGGATTTAATATCTGAAAAAGAATTATCTGTTCTTGAGAGATTTTTGATGTAATCTGAGTCTGCAAGAGTTATTCTTTTATAGTATCCTGAAAAGTGTTTACCAATTGCTCGTTTTTCTCTAAAGGAAATTCTACCATCATCTTCATGAAATATATAGTTTAGTAATAATACTTCTAACTTTGCTAACTTTCCAGTTTGAATCATTCTTTTTTTAGCATCATTTAAATAATCTCTATCTGGACCCTGGTCTAAATCCTCTTCTTTTACACCACGTCTATCAAAAACACCAAGTTGTTCCGATACTCGCTTATTTTTTTCACGAACATACTTTGCATCTTCACGGCTTGATGCTCTTCGTAATGCTTTTGAATAAGCAGCCGAAGCAGCCAAATGCTTTGCACTAAATTTCCCCATTTTTACCCTCCATTTTAAGATTTTCTAGGTTGCTTCTAAGATTTAGTATTATCTTATTGTATCTTGAATTTCGTTTGCAAATTTTTTCCAAAAGGTGAAGGGCCTTACTAATCTGTTCATTGCTTACATCTTGTGTAGTAATAAAATTAAGAATTTCATTAAGTGATTTAGGTGTTTTAGACATTCTAATAATATCATTCATATCTTTTGAAGTAATTAGTTTATTAAGAGACACAGAGTATTTCTTTATTGATTGTCTTTCTTTGAATGAAATCTTACCATCATCTGTGTTAAAAACATAAACTAATAGTTGAACTTCTAGTCTAGCTAATTTTGCTCTATTGCGCATTCTTTCTCTTGCTTCATCGAGATAGTTTCTTTTGGGTTCATTATTATTGTATTCAGAGATTCTCGTACTAGTATTAGATACTCTTGAGGTATCTTCCTTACTTATTCTTAAGTTTCCCATATACTGTGAATCAATTTTTCTCATAGAAATATCGGTATCTTTTCCACGATTTGTTTTTCCTTGAGCATAGGATAGTATTTCAGATATTCTTGGACCTTCAGCCATTTTTAATACCCCATTCTATCAGATAATGATCTTTCTAAACGATCTATTATTTGATTGTATTCTTTATTTTTAATACAAATTTTTCGAAGTGAATTGATCACATGATCAAGTTCCTCAATAGAGTACTGTTGTTGGTTTATGAACAATGAAATATCACTTAGAGTGCTTGTTGTTTTGGATAGTTCGATTATCTCATCCATAGCACTAATCGTTATTCTTTTATTGAGTGTAAGAAAAAACTTCTTAAGAGAACGTTTTTCTTTAAATGATATTTTGCCATCATCTGCATTAAATACGTAAGCAAGTAGTAGTGTTTCTAGTCTACCTAGTTTTGCTCTATAGTCCATTCGTTTTTTCGTCTCTTCTAAAAAGCTTCTAGGAGTCTCTTTATGAGCTCCTGGATTTTCAAAGGCGATTCTTTTTTCTTCTAACTCCATCATTTTTTGATGTCTAACAGCTTCTCTTTCCGCTTTTATCTCACTTGATATAGATTTCATTACACCAAAAAGTCCTGCTGACATACCACCAGTTTGTCTATCAATGTAGTTTGTTGGTTTTTGATTTGGATTTTTACCTTTTTCCATCAATACCCCATACTTTCTAAAAGAGTTTTTTCAATTCTCTCGATTATAGGATAATATTGTTTTCCACTTTTACTACACTCTTTTAATGTTCTTATAGAACCAGTAATCTCTGAATCCGTGACATTTTGTTGTGAGATATAAGCTCTTATGTTAATTAAAGAATTGTCTGATTCCTTAATATCTTTAATATATTCAAAATCGTCTTTATCTAAACTACTAGCATATGTTTTATAGTGTTTTTGGATAGCTTTTTTCTCTTTCCTAGAGATTCTCCCATCATCCTCTTCAAACATATAACTAAGTAGTAAAACTTCTAGTTTTACCTGTCTTGCTATCGAGTTTACAATGTAAGGAGTAGAAGTTTCTGTAGATATTTGCTCCTCAGATTTTTTGATTTCACGAGATGTATTGCCACTTTTTAGAGCAGCAAATGCTGCCATTCTATCTTCTTTACTTACAGTTTTAACAGGTTTGTTTTTCATTGGATCATAAACAGGACCTCCACCAGTTTTATGGTCTTGCTCCATTTGCTGTAATCTAGATAAGGCATTAGCTGGACCTTTGTTTGCACTCTGTGTATAAGAACTAATTCCTCGTCTGTTAGAACTACGAGAACTTGATTCAACAACTTCTGCAATCAACCCAATTACTCCAAATAATAAATCTAAACTACTTGTACCTCTTCTCATAAAAAGCACCACCTTCAATAGATATTATAACACTTTAGAAAAATAAATTGTAATAATCATGATAATACAGTAAAAACCCTTTCATAGTGAGCAAAAGTTCAAAAGTTAGTACAATTGTTTATTTTATTTCAGTAATCATATATAATGTACAAGTAAAAGAATTAGATAAAAGGAGAATATATAAATGGATAAAAGTATTAATGCCATTCGTTTCTTAGGAATGGATGCAATTAACAAGGCAAATAGTGGACACCCTGGTATCGTATTAGGGGCGGCACCAATGATTTATTCGCTATATACAAAACAAATGAACCTTACACCAAAGAGTCCTCTTTGGTTTAATAGAGACCGTTTTGTTTTAGCAGCAGGACATGCAACAGGAATGTTATATCCTACATTACATTTAGCTGGATATAAAGTAACTATGGAAGACTTAAAACAATTTAGACAATTAAACAGTTTAACTCCAGGACATCCAGAGTATTTACATACAGAAGGAATTGACGCAACAAGTGGTCCTTTAGGACAAGGTATTGCAATGGCAGCAGGTATGGCAATCGGGGAAAGTTATTTAGCAGCTACTTTTAATAAAGAAGGATTAAATGTTGTTGATCATTACACTTACGCTCTTTGTGGGGACGGAGATTTACAAGAAGGTGTAACACAAGAAGCAATCAGTTTAGCTGGACATTTAGGATTAGGAAAATTAATCGTTTTATACGATTCAAATGATATCCAATTAGATGGACCATTAAAATGGGCTAATACTGAAAATGTAGAAGATAAATATAAAGCGATGAATTGGCATTATATGAAAGTAAGAGATGCTAATGATCTTGATGAATTAAATGAAGCAATTAATGTTGCTAAAGGGGTTAAAGATCAACCATCAATTATCGAAGTTAAATCTATTATTGGATTTGGTTCAAGCTTAGCCGGAGAAAGTGCTACACACGGTGCACCTCTTGGTAAAGAAGAAACAGATGCAATGAGAAAAAGAATGAACTACGATTACGCAGAATTTGAAGCTCCTGAAAGTGCTTATGAAGATTTCAAAGTTAACACGGTTGAAAGAGGAAATAAAGCATTAGAAGCTTGGAATAAATTATTCAAAGAATATAAAAAATCTTATAAAGCAGAAGCAGCACAATTAGAAAAAATCATCAATGGTGAATTACCTGTTGATTTAGAAGGTGTACTAGCTAAAGCTGAATTAGGAACTAATGAAGCATCACGTGTTAGTGGAGGAAAAGCAATTGGTACATTAAGTGAAGCATTAATTAACTTAATTGGTGGGTCTGCTGACTTAACAAAATCAACAAAAGCTAAAGGAGTTAACGGAGATTTCTCAAGTAAAAATCCTTTAGGTAGAAATATTAGTTTTGGTGTTCGTGAACACGCTATGGCGGCAATCGTTAATGGTTTAACATTACACGGTTTAAAAGCATTTAGTGGTGGGTTCTTCGTCTTTAGTGATTACATGAAACCTGCAATGAGAATGGCAGCTATCATGAATATCCCTTCAATCTATATCTTCACTCATGATAGTGTAGCTGTAGGAGAAGATGGTCCAACACATGAACCAATCGAACAATTAAGTATGTTAAGAACTACTCCTAACTTAAATGTTTACCGTCCTGGAGATGCTAATGAAACTAACTATGCATTCAGAAGCGCTCTAGAAAGTAAAAAGAACCCAAGTGTTATCGTTCTTTCAAGACAAAACTTAGAAGTTAAAAAAGAAACTACTTACGAAGACTTTAAAAAAGGTGCTTATGTAATTAGTGACGCACAAGATTTTGAAGGTATCTTAATCGCTACTGGTTCTGAAGTAGGGCTAGCAATCGATACACAAACAAAACTTGCTAAAGAAGGAATCAATGTACGTGTTGTATCGATGCCTTCTATGGAATTATTCAAAGCACAATCAAAAGAATACAAAGAAACTATATTACCAGCTTCTTGTACTAAACGTTTAGCTTTAGAAATGGGTGCTCCTGATATGTGGTACCAATTTGCTTCAAACGTTAAAGGTATTGAAACATTCGGTGTAAGTGCACCTGGTAACGAAGCTATTAAATTCTTTGGATTCGATGTTGACACAGTTGCAAACTTATACAAATCGCTATAAGAGCCTATTTTTAGGCTCTTTTTTTTAAAATTTATCTTACAGTGTAATCGTGATATAATATTCATGTAAGTAAGGGAGAAAATACTAGCCCCTACTAGGGCTGTTTTATTTGGAGGATGCGATGAAGAAATTACTAATTTCATTACTATTAATTATGATCATACCTTTAACAGGTTGTACTAAATTACCTAAGAACGATTATTTTGAGAATACAACAATAGATCCACATGATGACGCATTAGATCTATTTAAAAGTTATGGAAAAGAAATTGCAGAATATCTTGATGAAACTTATCCTAGCTTCAATAGTGATTACGATATTATTGATGATGAAAATTACTATGTAGTTAACAAATACAAACGTGAGTATCTTAGACATGAACTAATAAACTATAATTTGACAGAGCAAAGGGATTACTTAAGATTCTCTGATTTATGGTATGTTACAACAGAACTAGAGCAAGCTTATAGTTTTGGACTAAGAGATTGTTATGATTTAACTGAGGGTGAGACTTGCACAAGTCTTTATGTTGAGGATTATAAGTTGGAGTTTCAAAAAGAAGGGTCTGATATTTTATTTGTGTTCTCACATAAGAGAAGTGGAATTGAGATTAATGTGGAGTTTTACTTTTATAAGGTAGGTAACAGACTTGGATTAGAACTGACGTACAAGGAACTGAATACTGACACAAATGAATATAGTAAAATATCTAATACCAAGTATCTTGAAGGTGAATACGAAGAGTCACATTCATACGAGTTAGTGGCAGTAGATGCCGAGAACGAAATCCATATAGCAAGTTCTTATTACAATATTGCAACAAATGATTTTTATCAGCTAAAACAAAGCTCATCGAGTAATGTATATAGTTATTTTAGTGGTGAAGCGAAAGAGTACTATAGACTTACACAACAAACTGATTCAGTGGTAGACATGTTTACAAATTTTACTTATATTGAATATTCCAACGATAAGAAATTAGTACAATACTCTGATTTTGGAAAATACTACTGGGTAAATCTGTCGGAAATTGAAGGCTGGGATCGCCTTGTTAAAGATACAATTAGTAGTTTTTACGATGTGTTTTATGGGGATGATTTACTACCTGGATTGAGAGCAAATGTCGAATTCAATAATGGAGAGTTCGTTTACTTCGAATATGAAGATTTAACCGAAAGAGCACCTAATGAGGTACTATCATTAAGTATCTTTAATTTAGAAGCAAAATACAATCAATCATACTTCAGTGAAAAAGAAGTATATATGATAGAACAATACTTGGGAATAATGAGTTCAATCGGATTCACAAATACCTATGAAGAAAATCTCCAAGAAATTGTAGATTTGGTAGAATAATAAAAAGAGCCTGTATGGCTCTTTTTTCATATTCTCTTCACAATCCTATATCTCTTTGTGATATAATAATTCTAGGTGATATTATGAGAAGAAAAATCTACATTTTTCAAAAGAACTTAAATGAGGAACTAATTTTATTCTTCAAAGAACTAAATAACAATATAATCATTGAATCAATAAAAGATGATATTATAACTCTAATAGATTCTGATTATTATAACGAAGAACCAATTGATCTTGAAAGTTATCATATGCTTTTAGTTGAAGATTTTGATAGTGAAGTTACGATATTTATTGAACCATATGTAGATACACTGTTCAAATTAGGAACTTCAATTAAAAGTTTCATCAAAGAATTACCTCATAATGTTTACTACTTTGAAGATATAATTACCTATATTGTATTAAAAGATAATCAAGAACTAAAAACAAAATTAAGAGAGTTTATTACTTCTAAAGTAAATAACGATGTCCTTTATACCGTAAGAGAGTTTATCGAAAACAGTATGAATTCTAGTGTTAGCGCAAAGAAACTATTTATGCATAGAAATACCTTGAATTACCGTGTTGATAACTTTATTGAAAGTACACATATAAACGTTAAAACCTTTAAAGGTGCCAACGCAGTATATATGTTATATAAATACTAATGGATATCTTGTATGATATCTTAGTTTATCTATTTATTCTATTAGCTACTATCATGGTGGTTTCTCCAAGAATGTTTCTAAATATTTTTAGAATTAGAATAGAGTATAACGGGATGAGAAGGACAACAATAAGAATTATTGGAGTAGTTATTCTAGTTTTATTGATCTATTTACAGTTTATTAGAGTATAAGAGAGTGTTTTGTGCATTTTGCACATTTCTAAAACACTCTCTTTTTTATATAATGATTACAGTGAGAAAAAAATATAATTAGCTAAAGGAGAACATTATGGCTGAACTAAGATTTAACAATTTGGATAAAGTTTATGATAACGGTGTACAAGCTGTATTCGACTTTTCATTAAAAGTAAGAGATAAAGAATTTATCGTATTTGTAGGACCTTCTGGTTGTGGTAAATCAACTACACTTAGAATGGTAGCCGGATTAGAAGAAATTACTGCTGGAGATCTTTTTATAGATGACGTATTAGTAAATGATGTTGCACCAAAAGATAGAAACATCGCAATGGTATTCCAAAGTTATGCATTATATCCTCATATGAGTGTATATGATAATATGGCATTTGGGTTAAAACTGAGAAAAATGGCAAAAGACGAAATTGAACGTCGCGTTAAAAATGCTGCTGACACTTTAGGATTAACTGCCTATTTAGATAGAAAACCTAAAGCATTATCAGGTGGACAAAGACAACGTGTTGCTTTAGGACGTGCAATTGTCCGTGATGCAAAAGTATTCTTAATGGATGAGCCACTGTCTAACTTAGATGCTAAATTACGTGTTCAAATGCGTGCTGAGATTATTAAATTACATGAAAGAATTGGAACAACAACTATCTATGTAACACATGATCAAATAGAAGCGATGACTATGGCTTCTAGAATTGTTGTTATGAAAGATGGATATATCCAACAAGTTGGAGCACCTAAAGATATTTATGATAACCCAGCAAACATGTTTGTTGGAGGATTTATCGGAACTCCACCAATGAACTTTATTCATGGTAAAGTAATAAAAGGATTCTTTATTGGTGAAGGTGTTAAAGTTGCTGTGCCAGAAGAAAAAATTGCATTAATCAAAGAAAACAAATTATTAAATGAAGATATCGTTTTAGGAATTCGTCCTGAACATATCCATGATGATGGTAAAGATTTATCTGGGTTTAAAGATTCTATGGTAAAACTAACAGTAGACGTAGCTGAACTATTAGGTGCTGAAACAAACATTCATGCACGAGTAGGAAATCATACATTAACCGCTAAAGTTAGCGCTCGTACTGATATTCATATTGGTGATGAAATTATGTTAGCATTCGATATGCATAGTGTTCATTTCTTCAATCCAGAATCAGAATTAAGATTAAAATCAAATAACTAATAAAATATCCTCGAAAGAGGATATTTTTTTGTTATAATTATACTTAGAAGTGGAGTAAAGCAGTTTACTCCAAACGTAAAAAAAGATGAGGAGCAATGACATGAGAGAGATAGGAACGGTAAGAGCTTTTGAGACAGGAAACTTTGAAGTAGTTGAAAATAATATAATACCGGAAAAGGAAAAAATGAAGTTTATAATGAAATTAAACTTGTACACATTATTGATGACAGTTGTTGGGATAATCATAGTCATAGTCTTTATGCCTAAGGATTTTACGGTTAATTTAATTGAATTATCAATATTACTATTTAGTTTTTTAATATACGTTATCGTTCATGAATTACTCCATGGCATGGCTTTTATGATTTGGAATAAAACAAGTTGGAATCAAATAAAATTTGGCTTAGTCCTAAAGAGTGGTATGGCATATTGTATCTCAAAAGTACCTGTGAAAGTTAATGCTGGGAGAGTATCTTTAATGATGCCAGTTTATATTGTTTGCATCCCAATGCTTATAATTGCTTTTGTTTTAAAAGATGTTGCACTTGGAATAGCGTCTATTATGTACCTAAGTGGTAGTACTGGTGATTTCTATTATATGTGGAAGTTACGTCATACAAAGAAAGACTTATATATGCATGAAGAAATGCCAACTGCAAGTGGATATGAAGTTGGATATCTATTATACAAGAAATTAGATTAGTGTACTTAGGTACACTTTTTTTTGCTTTTTTCATAAGTAAAATTACAATTCTATCGGTACTTACTTATTGGGTGATAAAACATGAAATACGTAAAAAGAGCAACAGAAGGAATCTTAGTTTTAGATAAAAAAGCAAAGTATTTAACAAAAGGTTTGAAGCAATACATCAACGATCAATGTATAAAAAACCTCTCTACTTTTGAAGGAAGAGAGCAAGCTGCAAGAATTATTCTTAACTTGAAAAGCAATTTACCCATCTATGTTAATGACGAAATCATCTTGTTTCCCACAAAATCCATGAGAAATTATGACTGTATTTACGTCAATTATCATAAAGTGCTGTCATTTAGAGAATCTTTAAACGGCTTCACTAAAATAATATTTAGTGATTTAACAGAGATTGAGGTAGATGCCTCACTAGTTAAAATTAAAAGGCAATTACTTAGAGCACAAACAATTTTTGAGTTGAAAAATGCTTATTGAAAACGTGAAAGAAAATGTTTTCATTACATGGTTATTAATGGATATTATTTACTATTTCTAGTATAATATGTATGAAATCAAATTAAAGGAGTAAAAATAATGGCTAAAAAAATTGTTAGAGATTTAAAAGTTGAAGGTAAAACTGTCTTAATGAGAGTAGACTTCAACGTACCAATGAAAGATGGAGTTATCACTGATGATAACCGTATCGTTCAAGCTTTACCTACAATTAAAGATGTTGTAGCTAGAAAAGCTAAAGTAGTTTTATTTTCTCACTTAGGACGTGTAAAAACAGAAGAAGACAAAGCTGGAAAAAGTTTAGCTCCTGTTGCTGCTATATTAGCAGAAAAATTAGGACAAGAAGTTATATTTGTTCCATTTACTAGAGGACCTGAATTAGAAAAAGCTATCGCTAATTTAAACGAAGGTGAAATCCTAATGTTTGAAAACACACGTTTTGAAGATATTGATGGTAAAAAAGAATCTAAAAATGATCCAGAACTTGGGAAATATTGGGCAAGTTTAGGAGATGTATTTGTTAATGATGCATTTGGTACTGCGCATAGAAGTCATGCTTCAAATGTTGGTATAGCTGCAAATATTGAAGAAGTAGCTGCTGGATATTTACTAGAAAAAGAAATCAAATTTATCGGTGGAGCTGTAGATGATCCTCAAAGACCAATGGTTGCTATCTTAGGTGGAGCTAAAGTCGGAGATAAAATTGGTGTTATTACTAACTTACTTAAAAAAGCAGATAAAATTTTAATTGTCGGAGGAATGAGTTATAACTTCCTTAAAGTTCAAGGTTATGAAATCGGAACTTCAATCTGTGAAAACGATAAATTAGATTTAGCTAGAGAAATATTAGCGCAAGCTGATGGTAAAATTGAATTACCATTAGATATCAAAGTAACAACAGAATTTAGCAATGATTCACCTGCTAGAATCGCTTCATTTGATGATATTAAAGCTAATGAAATGGGATTAGACATTGGTCCTAAAACATTAGAAAAATACAGTAAAATATTAAAAGATGCAAAAACAGTTGTATGGAATGGTCCTGCGGGAGTATTTGAATTCTCAAATTACGAACACGGAACTGTTGGAATCTGTAAAATCTTAGCAGATTTAGACGCTACTACTATTATCGGTGGTGGAGACAGTGCAGCTGCTGCAATTGGTTTAGGATTTGCTCCTAAATTTACTCACATTTCTACTGGTGGAGGAGCTTCATTAGAATACTTAGAAGGTAAAACATTACCTGGTGTAGCTGCAGTAGACGAATTATAATAATATAAGCAAACCTAAAAAAGAGATAACAGTTTCAAACTGTTAAAGGAGTATTTTTAATGAAATCAGAAATAACTATCAATAGCACTGCTGGTCTGCACGCTGCTCTTGCTTCTAAGATTGTACAAGTTTCAGGGAAGTATGAAGCAGATGTATTTGTGCAATACGAAAATGACATAGTAAATGCTAAAAACATATTAGGATTAATCAGCTTAGCTGTACCACAAGGACGCGACGTTAAAGTTGTTTGCTCAGGTAAAGATGCTGAAAAAGCCCTAAAGGATATAAAAAAAATATTAAGTTAAGGAAGAGAAAAAAATGAGAAAACCAATAATTGCTGGTAACTGGAAAATGAATAAAAGTAGAGATGAAGCTTTACAATTCATCTATAACGTAAACATGAAAGTACCATCAAGTGAATTTGTGGACAGTGTTGTATGTGCTCAATCACCTATCTTAAGAGATCTTGTTAAAAGACAAGGGGACAGCTTAAGAGTGGGAGCACAAACTATGCATTACTTAGACAATGGAGCTTTTACTGGAGAAATAAGTGCACCATTACTTGAATCAATCGGTGTTACATATGTTGTATTAGGACATAGTGAAAGAAGAGCTTACTACAATGAAACAGATACTGATGTAAACAAGAAAATCCATCAAGCATTCCGCTATGGATTAACACCTATCCTTTGTGTTGGAGAATCTCTAGAAATTAGAGAAGCTGGAACTACTGATCCTTACATTAAAGATCAAGTAGTAGCTGCTTTAAAAGGTTTGGGAACAGAACAAATCAAAGCATTAGTAATCGCTTATGAACCAATCTGGGCAATCGGTACTGGTAAAACAGCTACTTCAGAAATGGCAAACGATACTATTAGAGCAATAAGAGGCGTTGTAAAAGGTTTATACAACGATGAAACTGCTGAAGCAATGAGAATTCAATATGGTGGAAGTGTAAAACCTGCTAATATTGATGAATTATTATCAATGAGTGACATTGATGGAGCTTTAGTTGGTGGAGCTAGTTTAGACGCTGAAAGCTTCTTAGCATTAGTTAACGCTGCAGTAAAAAAATAAAAGAGGAGAAATCCTCTTTTTTTGTTATAATCTAAGTAAGAGATAGTTAATATTTATCTTAAGGAGGTGGATTTATGGATTTCATTATTATCTTTGGACCACAAGCTGTTGGGAAAATGACAGTGGGAGAAGAGTTAGCCAAAAAAACTGGTTATAAGCTTTTTCACAATCATATGACAATTGATCTTGTCTTACAGTTTTTCACATGGGAAGAAGGAAAAGATCTAATTTATGATTTCCGTCAAAAAATCCTCAAGAAAATGGCTAAATCAAACCAACCTGGATTAATCTTCACCTATGTTTGGGCATTTGATATGTTAACTGATTGGGACTATATTGATCATATCTCTAATATCTTTAGAGATCATAACGTTTGTTACATTGAGTTAAATAGTGGAATAGAGACAAGATTAGATCGCAATCAAACACATAACCGTTTAGAAAAGAAATGGACTAAACTGGATATTGAAGCAAGTGAATTAAGAATGCTGGAGACATACAAAAACCACCGTACCCAGTCATTTGACGAAGAAGTGCCTTTCTCGAATTACATTAGAATCGAGAATACAAATATTGATGCGAAGATAACCGCAGATATAATCATAGAAAGATTCAATCTAAAAAAGATTTTTACTGATTAAAGGAGTAATCATTATGAAAAAAACAATAGTAAGTATAGTAATAGTTCTTATATTATTACTATCATCGTGTACATCGCAATACACAAGAATTGATAAAGAAGCGCCAGTTATAACTATTAACCCTTATGAAGAAGAGTTCTATTTAGGAGGGACAACACCAATCATTAGTGCAACATGTACTGATGACGAAGACGAAACTTGTTTAGTGCGTACTCCTAATTATCCAGACTTAACAGTTCATGGGACACACACTGTAACTTTTACAGCGACTGACAAAGCAGGAAATATTGCAACTGAAACAGTAACAATAACAGCAATCGATAGAAGCACATATATTACTCTAGAGATTGGAACTTACTTAACTACAACGGAACTAGGAATGCCTTATTTATTACCAGTAGTTACTTGTATGTCGTCTATATCAGAGACCTGCACAGTGACTTTACCGGAGTTGGTTCCTACTGACCAATTAGATAGTGAATTAACTTATACTATATCAGGAACAGATGGATTAGAAAACAGCAAATCTGTTGAAATAACTATTGAAGTAGTTGATACAACAGCTCCTTATATAGAACTTGTTGGGGATGCAGTTATTAACATAGAAATAGCTGGAATTTGGGTAGATCCAAGTGTTAATGCAACTGATGTACAAGAGAATGTAACTATTGACCAAAACATTTCTCCTGACTTAAATACTGTAGGAGAATATATTGTCATATATTCAGCAACAGATCCAAGTGGAAATGTTGCAACAGTCAATAGAATAGTAAATGTTGTAGATACAACAGCACCAGTAATTAATCTTGTTGGTGATGCAATCATTGATATCGAGTTAGGTTCAACTTGGACAGAACCAGGAACTACTACTTCAGACTTACAAACAGTTATCGTGACTGAAGACATAACACCAGATTCTAATTTAGTTGGGATTTATCTTATAACTTATACAGCAACTGATGCTAGTGATAACACTGCAACAGTACAACGAACAGTAAACGTTGTAGATACAACAGACCCAGTTATCACTTTGAACGGAGATGCCGTTATTAATTTAACTGTTGGTGATTCATGGACAGATCCTCACGTAACAACATCAGATTTACAAACAATTATAGTAACTCAAGATATAACACCTGATTTAAATACTATTGGGGTATATCTAATAACATACACCGCCACAGATGATAGTGGTAATATCTCAACTGTTCAAAGAACAATTAATGTAAACTAAAAAATAATACAAAATAATTAATACTAGATTTTTAATAATTGTAGATTTACAATTAGAGTATCAAAGTAAAGGGGGATAAGATAATGAAAAAGGTTTATCCAATAATATATTTTGTATTTGCTTTAACTATTACATTTTTGATTTCCTATGATGGTTTGAGTTTTCCTCATCGTTATGGATTTAGATTAGTAACAATCGTTAGTCTTGAATTAAATAAGGTTATTGTCAGTATTATTAAAGTGGCTTTATTCTCATATTTCTTTTTCAATATGAAAGAGATAATAAAGAAAATACCTCTACACAAATTCCTCATTGGAGGAATTTATAGTTTATTAATTTTATCAGTAGTTGATACTGTTTTTGTTGGGTATCTCCAAACACAGTATTTACTCTTTTATAGATACACTCAAATCATTGAAGTTCTTATAAAGTATTTAGGATTATCATTAATTCTATATGCAGTATTTGTTATAGTAACTAAGTATACAAGCGCTGTAATGAAAGTTACTATCTGTCTAATGGTGGTAGGTGTTCTGTTTATGCATAATTACGTTCTTTTGAACTCAATGATGAGCTTAATGAATTATTATAGACCAGTTTATGAAGGAGAGTTTATGCTTAGGTATACTACAGTAATATCAGGAATTGTATTATTAATGTATATTTCTCAGTTGATTGCAATGTTAACAAAAAACAAAAGGTGAGAATATAATCTCACCTTTTGTTTTTTACTTCTCTATTCACTTTGTAATACTAAAATTGAAAGATAATAAACTCATATGAAGAAATAAAAAAAGCATCCATCGGATGCTTTTTAATTATCTGTTGTAGAATTCTACGATTAAGTTTTCTTTAATCTCTGATAAGATTTCTTGTCTTTCAGGTAATCTGATGTATGTAGCTTCAAATTTGTTATCATCGAAACTTACAAATTCTGGACGCATAACTTTTGATTCTAAACTATCTTTAACAATTTGGAATTTTTGAGCTTTATCGCTAACTGCGACAACTTGTCCAGGAATTACTCTGTAAGATGGGATGTCAGTACGACGTCCATCAACATAAATATGTCCATGATTTACTAATTGACGTGCTTGACGTCTAGTTTTAGCTAAACCAACTCTGTAAACTAAGTTATCTAATCTTGATTCTAATAAGAATAAGAAGTTTTCCCCTTGTCTACCTTGCATTTTTTTAGCTTCGTTAAAAGTTTTCTTGAATTGTTTTTCATTTACACCGTAAGTAAATCTTACTTTTTGTTTTTCTTGTAATTGTAATCCGTACTCAGAAATCTTAGTACGTCTTTGTCCATGTTGTCCAGGTGGATAAGGTCTTTTACCTAACTCTTTACCAGTTTCACTGATTGAGTATTTTAAACGACGAGCTTTTTTCCAACTTGGTCCTGTGTATCTTGCCATTGTGTGTTCCTCCTATTATTTTTTTTACGAGAGTAACAATGATTTATTAATCAGAATGTATTAATGTTTTCACCTTGTCAGCAAAGATTACTTACAACACTTATAAGCTACATTCAGCAGTTAATGAAAGTCATTATTTAGCTGCCATTATTACACTTGCGCAATGTATATTATATATACTTTAGAGAACGATGTCAACTAATTTGTCGATTACTTTCTCTAGATATTCCTTATCAATTTGATCAAATCTGTTTTTTATAGGTGAATCAATATCTAATACCCCGTACAACTGATTATTTACAACAATAGGTATAACGATTTCACTACTACTGTTAGAGTCGCATGCGATGTGTCCGGGGAATGTATTTACATCATTTACAATATATGTAATTCTCTCTTTTGCACTGTTTCCACAAACACCATTTCCTAACTTGATTTCAGTACAAGCAGGTAAGCCTTGAAAAGGACCTAGTACAAGTTTATCATTGTTGTATAAATAGAACCCAACCCAGTTGATATCATCCAGGAAATAGTTTAAAAATGCACTTAGATTACTAAGGGCTGTAACTTCAGTATCCTTCTCATAAAGAAAGTGCTCTAAACTATCTAACATTATCAGATAGTTTTTCGTTTTATCATTACTTTTTTTGACTTGAATAAACATAATATCACCTACTAAAATATTATACAAAATCATAGTTAAATGCAAACAATTATGTTATTATATTTTTGATTAGGAGTGAGTTATATGTATGAAAGAATTTTAGTAAGATATGGGGATTTAACCCTTAAAGGAAAAAACAAAAAAGTATTTATCAAAAGAGTAAATGATTTAATAGTTCAAAAAGTTAATAATCCTAATGTAAAATACGAGAAGAACCATGATCGTTTATACATTCTTTTAAACGGAGAGAATCACGAAGAAGTAATAAACGGTTTAAACTTAGTCTCAGGGTTAAGAAGCTACAGTCTAGTTTCTAAAACAGAGCGAGATATGGATAGTATATTAGCTAAATCTATTGAAGTGGTAAAGGGCGAATTAAAAGATAAAGTAGTTACATTTAAAGTAGAATCAAAACGAAGTGATAAGAATTATCCGATAAAAAGTCCTGAGATTACTCAACAAGTAGCAGGATATGTATTGAAAAATACTGATATGTTAAAAGTAGATGTCCATAATCCAGAATTAACACTACATGTTGAAATTAGACCGGATGCCGCTTTTGTATATTGTAAGAAAATAAAAGGTATGGGTGGATTTCCTGTCGGTGTTGCCGGTAGAGGAATGCTTATGTTAAGTGGAGGAATCGATTCTCCAGTTGCTGGTTTCTTAGCTATGAAACAAGGTGTTGAAATTGATTGTATCCATTTCGAATCAACACCGTTAACTAGTATTGAGTCAGCTCAAAAAGTTGTGGATTTAACAGAGAAAATGGCTAAATATGCCCCTCGTAATAAAATAAGATTGCATATGGTACCATTTAAAGAAATACATGAAGCATTATTAGACAATATCCCTGAAAGCTACAATATTACTATCATGAGAAGAATGATGTACCGTATTGCTGAGGGTGTTGGAAAGAAATACCAATGTAAAGTATTACTTTGTGGTGACAGCATTGGCCAAGTTGCTTCGCAAACATTACAGAGTATGGTTGTAATAAATGATGTTGTTAAAATACCTATTATTAGACCATTATCGACATATGATAAATTAGATATAATTGACATTAGTAAAAAAATCGATTGTTTCAATATTTCAATTATGCCTTTTGAAGATTGTTGTACAGTTTATGTACCAAAAAAACCAACAACATCTCCTCGTTTGGATAAATGTGAACAGTATGAAAGACATTTTGATTTCACTGAACTTGTTGAAAGAACTATCGAAAACACAAGATTTATTAACGTTGAAGTAGGAAAAACTCCTCATTTACCTAGTTTAGGTTTCACCGTTAGTGAAGTAATAGATGAAATAATAAAAGAAGGAGAAAAATAAATGGAAAATTGGGATTTAACGAAACTTTATCCATCTTATGAATCAGATGAATTTCAAAACGATTTAAAAAAGTTTGATCAAGCAGTAGATAAAACAAATGCCTTTAAAGAACGTTTTAAAAGTGATGATTATCAATTAGTAATCACTAACTTCTTATTAAATCAAGTAGAATTATCAATGTTAGTAAGAAGATTAGCTTCATTTATCTCTTTATCACAAGCAACAAATACAACAGACCCAGTAAGTAGTAAATACATGATGGGACTAATGAGAAAACAAACTGAACTTACAGAAGTATACACAATGTGGAGTGATTATATATCAAGTGTACCTGAATTAGATAATGTATTAGATTCAAGCGATTTCTTAAAAGAACACGCTTATAATCTAAAGAATACTGTAAAATCTAATAAATTTAATCTTGATAAAGAAATGGAAACTTTACTTTCCAAATTAGGACAATCAAGTGGTAGCCTATGGTCTAAAATGCAAGGTGTTTTAACTTCGACACTTGAAGTTGAATTTAATGGTGAAATTTTAACTTTACCAGAGATAATCAACAAACAGGAAACATCGGACCCCAAAGTAAGAAAAGCTGCTTACGAGGCAGAATTAGCAGCATATAAGAAAATTGACAAGGCTGTTGCTTTTGCAATGAACGGGATCAAAGGACAAGTAAATACTTTAAGTGAAAAAAGAGGTTATTCTGGAGCCCTTGAAAGAACATTGATTAATTCAAGAATGAAAGAAGAAACTTTAAACGCAATGATTAGCGCTATGAAAGATTACTTACCTGAATTCAGAAAATACTTAAAACGTAAAGGAGAATATCTAGGTCATAAAAATGGTTTACCTTGGTATGATCTTTATGCTCCAATAGGAGAATCAAGTAAAGAATTTACAATTCCTGAAGCACAAGATTATATCTTAAAGAATTTCTCTACATTTAGTGAACACTTAAGAAGTGTTGCTGAACGTGCATTTACCGGTAATTGGATAGATTATAAACCTTATAAAGGTAAACGTGGTGGCGCATTTTGTGCTAACTTAAGACCAATCAATGAATCAAGAATCCTATCAAACTTTACAGGTGGGTTTGGTGATGTAATTACATTAGCTCACGAACTAGGACATGCATATCATGGTGATAATATCTTTACCGAAAACCCACTAGGTAGTTATACAATGCCTTTAGCAGAAACTGCTTCAACTTTCTGCGAAACAATCGTTAAAAAAGCAGCTTTAAAAGATGCAAAAGGTGATGAAAAATTATCAATCTTAGAATCTGATTTACAAGGTACTACTGCAGTAATCGTAGATATCATGAGCAGATATATCTTTGAATCAAATGTTTTTGATGAACAGAAAACAAACTTCTTAGATGAAAATAAACTAAAAGAATTAATGTTAGATGCACAAAAACAAACATATGGTGATGGTTTAGATCCTGATTACTTACACCCATACATGTGGTTATGGAAACCTCATTACTATTCAACAGGATTATCTTTCTATAACTTCCCTTACGCTTTTGGTCTTTTATTTGCTAAAGGATTATATGGAGTATATCAACAAGAAGGACCTGAATTCACTGAAAAATATGATGAGTTATTAAAAGCTACTGTCAACATGGATGTTGAAGATGTTGCTTTAATGGCGGGTATTGATGTAACTAAAAAAGAATTTTGGAAAACTTCTTTAGAAGTTATTAAAGAGGATATCGATTTATTCCTTAAATTAACAAAATAGAACAATTTGTATGTAAACGAACTATTATTTGATATAATACTTATAGAGGTGATATTAAATGAAGAAAGTAGTACTTATAATTATGTTATTAGCCAGTATATTTACCCTATCAGCTTGCAAGGAACAAAACTTCACAAATATCAGTAATGAAGAGCTGCAAGTGATGTTAGATAATAAAGATGATTATCAATTTATTGATGTAAGAACTAAAGATGAATACTTTGAGGAACATATTCGTGGTTTCTCTACGTATATCGATTTCTATATCCTCGAAGATGATTACTCTATTTTAGATGTTTATGATTTAGACAAAGATAAACCAGTAGTAATCATGTGTAACAGTGGAAATAGAAGTGTTGATGCTTCTAATATCTTCTTTGAAGAAGGATTCACAGAAGTCTATAACTTAACAGATGGTATTCAAGGTTGGACAGGTGAAACGGAGTAATTATTACTCCGTTTTTTATTTATTTAGTGTATAATAATATAGAGGTGTTAGTATGAAAATAACTAGTATAAACAACAAAATAATTAAAGATACCGCAAAACTTCATCAAAAAAAATACCGTGATATTTCTAATCAGTTTTTAGTAGAAGGATATCACTTGTTTGAAGAAGCGAGTAAAGTAGGTAATATAATTACCATTTTCACAACAGATGAAGCAATAAAAGGGGACAAGGTTATTTATGTTTCTGATCAAGTATTAGAAAAACTTGCACAAACCAAAACCCCGCAACCAGTTTTAGCTGTTTGTACTAAAATAGCAAATGAAGAATTAAGCGACAAAATTCTTATCTTAGAGCAAATCCAAGACCCCGGTAATCTGGGTACTCTAATGAGAAGTGCTTTGGCATTTGGATTTAAAACAATAGTATTAGACAACACCGTTGATATTTATAATGATAAAGTTCTAAGAAGTACACAAGGAGCTATCTTTAAATTGAATATAATTCATGAAAACACCCTTGAATTTATTAAGCGAAATAAAGATTACAAATTCTATGGTACTAAACTTTATGGTCAACCAATAAGTAATATTAATAAAGAGGGTAAAATAGCAATTATATTAGGTAATGAAGGTAGTGGTGTTAGTGAAATGGTCTTAAGCCACACAACTGCTAATTTTACTATCGAAATGGCAGAAACTGAAAGTTTAAATGTAGGTGTAGCTGGAAGTATAATAATGCATTACATTACTAACTAAAAAAGGAGCGTTGATATTTTTGTTGAAAATAATATTTTATGCTATATCCTCATTTTTATCTGGAATGATTGGATTTGTTTTGTTAGCGGAAGTTTATAGAAACTATATACTTAAAGGATTGGATTTTGTTGTAGAGAATGATTTAGGAAACTTAATAATTGGAATAATACTGTTTGCATTTTTTATAGTAATAAATATCATTGTGTATTCCAAAAAAAAGCAATGAGAAAAATAGTATCTGCTTGTTTTTTTAGTAGAAATAAGTTTTAAGTTCATCAACAAAACCACTTTGAAGGATGAATCAGTGTTCGTTGTATTTGACGATTACTCGATTTGAGGTAATCATTATATGACAATTTCAGTCCTTGTTAAGAATGTGTAGAACACCGAATCATACATTATATACAAGGAGGATCTAGAAACGGCATATTTCGCTTTAGTATGGGTGCTGGAATCAATCGTGATTAAAGAATCTTAAAACTTCTAGAGGAACATCATTTTAAGTATGAAGTCCATATAAGATAAGGTTAAGTTTAGTGCTTGATTTTACAAATATAATATGATAAAATACTAATGCATATGAGTTAGAGAGTGGGTCAAAACCCGCTCTTTTGTTTGATATAAAGGAGTGGTAGTATGGAAAAATTAAAAAATGTAATAACTAAGCTAGTAAATGAACTGAATTATGACGTCTATGATATTGAATATGTTCAAGAACATAATGAATATATTTTACGAGTTATGATTGAAAATGAAACAGTGATTAATATTGATGATTGCATTAAAGCAAGTAAAAAGATTAGTGCACATTTAGATCAAGATGATCCATTTACTGAACCTTATAATCTTGAAGTAACAAGCGCTGGAGCAGAACGCGAACTTAAAACAGAAAAACAAATAAAGCGTGCTGTTGGAAAATATGTTTACATTGAAACAATGGAACAAAAAGTATCCGGTGATCTGCTAAGTTATAAAGAAGGTTTCTTAGAACTAAAACATTCCAATAAAAGAACAAGTAAAATAAACGAAATTGATGTTAATCTTATTAGATTAGCAATCAAATTCTAGGAGGATAAACAAATGATCAGTAAGGACTTTTTTAGAGCTTTAGAATTATTAGCTGAAGATAAAGGAATTTCCAAAGAAAAAATCTTAGACGTTATGGGACGTGGAATCTTAAACGCCTATAAAAAAGATCATGCGATTAGTGATAATGCAAGAATCGAGTTTAATACAGTTAAAAATGAAATTATTCTGTTTGCAGAGTATGTTGTAGTAGAAACTGTAGAAAATCCCGGAGAAGTTGCTTTAGAAGTAGCTAGAAAACGTCGTAAAACGATTAAAATTGGTGATACAATTATTATCAAAGAATCACCAAAGGAATTTGGACGTATCGCTGTATCTAGTGCTAAGCAAATCTTAACTCAAGGGTTAAAACAATTAGAACGTGAAAAAGCTTATGATGATTTTAAAGAACGTGAAAATGAAATGATCACAACTGAGATTGTATCGTTTAACCGTGATTTTGTAACTTTAGACTTAGGACATAATATGGAAACATCGCTACCTCGTAAAGAGTTATTAAAAAGTGATGAGATATATGAAGGTTCTCGTTTAAGAGTTTATATAACTAAAGTAGATATGACTACAAAAGGACCTAAAGTATTTGTTTCTCGTACAGATAGAAACTTAGTAAAACGTTTGATAGAACAAGTATGTCCAGAGATTCAAGATGGTACAGTAGAAATTATGGGTATCAGTAGAGATCCTGGAGATCGCTGTAAAATCTCTGTTTTATCACATGATGAAAATGTAGATCCAATTGGAGCAGTTGTTGGGTATAAGGGAACTCGTATTAAAGAAGTATTAGAAGCCTTACAAGGTGAAAAAATTGATGTCTTCGAATTTGATACAAATCCTACTAACTTAGTACTTAATGCTTTAGCGCCAGCTAAAGTAGTAGCGGTTAATCCAAATAAAAAGAAACACGAAGCTTTATGTATTGTAAATGATAAAGATTTAACAAGCGCAATTGGGGTTAAAGGACAAAATGCTAAATTAGCATCACAAGCAATTGGTTGGAAAATCGAAATTATGTCAGTTTCAGTAGCTAAAGAACAAGGAATAAGATACCGAAGAATCGAAAAAGACTAATGAACCCAAAAAAAGTACCAATGCGTAAATGCATAATAACAAATGAACGATTTCCCAAACAAGAATTGATTCGTGTTGTTAAAGATAAAGAAGGTAATGTTAATGTTGATTTAACTGGAAAGTTAAATGGACGTGGTGCTTACCTAAAGAAAGATTTAAATGTAATAAAAAAAGCAATTAAAACAAGAAAACTTGATAGACACCTTGAAACAACTATCCCTGAAACTATTTATGAAGAGTTGTTAAAGACTGTTGAATAAAAAGATACTTAACTTATTAGGTTTGGCTTATCGCGCAAGAAAAGTTGTACTAGGTCAAGAATTCGTTCTAAAAGAACTTGCAAGAACGCCTAATACAGTAGTGTTTCTAGCTTCAGATTCAGGTGATAATATCAAGAAGAAAATAAATGACAAAACTAAGATATATGATTTTACTTTAATTACTCAGTTTACTGCTGAAGAAATATCAAAAGCAATGGGTAAAGAAAATAGAAGATTAGTTTTAGTTAATGATAAGGGATTTAACAAGAAGTTTAGAGAATACTTAAATTCCTAAGAAAGAGGTGATTTTTTATGGCTAAAAAATCAAAAAAACAAATAGACACACGTATTTCCAATGTGCCTGTTAAAACTCAAGAAAAAAGTGAAGGTATCTTATACTACACTCCTAATATGACTGTAGGAGATGTAGCAGAAGGATTAAACCAATCAGCTTCACAAGTTATTAAGAAACTTATGATGATTGGAATTATGGCTTCACAAACGCAAAGTGTTGATCGTGAAACTATAGAATTAGTTGCCCTAGATTTTGGATATGAATTACAAGATGCTCAAGTAACTGATTTATCAAGATTTGAAGACATGGAAATAGTCGACAATGAAGAAGACCTAATCGAACGTCCTCCTGTAGTTACAATAATGGGACACGTAGATCATGGGAAAACTACATTATTAGATACTATTAGAAATAGTCGTGTAACAGAAGGTGAAGCTGGAGGAATTACTCAACATATCGGAGCTTATCAAGTTCGTAAAAACGGTAGTTTAATCACATTCATTGATACTCCTGGACATGCTGCATTTACAGAAATGCGCGCTAGAGGGGCACAAGTTACCGATATTACAATCTTAGTAGTTGCTGCTGATGATGGGGTTATGCCTCAAACTAAAGAAGCAATTGATCATGCTAAAGCAGCAGGTGTACCAATTATTGTTGCTGTAAACAAAATTGATAAAGTTGGTGCAAATCCCGACCGTGTTATGCAAGAATTATCAGAATTAGAATTACTACCTGAAGCTTGGGGTGGAGAAACTATCTTCTGTAATTTAAGTGCATTAACTGGTGAAGGTGTAGACAACTTACTAGAAATGATTCAGTTAACTGCTGAAATCAATGAATATAAAGCTAATCCAAACCGTTTAGCTAGTGGAAATGTTATTGAATCGAAACTAGATAAAGGAAGAGGACCAATTGCTACTTTATTAGTAGCTAACGGTACTTTAAAAATTGGTGATGTATTAGTAGCTGGAACAACATTTGGTAGAGTAAGAGCAATGGTTGATGATACTAACATAAGATTACAAAATGCATTACCATCAAAAGCTGTTGAAGTAACTGGATTAAACGATGTACCACAAGCTGGAGATTCATTCATGGTATTTGACGATGAAAGAAAAGCTCGAATAATCAGTGAAGAAAGAGCTCACAGAGTATGGCGTGAAGAACGCGGTGTTGGTAAAGCTGTTTCGCTAGAGGATTTATTTGCACAAGTTACTGAAGGAACTCTAAAAGAATTAAGAATCATCGTAAAAGGTGACACTCATGGTTCGATAGAAGCTTTAAAAGCATCATTAGAAAAAATTGATGTTGAAGGAACTAAAATTGATATTATCCGTTCAAGTGTAGGAACAATCACAGAAACAGATGTTACTTTAGCACTTGCTTCTAACGCAATTGTTTTGGGATTCAATGTTCGTCCAACATCTAAAGTAAGGGAAACTGCAAAAGAAAAAGGTGTAGATATTAGATTATATAACATTATCTATAAAGCACTTGAAGAAATAGAAGCAGCATTAACTGGTATGTTAGACCCAGTATTTGAAGAAGTAGTAACAGGACAAGCAACAGTTCGTCAAACATTTAAAATTTCTAAAGTTGGTACTATCGGTGGATGTTATGTTACAGATGGTACTATCGAAAGAAATTCACTAGTACGTGTTTTACGTGATGGTGTAGTAGCATTTGAAGGAAAAATGGCAACATTAAAACGTTTCAAAGACGATGTTAAAGAAGTTAGAGAAGGATTTGAATGTGGTATTATGATTGAAAGATTCAATGATATCAAAGAAGGAGATATCATCGAAGCTTCAATTGAAAAGGAAATTAAAAGAACTTGAGTAGAATAGATCACTTACAAACAAGTATCTTAAGAGCTCTAACTAATATTTATCGTCGTGACGTTAAAGATGATGCGATTGGTTTTATGACAATCACAGAAGTAAGATTAACAAATGATTATAGTTATTTAACTATTTACTACACAATATTAGGTGCAGACAACAAACGTGCAGCAGCAGGTAAAGCATTAGAACGTTCAAGTAGATTCGTCCGTTCAAGATTAGCACAAACTGTTAAAATGCGTAAAGTACCTAATTTACTATTCAAATATGATGAATCATTAGATCATGGTAATTTGATTACTGAAGGATTAAAAAAAGTATTAACAGAAGATGAATAAAAAAACACTCAATGAGTGTTTTTTTTTTACTTAATAGCGATTTAAATAACTACTTAGAATATGATATAATATTCATATGAAAAGAGGGGGTTTTTCTATGAGTAAAGCAATTACTATGATATTAAGTACAAAAATTAAGAGTTACAATTATTTTCTTTCTGTATTTTGCATAATTACAGTATTTGCTATTTTCTTTATTAATATCCCTTCCTCACTTAATATTTATGGAGTTTTAGCTTTATTTGCTTCTATAGCGTTTTCTGTTTATCACTTCATATTAGGTAAAAGAGATAATGAATACAATAATAGGATTAGTAAAATTATTCAAGAAATACAAAAAGATAAGAAACAAGGTCTTGAATCATTGGTTTCTTTTTGCTTATATCAGCGGAATGAATTAACAAAGCAAACTGAGAACTCTAAAAGAATGCTTATGGAGCCTGATACATATTATGGTAGACTAAAGAAACTAGAATTGAGTAGAGACAGAGTTAATACTTTGGAATCTGCAAGGGATTTGCTAGAGAAGGATATAAAAGGTAATATAATATAAATAAGGGGATAATTATGAGAAAATTTTTACTTATAACAATTACAGCAATTTCAACATTTTCATTAGCATCTTGTATTAATGATATAGATGAGTACGGGCTTGCATACAATATTGAAGATACTAGTATTGAGATAGCACTAGAAAATGAACTAACAATAACTTCGATTGAGTGTACGATAATTGATTACGATGAAGATCTAAAAAGAAAATCGAACATAAAAATCGATGGATTGAAGAATTTTAACTCATATGAGAATGTATATTCATATACAAATGATTATCATAATGTATCCTATTTAGCTTATGAGATGATTAATGGAGAGTTCATTAAATACCCAACTATAAACTCAATCTATGCTTTAAATGTTAGTCCTGATAAAAATGCATATAGACTTATTCAAGGACACACAAGAAATCTAACAGATTATTCAATCGAGGATAACTTTTATGTCTTCACATCTACATTTATTGAATATGAAATGAAAGTTAGAGTTAACTCTAGGAACTATATTGATTACATAAAAGTAACTAGTATAGAAGACGGGGAAGAAGTAATTGAAGTTGAATATTCCTTCAATGGACACAATAATACTATTGTAGAACTTCCAAATGCTGAATATTATGATCCGATTCAGTATATGCTTTTAGGACTTAATGAAATAGGATTTACTTTTGAATCAGTTAACAAATATAATTACAATTGGTTTTATAAAGACTTTGATGGTTCTATAGATATTGCATATGACACTTTGGTTGTAAATAATGGTTCTGATAGTTTAACCTATATAAAAGGAGACAATTATATTGATTTAAGATTATTTATAGGTAACGATGATTTAGAAATCTTTGAATTAATTAATCTATTCCTTGAACAATCTCGAATTGAAAAAGGATTCTATGATGACTACGTGGAATAAATGAAAAAGCGCTCAATTGAGCGCTTTTATTTTATGATAGGATTGGTTCTATTTCAATTTTAGGTTTATACTCTATTCGAGTCAAGAAGACTATTCCAACAAGGGCAATGATGAAGTTACTAGCTAGCATAGCGTACCAAATACCACTACTTCCTAAATCAGTAAATTCTCTCATAATAATAATTAGTGGTATTCTTATGAGCCATAACCTTGTTACCCCCAATAAGAAAGTAAATATTGTTTTACCGGTACCGTTAAATACTCCTATATAAGCTTGGAAGATAGCCATCAAAGGTAACCCAATAAATAGATAGAACATGTATGTGACACTCAAGTTATAAGCCACAACTTCTGTTACATCATTTGGATTTAAGAATAGTGCTGCGACAGGTTGTCTTACTAATAAACCAACAATGCTACCCAAAGTCATTATTCCCATTGATAATAGTAATCCAACTTTAAATGTTTTCTTAGCTCGTTCGGGATTCAAGTTACCAATGTTTTGGCCGATATAAGCAGCCATAACTCCACCAATTGCCATAACAGGGTGTAGGAAGATACTTGATATCCTATTACCAACACCGAATGCAGCAACAGTAGAATCACCATATGATAAGATGAATGCATTTAATACAGCAAATCCAATTGCAGTGATTGCTTGTCCCATAGATGCAGGAATTGCTGTTTTAACTAAGTCTTTCAATATTTTAGCATTATAACTGATATATTTTAATGATATTGTAATCCCTGTTTTTGCGGTAAATAGTAATCTAATTCCAAATGGCATGATTGCAACATTAGCAAATAGTGTAGCGTAAGCTGCACCACCAACACCCCATCCAGCAATCAGTACTAATACAGGGGTTAAAGCAATATTTAAAACTGTAGCAACAACTCCCAAGATAACAGGAGTAACTGTGTCGCCACTAGCTTGTCTAATAGATGTAAAAGCAAAGAAGAGGAATAAAAAAGGTAATTCAAATGATCTTATTCGTAGGTATTTAGCACTTTCAGCTAAAGTATAACCTTCAGCACCCATTAAACCCATAATGGGTTCAGCGGCAAAGTAAGCAAATATATTTAAGATAATACCAACTGCTAGACTAATAAACACTAATTGCCCAGCATATCTTTTAGCTTGTTCGGTTTGTCCATTTCCGTATAACTGGGATATTAAAGCAGTACCTGCAATACTTAATCCCATTGCAAGAGCTATATACATAAATGTAATCGGGAATGTTATCTGGATTGCCGCAATTGATTGCTCACCATATCCAGCAATTTTTCCAACAAAGAACATATCAATTAAATCATGAAAAGTTCTAATAAAGTTGTTTAACATTATTGGTAAAGACAAGATGAATAATCCCTTGGCTATATTGGGATCTTTCAAAATTAAATACCTTCTTTTGTCGTCATTATTCATATGATTACACCTACTTCAAAACAATTATATCATTAATGGTTTGAATGTAAACAATATTTGAAATTAGAATATATATTACTGTATCAATAGTATAATTATATTTCTGAGTGATTATAAACCAGGAGTATTTACTTATAGAGTTTTTAAAAAAAGCGCAATTATGCGCTTTTTCTTTTTTTACTATAGATTAATGAGTAAATACTAGGAACTAAGAAGATAGTAATAAGTGTTGATGTTACCATTCCTCCCATAAACGTAATAGCTAATGGTCTAAAGAAATTACCACCAGTTAAGAATAAAGGAATTAAACCAAGTATAGTTGTAAAACTAGTTAACATGATTGGTCTAAATCTTAGAAATACTGCTTCAACACAAGCATCCTTAACATCCTCACCATTTTTGTGATGCCTTGTTATGTACTCAACTAGGAGAATACCTGTATTAACTGTCACCCCTAGTAAACTAACCATCCCCACTAAACCAGTTGCTGTTATTGGAGTATCAAATATCAACATGAACAAGAAACTACCAGTAAAACTTAATGGGATTGTAACAAAGACAATCAATGGTTTTATAAAGTTGTTGAATTGGATATACATTATTATATAAATTAAGACAATAGCTATGATACTAGCTCTAATTAAATCACCGCTTATCTCTGTGAATAATTCGTTTTCTCCACCATAAGTAATAGTTACTCCTGTAGTATTAGTGTTATCAACAATAGCTTTAACATCTTTTTCTAGTTCAGGAATACTTGAATCGTTTGTGAAATATAAATCGATAAAAGATACATTTTCGTTGTTGTACCTATAGATAACACTATAATCTACTACCTCGGTTATAGTGATAAAAGTACTTAAAGGTATATGTTGATTTAGTGTCTCACTATAGACTGTTAATGCTAATAAATCAGTTACTTGATCAATATCACTATTAATACTAATATTGATAGTATCCTCATTGTATTCAAATACATTTAAGTCAAAACCATTTAAATTGAGAGCGATAACTTGATCGATTTGGACCTTAGTTATAAACATATTGCTCATAATTGTTTGATCGTATGCAATATTGAACTTAGGAGCTTGTTGGTTAACTGTTGAACTATAACTTTTAACGTTATCAAGTTCACTGATTTCGGTAAAGAGTGTTGCGGAAATCTCATCTACTTTTGTAATGTTATCACCACTGACAGTTACTCGAACTGGGGCGATTGGTGGACTGAGTTCCAATATGTTGACCGTTATTTTACCATCAGTAAAATCTTGAAATTCATTTTCAAGTTCAATAACATAGTCTAACAACTCTTCTTCATTTAGATCGCAGTTCAAATAAATTCTACCGAAATGACTGAGATTACTTATCAATTCAGCGCTAAAGTG
Organism: Candidatus Izimaplasma bacterium HR1; assembly: GCA_000755705.1. Taxonomy (NCBI): domain Bacteria; kingdom Bacillati; phylum Mycoplasmatota; class Mollicutes; order Candidatus Izemoplasmatales; family Candidatus Izemoplasmataceae; genus Candidatus Izemoplasma; species Candidatus Izimoplasma sp. HR1. Next base: position 850,855 of record CP009415.1, read on the forward strand.
GAAGTTAGGTAAGTCGCCTCCTACACTGGAAGCGTAACTTATAACATCTGGGTTGTCTTTGAATGTTTTAATGATTTCAGTACTAAGTAACTTAGTTGACTCGAAGTCTCCTAGCACATTATTTTCGTAATCAATATAGATGATACTACGTTCGTCATTAGGATATAAATCCAATGGTTGATTTTGGAAAGTAAAATAAGCACTAGCGATTAATCCTGCTATACTTATTACTATCCACAAAGCTGGAAAACGGATTGTCGTAGAAATCATTTTTTTAATACGTCTTTCATGAATACCACTTTTTGGTCTATCTTTTACTTTGCGTGGTTTTAAGAATAATACTGCGATGACAGGACTTAATACCATACTAACAATATAACTTAAAGTGATTGTTATAATAACTGTTAAAGGCATACTGTTAACTACTTCCCCGAGGAATCCAGGTAGGAGAACTAATACGATAAATGCAGCGATTGTAGTTAGTGTTGAACTAAGGATTGGTGCGAAGTTGTCATATATTGCCTTTTTAGCTCCTTCAACTTTGTCCATACCTTTATCAATGTTCCTTTTAATTCCTTCTGTGATAACGATACTATTATCTACTAATATACCAATCGCAATGATTAAACCTACAATAGTTAATTTATGTAGTTCATAATCTGCGAGATATAAAATTCCAATAGTACCAAAGATAATAACCGGAATAGTAGAAATTATAAGTAAGCTATTTCTAAAGCCGATCCCAATTAAAACAACTAGCATAACTACTCCAATAGCGCTTAATAAACTATAGAATACATTGTTTATCTGATCGTTAACGTAATCAGGTAAGAATAACATTTCACTGATAGCGAGTTCACTATCGTCTTGTTCAGTTAAAAAGGCTTGTTTAAGTTCTAGTACTTCATCACCCATTTTTGTGAAATCAATGTCTTCTTCAAAAAACACACTTAGGAAAATGGTCTTTTCATCATTGAATGTGTATTCTTTTAAAGAAGTGTCTTCCAAAGTAATTATTGATAAATCACCTAAAGTCACTTCAGTGGTGACTGTTGGTATTTCTGGAATAATAATTAAGTTCTCTAAATCACTTAATTCATCAAAGGTAATATTACCACTAATACTAATTGTTCCATACGCAGTACTAATTCCTCCTAAAGGAATATTAAGTGAGTTTGCGTATAGTATTTGATAAATATCTGTGATAGTTAATTGATAAAGAGCCAAAGTAGTTAGATCTAACTCAATAACGACTTCTTCTAAGAAGGCGTTATCTATACTAACAGTACTTATCTCATCGATTGTAATCAAATCATTCTTATATTCTAAAGCATAAGCCTCTAATTCGGTTTGTGAGAGGTTTTCGCTATGAATACTGAAAATGATATGTGGATCATCGAAACCACTGTCAAATTCAAGATTAGAGATACTATCATCTAACTCTAATTCGTTAACTTTACTGAAAATATCAAGTGTCGTCTGATCTGGGTCGTCAGCTGAATAGTTGTACAAGATATATGATATTGCATAATTATCAAAAACATAACTTCTTACTTCAGTTACATCACTAAAAGTTAAGACGACTTTCTCGATGTCCTCAATGATTTCAGCTTCAATATAAGTAGCGCTTACTCCAGGAGCAGTGATACTTAAAGTCATATAAGGTGTATCTATCTCAGGCATTTCTTGTTTGGGGATAACAAAGTAACTATATACCCCGAATCCTAAAATAATTATAAACAACATTATTACTAAATTTCGTCTTGAGAATATTAAATCTATTAGTCTTTTCATGGTGTCTCCCTTCAAAACAAACATTCAAATAAGCAACATTTGTTTCGTATCTAGTTATATGGTATACTAAATATTGTATTGAAACAAATGTTTAATATTCTATGAGACAAGAGGGGGCATTATGTTTGAAAATGAGAAAGTAGATATGCGTATTAAGTATACGAGAGAGTGGACTTTTGAAGCATTACATAAATTGTTGTTAATCAAACCATTCAACGAAATCAAAATATCGGAAATCATTGATAAAGCGGGTATTTCACGTGCTACTTTTTATCGTAACTTCAGTTCTAAAGAAGATATCGTAATCATAAAAGTAAAAGGAATGTTTAATGATTTTCATAAAACTATGCTACAGTTTTATGCGATAAATCAACCCCACGATGAGACACATTTGATCGGGGAGTTTTTTAAGCGTATTGACGAGGAAGAGAAATTAGTTGACACAGTGGTTAAAAGTAATCTAGAATATTTAATGATTGAAGGTATCCAAAATATTATTTCTTATTACAATGATCGTTTTTATGAATTAGTTAAAACAAATAAGAAAACTGAAGAATACACAATGGATATTGTATCTTCGAGTTGTTGGACACTTTTATCTAGATGGCACAAAACAGGTAAAGAAGAGACTCCTACAAGATTAGCGAAAATATACTTAGGAGCATTTAGAAGCGTATATATCGCATTATTTGAAGATAGAAACTTATAGGTGTTATTATGGATTTAAAAGAAAAAATAAAAAGTATTCCCAATTTACCGGGATCATATCAATATAAAAACAAAGATGGAATCGTTATTTATGTGGGGAAAGCAAAAGACCTAAAAAAACGTATTTCATCTTATTTTACGGGTTCTCATGATACTAAGACATCACGTTTGGTTATGAATATTACTGATATTGAATATATTGTTACTAATAGTGAGCTAGATGCATTATTATTGGAATTGAACTTAATAAAAAAATATAATCCACGATATAACATAATGCTAACAGACGATAAGACTTATCCATATATCGAAATCACTAACGAGAAACATCCGAAACTTATAGTAACTAGGAATATAAAAAAGAAATCAAGACTACTGTTTGGACCTTATCCAAATGTTCAAGCAGCGAGGAATACGGTTAAACTGTTAAATAAAATATACCCTTTAAGAAAATGTGAAAAACTTCCTAAACAAGAGTGCTTGTATTATCACATGGGACAATGTCTTGCCCCTTGTATAAAAGAAGTAAAAGAAGAAGAGTACAAAGAAATAAAGAATTCAATTAAGCAATTCTTAAAAGGAGATATTTCCCAAACAGTTAAAAAACTAGAATCGTATATGCATGATGCTAGTGAAAAACTTGAGTTCGAAAGAGCTCATGAATATAAAAAAACAATAGAAAGCATCAAAACAACCACAAACAACCAAAAAATAAATCTAAATGATATGAAAGACAGAGATATTATTGGTTACTATTTCAATGAGTATCTATTATCAATTGAAATATTCTTTGTTAGAAATGGTAAAATCAGTGCAAGACATCAAAAATTATTTGAGTATTATGATGATCCTGTCTTAACAGTAGAAAACTACATCGCACAGTTCTACCAAAAAGAAGCAATTCCTAAAGAAATCTTTGTTCAAAAGGATTTATCAACAGAAATTTTAGTAAGTTATTTGAATACTAAAATTGTTAAACCTTTAAAAGGCGATAAATTCAAATTGTTGAATTTAGCAATATTAAATGCTGAACAAGGTCTAAAAGAAAAAACAGAAATAGTAAGAAGAGAATTGGATAGAACAATCAATTCTGTAGAGCAAATCGGTGAGATATTACAGATACCAGCACCTTATCGAATTGAATGCTTCGATAATTCAAATCTATTTGGAGAAGATGCGGTCAGTAGTATGGTTGTATTTATTAATGGTAAACCAGCAAGAAGAGAATATCGTAAGTATAAAGTTAAAACAATGGACAATAAAGCATCGGATTATCATACAATGAAAGAAGTATTGTATAGAAGGTACTATAAAGTGCTAATGGATGATTTAGATCAACCAGGATTACTCCTAGTTGATGGAGGACTTCAACAGATTAATGCAGCAAAAGAAACACTTCAAAGTCTAAATGTTGATATACCTATAGCTGGACTAGTTAAAAACGAAAAACATAACACCTCACACCTATTGACCTCATCTTTAGAGAAGGTAGAATTAGATAGAACATCAAACGTATTTCACTTATTGACTAGAATTCAAGATGAAGCACATAGGTTCGCAATTAACTATCACAAGAAAGTTCGCTCTAAAGGGCTCTTCAACAGTCAACTAGATAACATAGAGGGTATAGGAGAGAAAACGAAGGACTTACTTCTAAAGCACTATAAATCAGTAAACATTATTAAGCTAGCAACACTAGAAGAGTTAAAAGAATTAGGTTTAAATCATAAACAAGCAATCAATTTGATCGATAAATTGAAGCAAGAATAGCCAGGTGATATTATGAAAGAGACAATTTCGGGAAGAATTCTATCATACGATGAAGAAAATCGTATGATTTCACTACATGTATCAGATAAAATAAGATACTTTTATATACAACGGTCATTACTAAATAGAATAGCAAAATATATTGAAATTAATAGATTCATTCAATTTGCTATTACAGATGAAGAAAGACTCTATCGTAGACACAAAGTATCTACAGTAGACTACATCATTAAGATAATGCAAATAAGATACAGAAGAAATATAGTTTATTATGATGTAAAGAACATCAAAGTTGGCACTAAAGCGCTAATTAACGACCTTGAATATAAAATGTTTCTAGATCTAGAAATGTCAATGCATCCTTATAAAGTGGATAAAAACTTTGTTCAAGAAGTAATTCAAGTGGGATATATTCTTGTGGATAACAACGATAAGGTTATTGAAACTTATAATCAGAATATACGACCAACTATCCACAAAAAAATAACAAAAAGAACCATTAAATTCTTGGGTATGACACAAGAGGAAGTGGACAGTGGAGTCGTTTTTGACGTTTTCTATGACAAGTTCAAAGATGTTATACATAAGTACAATCCAGGTATCGTAGTGTGGGGAAGAAATGATTTCCTAGCACTAAACCAAGCATATAATATCAATCATGTGCCTTCGTTGGCTTCAAAAACAAGGTATATTAACCTACTGAAAATACATAAGAATTTCTTTAATCTAAAGAATGATCTAGGGTTATTTAACGCTCTTAAGCTTTATGAAAGTTTTGATGAAATTCAAGCTCATAATGCATATGAAGATGCCGAAGTAACTAGGAAAATATTTTATGGATTTAAACAGGTGGTAAACAATAAGTTGAATGTGGATATCTCAAGTTATAAGTAAAAAAAACTTTAATCTTTAGTAAAAATGTAGTATAATTTTACTGAAGATTTTTTTATGGGGTGATTGTATGGCAACACTGAAAGAAATAGCTCTAAAGTCAAATACTTCTATCACGACTGTTTCTCGTGTTCTTAACTACGATAAAACGTTGTCTGTTAGTGAAGAAATGCGTAAGAAGATAATTGATACTGCTTCTGGTATGAACTATCGTACACCGAGAAACAGAACGAAAATTAAAACTAGTAAAAAAATACGAGTAGGAATAGTTCATTGGTATAATATCCACGAAGAAATTGATGATCCTTATTATATTCAAATTAGAAGAGGTATAGAGAAGCTTGCAAGCAAATCTAATATCGAAACAACTCTAATATATAAGAAAAGTGATACCTTCAATTTCAAAGACAGTGGACATTTTGATGGGCTTATTTGTATTGGTAAGTTCTCAAGGGCTCAAATTAACCAGTTCAGACGAGTGACCACTTCAATAGTATTTGTGGATAGTTCACCTGATATTAATGTATATGATAGTGTAGTTATTGATTTTACTAAAGCGGTTGAAGAACTATTACAAGAGTTGCTTATGGAAGGCTACAACGCGATTGGCTACTTAGGTGGAACGGAATATGTTAGCAAGTCCATTAAACTAGGTGAAAGACAGGAATTAGTCTTTAGAAATTTCCTTTTTGAGCGCAATAAGCTTGATACTAGGTTTATTCATATAGGAGCATTTTCTACTGAATCGGGGTATTTAATGATGAAAGAAGCATTATCGAAGAGTGAATACGCTAGAGCGTATTTCTGTGCTAATGATTCTATAGCTTTAGGAGCAATGAGAGCAATTCATGAGAAGAGATTAAAGATTCCAGAGGATATTGCTATAGTAGGGTTCAATGATAACCCGAATAGTGAGTTTACATACCCACCTTTATCAACAGTAAAAGTTTATACTGAGTTTATGGGTGAGCAGGCTCTCTTTAGTTTAAACGAAAAGATAGAGGGAAGATCAATTCCAATTAAAAAGATTATCCCAACAAAGTTAGTAAAAAGAAGTACATTTTAGTAAATATTTACTTAGGGTAAAACGAATTAGGTCGATTTTGGTCGAAATTAACCATTATAACCTGAAATTCTAGAAAAAAAATCCTCAAATTTACTTTTTGCAGTCTAATTGAATTGGCCTCGTATAAATTTTGATTATTTGGATGGATATTTCTTTCGAACTGCAATCGATTTGAGTACATAAATATACTTAAAAATAACGGTACAATATTAAATCTAACTTCTTGAGTTATATTCTTTAAAAATAAGGTAGGAAGATTATTGTCTTAATGATCCTAAATACTTCATAAAGTGTAATTAAAGGTGCTTTAATTATTAGTGCTACATAATAATGAAAAGGATTGACGATCTTGTACATCTAATAGATTCAATATTAAAAGTGAATAAGAGTAAGGATGTAACCCGAAATGCGACAACATCGTAGATATTATATCTTCAATAGGGTACTTCCATCAAAAATATAAGGAGGGATTCTCTAATGATTAATCTTTCAGAGGATATTTTAAAATTAATTGAGTATGCTCAACATAATGGACTACTAAAAGAAGAAGATAAAATCTATGCAATCAATAAGATTTGTGATTTATTAGACGAGAAGAATTTTAAACTAATCGATATTAGTGATTTCAAAATGGTCGGTGAGCCAAGTGCCTTACTAGATCCTCTTTTAAATAGCGCTAATACTAAAAATCTGATCAATCCAGATACAATTACAAGAAGAGATATATTTGAGGCAAAAATCATGGATTGTCTATTACCAAGACCAAGTGAATTAAATCATAAATTTAATTCATTCAAAGATACTGTAGTGGCTACAGATTGGTATTATAACCTATCAATTAAAAGTAATTATATAAAAACATCAAGGACCTCAAAGAACGTTATTTGGAAATCAAAAACAAAATATGGAAACCTTGATATGACGATTAATTTAAGCAAGCCTGAGAAGGATCCACGCGACATAATAGCTGCTGGCAATAAAACAAAAAGTAGTCACCCTCAATGTTTGCTTTGTAAAGAGAACGTTGGATACAACGGAGCGTCAACAAACGTTGGAAGAACAAGTCATAGAATTATTCCATTGAATATCAATAATGAAGAATTCTATTTACAATATAGTCCATACGTTTATTACAACGAACATTGCATTGTTTTAAAGAAAGAACATGAACCAATGAATGTGACAATCAATACTTTTAAAAGACTATTTGATTTTGTAGATCAATTTCCACATTACTTCTTAGGTAGTAACGCTGGATTACCAATAGTTGGGGGGAGTATTCTTTCTCATGAACATTACCAAGGTGGAAGACATTCCTTCCCAATTGAAAGAGCTAAGGTACTGAATTCATTTATAAGAGAAAATGTCACTTATGAACAACTTTACTGGCCTCTTAGTGTAATTAGACTTTCATCAAAAGATAAAAACCAAATAATAGACCATGCTGATAAATTATTTAAGTTCTGGGAAAACTACTCAGACAAAGAAGCAGGGATTTATGCTTATACTGAAGATGTACCCCATAATGCAATAACGCCAATCGCCCGTAAAGAGGATGATTTATACATTGTTGATATGACTTTGAGAAACAATTTAACTAGTGAAGAATTACCTTTAGGAATCTTCCATCCACATCCGGGGCATCATCATATTAAAAAAGAGAATATTGGCTTAATTGAAGTAATGGGTCTAGCTGTATTACCTGCTAGATTAAACGATGAAATACCAGCCCTAAAAGAAGCTTTACTAAATAATAAAGAGTTAACAAAATATACTCATCATCAAGAATGGTTGAAGTACTTAAAATCAATCTATAAGAATGAAGACATCGATATATTCATAAATGATCAAATTACTATCAAGTTTATGAAATGCATTGAAGATTCAGGTGTCTTTAAACAAACAGATGAAGGAATTAAGCAATTCAATAGGTTTGTGAAGGAGTTAAGCTATGTATAAAATTGACAAGCATAAACTAGGAGACGAAGAATTCACATTTATCGAAGTAAAGCAAAAAGATATTGAAGTAACGTTTATGGACTTTGGTGCGACAGTAATGAGTATATTAGTACCAGATAAAGACGGTAAAAAAGAAACAGTATTACTTGGTTATGACAAGTTATCTTCATATATAGATGGGGAAATGTTTCTAAACTGTATCATTGGACCAACAAGTGGGCGTATTAAAGATGCTACATTCAATATCGATGATTCACCATATCATATTGAAAAAAACTTTATGGAAACAGAAAATCTTCATGGAGGTAATGATTGCCTTGGATACAAGTTCTTTGATTTTGAGATTATCGATGAAGAAGAGCAAACACAAGTAATCTTTAAATATCATAATCTAGAATCAGGTTCTAATTTCCCTGGTAACCAATTAATTCAGATTGCTTACACAGTTAGAAAGACTGAACTTAAAATTGAGTTTATGGGAGATACAACTGAACCAACAATACTCAATTTATCAAGTCATTTATACTTCAATCTTTCTGGTAACTTAAAAAGACAGGTCCTAGATAATGAATTATCAATAAATGCTGATAAAACAATATCTTTAGACAGCAAATTCGTGCCTGTTAAAGTTGTGTCATTACTTAATACTCATTTAGATTTTAATAAATCTAAAGTGATAAAGGATGTTTTTACTGAAGATGTCTACAAACGACCTGAAAAAGGGATCGACAATCCATATCTTTTGAACAACGTTGACTATAATAAAGCGCAAATAACCCTTAAAGATCCAATCAGCAAAAGGAAATTGGAAGTCTATACAACATATCCATGTGTAGTATGTTATACTCACAATTTTCCTGATGGGCTAGATTTACTATTCAACCGAAAACACGATAAACATTTAGGAATATGTTTTGAAACACAAAATCCTCCTAACGGAGTTAATATAGAAGGTTTAGCTAGTAGTATTCTCCGCGAAGGTGAAGACTATTATCATAAAACCCTTTATAAATTTAATGTCGAGAAGTAATCCATAAGTAAATGGAATGAAGAAGTAAAAATAAGGCAATATATCAATCTAAGAACTTTTTGGACCTTGATAAGTCACACAATACCTATTAAACTAAAAGTAAATCACTTTCTAAATACCTGAGTGGCAAGTAAATATTTGATTAAACAAAAGTAATCTTTTATAAAAGAGGTGAGGTTAAGTGGGGAAACTGCAGATTAATACAACTTATTTAAATCATGATTGGGAATACATTCCTGACTATAACGAGAGTTATATCAGCGAATTCCCAGAAAGCACTAAAATACAATTACCACATACAAACATTGAATTACCTTACAATAATTTTAGTGAGAAAGATTATCAATTTGTTTCTAGTTATAAAAAGACGTTTACTTTTGAAAAAACGGCAAGGAAAAGGTATATTCTTCACTTTGACGGAGTGATGGAATATGCTGAGGTTTACTTAAATGGTAAACAAATAGTTACTCATAAAGGTGGGTATACTCCTTTCAAAGTGGAAATAACTAGAAGGCTAAACAAAGGAGAAAACACCTTGTTTGTTATGGTGGATAGTACAGAGAGAAAAGATATTCCTCCTTATGGTTTTGTCGTTGATTATCTGACCTATGGTGGTATTTATAGAGAAGTATATATAGAAGAAAAAGAAATGAACTATGTTGACAATGCCTTTATTCATGTAGAAAACGACGAATTAAACATTCGTATGTTTTTAGATGTAAATACTATTAAAGACACAATCTTTAAATTTAATATCTATAAAGAGAATCAATTAGTGTATTTCTTTGAAAGAGAATATGATCTTAAAAAGAATAATGTATTAGTAGTTGAAAAAGTATTTCTAGATTTATGGGAATTAGATGAACCAAATCTTTATGAACTAGAGATCATAATGAGTGATGAAAAAGCATTTAAATCTAAGTTTGCGAACCGTAAAATTGAGATGACAACCAAAGGATTCTTCCTTAATGGTAAACATCTTAAACTTATAGGACTTAATAGACATCAGTCATACCCTTATGTTGGTTACGCAATGCCAAGCTCAGCACAAAAATTAGATGCTGACATCTTAAAGTACGAATTAGGGGTCAATACTGTTAGAAGTAGTCATTACCCACCAAGTAGATACTTCTTAGACCGATGTGATGAGATTGGATTACTTGTTTTTAATGAGATTCCAGGATGGCAACATATTGGTGATAAAGAATGGCAACAAGTAGCTATTGAAAATATTAAAGAAATGATTTATAGAGACTATAATCATCCTAGCGTTTTTATATGGGGAACTAGAATAAATGAATCACAAGATAATGACGAATTTTACCAAGAAACAAATAGAGTAGCTAAACTCTATGATACGACCCGTCCCACAGGAGGAGTAAGAAACTTTGCTGGTAGTCATCTTGTAGAAGATGTCTATACCTATAATGATTTCCTTCATAGAGGAGACAATGCCGGTATTTCCAAACCAAGGAGTATCTCAAAGAAAAAAGTACCATACCTTGTTACTGAATATAATGGACATATGTATCCAACGAAGAAGTTCGATGATGAATATCACCGTGAGTATCAAGTTAAGCGTCACTTAAAAGTGCAAAACGACTCATTCAAGTATGAAGAAAACTGCGGTGCAATTGGTTGGTGTATGTTTGATTATAATACTCATAAGGATTTTGGTAGTGGTGATAGAATTTCCTATCACGGAGTTATGGATATGTTTAGAATTCCAAAAGCCGCTGCTGGTGTATACAAGTCTCAAGATGATGAATATATATTCTTAGAAGTAGTAAATAGTCTTCAAATAGGTGACAGAGAAGCGTCAGAAACTAAAGAAGCAATTATCTTAACTAATGTAGATAGCATAAAATTTTATATCAATGAAGAATATGTTGGTGAGTTCTTTCCTAGTGAAGAGTATAAACATCTACCTCACCCACCAATACTAATTGATGACTTTATCGGAAGCATGATTCATGAGAATGAAGAATTCACAGATAAAGATGCTGATATTGTTAAAGATATACTTTTAACCATTATGAGAACTGGATCCAAACTACCATTACTCAAAAAAATCAAAATGAGAATAATCCAATTCAAATATAAACAATCAAATGATCAAGTATTGAAGATGTATGACAAATATGTCGGCAAATGGGGCTTAGAATCACTTGAGTACAAGTTTGAAGGAATAAAGGACCAATTGGTTGTTATTACCAAAACAGTTGGTACATCGCATTCAAATGACCTTTATATTGAATCTGATCACTTTACTATTAAAGAGACTTCAACTTATGAAACAACAAGAATTATCATTAAACATCTAGATCAAAATTTACGACCACTATTATATTCTAATGAAGCAATTAATATTAGTATTGAAGGACCATTGAAGGTAATCGGACCTTCAAATTTAGCTTTAGTGGGTGGTAGTATTGGTTTGTATGTAAAAACTATTGGTAAGAAAGGTACTGCAAAAGTAACTATCTCATCAAATAATTTTGAAGACAAAATAATCGAAATTGAAGTAAAATAAAGAGAGTAGATTTACACTCTTTTTATTTTTGTAAATACCTATAAATAAGCATTGACAAACGCTTACATATTCTAGTATAATAACTACGTTAAGGGACTTTAGAAAATACAGAGGAGCGATATGTTTGGTACTTAAAGTATGATAATGGGATGAACCCCAGAAGCCTTTAAGGAATGTACCTATCGCCGAAAATGACATTATGTTCATATAGTGTTATTTGATGAATAAGGACACACTTTATTCATTGTCATTTAAAATGATGAGCTGTTTATGAATTTTTTCATAAATAGCTCTTTTTATTTTTTATAAAGGAGGTTTCCAATGATTGGGAAAACAATTAATGAGATTAATGTAGGCGATAAAGCCTCACAAGTGGTAGAAATTAAAGAAGAAAACGTAGAAACGTTCGGAAAGATTACTAACGATTTTAATCCGATTCACTTTGATAGTGATTATGCTGCAAAGACAATATTCAAAAAGCGAATAAGTCATGGTATGTATGTTGGATCTTTATTTAGTAAGGTCTTTGCTAAAGATCTGCCTGGTGAAGGTGCCATTTATATTGGACAAAACTTTAGATTTAAAAGACCAGTATATTTCGGTGATGTTATCAAAGCAGAAGTTATAGTTAAAGAACTGAATATAGACCGTAACAGAGTTTACTTTGATTGTGTTGCTTATAATCAAGATAATGAAATAGTTATAACTGGTGAAGCTGAGATAATGCCTCCAAGAAAGGTGTAATTATGAGTAAACTTATTAAAAGAGAACAATTGAAAGATTTTGTCTTTGATGGAATGAGTATAATGGTTGGTGGATTCATGGCTGTAGGTACTCCTGAGAATTTAATGGATGAACTAGTGAAAATTAACGTGAAAGACCTAACAATTATCTGCAATGATGCTGGTTTTGTTGACAAAGGAGTAGGTAAATTAATCTCTAATGGTCAAGTAAGTAAATTAATCGCTTCTCATATAGGTCTAAACCCTATGGCTGGACAACTTATGAGTGAAGGTAAATTAGATGTAGATCTTAGACCCCAAGGAACTATGGCAGAACAGATAAGAGCGGGTGGTGCTGGACTTGGTGGAATTTTAACTCCAACTGGACTCGGTACTATAGTAGAAAAAGATAAAAAGATTATCTCTCTAGAGGGCAAAAGATATATTTTGGAACCAGCGCTAAAGGCTGACCTTGCTTTGCTTTACGGAGCTGAAGTGGATAATCTTGGAAATACAGTATATTCAAAAACTACAAGAAATTTTAACCCAGTTATGGCAACTGCAACAAAACATGTTATCGTTCTAGCGCGCAAACTGGTTAATGAGATTAACCCTGATCATGTACTGACCCCTCATATTTTTATTGATAATATTATCGAGGAGGTGCAATGATGGATAGAAAAGAGATAAAAAACTTTATTGCTAAACGTGTTGCAAGAGAATTTCATGATGGAGATGTCATTAATTTAGGTATTGGATTACCTACCCTTGTCGGTAACTTTGTACCCAATGATATCCACATATTTCTACAGTCAGAAAATGGTTTAATTGGACTTGGTCCAGCTCCTACTGAAGATAACATAGATCCTGATATAACTAATGCTGGTGGTCAGCCTGTTACGTTGCTTCCTGGTGGTATGTACTTTGATAGTTGCACTTCATTTGGAATTATTCGTGGTGGACATGTTGATGTTACTGTATTAGGAAGTTTACAAGTTGATGAAGCAGGTAGTCTAGCTAACTGGATTATCCCTGGTAAGATGGTCCCTGGCATGGGTGGTGCAATGGACTTAGTAACAGGAGCAAGAAAAGTAATTCTTGCAATGACACATACTAATAGAGGAAAACCTAAGATTCTAAAAGAGTGTACATTGCCTTTAACAGCTAGAAATCAAGTTAATCTCATAGTTACAGAGATGGGAGTTATCGATGTTAAAGATGATGGGTTACACTTAATTGAATTTAACCCAGAATTCACAATAAATGAAATCATTGAAGCTACTGAAGCGACATTGATTATCAATAATCCTAAGAAAATGGTATTGGAGTGATATAAATGGAAAAAGTAATGATAAGAATAAGACTTAGTGCACATAATGCACATTATGGTGGAGGGCTAGTTGATGGCGCTTACTCACTACAACTCTTTGGAGATGTAGCTACAGAATTACTAATTAGATCAGATGGTGATGAAGGTTTATTCAGAGCATATGATAATGTAGAGTTTCTTGCACCTTTATATGCAGGGGACTACATAGAAGCATATGGTTGGATTACTAAAAAAGGCAATACATCAAGAAAGATGGAGTTTGAAGCATATAAAGTAATAAAGGCATTACCGGATTTAAGTGATAGTGCTGCTGAAGTATTAGAGGAAAGAATTTTGGTTGCAAAAGCATCAGGTACATGCATAGTTCCGAAGGATAAACAACGCTTCTAATGGAAAAATTAATCATAACTGCTGCTATATGTGGAGCAGAGGTAATGAAGGAACATAATCCTTACGTTCCTTATACTATAGAAGAGATTACAACTGAGGCTTATAAAGCTTATAAAGCTGGAGCAAGTATTATTCATTTACATGTACGTGAAAATGATGGAAAACCGACCCAAAATATAGATAGATTTAGAGATGTTATGAACGAAATTGCAAAAAAATGTCCAAAAGTTATCATACAACCGTCCACAGGAGGAGCAGTTGGGATGACAAATGACGAAAGGTTGCAACCAACCCGTTTAAATCCGCAAATGTGTACGCTAGATTGCGGTAGCGTAAACTTTGGTGGTAGTGAAGTATTCATTAACACTGAGGATGACATCAAGTACTTCGCTGAAAAGATTTATGAAAGAAATATTTTACCGGAGTTAGAATGTTTTGGAAAATCACATATTGACCAAGTTTTAAGATTATACAAAAAAGGAATCATAAATGACCATTTACATTTTAGTTTTGTCCTAGGTATTAATGGTGGGCAAACGGGTGAAGAACGAGATTTTCATTTTCTAAGAGAAAGTATTCCACAAAATGCAACATATAGTGTTGCGGGAGTCGGACGTTATGAGTTCTCACTCGCAGAATTAGCTATAAAGTATGGTGGCCATGTTCGTGTTGGGTTAGAAGATAATATATATATTGAAAAGGGTGTTTTAGCTGAAGGAAACGCTGATTTAGTACGTAAAGTTGTTGAATTAGCTAAAAAACACAATAGAGAAATAGCAACACCAGAAGAAGCTAGAAGAATTTTACACATTAAGGAGAATTAACATGAAAACTTGTAAATATGGTACTAATCGCGTTATTGAGCCAAAAGGTGTTTTACCTCAAGCAGCAGTAAGAGTCGATAATACAATGGAAATATATGATAATGAGATCTTAATAGATGTTATAACTTTGAATATCGATAGTGCATCATTCACACAAATTAAAAAAGCTTGTAATAAAGATATCAATAAGATGGAAGAAATGATTTTAGATATCGTTAAGACGAAGGGTAAAATGCAGAATCCAGTCACAGGTAGTGGGGGGATGTTGATAGGCTCTATAGCGAAGATAGGAAAAGACTTCCCTAACAAGTCAATCAAAGTAGGAGATAAAATTGCGACCTTAGTATCACTTTCGTTAACTCCGTTGGTGATTAATAAAATTAATTCAGTCAATATTGATAATGATCAAGTTAATATTGAAGGACAAGCAATTTTGTTTGAATCAGGTATCTTTGCAAAAGTACCAAATGACATGGATGAACATTTAGTCCTTGCTGCATTAGATGTAGCAGGTGCACCAGCCCAAGTTAACAAACTTGTTAAAAAGGGCGATACAGTAGCAATTATCGGTGCTGCAGGTAAAAGTGGAGTACTTTGTGCTTACCAAGCAATGATTAATGCTGGTGATAATGGAAAAGTTATTGGAGTAGTAAATGAAGAAAAGCAAATTACACAATTAGAGGAATTAGGATTATGTCATGAGATAG
Source organism: Candidatus Izimaplasma bacterium HR1 (assembly GCA_000755705.1). Lineage (NCBI taxonomy): Bacteria > Bacillati > Mycoplasmatota > Mollicutes > Candidatus Izemoplasmatales > Candidatus Izemoplasmataceae > Candidatus Izemoplasma > Candidatus Izimoplasma sp. HR1. The sequence goes on from CP009415.1 coordinate 866,579, forward strand.
TATTAGCAGATGCAACAAATGCTATTGATGTATATGATAAAGTAATGGCAGTTAATAAAGAAGCTGTTGATGTAACAATCAATGTTGTAAATGTACAAAACACAGAAATGAGTTGTATCTTAATAACTAAGGATACAGGAACTGTGTATTTCTTTAGTATGGCCACTTCATTCACAAAAGCAGCTCTAGGTGCTGAAGGTGTAGGTAGTGATGTAACAATGATAATAGGTAATGGTTATACTAAAGGACATGCAGAATTAACGCTAGACTTAGTGAATAACGCACCAAAGATTAAAGAATTATTTGAAAGAATATACACATAGGAGTGATATCATGGCAGTTAAATTATATACACAGTATTTAGAGAGAAAAGATAAGTATTTCCCAAATGTTACAGATGAAGAATGGAACGACTGGCATTGGCAAGTAAAAAACCGTATTACTACAGTCGAAGATTTAAAGAAATATATTGAATTAGACGAAAGCGAGTTAGATATTATAAATAATGTACTTGGTCAGTTCCGTATGGCTATTACTCCGTACTATCTAACTTTAATAAATCCTGATAATAAGAAGGATCCAGTTAGACTACAAGCAGTACCTATGGTAAATGAAATGCATGTAGGAATACATGATTTAGATGATCCATTACATGAAGAAGGTGACTCAGTAGTACCTGGTTTAACGCACCGTTATCCCGATAGAGTGCTATTCTTAATCACAGACATGTGTAGTATGTATTGTCGTCATTGTACAAGAAGAAGATTTGCTGGACAAAAAGATACAGGTTCAAAAATGGACAATGTTGATAAGGCAATTGAGTATATTAGGAATCATCCAGAGGTCAATGATGTTTTGATTAGTGGAGGAGACGCTTTACTAGTTAGTGATGCAAGACTTGAATACATCTTTAGTGAACTTCGTAAGATAGATCACGTAGGTGTAATTAGACTTGGATCAAGAACACCAGTAGTTATGCCTCAACGTATCACTAAAGACTTAGTTAATATGATTAAGAAGTACCACCCAATCTGGGTTAACACGCATTTTAATCATTCAAAAGAATTAACACCGGAAGCTAAACGTGCTTTAGACCTAATGGCTGATGCAGGAATACCTCTAGGTAATCAATCAGTACTATTAAAAGGGGTTAATGATTGTGTTAACGTAATGAAAAAGCTAGTTAAGAGACTTATTCAAGTACGAGTAAGACCGTATTATATTTATCAATGTGACCTATCTAAAGGTATCGAACACTTTAGAACACCTGTTTCTAAAGGGATTGAAATTATTGAAGGTTTAAGAGGACACATAAGCGGAATCGCAGTACCTACATTTGTTGTTGATGCACCTGGTGGCGGTGGAAAAATTCCAGTTATGCCAAACTATATTATCTCGCAAGCTCCAGGTAAAACAATATTACGTAACTACGAAGGGATGATTACTACATATCATGGACCTACTAGTTATGATAACGAATGTGATTGTGAAGATTGTGTTGCAGCTAGAAATGGTATCGTTGATCCTGAGTTAGCAAGTAATGTTAGATTAGATCAATACAACGTTCATCGAAAGAGAAGACACAATAATTAATCTAAGACCTTATCTAAAGGATCATAAAGTAATATCAATTATCGGAATCGCAAAGAATGCAGGTAAAACAACCGCTTTAAACCGTATCATTGATGAATATAAGAACGAGCACATAGCTGTTACTTCTATTGGTTTAGATGGTGAAAAGGTAGATAACGTAACAATGCAAGATAAACCACGCATTAAGTTATACCCAAAAATGCTTGTTGCAACAGCGTTAAACTGTCTCGAAGAAACAACGAGTGAATATGTTATTCATGAAAAAACAAATATAAGTACTCCTCTAGGAGTTATAGTAATAGCTGAAATTACTAAACAAGGCGAAGTACTAGTAGCCGGGCCTTCCACAAATAATGATATGAAGTTCATCGTAAATTTACTCAAAAAGTATCAAGCGAGTATGATATTGATAGATGGAGCACTATTCCGTAAATCAATTGCGAATACTTATTTATCAGATGCAATAATTTTGTCGACAGGTGCAAGTTACAATAAAGACATAGATATAGTAGTTACAGATACAAAGATATTTATTGACCAGTTATCTTTACCACAGTATAAACGACCAGTAAATACTAATGTAAGAACATATGAAAACACATTTTACACCAATGTAAATACTAATGAAAACAAGGTAATTCATGAATCTCTTTTACATAATGAGGATATTTTGTCTACTTACCTAGGTAAATTTGATCTACTTTATATTAAAGGTGCTTTAACGGACAGAATTTACCAAATATTGGTCAATAATCGTAATGAGTTCAAAAAACTCAAAATAGTAGTTAAAGATGCTACAAATATCTTAATGAAGCCAAATCATTTTCGTAACTTATCGAAAATCGGAGTTGAAGTAGAGGTCCTAAATCAAATCGAAATATTATTCGTAACATTTAATCCTTACTCACCTTTTAGTTATGATTTCAATAATGAAGAATTAAGAGAAAAATTGCAGAAAAAAATAAGTAAAAAAATAATAAATGTTTTAACAGATTTGGAGTGAGAAGTATGGCAAAGTTAAATTTAGATAAAACGAAAATTTTAGAAGCAAGAGAATATGCATTTAAAATTGCAGAAGATACTCAGGCTTTTATTGATAAACATACAACAGTAACAGTTGAAAGAACTATTTGTAGATTACTTGGAATTGATGGAGTTGATGATCTTGATGTTCCATATCCAAATATTGTTGTGGACCATATTCAAAAGAAAGGTGATCTTGGAATAGGAGTTTCTAATTATTTAGCTTCTACTATTGAATCGACCAATTTATCACTTTCTGAAATTATTGAGGGCGTAGTTTCAAATGAGATTGATTTAACAGCTTATCCGCTATTGTCAAAACAAGAAGTTATCGACACTCTTCAACCTTATATTGATGAATCTCTTTTTAAGATCAACCAGAACAAATCGAAAAGAGAAAGTTACTTCGATAAGTATGGTGACAAAGAAGGACCATTACTATATGTAATAGTAGCAACAGGTAATATTTACGAGGATGTTACTCAAGCTAAAGCTGCAGCGAAGGCTGGAGCGGACGTAGTTGCTGTAATTAGAACAACTGGTCAAAGCCTTTTAGACTTCGTTCCTTATGGACCAACGACTGAAGGATTTGGTGGTACCTATGCTACGCAGGAAAACTTCAAAATAATGCGTTCTGCATTAGATGAAGTAGGTGAAGAACTAGGAAGATACATTAGACTGGTAAATTATGCATCAGGTTTATGTATGCCTGAAATAGCAGCAATGGGCGCTTTAGAGCGTCTAGATATGATGTTAAATGACTCACTTTATGGTATCTTATTTAGAGATATAAATGTGCAAAGAACTTTTGTTGACCAGAACTTTTCCAGAGTTATAAATGCCTACTCTGGTATAATTATAAACACTGGTGAAGATAATTATCTAACAACAAGTGATGCAGTTACAGAAGCACACACTGTTTTAGCTTCACAGTTTATAAATGAGCAATTTGCATTACTGGCACACATGAAAGAGGAGCTGCAAGGGTTAGGACATGCATTTGAAATTGATCCAGAGGTAGAAAATGGATTCTTGTACGAGCTGGCACAAGCACAAATGGCACGTGAAATATTCCCTAATGCCCCTTTAAAGTATATGCCACCAACTAAGTACATGACTGGTAATATATTCAAAGGACAGGTACAGAACGCTCTGTTTAACATAGTAACAAAGATAACAGATCAAAGAATCCACTTATTAGGAATGTTAACTGAAGCTGTACATACACCCTTTATGAGTGATAGATATTTAGCAATTGAGAATGCTAACTATATTAATAGAACAATGCAAGATTTAGGTGAGGAAATAGTCTTTAAGAAAGGTGGAATCATCGAGAATAGAGCTACAAAAGTACTTGATGACGCCAATGATTTATTAAAGGAAATTGCAAACATTGGTATCTTTGAAACACTAGAAAGAGGAATTTTTGCAGGTATAAAACGAGAAAAAACTGGTGGAAAAGGATTAAAAGGTGTAGCGTTCAAGGATGATAAATACATTAATCCAATTCTTGACCAGATGATAAAAGAGTTAGAGGAGGTTAAATAATATGGGATATGACTTAAATGCTAAAAATTATTCCAAAGAGTTGGACCTTAAAAGGCTTAAACCATACGGAGATACAATGAATGATGGTAAAATTCAACTGAGTTTTACGTTACCAATCAAAAATGATGAAAAGGGAGCTGAATCAGCAAAAGTTTTAGCAAGAAAAATGGGTATAAATGACCCTCTAGTTGCTGAATCTATTACCCTTGATAATGAGTTTACTATGTACATAGTTTACGGAGGGGTCAATCACACAATTGATTACACAACAATTGAAGTTGAGACGGTTGACACTGATGTAATGAGTAAATACGAAGTTGAAGATTTTATTGAACAGAACTTTGATAATAATATTGTAGTAGTAGGTGCATCTACAGGAACAGATGCTCACACTGTTGGAATTGACGCTATCATGAACATGAAAGGCTTTGCGGGTCATTACGGACTTGAAAGATATCGGAACATTGATGCTTATAATTTAGGTAGCCAAGTTGAAAATGAGCTACTTATAAAGAAAGCTTTAGATGTTAATGCAGATGTTCTACTAGTAAGTCAAACTGTAACACAAAAAGATGTCCATATTAAGAACCTTGTTAACCTAGTAGAACTACTAGAAGCAGAAGGACTTAGAGAACGATTTTTGATTATAGTTGGTGGGCCACGTATTACGCATGAATTAGCCAAGGAACTTGGTTTTGATGCTGGGTTTGGACCTAAGAAATTTGCTGAAGATGTTGCATCATTTTTTGCTCAAGAATTACACAATAGAAAGAGTGCATAGCACTCTTTTTTTATGCAAAAAAAAGAGTAGAGATTTCTCTCTACTCATTTACTAACATAACTACTGGCATAATCATTGGATTACGTTCAGTTTTATTTCTAATGAAATCTCCTAATGTTTTTGTTAGAGATTTTTTTAATGCACTTATATTTAAACTTTTATAAGCTTTTAATTTTTTCGTCATTTCGCGTTCAGTTAAATTTGCAATTTCCTCAGTTAATGCACCATGTTCCCTCATATAGATGAATCCTCTTGAAATGATTACAGGAGAACCAATTAATCTCATATTCTTTTTATCGATAGTAACAATGGCACTAAGTAGTCCATCTTCGCTTAATAACTTACGATCACGGATTACTATACTACCAATATCTCCGATACCTTTACCGTCAATATAGACATTCCCAGCTTGAACTTTTCCTGCGAATCTAGCAGTACTTTTAGTAACTGCTAAGACTTCACCGTTGTCCATAACAAATGATCTATCCTTACGAACACCTGTTTGATGTCCAATGTTGGAATGGATCTTTAACATTCTGTATTCACCGTGAATTGGCATAAAGTATTTTGGTTTAGTTAGTTTTAGCATTAATTTTAGTTCTTCTTGTCCACCATGTCCAGATGTATGAGTATCAGTTAGAGGTGAATTAGTAATAACGTTTGCTCCTCGTCTAAATAGCATATTAATCGTTCTACTAACCCCTATTTGATTACCAGGAATAGGGCTTGAACTGAATATTACTGTATCGCCTTCCATTAGCTTAATTTGGCGATGTGTACCAGCTGCAATACGGCTAAGAGCAGCAAGGGGCTCACCTTGTGAACCAGTACAGATTATTGTCATTTTCTCTTTTGGATATTTATTAATGTTATGAGATTCTATAAAAGTACCACCTGGGGCTCTTATATAACCCATTTCACCACCAACATCTAGAGTTTTTAACATGCTTCTACCGTAAACTGCAATCTTTCTTCCAGTAGCAACACTTGCCTCAACAATTTGTTGAACTCTGTGAACATTGGACGCGAATGTAGCAACGATAACTCTACCATCAATTTTGGTGAATATATCTTTAATACTTTCAGCTACTAATTTCTCACTCTTAGTGAAATCAGCGAGTTCTGCATTAGTTGAATCGCTTAATAGAAGAAGTACACCTTTACGTCCTAGTTCAGCTATTCTTTGATAGTTGGCATCTGGTCCTGTAGGTGTGAAATCAAACTTGAAATCTCCTGTATGTACTATTACTCCTTGAGGAGTATGGATTACGACACCAAAAGAATCAGGAATCGAATGATTTGTTCTAAAGAAACTAACACTCATTTTTCCTAAAACAAGCTTTTCATATTCTTGATATTCTAAAACATTTGCTCTGAACCCTTTGTGCTGGTCCATTTTGTTTTTAATTAATCCAATAGCTATACCACTAGCATAGATTTTTGGTATTTTTACCTGGCGTAAAAGATAAGGGATTCCACCAATATGGTCTTCATGCCCATGCGTTATAATAAGCGCTTTTATCCTATCTTGATTTTCATAAAGGTATGTATAATCGGGAATGACATAATCAATACCCAGTAATGAATCATCTGGGAATAAAATTCCAGCATCAATTACAAGAATTTCATCTTGGTATTCCACCACATACATATTTTTTCCTACTTCACCAAGACCACCTAATGCAAAAACACCGACTTCGTTGTTTTTTAATATATTTTGCATTATCAATAGTCCTTTCTAAAAGAATCGATATTTCTCTATTTTTATTATAACAAACAAATCGCTTAAATTATAGATATATGTTATGAAAATGTTTTTACAAATACCTATATATTATTTAATATATGATATAATCTTAGTGAGGTGTTTATATGACTGACAAGAAAATAATCTTCTTTGACATAGATCGTACGTTATACGACCCAGATACAAGAAGTATACCTGTTTCTACAATAGAAGCATTAAAGAAATTACATGACGACCCTTCTGTAGAGATTGCAATCGCTACAGGTCGTGCTTTTTATATGTTACACAACGTCGAAGAGATTAAAGAATATATCAACATTTACATCCTAATAAATGGCCAAATAATCATCAAAGATGGGGTAACTATATTCAAAAATCCTATCCCAAAAAAACAAGTACTTGAAGTAGTAGAAAACTTTAATAAAAATAACATGAAATATGGATTCTTAGGTGAATTTGATGAAACATTGAATATCGTTGATGACAAAGGAAAAGAAGCTTTCGAACTTGTTGATATGAAATTACCAAAAATAGATCCTCATTTCTATAAAGATAATGAGATATTTCAAATGTGGGCTTTTTGCGAAAGAGATGAACACGATTATTTCAAAAAAGAGTTTAAAGATTTAGAAGTTGTTCGCTGGCTTGGTGGAGGATTTGATGTCTTAAGTAAGGGAATGAGTAAACGTGAAGGGATCAAAAAAGTTCTTGAAATCGAGGGAATTCCATTGGAGAATTCTTATGCATTTGGTGACGGAGATAACGACATCGAAATGCTAGATTATATACCTAAAAGCGTCGCAATGGGTAATGCTAGTAAAAGAGCTAAAGAACATGCAAGATATCTAACAAATGACATTAAGGATGACGGAGTAAGAAACGGGCTTATTGCCTTAGGATTACTTGATGATTAAGCGTTTATACTTTGACGATTTTGATGATAATTCCTATCCCTTTAATATCGTACCCATTAAAAACACAAAAGAATTAGAACTAGACAACAATATCACCATTTTTGTAGGCGAAAATGGTAGTGGTAAATCAACCTTGTTGCAAGCTATTGCATATTATAATAACTCAATCAATGTATCAGGTGCTAGTATCGATAGTCATTATTATGAAGCTATCCAAAGACTATCTAGTAAAATGAGGTTAGTCTATAAAGTTAAAACTAGAAAGGGATTTTTCTTTAGTGGAGAAGAGTTTATTACCTATATCAATTCTCTTAAAATGATGAAATCACAGTTAGAAAAAGATCTCATTGATATAAAAGAAGAATTTAAAGAAAAAAATGCCTATAGCTTACAACTAGCATTAGGTCCAATCAAAAAAAGCTTACGGGCACTAGAAGACAAATATCAAGGGGAATTAGGTCGAAAATCACACGGAGAAGGGTTTTTAGAATTCTTTAAAGCGAGAATGCATCAAAAGGGTATCTACATTCTTGATGAACCAGAGACTCCTTTAAGTGCAATTAATCAATACCAATTAGTTGTGCTAATTACTGACTTAGTTAAGAATGGATCACAAGTTATTTTAACTACCCATTCTCCAATACTAATGGCTTTAAAAGGCGCTAAAATATACAATTTTACAGAAAACAGTATTAAGGAAATTAAATATGAAGACATAGAAAGTGTTCAATTTATGAAACATTTCCTTAATGATAAAGATAATTTTATAGAAAGGCTCTAAACATATGATCGCAGAGATTTTAGTAGATGTTAAAGCTAAGGCAGTAGATCGTACTTTTGATTATAAAGTACCTCTAAACTTAGAAAATGTTATTGAAATCGGCCAAAGGGTGAAAGTCCCATTTGGACCGCGTTTCATTATGGGTTATGTACTTCATCTAAAAGAGAAATCAGACTTTGAAAGACTAAGAAATATTTCCTCGATAATGGATCTAATTCCAACGCTAACAGAAGAATTAATCGAGATAGGTAAAGAACTGAGAGTAACTAATACAAGTCCTTTAGTATCAATATATCAAGCAATGTTGCCAACAGCGTTAAAGTCTAAATACAAGAAAGTATTAACTTGCAAGGATACTAGTCTTTTGCCTCTTGATTTGGCTTTAAAGTTTAATCGCTATAACGAAGCACAGCTAACTAAAGAACTTGATCCATATTTGAAACAAATTAAGCAATATATTAATGAAAGTATAATCAATCTAGATTACCGTGTTAAACAGGTTAATAAAGAGCAATACATCAAGAAAATAAAACTACTTGATAGTAGTATTCCTTTAAGAGGAGAAAAGCAAAAACAAGTAGTTCAACTATTAGAAGGAACCGAAGTAATTCCTAAATTAGAATTAATGAAGAATCTTAATTTATCAAACTCAACTATAAAGACACTGGTGGATAAAGGTGTAATTGAAGAATTAAGTGAGGAAACATATCGAGAAGTAGAAAGTATCTATGCGATTAATGACAAACAAGTAACATTGAACGATGAACAAGAAATTTGCCTTAACGACTTAAAGAATAGTCTAAATAAAAATGAGGTTTTTCTACTTCATGGTATAACCGGAAGTGGAAAAACAGAAATCTATTTAAACATTATTGAAGAAGTAGTAAAACAATGTAAAGAGGCAATCATGCTTGTACCAGAAATTTCCCTAACTCCTATGATGGTTTCTAGGTTTAAAGGACGATTCAACGACAATGTAGCTTTACTACATAGTCGTCTAAGTGTCGGAGAGAAATACGATGAGTGGCGTAAAATTAGAAGAAAAGAAGTCCAAGTAGTAGTTGGGGCTAGAAGTGCTATATTCGCACCTTTTGAGAATCTAGGAGTTATCATTATTGATGAAGAACATACAGACTCTTATAAACAAGAAACAACTCCTAATTACCACGCAAAAGATGTGGCATTATTACGAAGTAAATACTATAACATACCTATTGTTTTGGGTAGTGCTACACCTAGTATTGATTCCTATTATAAAGCACTAAATAATGAATATAAACTCTTAGAAATTAAAAAGAGAGCTAATAGAACTACATTGCCTGAAGTCTTTATCGAAGATATGAGATTTGAATTTCAAGGTGGAAATAGATCAATCTTCTCAAGAAGACTACAAACACTAATTGAAGACAGACTAGAAAAGAAAGAGCAAATTATTCTATTGCTTAATAGAAGAGGCCATTCTACATTCGTAATGTGTCGTACATGCGGTGAAGTTATTATGTGTCCTAACTGTGATATTTCACTTACTTATCACGACAAAACTAAGAAACTAAAATGCCACTATTGTGGCCACGAAGAACCAAATCCAACAATGTGTCCTTTATGCCACAGTACCCATATAAGATTCATGGGAATAGGAACTGAAAAAGTAGAAGAGTTTACTAAGAAAGCATTCCCTAATGCAAGGATTACTCGAATGGACAGTGATACCACTACAACTAAGAATGCTCATGAAAAATTACTCTACAATTTTGAGCATAATGGTGATATACTAATAGGTACGCAAATGATTGCTAAAGGGCTAGATTTCCCCAAAGTAACATTAGTCGGAGTTTTAGCAGCTGATATGAGTTTGAACCTACCAGATTATAAGGCAATCGAGAAAACCTTCCAGTTATTAACTCAAGTTTCAGGTAGAGCTGGCAGACACGATATCTTTGGGAAAGTAGTAATTCAAACATATAATCCAGATCATTATGCGATTATGTATGCTAAAGATCACGATTATTTAAATTTCTACAAAACTGAAATGAAGATTAGAGAAATAGGTGGTTATACACCATTCTTTAATATCACCCAAATAGTTCTAACTGATCAAGATGTCAGAAAAGTCCTTAAAGAAGGGACTAAAATTGTAATGAAACTAAGAAAACAATTAGAGGATAATACTCAAGTCTTAGGACCAGTATTACCTAAAATAGCTCGAATTAATAATTACTACCGAGCTCAGATAATTATTAAATATAAAGAATCAAAAGTTATTGATGAGGTTTTAAAGAATATCTATCAAGAATACAGTGAATTATTAACTATTACAATTGATAAAAACCCATCACTTCTATAAGGAGTTGATACCATGAAAATAGTATTTATGGGAACACCAGATTTTAGTGTGAGAGTCTTAAAAGATTTGCACGAGAAATACCCAGTTAGTCTTGTTGTTACACAACCAGACAAGCAAGTAGGGAGAAAGAAAATTGTTACTTTTTCTCCTGTTAAAATTGCCGCTATTGAATTAGGAATAGAGGTCTTTCAACCTGTGAAAATCAGAAACGATTATGAAAGAATTCTACAAGAAAAACCAGATATTATTATCACGGCTGCATATGGACAAATTATACCAAAAATAGTCCTTGATAATCCCCAATATGGTGCTATCAATGTTCACGGAAGTTTGTTGCCATTATTAAGAGGTGGAGCACCAATCCAAAGATCAATCAAAAGATTACATAATACGACAGGAATTACCATTATGTATATGGCAATGAAGATGGATAGTGGAGATATTATTACTCAAAGAAGTATTCCTATCTTAAAAGATGATACTTCAGGTACTTTGTTTGAGAAACTAAGCTATTTAGGAAGTGATCTTTTACTAGAGACTTTACCTACAATCTTCGAAGGTACGAATAAACGTATCCCACAAGATGAATACTTAGTGTCTTATGCATATAACTTAAAACGTGAAGAAGAAGTTATTAATTGGGATCAAGAAGCACAATTAATAGATGCTCATTTAAGAGCTTTTACTCCTACTCCAAGTTGCTATACAACTATCGATGATAAGCAAATTAAAATCTATAATACACTCTTCTCTTTAGATTTAAAAGAAGCAGACGAGTCGAAAGCTAATGGTTCAATTGTAATTATCGAAAAAGAAAAAATAGGGGTCAAGGTAAGAAATGGTTATATTTATATTTACGAAGTTCAACTGTCAGGAAAGAAAAGACAAGACATAAAAACTTTCATGAATGGTGCAGGGAGAAATATAATTATCATAGATAAAGTATTCAAATAATTCGTAATTATGGTATAATTAAATATTATAAGAGGTGATAAATATGAAACATAAAGCATTATATACAAGAGAAGAAATGTTGAAACTGAACGTTGAAACCTTAAAAGAAAGAACCGTTTCTGTTATAGAAATTGCCGAAGTAGCTTTTCGTCAACAATCTAAATGGTCAAAAACAATCTCACTTCAACAATGTGTTGATTCTGTAGAGAAAATACTTAGTTTAAGAGATACATTCCATATCCTTCAACTAGGTGCAGAAATAGATAGATTAACAGATGAGGGAGCTTTTAAAGGTCCTATTCAAGAGATTTTAGTTACTGACTTAGGAATGTTTGGTATCGATGAACTGTTTGGTTTAGAACTTGCTGGTATGTATGGTACTATCGGTAAGACTAACTTTGGAGATATCGATGTAAATAAACCTTTAGTTGTTGATCGTCTTAATGAAGATGGGAAACATGAAGGTGGTTTATGTCATACATTCTTAGATGATATAGTCGGAGCCATTGCAGCCGCAGCATCTACTAGAGTTGCGCAAATAACTAATGAAAATGAAGCCTTAAAAGATCCTAGTGTTGAGGAGATTAAATTAGATTTAGATATTTAAAGGAGGTTTTAAAATGCCAAACACAAATAAAAAGCTTGATGACTTCTTTAAAAAATCTAATGATGAACCAGAAGAGTTAGTAAAGTATTATGAAGATTTAAATAAGGGTGTTGATCCTAACAAAAAAACGGTCACAGACCGAGTCGCATTCTTCTTTAAAAACTTAGCTGACAAAGTTGGAATTTATTATAATCGTAATAAGAAAGATAAAACCTTACATAAAACATCAACATTTAGACGAAGAATTCAAGTTTATTGGAAGTACATTATAAGAAATGTTACTGAAAGGTTTAACTTTGAAGCGGGTGTAGATATCTTAGATGATACATCAGTTTTGTTTCGTCGTAATAAAGTTAATCGTAATATCTTAGTTCTTACCAACTTTGTGTTTATCTTATTTACATTTATTGGCAATCAACGTCCTAACTATGTAATTATAGCAGGATTTGCGATTTTCATGTTTACAATAAATAGAACATTAAGAAGAGTAATTAACGAAGAACCACGAACATTACTAAAACAACAGATGGCTATGTATATTGGAAGTATTTATATTCTCGTTGCATCTATTGGTGTTTATGCAAAACTGAGGATTTCCGCTGGAAACATAAGTCTTGCTGAAGCTGTTGGTAATGGAAATGTTGAAGGAATCTTCTCATTTATTACCGATTTATCAATATCTCAAGCGGGATACTTATTAATCTATTTCGCACTTGTAGTAATCAGTCTTTACCAAGATAATACATTACTACGAATCTTATTTAGATGGGTATTTGTTTTCATGACAATCCTGCATATTATAGTCATGTATCCGCTATATAGTATTACCGGAGGATTACTAGGTTTATATCAATACCTATTTATAGACCACGCCAATGTTACGATCGATATAGTCTTAAGAACAATAACCCTTGTTGTCTTTTATATCGCTTTGTATTCAAGCGTATCAATTGGACAAATGATGAATAATAAACGTAAAGAAGAATTAATAAAACGCCGTGATATGGAAAAAGACTTTACCGCAGTTGTAGGTGATGTGTTCGACGTTATCGGTGTGTTTAATTCCCATACAATCAACCAAACAAAAGATGATGTTCATAGAGTCGCAGAACTTGCTTCTCGCTTAGCCAATGTCCTTGGTTTAAGCAGTAACATCTGTACTGAAATATATGAATATAGTGTCATCCATACTGATAGAGTAAATGATTTATCAATCTTAGAGTATGAAGGAAAAGAAACACTAACAGAACGGGATTACGCTGTTATTAGAGAGAAAACAATTTTAGGTTCAGTTGTAATTAAAAGATTACAGTTAAACCAAAAATCAGAAGATATAGTTCGTGTTCATTTTGAAAAAACAGTAGATACAAATTTTATAGAAAAAATGAAACGTGTTCAAAGATCACAAGAAGGACAAATCATCCTCCTTGCTGAGATTTATGATGTATTAAGACAAGAAAGAAATTATAAATCAGAATTAAAACATAAACGCGCAGTAGATTTATTACAGTTAGAATTTAAAGAATACTTCGAACCATATATTTTAGACAGATTTTTAAAATATCAAATGGAATTTGAAGCGTTCTACGATAAATTTAAGTTTAAAGAGTAGGTGGAAGAAACATGAGAAAATTATTTACGTCAGAAAGTGTTACAGAAGGGCATCCAGATAAGATTTGTGATCAAATCAGTGATGCAATTTTAGATGAAATATTTAAGACTGATCCAAATGCAAGAGTAGCTTGTGAAACAAGTGTTACTACAGGATTGGTTCTAGTAGCTGGAGAAATCACAACTTCAACATATATTGATATCCAAAAAATCGTAAGAAGAACTGTTAAAGAGATTGGATACGATCGTGGTAAATATGGTTTTGATGCTGAAAATCTGGCAGTATTAGTAGCTATAGATCCCCAATCACCAGACATTGCTCAAGGAGTAAATGAAGGTGAAGGTGACTTTAAAGAACAAGGTGCAGGAGATCAAGGAATCATGTTTGGTTATGCATCTAATGAAACAAAAGAGTATATGCCAATCGCAATATCTTTAGCTCATAAACTAGCAAAGCAATTAACAAAAGTTCGTAAAGATGGATTACTATCTTATTTAAGACCGGATGGTAAAACACAAGTTACAATCGAATTTAATGAAGATAATACTCCGATGAGAGTAGATAGTGTTGTTGTATCATCACAACACTCACCAGACATTACAATGGAGCAATTACGAAGAGATGTTGAAAAACACGTAATAAATGTAATTATTCCTCAAGAATTAATGGATGATAAAACAAAACTGTATATCAATCCAACAGGTAAATTCGTAATCGGTGGACCACATGGTGATGCCGGACTTACAGGCCGTAAAATTATAGTTGATACTTACGGAGGAATGGGCCGCCATGGTGGCGGAGCATTTAGTGGTAAAGATCCATCTAAAGTTGATAGATCAGCAGCTTACGCTGCACGCTATGTAGCGAAAAACTGTGTAGCCGCAGGATTTGCAGACCGCTTAGAAATTCAATTGTCATATGCAATTGGTGTAAGTGAACCAATGAGTATTTTAATTGAAACATTTAATACAGAAAAAGTTTCTAAAGAAGTTATTGTTAAAGCAATAACAGAAAACTTCAAGTTAACACCAAAAGGAATTATTTCTTCACTAAATCTACTTCAACCAATCTATAAGCAAACCGCAGCCTACGGACATTTCGGTAGAGATGATCTCGACTTACCATGGGAAAAATTGGATAAAGTAGAAATCCTTAAAAAATATTTATAAGGAGGAATCAAAATGCCTTGGTATCTAAACTTATTAATTGTAGTTGTTGCTTGTGCTCTTGTCGCACTATTATTCGCAAGACTACACAAGCATTTATTAAAATTATGGAAAGATGTAACTACAAAAGAAGTTATCTTTCATAAGCAATTAGAAAAAGTAGCAACGCTATTTCACGAAAACAAAGAACTACTTAAAACAGAAGATAATAAAGAATTCTTTAAAATAATTACTCGCTATCGTAAAAAGCATGTACGTACCTTGTTATTAAGCACGAGACAAGCTCTATTCAATGCGATTAATATTATCTTTGATGAAATAGAAGAACTAGAAGAGGCTGAATTTGCCTTGTTAAAGAAAGAATTCAATGAACTTCAAAAAGTTAGACGTATTTACAATACTAACGTCCTAATTTACAACCAAACAATTAGTGTGTTTCCTACAAGATATCTAGCATTAAGAATGAATTTAGAACTAAGAGAGTATTTTGGCTAAAAATACTCTTTTTCTTTTGTGAAAATACTTTCACATAGAACAATAGTCAAAAAACTATGAAAAAACCATCATTTTAACCTTTCTTAAATGAAAAAAATAGCATTTTTAAAAACGCTTACAAAAAATGAAAAAAAGACTTGCTTTTAAATAAATCTTATTATAATATAAGTATGTTTTTAAATAACAAAATCAATAGTAATAGACGAGGTAGAGATTATGAATCAGAACTTTAAACAGAAGTTAAAAGTTGTGAGAATAGCAGCCGTTTTTCAAAAAAACGACCTTTGTTTATACTTGACTAAAATTAAGGATTAAAATCACAATACTGATTTTATCCTTTTTCTATTTTTTCAGGAGGAAAGTACTATGAATACTGTTGTAATTGGAGTAATTGGTGCAGATGTACACGCTGTAGGAAACAAAATAATTGATTACGTTTTAACCGAAAGTGGATTTAACGTAGTAAATATCGGTGTTTTATCAAGCCAAGAGGACTTTATCAACGCAGCAATCGAAACAAACGCGAAAGCAATATTAGTATCAAGTTTATACGGTCATGGTGAAATGGACTGTAAATTTTTTAAAGAGAAATGTGAAGAAGCAGGACTCGGCCATGTTAAGTTATATGTTGGAGGAAATATCGTTGTTGGAAAACAAGATTTTACTGAAGTTGAATACCGTTTCAAAGATATGGGATTTGACAGAGTATATGCTCCAGGAACAAAAATTGAAGAAGCACTTGTTGATTTAAGAGAGGATCTTGATATGTAATGAAACCTTATCTATTAGTTGACTTTGGTTCAACCTATACTAAGTTAACATGTGTTGACTTAGAAGGCGAATACATCATCGGTACATCTAAAGCACCTACTACTGTTGAAACTAATGTACTAGAAGGATACGATAGAGCCTTCAAGTATTTAATTACCGATCATCCAGAAATTAAAGAAATATCTGGTATTTCAGCATGCAGTAGTGCAGCTGGGGGTCTTAAAATGGCTGCGATAGGACTAGTAGAAGAATTAACAGTTGAAGCTGCTAAACGTGCTTGTTTAGGAGCAGGAGCAATCGTTAAACGAGTTTATTCACACCATATGACAAGAAAAGAAGCACGAGATTTAAAAGAAGCAAATATTGATATTGTTCTACTCGCTGGGGGAACAAATGGTGGGAATCAAGAATGTATCATTCATAACGCCAAAAGACTAAAAGAAGTTGAAATAGATGTCCCAATTATAATTGCAGGGAATAAAGATGCTCAAGATGAAATTGATGATATCTTAGAAGGTACAAACGTAGAATACTATATTGTAGACAACGTTATGCCACAACTAAAGAAACTTAATGTTCAAGAAGCTAAACATGCAATAAGAAAAATCTTTATTGAAAAAATCATCGAAGCAAAAGGTATTAAAAAAGCTGAGGAAAAAATTGGAGAAATCATTATGCCTACTCCAGAAGCAGTTTTACAAGCAGCTGAATTATTAGCTGATGGTTTTGAAGATGAAGAAGGTTACGGAGAATTAATCATTATTGATATCGGTGGAGCTACAACTGACGTTCATACGATTGGTGAAGGATTCCCGAAAAGAACTGAAGTAATTTTAAAAGGTTTAGAAGAACCATTTGCTAAAAGAACCGTAGAAGGAGATTTAGGTATGCGCTATAGCGCTAATGCCCTTCTTACAAATGTATCAAATTACGAGTTCAAAAAGTATTTTGAGGAAGACGATCAGTGTGAACACAACATTGAAGAATCACTTGAAAGAAGAGCGAAAAATGTTGACTTTATCCCCAAAACAAAGGATGAAGAATCATTTGATAAAGCAATTGCTAAGATCTGTTGTGATGTCTCAATGAGCCGTCATGTAGGTCATGTAGAAGTAGTTCATACACCTTTAGGAGATATGTATTACCAAACAGGTAAAGACCTTACAGGGATTAGGTATGTTATTGGAACAGGTGGAGTATTAATCAATAATAATGATGCAAAAAAAATATTAAAACAAGTAAACAAGAAATCTAATAAGGTTCTAGAATTAAGACCAACAAATCCATCAATCTTATTAGATAAATCATATATCTTAAGTGCAATGGGATTACTAAGTCAAAAGTATCCTAAAGTAGCCTTAAAATTAATGAAACAATACTTAATGTAGTTAGGAGTACAATCATGGTACAAAACAAAAAAATGCCTCTTGAGGAATTTCTTGAGATCAGAAAAGAAGTACTTAGACATTGGAAAACAGGAACTCATCCAGATTTAGATTTGGATAGAGCTGTCCAAAAACTTAAAAACTTACCAAAGGAAAAACATTTTGCTCACAAATTACGTGAAGCAAAAGCTAAAGGGATAACTTTAGTGCAACCTCGTGCCGGAGTTGCACGTTTAGATGAACATATTGAATTAATGCAATATCTACAAGATGAAGGAAAAGCAGATTTCTTACCTTCAACAATAGATTCTTATACAAGACATAACCGTTACAGTAATGCCGAAGATGGAATTCAAGAATCAGAAAAACAAGGAAGATCATTACTAAATGGATTCCCTGCTGTTAATCACGGAGTTGATGGATGTTCTAAAGTTCTAGATAGTGTTAAAGTACCTCTACAAGCACGACATGGTACACCTGATGCTAGATTATTGTCTGAAATTATCCATGCTTCAGGGTGGACAAGTAATGAAGGTGGAGGAATTAGTTATAATATTCCTTACTGTAAAAAAATATCATTAGAAGATACAATCAAATACTGGCAGTATTGTGATCGTTTAGTTGGATATTATCAAGAACATGGTGTTGAATTAAACCGTGAACCTTATGGGCCTTTAACAGGTACATTATGTCCGCCATGTATTTCTAATACTGTTGCAATAATCGAAAGTCTTCTTGCAGCTGAACAAGGTGTTAAAAATATTACAGTTGGTTACGGACAAGGTGGTAACTTAGTACAAGACATCGCAGCTCTAAGAGCACTTGAAGAGCAAACTAACCATTACTTAAAAATATTCGGATATAAAGATGTATTTGTAACAACTGTATTTCATCAATGGATGGGTGGATTCCCAGCCGATGAATCAGAAGCAGTTGCTTTAATTGGATATGCTAGTACTGTTGCTGCTTTAGGAAAAGCAACTAAAATGATTACAAAAACAACACATGAATCCTTTGGTATTCCAACAAAAGAAGCAAATGCAAAAGGATTAAAAACTTCACGATATATCACTAATTTATTAAAAGACCAAAAAACTCCTGACAGTGAAGAATTATTAGATGAAATAGCACAAATTAAATCAGAAGTTGATAGTTTAATCAGAAGTGTGGTTAAAGCAGGAAAAGGCGACATAGCCCAAGGTTCAGTAAAAGCATTTAAGGATGGTATCATTGATGTTCCATTCGCTCCATCAGAAATCAATGCAGGTAAGATTTTACCAGCACGAGATATTGATGGAAAAATTCGAATCTTAGAATTTGGGAACTTAGGTTTAACAGAAGAAATCAAAGAATTCCATCATAAGAAACTACAGGAACGTGCTGATAAACAAAACAGAAAAAAAATGGAAATTCAAATGGTTATTGATGATATTTACGCAGTAAGCATGGGTAACTTAGTAGGAGAAAAAGGAGAATAACAACATGAAAATAGTTGATATTATATGCTCTAAAAGCTTAACGGGATTCTATTTCGATGATCAAAAAGCAATAAAAGCAGGAGCAACACAAGATGGGTTTACCTATGTAGGAGATCCTGTGACAGATAAATTTACAGCTATCCGCCAAAAAGGTGAAGCAGTAAGTATTATGATAATTTTGGAAGATGGTCAAATTGGATTTGGAGATGCGACAGCTGTTCAATATAGTGGAGCTGGGGGTCGTGATCCATTATTCTTAAGTGATGATGGGATTAATACAATCAATGAATACATTAAACCATTACTGATTGGTAAAGATGTTTCTTGCTTTAAAGAGAACGCTGAGCAGATTGATAACTTAGTTATTAATGGCAATCAACTTCATACGGCTTTAAGATACGGGTTAACCCAAGCATTATTACATGCTACAGCAAAAGCTAACTCAATTACAATGCCTGAAGTAATCAGAAATGAATATAACATTAAAAACAAGAAATATACAAGAGTTCCGATGTTTGCACAATCGGGGGATGACCGTTATTCAAACGTTGATAAGATGATTATTAAAGCAGTTGAAGTAATGCCTCATGCCTTAATAAATAATATTGAAACTAAACTTGGTCACCAAGGTGAAATATTAAAAGAATATGTATCTTGGTTACGAGGTAGAGTTTTACATTTACGTCAATCAAGTGATTATCTACCAGTTTTCCATATCGATGTTTATGGAACAATTGGAACAATCTTTAACAATGATGTTGAAAAAATGTATAATTATCTTATAGAGTTAGAAGAATTAGCTCAACCATTCACTCTTCGTATTGAAGGTCCAGTTGATGCTGGAAATAGAAAAGAAACAATGGAAGCATTAAGAGATATAACAAAACTAATCAACGATAACAACCGTACCGTTGAAATCGTTGCCGATGAATGGTGTAATACTTTAGACGACGTTAAATACTTTGCGGATAATAATGCTGGACATATGCTTCAAGTTAAAACACCTGATTTAGGTGGAGTAAACAATATCATTGAAGCTCTACTATATTGTAAAGATAGAAATATTGGAGCATACAGTGGTGGTTCATGTAATGAAACCAACGTATCAGCAGAAGTAACTACTTCTATCGCAATGGCTTGTGATGCAAAACAATGCCTTGCAAAACCTGGTATGGGAACTGATGAAGGAATCATGATTGTTAACAATATGATGAATCGTACTTTAGCAATGATTGAATATAGAAATAGTAAAAAATAGGTGATAATATGAGAGCAAGCGCAGGAACATATGAATCAAGTGATTGTAA
This sequence comes from Candidatus Izimaplasma bacterium HR1, assembly GCA_000755705.1. Taxonomy (NCBI): domain Bacteria; kingdom Bacillati; phylum Mycoplasmatota; class Mollicutes; order Candidatus Izemoplasmatales; family Candidatus Izemoplasmataceae; genus Candidatus Izemoplasma; species Candidatus Izimoplasma sp. HR1. Next base: position 887,085 of record CP009415.1, read on the forward strand.
TATAACTGTAGAAAAGAATGATACTTTGCAAATTAATATTGAAAGTATCGTCTTTGAACAATTTGGTGATAAAATTAAAGAAGTAATTACAAATACACTAAAAGCACATAATCTAACTAACATAAAAGTGGACATCTACGATAAAGGTGCCCTTGATTACACTGTAAAAGCTCGCTTAGAAACAGCCCTAAAAAGAGGTGGTTACATTGAGTAGAAGTTATTTATTTATCCCCGGTAATACTCCAAGCATGCTTCAAAATTTAGACGTATTTGAAGCAGATGCAGTTATCATTGATTTTGAAGACTCTGTTGTTGATTACGACAAAGATGCAGCCCGTATATTAGTAAGTAATTTTCTAAATAAATACGACTTTTCTAACACGGAAATCTTTATTAGAATTAACGATGCTCTTAGTTCAAACTTCTTAGAAGATGTTAAAGCTACAAAGGATTTACCAATTAAAGGATATGTACTACCAAAAGCCTTACCTTCTCATGTTGAGGAGCTAAGTAAACTAACTAACAAAAAAATAATTCCAATTATTGAATCACCAATGGGTGTTTTAAGAATGGAAGAAATAGCTATGCAAAAAAATATTGAAGGTATCCTATTAGGTGCTGAAGATCTAACAAAAGAATTAAATATTAAAAGAACACTACAAGGAACAGAAATATTATATACAAGAAGCAAACTAGTATTAGTATGTAATGCCTATAATATTAATTCAATTGATACACCGTGGGTTGATAAAGATAATCAAGAAGGCTTATTAGAGGACACACTTAATGCAACGAACTTAGGATTTACCTCTAAATCTTCAATCCATCCAAACCATGTTGATGTTATCAACACAGCATTTACACCAAATGAATTAGAGATTTTAGAAGCTAAACGAATTGTAAAAAAAGCTTCTGAAACAACTAAAGGTGCTTTCTCTTTAGATGGTAAGATGGTTGATTTACCAATCATTGAAAAAGCCAAAAAGACTCTAGAAAAAGCCAAAAAATATAACTTACTGTAGGTGATATTTATGGATAATAGTAAAATAATAAAACAAATAAAATTCATCAATTCTCTTGATGAATTTTTCCAAGTTATCCCCATCAATGAAAACAAAAACATCTCATTTCATCATCACCTTAGAAACGGTGATTATGTTTTGAATATGGTTTTAGATTACTATATTAAAAATCAAATAACTGATATCAACCTTTTCCCAAGTGCGATATTCCCTAGTTATACTAATATTCTAGAACTACTTAAGAATAACCAAATCAACAATATAACCACAAATTATCTAAATGGTCCGACCGCTGAATATATTACTTCAAATGGACTAAACGGAACTCTAAGAATGCAAACACATGGTGGTAGAGCACGCTCAATCATTGATGGAAAAAGCAGTATTGATATTGCCTTTATCGCATGTCCTTATGTAGATGAAAATGGTAATGGTATAGGTTATAAAGGACCTAATAAATGTGGTAGTCTAGGTTATGCTATTCCAGATAGTGAACACGCTAAAATAGTAGTGTTAGTTACTGATTATATAACTGAAGACACTATTAGTAATCCTGAGATAAAAGGTTCAAATGTTGATTATATAATTAAAGTTGATTCAATTGGAGACAATAATGGTATTGTTTCAGGAACTACCAATGTTACTACCAATCCTATCGGTGTTAAAATCGCTAAGAATACTTCAAGATTACTTCATGAACTAGGAGTAATTAAGAATGGTTTTAGTTTCCAAAGTGGAGCTGGAGGAGTTAGCTTAAGAGTAACAAAGGATGTCAAAGATATCATGATAAAAGAAAAGATTAAAGCTTCATTCTTTAGTGGTGGAATAACCAAATATCATGTCGAAATGTTAGAAGAGAACTTAGTGGAAAAACTATATGATGTTCAATGTTTTGATCTAGAAGCTATCAGCTCACTATCAAGAAATAAAGAGCATCATGCAATTAGCGCTTCAAGATACGCTAATCCTGATGATCCTAAAATGGTAGTAAAAGATTTAGATGTAGTCATTCTAGGAGCAACAGAAATTGATTATGACTTCAATGTAAATGTAACTACCGATTCTCATCAAACTCTAATTGGTGGAAGTGGTGGCCACAGTGACACTGCAAGTGAAGCTAAACTGACAGTTATTGTTTCTCCATTAATAAAAGGAAGAATTCCTATTATTAGAGACAGAGTAACAACAATAACTACTCTTGGTAAAAATGTTGATTGTTTTGTAACTGAAAGAGGAATTGCTATTAATCCAAAGAGAACTGATATATTAGAAAAATTAAAAAACACAAGATTAAATATAATAGCCATTGAAGACTTGGCTAACAAGGCTTACAGCTACACAGGAATACCTAAAGAATCAACTAACCATCAAACAAAAATCGGTGTTGTAGAAGATAGAACCTACGATATTATCGATAATATTTATAAAAAATAGGCTTTTTAAGCCTTTTTTTCATACTTTCTTCATAAATAAGTAGTATAATGGATATGGTAAAGGAGGAATAAATATGTTTAAAATCAAAGAAGTTTTATTAGAAGAAGAGAAAAACAAGCTTATTTCCTTTCTACACAAAAACAACCTTGAGTATGAATTTGACATTGATTACTCTATTCTAGTCTATGATGGTGACGAACTGGTTGCTACAAGTTCTATCGCTAATAATGTAATGAAGTGTTTTTTAGTTAGAAATGACTACAAGAACAAAAATATTACTACTTTAATGTTTCATCATTTAGAAAATATCCTTAAAACACGAGGAATGTATAATTTCTTTGTTTATACTAGTCCTAACAATGAAAAAGTATTTACTTCCTTAAACATGAAGAAAATCGTTGAAACGATGAATACCGTCCTTTTAGAGGGTGGAGACTTCATTAAAAACGTACTACATGAATTAAAATTAGAATACAATATTTCAAACAATAAAAAAGCAGCTGTAATTATCAATGCAAATCCAATGACTTTAGGACATGTCTATTTAATAGAAACAGCAGCTAAAGAAAATAAAGAAGTTTTAGTCTTTGTTGTAAGTGAAGATTTAAGTAGTTTTCCATTCAAAGATAGAATTGAAATAATCAAAGATGCGACAAAACATTTAGATAACGTTACTGTATTACCAACATTAAGTTATCTAGTATCAAAAATCACTTTCCCGAAATACTTCCTAAAAGAAGATCAATTAATCCAAGAAGAACAGACATTAGTAGATGTTTTAGTATATAAACAGTATTACAAACCAATCTTTAATATCGAGAAACGATATTTAGGCGATGAACCATTTAGTTTTAATACATCTAAATATAATCAAGTATTGAAGGATTATTTAAATTCACATATTAAGATTATCCCAAGAAAAGAAAAAAACAATAAAGCAATAAGTGCATCACTTGTCCGTAAACTCATTAAAGCTAATAAAATTGAAAAGATTAAAGATTATGTTCCTCTAGCTACATATAACTATTTAACTTCCCAAAAAGGGGAAAAGATAGTTGAAGAAATCCAAAATAAGAAACTAGGTAGACATTAATGAATGAAATCTTACAAGCAAGAGAAGTTCGTGCAAAACATATCGAAGATTTAATGATAGAATATCCAAATAAAACCGTAATAATCTTAAAAACTAATGTAGTGGGTGAAGATAAAAACCCACTACATTTAAAATTCATGTGCGCCTTTTTTAACGATATTATCTTTGATACCTTTAAAGATAAGATTCTCGTAAATGGCCATCAGTTTTCTGAAGATGGAAACTATTGTTTCTTTGTTGTCGATGAAATCGGTGCTATGGTAAAAATAAGAACTATTGAAATAGAAGAAGCAACACCACTTGGTAGATTAATAGATATTGATGTCTATCATAAAAAATCAATTACAAGACAAGATTTATCTTGTGAAATGAGAAAATGTTTAATTTGTGATAACTATGCTCATCTCTGCGCTAGACAGCAAAAACATCCACAAATAGAAATCCATAATAAGATGGAAGAGATTATCCACAATTTCTTAAAGGAATACGTCACAAATATAACCATAAAAGCTATCTATAGTGAATTAGAACTATACCCTAAATTTGGGTTAGTATCTCATATCGATAGTGGGTGTCATAACGATATGGATTATGAAACATTCATTAAAAGCACATTCGCAATTAAGAAGTATCTAATTGAGTATGTTGAAGTAGGGTTGGAAAAAGAGTTTGATCCACTTCGACTTCAAAAAATAGGACTTCGAGCTGAAAAAAGAATGTACAAAGCTACAAAGGGAGTTAACACCCATAAAGGTCTGATCTTCTTACTCGGAATATTCCTCCCAGCATTAACCAAAACAATTATACTAAATGAATCAAAAGCCTATCTAAAAGAGCAAATAAAAGACATTACAAAAACAATTGTTGGTGATTATTATAGTAATCTAGAGAGTAAAGAAGAATTAAGTAACGCTGATAAAATATTCATGGAAACAGGACTTAAAGGTATTAGAGGTGAGGCACTAGAAGGTTTAGAGTTAATCTTTACAATACCTGAATACAAAGATTACGATATGAATATAACTCACCATAATTACTTAATACATTTAATGAGCGAATTAAATGATACTACAATAATTCATAAAACAAATCAGAAAACATTAGATGAAGTACAACATTCAATGAAAGAAATTATTAACAACAATGGGTATGAAAGCAACAAAGAACTAGTTCATAAAATCAGTGATGAATATCAAACAAAGTGCATATCTCCTGGAGGTAGTGCAGATATGTTGGTTGTTAAAATCATTTATGAGGATTTGAAAAAACTAATCAAATAATTTGCTGTAAATTAAAAGTGAATCCCCAGTAAGTAGCACTAGGGGATTCACTTTTTTATTATTCTTTTGAACTATATTTAATCGTTATCTCTAAAAATACTATCAAATGTACTATGCTTTTCATAATTAGTTATAGGCACAAATAAGAACAATGCTATAAATATACTATAACGGATGAGTATATTTATCATGTTAATTCTTAACCTAGTTTCATTTCCTACAAAGTTGTATGTTGTTAACTCATAGGTTAATTCTGAGCTCAAACTATCTTTATCAAAGACTGATATTGTTGTATGATTATCTGAGTTTACAAAATACTCATTCTCATTGTAAATCAGAAAACCATCATAACTATCATTAGATTTCTTCATTGAAAAAACTACTAAGTTCTCATTAAGTTTGCGTGTTTTATCCTGATATGAGAACTGATAGTGATTATATAAGATACCATTAAATATTGGAATGATTTTATCATCTACATTTATTGTAATAGATTCCTCGACAGTAGTTTCATTTTTGGCAATGTTAATTATTGCCTCATCGCTCTTATAGACAATCTGATATAAGGTTCCCGATGACACATCATAGAACGGTACGGCGTTCTCTACGATTTTAAATATTTCGGTGCTTTCAAAATAGTTTGTATAATTTTCCTCATCTTTAATAAACAACTGGTTATTTATTATCTCTAGATCCTGATCTAATATTATTTCTATTGTTTCAAAAACAGTGTTTAGTAATAAGTAAGATTGATTGTCTTCCTTTACCAAGTAAAACTTTATCCCATCATTAATTATATATCCTGTCATTTTGTCTTCTGTACCTGAAACTATAGTTACATCATTACCAACATATCTATACAAACCAGAACTAGAAGGTATGATATTGCTGTTTGATATATATAATCTGCTATTATTTCCTAAGTCTTCTTTATTCTCTTCAGATAGTTGGTAGTATTTCATACCTGGGACAAGGATGCTTTCACTGTAATCAAGAACTACTAAGTATTCAATATTATCCTCATCTTTAATCAATAAACGAGTACTGTTAATTAAGCCGTTATCTTCTACAGTTATTATAGAGTCTATGATCATAACTTGATTCCAATCAAAAACATTTTCTCTATCAATTTTTTCAATATAATATGTGTTCTCAGGATCAATTTTTACTTGCACATATGCTTTTGTTGTTAAGAAAAATATCACTATAGCTAATGATACAGCAAATGCATAAGAAAAATAAGCTACAAGTTTAGTTAAGTGATATGACATTTCCAACTTAAGTTCAATATAATCCCATAGTGGTAAGGGTACTTTTTTCATCCAATAGGATAAAACAAATAATACAAAAGTACTTAGAACTGAAAATAGAATTGCCAGCAAACTGGTCGAGGCATCTCTATATATATACATAAAAACTAAGAACAAAACGATAGTTGTCATCTGTATGACAACATTATTCTTTAATGTCTCATATACAACAGGTATGTCCTGGTCCTGATCTTTATTTAGCAATAAATGTATTAGCGTGCTACCTATGAGTAATCCAATAAATAGCAAAGGAAAATAGAACCTCTGATTAATAATCAAACTTAAAAATATCATCATAAAAGAATAAGTTTTAACTATATCTATTATAGAATAAAGAAGAAAGTTCTCATGGATAGAGTTAGTAGCAGTTCTCTTATTAAACAATAGTGTAGTAAAAATAGCTAGTAGTAATGGTGCAATCCAAATAAATAATGTCATAATTAATCCCCTTTCAATAAAAAAACGACTTGCAACAGACCTTACACATATATTATACCATTTCTATGGAATTTTACTTAGAACACTTGATAATCAGTTATATAGCCAATATAGAAGGCGTTAATGGTCTTTACAAGCATCAAAATAAAAGATTATATATTGTTACAATTTATGTTATAATTTTACTTGAGTAAAAATACTAGATGAAGAGGGATAACATATGAAAAAAGTAGTTTCGGTTTTACTTATAATTGTTGTGATGACAATATCATCGTGCAATTTAAGTGGTAATAAAAAGATTGACTTTTCAAATTTACATGTAAACTTTAATAATGCAAGTTTTATTGGAACAAGTTCTTCTGTTGAGAAGGAAAAGAATGCATATAATATTACTACAGTTAGTGCAGATTCAGAAACGGAGCCAGAACCAGAACCAGAGAGATTAGTAACCGTTAATGAAAATGGGGAAGTAAGCATAGTAGATTTTTACAATGAGGATAATAAAGTAGTTGAAGTTGATAATAGTATTCTGTATTTAGAAGTTGTTGCAAACTACTCCTTTGTTTTTTACTATACTGGAAATGATTTTGAGAGTATAGAAAACGATTTTAAGTATATAGTAATGGATACAAAACTTGAAGAGCCTTTAAACGGGTTCTTATATAATCTTCAAATTATAGATTCAAATTTAGATAGAGAAACATTCTTGTCTAGAATGATATCTGATAGTCATCCAGATGGTGATATTCAGGGGATTATCATTCATAACATTTCAGGAAAAGTATTCGACTTAAACAAAATGAATTCTGAGCAAATGTCTGAAACAACTCAGGATGGGAATGTTTTTGGTGTACAAATAATGAAGACTCTCTTTGATGGGGATACATTCTATTTTGCTTACTATAGCGAATCTTTTCACTTCTCAAAGTTTGTTTTTAATACAGATACAAACGAGTTAGATGTTACTGATTTCACAACTGAGGTTGAATTAGTGCCGTTGTTTATAACTAGCGCGGGAGTTTTAGGCTACAGACAGGCTGAGATGAATCATGCCATGCTAGGTGATTTTAGTACTTTTGTTGATCTCGGAGAAGATTATGTTCAACATATATACGAGTATGACAATGAGATTTTCTTGTTTAGAAGTAACAGTGTCGAGAAATTCAATATGACCTTTCAAAAAGTGGATTCTTTTGAATTTGGTGAAACTAGTGTTGGTTCTGAATATTTTAAAATACCAGTTTATCAAGATCAGAATCTAGTTTACTTCCTAAATGGTAACTACATTAATATTTTCAATCTAGATTCATTACAAATAGAAAATTCAATCGAACTAAAAGACGGAGTTATTGAGTTCGCAAAAATTGATAACAAGTTATTTTTGCTTACTTTATCGGAAATATATAGATATGATTTCGAATTGGATGAATTAGAATTACTATATGAAGGTAATATAGGACGTGATGAAGAAATACTTCTTGAAAACTCATATATCAATCTAAAAATAGCAAATAATCTTAGTACAACTGAGGTGTCAATCAACATTGTAACAGGAGATGTCTATGTTGGTAATGAAGAAAAACCAGTTGTTACTGTAACAAACATCCAACCATTAAACTAATCAAAAAAAAGAGCGAAGATTATTCTTCGCTCTTATATTTTATACCTTGATAACTATCTTTTTTTCTCAATTCCTTATCTATTTCATTCATAACGATGAATTTCTTTAAACTCCACTTAGGCTCTATTAGAAGTTCCTTAGGACTATCACCTGTAATCCTATGGATGATTGTATTAGGATCTAAGATTTCTATCTGAGCTACTACGATATCCACATATTCTTCTAAAGATAAGACTTTAAAAGGTTCATTTAAATACATATGTCCTAATTTAGTTTTTTTCATAATATGTAATAAATGAATTTTGATGCCTTGAATATCTAAAGTATTTATAAACTTAACTGTTTCAAGCATGTCTTCTTTAGTTTCGATATGGAAACCATTGATAATATGAATTACAACATTGATATTTCTTTTTCTTAATTCTTTTACTGCTATTGTGAAACATTCTAATGAATGAGCACGATTGATAAACTCACTTGTTTTTTCATGAATTGATTGTAATCCTAGTTCTACTTGAAGGAAAGTTTTATCATTTAATTCACTAAGTAGATCATAAGTTTCTTCATCTAGTGCATCACATCTTGTTGCAATACTTAAACCAACAATATTAGGGTCTAAACTAATTGCCTTATAATATAATTTTCTAAGTTTATCGATGGGTCCATATGTATTAGTATTTGCCTGGAAATATGCGATATAAAAAGCGTCTTTCCATTTCATACTCATCATATCTTTTACTTGTTTAAACTGGGTTTCCAAAGAATCATTCTTATCACCAGCAAAGTCGCCACTACCGCTTTCTGTGCAAAAAACACAACCACCAGTAGCTTTAGTTCCATCTAGATTCGGACAAGTAAAATTACCATTTAATGATACCTTGAAAACCTTCTTACCAAATTTGTCTCGATAGAAAGCATTTAATGTGTTGTATGGTTTCTCTTTTGTCATTAAATTCATAATCTCACCTCTTCATCATTTTAACACAAAATATGAAAAAACTATGTTATAATAATTCAAGGTGATGAAAATGTATACAAGATTTTATAATAGTATTATCTCTCCAAGGAATATCGTGAATTTTAAAGACGACTCACTTTTTAAAGTGTTTCTTTATATATTGTTTTTTGCTTTACTATTAAGTACAAGAATGACAATTGACATTATTACCTTTGATGGAATAAATCAAAGGACTAAAGAAGCAGTACAAGAAGAATTCGTGGATGTTAACGAGACATGTATGATTGTTGATAGTAGTTTAGAATGTGGTGCGAAAGAATCAACATTTGTTTATCAAACGGTTATGGTTACTTTCTTTACTGATTCATTTGATAATTGGAACCCAAGTATTTACCAAGAAACTGGATATAATATGGTTATACATGGTGAGACTTTACATGTTGTAATTTCAGGACAAGATCTATTCCAAGTACCTGTTAGTGAGTTACCTTCAGGAATTCAAAACTTAGATTTTGGTTTATATGAAACAGATCAAGAAGCTTTCTTTGATGCTATCTTTGATGCAACTGATTCATATTTAATAAGTACAAAAACAGCATGGGGAGCTGGAATGATAGTATTTGATTTCCTAACAAATCTAGTTATGTTTATGATCTTTATCCTATTAAGCTCGTGGATGCTTAGAATGCGTTTTAGAGAGGTTAAGTTCAAACAACTATTCACAATGACAGCATACTCATCAACTGCTTTATATATAATCCTTATTCTAAATAGTCTATATAACTTGAACTTCTTCTTAGTAATAATTTTATTGTTTGTAGCTATTAGACAAAATTCACAACTAAGTATGGAATTATACAAGAGATTACGTAAAAAGCCTTGATAAGGAAAATACCATATGTTATCATACATTATAGAAATACTGTGAACTAGAAGTAGTAGTAAAAAGAAGACTTATAGAGACCTAAATAGTGCTGGAAATTTAGGAGTTAGTAATTTTATGAATTAGTCTAGGGAGTTGTGTACGTGCAGGTAAGTCAAGCGTGCATCGTTAACTCACGTTAAGAGTTTAAAGAGTCTAGTCTAACTAGAAACCAAGGTGGTACCGCGGACATTATAAGTTCGTCCTTATTTTAGGACGGGCTTTTTTTATATCTAAAAGGAGTGAGAAAGATGGAATACAATCACAAAAGTGTTGAAGCTAAATGGCAAAAACATTGGTATGAAAAGAAACGTTTTAGAGCGATTGATTTTGATTCAAAACCAAAATGTTATAATCTTGTAGAATTCCCATATCCAAGTGGAGTAGGAATGCATGTGGGACATATTAGAGCTTACGCAAGTTTGGAAATTGTCTCAAGAAAACGAAGAATGGAAGGATATAATGTATTATTCCCAATCGGGTTTGATGCGTTTGGTTTACCTACAGAAAACTACGCAATTAAAACCAACACTCATCCTCGTGAAGTTACTGATACTAATATCAAAACCTTTTTAAATCAATTACAGCAAACTGGTTTCAGTTTTGATTTTGATCGTACTGTTGATACAACAGATAAAGATTACTATAGATGGACTCAATGGATTTTTGTTCAATTATTTAAAAAAGGGTTAGCTTTTAGAGATAAAACATATGTAAACTACTGTCCAAGTTGTAAAGTAGTTCTTTCTAATGAAGACTCACAAGGTGGAAAATGTGACCGTTGTGGAACTCCTGTTGTTCAAAAAGAAAAAGATGTTTGGTTCTTAAAAATAACTGAATACGCTGAAAAATTACTTCAAGGTTTGAATGATCTTGAAACACTTCCTCGTATAAAAATTGAACAGGAAAACTGGATTGGAAAATCAACTGGAGCTCATGTTGATTTTACAGTGAAAGATACAGACGAAGTTATGCAAGTATATACAACTCGTCCTGATACATTGTTTGGAGCTACGTTTATGGTTATTGCTCCAGAACATGATATCTTAAAACGTCAAGAAGTACGTATTAAGAATATGGATGAAGTGAAAGCTTATCAAGTAGAAGCTAGAAAGAAAACAGAATTTGAAAGAGTAGAATTAGCTAAGGATAAAACAGGTGTTCGTCTTGATGGACTTACCGCTATTAATCCAGTTAATGATCAAGAAATTCCTATTTTTGTTGCTGATTATGTCATGATTGGTTATGGTACAGGTGCTATTATGGCAGTACCAGCTCATGATTCAAGAGACTATGAATTCGCTACTAAATTTGGTTGTGAAATCATTGAAGTTATTAGTGGTGGAGACATAACAAAAGAAGCATATACTGATACTAATGAAGGAACACTAGTTAACTCTGGTATTATTGATGGACTTAGTGTAAAAGATGCCAAAGTTAAAATTCTAGAATTCCTCGAAGAAAAAGAAATAGGTAAAAAAGCTACTAACTATAAAATGAAGGATTGGGCATTCAACCGCCAACGTTATTGGGGAGAACCAATTCCAATCATTCATTGTGAAGATTGTGGAATGGTTCATATACCTGAAAATGAATTACCATTAATTCTTCCTGAAGTTGAAAATTTTGAACCAGGAGAAGATGGACAAAGTCCTCTAGCTAACATTCCTGAATTTGTTAACACAACATGTCCTAAATGCGGAAAACCAGCTAAAAGAGAAACTGACACAATGCCGCAATGGGCAGGTAGTTCATGGTATTTCTTAAGATATGCTGATCCTAAAAATGAAGAGGTTTTAGCAGATTTTGATAAACTAAAATATTGGCTACAAGTTGATTGGTATAACGGTGGAATGGAACATGTTACTCGACACGTTATCTACTCAAGATTCTGGCATCATTTCCTATATGATATTGGAGCAGTCCCTACAAAAGAACCATATAAAAAACGTACAGCACAAGGTTTAATCCTTGGAGAAGATGGCGACAAAATGTCAAAATCTAAAGGTAACGTTGTTAACCCAATTGAAATAATTGAAGAATTTGGTGCAGACACATTACGTTTATATATCCTCTTTATTGGGGATTATGAACAAGCAACTCCATGGAATCCTAATGGAGTAAAAGGGTCTCGTAGATTCCTAGATAAACTAGCTCGTTTAGAAGATAAACTTTCAGATAAACCAAATGACAATTATCAAACAGAACTTCATAAAACAATTAAGAGTGTTGGCGAAGATATCGAGAATGTTAAATTCAATACCGCTATTGCTAAACTAATGAGTTTAGTGAACGTTCTAGGTAAAGAGACATATGTGAATAAAGAAGATTATGAGAAAGTTCTTAAAATTGTTTATCCATTTGCACCTCACATTTGTGAGGAAATATGGGAAAAATTAGGTCATAAAGAAGATATGGTATTTGCTAGTTGGCCTGAGTATGACGAATCTAAATTAGTCTCTTCGACCATTGAAATAGTAGTATCTATTAATGGTAAAGTAAGAGATAAAATAGTTATATCTGTTGATATGGCAAAAGACGAAATATTAGCACTAGCTAAAAAAGCAGAGAAGATCATCCCTCAAATTGAAGGTAAGCAAATCTTTAAAGAAATATATGTACCAAATAAATTAGTAAACCTAGTTGTAAAATAAAAAGAGTCGAGAGACTCTTTTTTTTTGTATAATAGAAATATAGACTAAGAAAGGTTGTTACATATGGAAAAGTACAATTCATTTGAAGAATACATTAAACCTCAATCCCAAAGAGGAAGAGAAATGTTAATTGAATTAAGATCGTTAATTTTAGAGGCAGCACCTAACGTTATTGAATCTATGGGTTATGGTTCTCCTGCATTTGACCTTATACCTAATGCAAAACTTAACGACAAAATTATGCTTGGTGGGTTTAAAAATCATGTAAGTTTCTATCCTCATAAAGATACAATTAAGGTATTCAAAGAAGAATTAATACCTTATAAAGTATTAGAATCTACCATTCAGTTCTCGTATAAAAAGGATATTCCAAAAGACTTAGTTAAGAGAATGGTTATACACAGATTCAATAAAGTTAATCAAAAATAAAAATACTTAGCACTATAGGTATTTTTATTTTCTACAATTACACTCTTAAAGTGTTATAATAATAATTAGGAGCAACACATAAAAAGGGGGCAACACCATGATTTTCATATACATAGTTTTAGGTCTTTTAGGGGTATTAATAGTATTATTGCTTATTGCTTTGATAAATTCATTTATGATTAAGGATAAGAATAATGATATAAAACCTTTAGATATAGACAAAGAAAAAACTGAGGAGTATGCAAAAGAATTTAGCAGAATGATTCAAGTGAAAACAATTTCTTATTCTCAAGAAGAGAACAATGTCGAATCATTTGATGAACTCCAAGTACTAATGAAAGAACTATTTCCAAACGTATATAAAACTGTTGATGAAACTGTTTTTGACAGTCGCGCACTACTTCTTAAATGGCCAGGTAAAAATAGTGAAAAACCAATGGTTCTAATGGCTCATCAAGATGTAGTACCTGCTAATAAAAATGATTGGAACCATGATCCATTTAGTGGTGACATCACAAAAGAAGATATTCATGGTCGTGGAACACTTGATACTAAATGTACGCTATATGCTTTCTTTAAAGCAGTAGATGAACTAATAGCAACAGGTTATGTTCCAGAACAAGATGTTTACTTATCAAGTTCATCAGATGAAGAAACAAGTGGAACTGGGGCATTGTCTAGTGTTGAGTATTTAACTGAAAAAGGAATTAAACCATACTTCGTATTAGATGAAGGTGGAGCAATAGTTACAGGAGCTTTACCATCAGTAAGTAAACCATTAGCTTTAATTGGGGTACTAGAAAAAGGGTATGTCAATTTTACAATCAAAGCCATAAGTAAAGGTGGACATTCATCAACACCAGCTAAGAATTCACCAATCGCTAGATTGAGTGCATTTGTCAATGATGTTGAAACTAAGTTCCCATTAAAAACAAAAATGATTCCTGAAGTTAGAGATATGTTTATAAATGCTGCACCAGCAATGAGTGGACCTTACCGTTATCTATTTGGGAATATGTGGTTGTTTAAACCTTTAATTACATTTTTATTACCAAAGATAAATCCATTTGGTAGAGCATTATTATCAACTACAATTGCCTTTACAATGCAAAAAGGTAGTGACGCAGAAAATGTTATTCCTAGTGAAGCTTATGTTATGGCAAACCTAAGATTACATCCGATTCAAGGGATTAAGGATACTTATGAAGTTCTAAATAATATAGCTAAAAAACATGATCTAACTATCGAAGTTTCAGGAGATAGAGATGCGTCACCAATATCAAAAACAGATAATGATGTATATAAATACTTAACAGAAACAATCATTAAAAACTTCCCTGACGTTTTAGTTAGTCCTTACATAATGTTAGGAAGTAGCGATTGCCGTTTCTTTAGTGAAATAACTGATAGTGCATATCGTTTTAGTCCCACCAGACTAGACAATGAAGAGTTAAGTAAAATGCATGGTAAAAATGAATCAATTAGAAAATCAACAATCACAGAAGCGGTTAATTTTTACAAAGATATAATAGTTAACTATAATTTATAAATTATAAGGGGATAAAGAGATGAAAGAAGATAATAAAGTAGAATCAGATACTTTTAAGAATATGAGAGTGAAAGATGATTACTTCGATGTTGATAAACTTTGGGGTAACAAGAGTAGAGAAAAACATCAAGCTGAAGCAAAAGCAAAGGCTGAAAAAGATGCAACTGAAACAAAGTTCTCTGAGAATGGTGGTAGTTATGCAACTATTACATCGGGGATATTCCTTATAGTAATAGGGCTATTTATTCCTTTTGGAATACTATTGATAATTGGTGGGGTCATTGTAATAGGTAATGGCGCTTCAAAATTATCTAAAACGAATGATAACTATAAGGCAATTGAAACAGAAATTCAAATCGAAATTGATGAAGATCAATCAAACTCTTTACAAGAGTTACTTGATACTCATTTACCTCAAAATCTATTTTACCCAAAAGGTGGCTACTCGGATAATGAGTTAATTGAAACTGGGTTATACGAATTCAATTCAATTAAATCTTGTCGTGACTTTTATATTAGTAAGATAGATGGGATTAATATTAGACACGCAATTGTGTATGACTACAAAACAAAAGATATTGCTATTCCCTTAAAACAACTTTCATCGGTCTATGAATTGAGCATTAAAGATGTTTTCAGTCAAGATACCATATTTAAGAAGTCTAAGTCGTTAGTTCCAAATGAGTATAAGATTATTAGAACCACTAATTCATTCTTTAATTTGCAATTTGACACTTATGTTAAAGAAGAGGGTAACGAAGTTGATTTATCTGAGAAACTAAGAGAAGTATTGGTTAATCTTGATTCAAAGTTACTTGGTAATGTTGAATACTCATATATAAGAAATAGATTATATATCAAGATAAAATACAAAGAAAAGATGTTTATGCCTAACGATAAAGATTCAAACACAGATAAATTTAGTTATGCACCCCAATTTACTCATCAACTAGAATTGTTGAAGAATTTTATTATCGAACTAAAAAGCATATAATCAGCTAAATACATTATTAGATTCTAAAGAGAAATTACGAGTATATAAAAAGAGTCTTAATTTCACAAAAGTAGACTAATGACACCAAACGGTGTCTTTTTCTATTACTTTGGATTTCAAACAAATAGTGAAATAATCATAATAATATGATAAAATTTAAAGTGAGAAATATATGAAAAGAGGATACTATCATGAAAATAATTGAATACAGAGATTCATATGCACAACAAGTTGCAGATATGTGGAACAAGAGTAGTTCTAATTGGGGAGACGACCAAACAATACAAACTGCTGAGGATGTAATTCGTTCTGAGACCACATCAGGTAACATAAAACTATACCTAGCAATGGACAACGATATTATCGTTGGTTATTGCAGTTTTTCCTTATACCAACACGATGAAGGAGCTTCATACTTACCCTTGTTAAATGTAATTCCTGAGTACCACGGTAAAAAAGTTGGAAAAGCATTAATATTACAAGTAATAGAGGATGCAAAAAAATCAAACTGGTCAAGATTTGATTTATTTACTTGGAGTGGAAACATCAAAGCTATGCCTCTATATAAAAAATGTGGTTTCTTTTGGGAGAAACTAAATAGGGATGTACATCTTATGAACTTCATTCCTTACCTATATCAAACAGATGCAATAAATGAATATATGGATAAGATAGACTGCTATAATGATAGTAAAAGAATTATCGATATGGAACAAGATGGAATTGAAAAAAATGGGTTTGAGTATTATCGCTATGACTATGTTAATAACGATGTTTCACTTTCATGTGAGTTTGAAAAAACAGGTCGTGGAATGAGATACTTAGACACACCTGAATATACAATCGAGATGACAGTAGAAAATCATGAAGTAGTATATAATTGCAACTACAAGGTTGATTTCGTGGTAAGCAATAAAACAGATAAGCCTTTAGCTATTAAAATCAAAGGAAATAACAATAAAAACATAGAGTTTTCTATGGATGAAGATGTCAAAGTAATTGATAATATTGAGTTTAATGGTCAGTTCAATGTTGTACCTACTGACAAAGAACAAGATAAGAGTAGAACACATCCAGTTGTTGAAGCAAATATTTACATAAATGGTAAACATGTATTATTTAAAACTGGAGTTGAAACAAAAGAACCAGTAAACCTTAGACTTCGTGTTTTAGACTACACTCACGTTTTAAATAAACAGTATTCAGCTTATTTGGATATTGAAAACAATCTAGATACAGAAGAGGAATTCACAATAAACCTTCCTTCTAACTTTGTTGAGTTTGATAAGAACAATAAGATTGTATTAAAACCAAAAGAAAAGAGATCAATAACTATTAAGTACACATTAAGTGAGTTTGGGTTCTATAAAGAAAAAGCAGAAGTAACTTACTCGAACTACAAATTGAATAAGATTGTTTATTCAATATTTAAAGGGGCCATGAGTAGCTTTATTGGCTCAGCTGAGTATCTTTATTATATGGTTAGTGGTAACTTCGTGACTATTTTAAACACAAAAAGCAATAATTTAGCTATGATCAATTCATTTCATGAGAACAATATTAGTGCATTAATGGCACCATCGTTAGGGAAACCTTATAGTTTAGAATTTGCGACAGCTAAACCTGAAGTCAAAATTATTTCTGATAATGAAGTTAAAGTAATATATAGTTCGAATGATTTCAAAGGAATTCAATTAATAATCAATATCAAACATACATTTGGAATCTTAGAAACATACTATGAAATAATTAATGAAGGTGAAGATAGAGAACTATCTCTATCAATTCCGGTATGGTATAGAATGAAAGACAATGTAGTACCTTATAATAATAAACTGTTATCTGTAAAAGGAATAGTTGAAGCTGATTTAGGTAATTTAGATTCAATAAAAATTGATGAGAATTGGTTATTCAATGCAAAAGCTAGATATGGTTTATGTTGGGACAACTCAATCGAAATGAAACTGAGTGATTGGAAACTAAAATTTGATATCGCTGATATCAAAATTGAAAAAAACTCATCATTTATTACACCGAAAATCTATAGTTCATTTGTCCATAAGGATGTTAAGGACTTTAGAGCATTTGCTGGAAATGTCACGAAAAAGAGAACTAATAGTTTCCTCGAACTAGATATAAATAATGGGAACCCATTTGCTAGTGACAATGTTGAAATCAAAGTGATAAATAATAAAAAAGCACCTTTAGAAGGAACTTTTACAGTCGATTCAAAGGAAACCAATATCCAAGAGAGTATTCATGCTACTCCTGGAAGTAAAGAGATCATCGTTGATATAAAAGAGAAATCTGTATTATTTAAACGATTGGTATTTGAGAAACAAGGAGCAACTAAGCAAACTATTGAAGACGATTCTTTAGTTATTAATAACGGCTTGCTAACATTTAAAGCATCGAAAGATTATGCCGATTCGATTTATAGTTTGATCTTCAATGATAATGAATGGTTAGATTCGAACTATCCTACCCCAAAAGAAAGAGCTTGGTGGGGTGATTTTGTCGGAGGATTAACAACTAGAGTAAGTGGAATTCAAGACAATAGCTCTTTAAAAGAAACAAGAGAAGTTGAGTTTGTCTCTCTCAAAGACAACTTTGAAAATGAGTGGCAAGGTATCAAAGTATCTTTAATGATTGAAAACGATCCTGATTATAAAGGGTTAGTTGTAGAAACATACACAATGACATTGCCAGGAGTACCTGTTGTACATTCATTTGCCAACATAATAAATAAAACTGGTAAGTTAATTGAAAACAAAGAGTTTAGTAAGTATAACGTCCTGAAAATTGATGATAAAAAAGAACAGGCTACTATAAAACAAGGGAATACTTCATACAAACTTAATCAGGTTGAATTATCTTTGATTGCCGATAAATTAGTTCTTTATAGCAGTTCAAGAGAGTATAAATTTGGAGTATATAACAAAGATAATACACTTCTAGCAGATACACAGAAAAAGTACAATATCCTGTTTTCTGAAAAGAACATGACAATTCCAGACAATGAATCTAAGCAACAAGCAGGAGACTTCATAATCTTTACTAAAGAAGACTTAACCAAAGAAGCTCTTATAGATCTAGAAAACATAAAATTTGAGGTGTAACATGAAGATAATCGATGCACATATTCATTTCTCAAACATTAAGTCATTTAAAGAAATTTGCTCTAAATCAAGAGTTGATTATTCTTTAGAAGGATTTAACAACGAGTTTGAAGATTATATAGCTATTGGGATGGGAGTCACAGAAAACAAAGGTATATTCCCAGACGATACTAGTATAAATCCAATGACACTTGATTTAGATGTTAATCCAAACAACCTATATACTTGTCTAGGTTTTAATCCTAATCAAGATATAAATATTGATGAATTTGAAAAGCAGATTACTGAAAAAGTTGTTGGTCTTAAAATATATGCTGGATACTATCATTATCATGTGCATGATAATGTTTATAAGCCATTACTAGACATCGCAAGAAAACATAACCTCCCTGTTGTTATTCATTCAGGAGATACATTCAGTCAAAAAGGATTACTCAAATACTCTCATCCACTAGAAGTAGATGAATTAGCTGTTATGAATCCTGATATAAACTTCATGATAGCTCATTTCGGTGATCCATGGATTATGACAGCAGCTGAGGTCGCAGCTAAAAATGCTAACGTTTATATCGATCTTAGTGGACTAATTGTTGGTGACTTTCATCAAGTAGAACGATTTAGAAAACAAGAATTTGTATCTCACATAACAAGAGGTTTAGTCTATCTAGATAACTATAAAAAAATATTATACGGTTCAGATTGGCCTTTAGTAGATACTAGAAGCTACATTAAATTCATAAAAGAACTAATACCAAAAGAACATCAAGAAGATGTCTTTTATAATAATGCAAAGAACTTATTCAAAATATAATAACACCAAGAGGTGAACAACATGATAGAAGTAAATATCAATAATATATCTAAAACCTTTGGTGCTGATTTAATCTTTGAAAACATTAGTTTTGATATCAAAACTAATGAGAGAATTGGACTAATTGGACCAAATGGTAGTGGAAAGACAACGTTAATAAAAATGTTATATGGAGTTGAAAACATAAATTCCGGTAGTGTTTCTTTTCGTAAAGGATCCAAACTAGGGTATCTAGATCAAATTCCTGATTATGAAGATAATGTTTCAGTTCTAGAAATCTTAGAAATGTCTTTTGAAGAAACATATAAAATAAAGAAAATAATGGACGAACTATCCCATTCGTTTGGTGACCTGAGTCCCAACGAACTTGACAAAGCACTAAAAGAATATTCTCGTCTTACTGAAATCTACGAACATATGGACGGATATAACACCGATACTAAAATAAACAAAGTTTGTGCTGGTTTAAGAATTAATGATGTTATGAGAAACTCTACATTTAATACCTTATCGGGTGGTGAAAAAACTAGGGTTACTCTTGCTAAAATACTATTAGAAGAACCAAGTGTCTTAATGTTAGATGAGCCATCTAACCATTTAGACTTAGAATCTATCGAATGGTTAGAAACGTATCTTAACAGTTATAAGGGTAGTGTTCTAATTGTTTCTCATGATAGATACTTTTTAGATAATGTCTGTAAGAAAATAGTTGAACTTTCAACATACAAAGCTCATATATTCCATGGTAATTACAGTTACTATGTGATTGAAAAAGAAAGAAGATTCTTACTAGAGTTAAAAGTCTATTTATCTCAACAAAGAAAAATAAACCGTATGGAAGAACAAATCAAAAGATACCGTATTTGGGGAGTTATGCGCGATAGCGACAAAATGTTTAAAAGAGCTAAGGAATTAGAAAAAAGACTAGCTAAAATTGAACGCTTAGATAAACCAAAATATGACAATGATAAAATGAAACTAAGGAATGCTGATACTTCAAGAAGTGGTAAAAGAGTGCTTGAAGCATTGAACATAAATAAGGCATTTGGAGATTTAGAATTATTAAGAAATGCTACTCTTGAGATGTTTTATAAAGACCGTTTAGCTATTCTTGGGAATAATGGTACAGGAAAAACAACTCTACTACGAATGCTTTTAGAAGACTTTCCCAAAGAAGATAACGACTTCAAGTGGGGCACAAAACTAAACATTGGTTATCTTGCTCAAGAAGTGAATTTTGAGAATGATGATCAGACAATTCTTGATTACTTCATGAATACACATAGTGTAAATCAAGGTGTAGCTCGTAGAGAACTTGCCAAAGGTTTATTCATTAGAGATGATGTTCTCAAGAAAATAAGAGTATTAAGTGGTGGAGAAAAATCAAAACTTAAACTCTGTTCATTAACTTTTAATCAGACGAACTTCTTAATCTTAGATGAACCTACAAACCATCTTGATATTGATAGTAGAGAAGTATTAGAAGAAATGTTAGAAGAGTTTACTGGAACAATTCTATTTATCTCACACGATAGATACTTCATTAAGAAGATAGCTACTAAAATTGGTGAGATAGAGAATAGACAAATTACATACTATGATGGTGATTATGAGTATTTCCGTTTTATGAAGAAGGATCAGGCAATTCAAACAGTAAAAAAAGAAAAGAAGCAACGAGTTAAATCACCTAAGAAAGAAAAAGAAGTAGATTACTATAAAGAACTAGAATCAATTGAAAGCAAAATTAATGATATAAATCATAAAATGAATGAATTTGGCAATGATTTAGATAAACTACAAGAACTGCATAATGAGAAAGAGATACTTGAGAATGAGTATAACAACATGTTTTCAATAATGGAGGACAACTAATGGAAAATAAGAATGAAAATACTGAACATATGGTTAAGTTCTTTTTCTTTTCTGTTTCTGCAGGATTGATTCAAATTCTATCGTTCACTATACTTCACGAATTATTCAATCTTATATATTGGCCATCTTATTTAGTTGCTTTAATACTTTCTGTATTATGGAACTTCACATTAAATCGAAAGTTTACCTTTAAAAGCGCAGCCAATGTACCAATTGCTATGATGAAAGTAACGGTATTCTACGCAATATTTACACCCCTTTCACTATGGTAGGGAGATTCATTAACAGACATAGGATGGAATTATTATATCGTTCTATTTGGAACAATGATTACTAACTTTGTAACTGAATTTATCTATACAAAATATTTTGTATATCACAATCAAATAAATACGGCATTAGAAGAAAAATAAAGAAAAGCACAATTCGTGATGAATTGTGCTTTTTTAGTAGTCTATTGGTATTTTGATACTAGTGATAATATCTTTATCTTTGATAAGAAGTACACTATAACCTTCAATGTTATAACTGCAAAGAATCTTGTGCTCATTAATAATGGTTCCTTCTTCATCTATTTCAAAAAGTAAACTATTTCTCCAGGTATAGTTATGAGCTTCCATATCTTCATAAGAACCAGTAAAGAATGTATTGTCGTTATAGATGAATATCAGTCCATAAGGTATTATGTCGTTATAATCACTAGTCTCGATTTTATTAAATACTTTGATTAAATCACCATTAGGTGAAATTAAATCAAATGCACCATTATAAATCGCGAAACCTAGATCTATTAAATCAAATGCTTTAGTATCTGGATAAGTAACAATTATATTACCGTCAACAACCACTTCAATAGTATATATTTGTAAGTACTCTCTTTCCCATATTATGTTTAAGTCTCTATCATATCTCACAAGACCATAGTTTGCAGAGCATATGTATCCACCGTCATCAGTCACAATCATTAATCTACAAAGTAGTTCTTGTGTCTCTATTATTTTTCCTTCTGTAGAGACTTTAACTAAACTTTCTTCCCACGAGTTAGATATATAAATAATATCATCGTTGATTTCTACAAAAGAATACTTTCCTTCGAATTCAAGATTCCAAATCTCTTTTTCATCTTTATCTATTCTAGATAGAAATGTTGTTGCATCATCTATATAGTATAGAATTTGGTCTTCGGTATTGTATATTGGATATTTCTTAACAAATATTTCAGTAGTATTTTCTGGTGTATATTCATAATAAGGAGTAAAAGTACCATCATACTCGAGCTTAGCATAGTTATTACCTGAAAGTGTTCCAAAAGTAAACACTATATAATCACTTGTAGATATTACTAGTGATTCGTAGTTGAAATCAAGATTGTAAGTTCCTCTACTTCTAAATTCAAAGTCTAACAATTCTATACTTTTATAATCTTCAAATAATACAATTCGGTTATTTGTAAATGCTAGTTCTTTATTCGTCATATCAATGTCAGGTGATAAATCTTCACCATCAGAGTTATAAAACTTAGTTACCAATCCCTTTGAATCATCGGTATAATACATATATAACATACCATTTAATGCCTGTTGATAAGTAACCTCATCATTAGATTCAATTGATATTATTTCGGTTCCATATATATCAATTATTTTGAATATGTACTTATCCTCGATGGTTTTGTAAGAAATAGCATAATTATCATTATTTAATTCTTCGATCTTCATTCCGTATCTAGCTGTGATAGTGTAAAAAACTTCACGATAATTCTCATATATTCTAGAAATTGTATATAAATAGTTTCTAGAGTAAGAGTGATCAACAATTATATGATCTCTTTCAACTGTAATAAATCCATTCTCGACTTTTGAAACGAAAATAGGATTCTTATATTGATATGTAATAACACCGTCACTTGTTAGGAAACCGTAACTACTTTCACCAGAGCCCTCAATTATTCTGACAGTTATATTATCCTTGTATCTGCTGATACGAGCA
Organism: Candidatus Izimaplasma bacterium HR1; assembly: GCA_000755705.1. Taxonomy (NCBI): domain Bacteria; kingdom Bacillati; phylum Mycoplasmatota; class Mollicutes; order Candidatus Izemoplasmatales; family Candidatus Izemoplasmataceae; genus Candidatus Izemoplasma; species Candidatus Izimoplasma sp. HR1. The sequence goes on from CP009415.1 coordinate 910,580, forward strand.
CCTAATCTAAAAGGACCGATAGTCCATAATACTTCATCATCATTGATTCCAGCAATATTATTGCTGCCATCTTCAGCTATATACAAAACCACGAATATACCTTCATGAAGTATAATATCTTCTATTTCATAACTATTAAAGAAAGTAGATATTTCATCACTTACTTGATTATCCTCGAAAATAACACTTGGTTCAATAAAGGCATTCTCAGAAATGGTGATATTTTTTTTGAATAATTCACAGCCCAATAAAAAAAACGACATTATTGTAATCAATAATATGCAAAATATCCTTTTCATATAACCACCTCCTAATATAATTATAATATAGTTCAGTATTATTGTCTATTTATTGTGTGCTATAATTAAGAAGGTGATTATTATGAAAAAATATTATAGATTACTAATTGTTTTAGTCGGGACAATAGGCATCTTAAGTCTTGTGTTTGATGATGCATTTATTGTTAACCCTGAACATCCTATGATGTCTCTAAGGCTATTTAAATATTTTACAGTACTATCAAATTTACTAGCTGTAATATATTTTTGGTTAATATTCAGTTTAAGAGTTGATGAGAAATCACGAAAATGGAAAAATCTAGTAGGTGGTGTTATGATATACACCACAATAACATTTTTAGTATTCTCAATCTTCTTAGAAGGTCTTTACATAGAGAAGAACTTAGCCTTAGTAGGTAGTCTATGTTTACACTATATTAATCCTATAATTATAATAGGTTATGTGATAACATATCGAAATGACTTTGACTTTAAGTTTAGCGATTCATATACATGGATTATATTTCCTGTTATTTATTTGATTTTTCTAGTTATTATTGGGACTATCACAGGAGATTTCTTATATCCGTTTTTTCAAGTGAGTGAAATTGGAATTTTAGGATTAATGATAAGTATTATTGGCTTAATTGGACTATTCTTCCTGTTGTCATTTGGAGTAGTGAAAATTCTTTCAAAAAAATATGATGTATTTTCATAGTTTTCAGAAAAATTAACGGCCTATTATGGCCGTTTTCAATTTATAGAAAAAATCACATTATTTCTGGTGAGTTTGTTGATTATGGTGTTTTTATTTGATATAATACAACTGGTTAAAAACGCTTTCATTTTGAAGCGTAATGAGGAGGTAGAGATTCCTAATGGTGTTTGTTAGGAATTTTCGTATGAAATTATGAAACGAATTACAATTATTGCAGGTCATTACGGAAGTGGGAAAAGCGAGATAAGTGTTAACTTAGCACTAAATCACAAATTAGATTACATTGTTGATTTAGATATTATCAATCCTTACTTTAGAAGCAGAGCATTAAATGATGTTTTTGAAGCAAACAATATACGATTAGTTGAATCTACAATTAGAGGTAAGCTAAATAGTGACATGCCATATGTTTCAGGAGAAGCGGCAGTCCCGTTTGTTCAAACAGGTGTTACTGCGATTTATGACTTAGGTGGAACTGAAAACGGTGGTAGAGTTTTAATCCAGTTTGTGGATAGAATTAAAGATATTGAAAATATTGATTTATTATATGTTGTAAATATATTTAGACCAGAAACAGCAAACAAAGATTTAATTGTTAATGCTATTGGAAAGTTAGAAGGAGAATCACAGTTGAAAGTAACTGGATTAATTAATAATACTAACTTAATGCATTTAACAACGTTAGAAGAGGTTTTACAGGGTGAAGAAGTCTTGAAAGAGGTTAGTAAAGAACTTAATTTACCTATCAAATACACTGTAGTAGAAGAAAATCACACATTTGATCATATTTTTGAAGGTGAACTTCTTATACTAGAAAGACTAGTCGCTAAAAGATGGCTATAGGAGGAATATAAATGGCAAAAGGTTATATTATTATTGATGTAGATGAATGTAAGGGATGTAACTTATGTACCTCATACTGTCCAGTTAGTATTTTAAAACTGGATGACACAAAAACAAACAAAAGAGGGTACACTCCACTTATGGTAACTGAACCTGAGAAATGTATTGCTTGTGCTTTTTGTGCAACAATGTGTCCTGATTCAGTTATTACAGTAGAAAGATATATTAAGGAGGCTAAATAATGGCAAAAGTACTAATGAAGGGTAACGAAGCTATGGCATTAGCTGCTATCAAAGCAGGTTGCGAAGCTTTTTATGGTTATCCTATTACTCCGCAAAATGAATTGCCTGAATACATGAGTAAACATATGCAAGCTAATGGGCGTGTATTTGTTCAAAGTGAATCAGAAGTAGCTGCTATTAACATGGTTTATGGTGCTGCTGGAGCAGGAGCAAGAGTTTTAACAAGTTCTAGTAGTCCGGGTATTGCTTTAAAACAAGAAGGAATTACTTACATCGCTGGTGCAGAATTACCTGCAGTTATTATTAACGTTATGCGCGGTGGACCAGGTTTAGGTGGAATTCAACCTTCACAAGGTGATTATAAGCAAATCACACGTGGTGGAGGAAACGGAGATTACTACTTATATAGTTTAGCTCCAGAAAGTTTACAAGAAGCAGTAGACTTAATTAAAGAATCATTCGATATCGCAGATTACTATCGTAATCCTGTTATGATTGCAGTCGATGGTTTAATTGGACAAATGATGGAACCTGTCGATTTTGAAAATGAAGTTCCAAAATGGGACTTAGAAGAAAAAACTTGGGCAGCAGATGGAAATAGAAAAAACGGAAGACCAAAAAATATAATTAATAGTTTATATTTGGATCCTTTAGTTTTAGAACAACACAATTATAAATTAAAAGCAAAGTATGATGACATGAAGAAAAATCATCAAAGATATGAAATGATCAACATGGAAAATGCTGAAATTGCAATTGTTGCATTCGGTTCTACATCTCGTATTGCTAGAACTTCAATTGAACTTTTAGCTGAAAAAGGTATTAACTGTGGGATTATTAGACCTATCACAATTTACCCATTCCCGACTAATGCATTCAAAGAAATACCTAAAACAGTAAAAGAGTTATTAGTAGTGGAAATGAATACTGGTCAAATGGTTGATGATGTAAGATTAGCAGACGAATTTAAACACCCAATTCACTTCTACGGACGCGTTGGTGGAGTTGTTCCAGAAGCAGAAGAAATTGCGGAACAAGTTATGAAAATTGTTGGAGGTGAAAAATAATGCCAGAAAGCAAAACTGTATATAAAAAATCAGAAGGATTATCAAATATTAGAACAACATATTGTCCTGGATGTACACATGGTATTATTCATAAATTAGTAGCAGAATGTTTAGTTGATCTAGACGTTTTAGATAGAACAATCGGAATTAGTAGTGTTGGATGTAGTGCTTTAAACTACGATTTCTTTAGTTGTGACATGCAACAAGCGGCTCACGGTAGAGCTCCAGCAGTGGCAACTGGTATTAAAAGAGTTAGACCTAATTCGATTATATTTACATATCAAGGTGACGGAGACTTAGCAAGTATTGGTATTGCAGAAGCAATCCATGCAGCACACCGTGGTGAAAACATCACAATCGTATTCGTAAATAACGCAATTTACGGTATGACAGGTGGACAAATGGCCCCTACAACTTTAATTGGACAAAAAACAACAACATCACAAGATGGTAGAGATGCAGCAACAACTGGATTACCACTTAGAATAAGTGAAATGATGGCTACTATCCCTGGTGCAACATATATTGAACGTGTTAGTGTACACGATCCAAAACACGTTAACAGAGCAAAAAAAGCTCTTAAAAAAGCATTTCAAATTCAAAAAGATAACAAGGGATTCACATTAATTGAATTTATCTCAACATGTCCTGTAAACTGGGGAATGACTCCAAAAGACGCAGTTGATTGGGCAGTAGATAATATGATTCCTTATTATCCTCTAGGAGTATTTAAAGATAAAACTGTAGAGGAGGAAAAATAATGATTAATGAAAAAGTAATTATTGCCGGATTCGGTGGACAAGGTGTTATGCTAATGGGACAATTATTATCTTTTTGCGCAACAGCAAAAGATATAAATACATTATGGTTCCCTTCATACGGACCAGAAACACGCGGTGGTACTGCTAATTGTTCTGTAACCATATCTGAGGAATATGTAAACAGTCCAGTAATTAGCACCCCAGATAGTACGATTATTATGAACAAACCATCATTACAAAAATTTATGCCTAAACTGAAAAAAGGTGGTAACTTATTTGTTAACACAAACTTAGTTAAAGGTTTAGAATACCGTGACGATGTAAAAGTATACGAAGTCCCAATCAATGATTTGGCGCGAAAAATCGGTAACTTAAAAGTATCTAATATGATTATGTTAGGTGCGTATCTAGAAGTAACTGGATTATTTACAGATGAAGAAGTAATTAGCATTATGAGAAAGAAATTTACAGGAAGTAAAGCGAAATTAATTGATATCAATAAAATCGCTTTAGAGACAGGAAGACAAGCTGTTAAAAAGTAAGGAGTGAATTACATGTTTCGTAATTTCACACAAGTAGTTGATTACGCTAGAAAACTAGAGACAAAGGATCTAATCGTTGCAAGTCCAGAAGATACTACCATCTTAATAGCTATTAATGATGCGTATCAAATGAACTTAATTAGACCTGTTTTAGTTGGCGACAAGAAGAAAATTCTTGATCAACTTATGGAACTAGGGATAAGTAAAAGAGGATATGAGATATACAACGCAGTTGATCCAAAAGACGCTGCTTTAATGAGTGTAAAACTAGTAAGTAAACATGAGAACTCGATATTGATGAAAGGATTATTACAAACAAGAACATTACTTCATGAAGTCCTAGATGAAGATCATGGTTTATATACCGGTTCTTTCTTGTCACATATCGGAGTTTTAGAGATACCAAATTATCACAAATTATTATTTATTAGTGATGCTATCTTAAACGTTTTACCAAACGAAGAAGAAAAGATTAAAATCATTGATAATACATATAATTTCGTGAAAAGTTTAGGTATATATAAACCAAAAATTGCTCTTGTTAGTGCGATTGAAACAGTTGATGAAGAAGTACCATCAACTGTTGAATCGAGAAATATTGTTTTGGCACTAAGAGATCAAGAGAAATTCTATATTGGTGGACCAATGAGTATAGATATCGCAGTAAGTCACGAATCAGCAGAGACAAAAGGTATTCAACATGTTGTTGCTGGTGACGCAGATGTCTTAATATTTCCTAACATAGAAGCTGGAAATACATTTTATAAATCAACAACTTTCTTTGGAAATTCTAATGTAGCTGGTTTAATCTTAGGTGCTAAGAACCCAATAGTATTAACAAGTAGATCGGATTCATACCGCAGTAAACTGTATTCGATTGCTTTAGCCGTGGTCAGCACCGATATAACATGATTAATCTAACAATTAATCCTGGTAGTACATCAACAAAAATAGCGGTATTTGATGATGATAAACTACTAAAGAATGAGACGATTAGACACTCAGCTAAAAAACTTAAAAAGTTTGAAGACATTTATGCACAATTGTCGTTCAGAAAAAAAGTTATCCTTGAGTTCTTAAAAAAGGAAAAAATAAAATTATCAAGTATTGACGGGTTTATTGGTCGTGGTGGATTAATGAAACCAGTTAAATCTGGAATCTATCAAGTAACTGATAAAATGGTGGAAGATTTATCAAGTGGTAAATATGGCAATCACGCAAGTAATTTAGGCGGTTTAATTGCTAAGGAACTTGCAGATGAAATTAATAAAAAAGCATATATTGCTGATCCTGTTGTAGTTGATGAAATGAGTAGTGTCGCAAAAATAAGTGGACTTAATGGAATTAATAGAAGACCATTATGGCATGCATTAAATCAAAAAGCAGTAGCTCGTAAATATGCAAATAACCAAGGTAAAAAATATGAACATTTGAATTTAATAGTTGCCCACTTAGGTGGAGGAATTAGTGTTGGTCTTCATAAAAGAGGAAGAGTAACTGATGTTAACAATGCCTTAAACGGTGATGGTCCATTCTCACCAGAAAGAACGGGTGGTTTACCTGTTGCTGGTGTATATGAATTAGCATTTAGTGGTCAGTATAGTTTAGACCAAATAAAAAAACTAAATCATGGATTTGGTGGCTTAGTTTCATATTTGAATACCAATGATGCTGAAAAGGTAAGCGAAATGATTAGTGAAGGTCATGTTATTGCTAAAAGAGTAATGAAGGCTATGGTATATCAAATTGCCAAAGAGATTGGTGGTTTATATGCTGTAACAAGAAATAACTTAGATGCAATCATCATAACTGGTGGACTTGCCTATAATCAGGATGTAATACAACCTCTCTTAGAGTATCTAAATCATCTAGGAGAAATAGTTGTCTATCCTGGAGAAGATGAACTAGAAGCATTAAACTTCAATTTATGTGAACTACAAAGAGGTATTTTAGAACTTAAGACATATTAAAAGGTGAGAATTTCTCACCTTTTCTTTATAATTAGATATAATAAATACTTATATATTAAACTAGAAAAATATTTATATAAAGGCATAACTATGGTAAAATTTAGATGAGGTGATTACTTTGAAATATGTAGTTTTCGACATTGAAACCACAGGGTTAGATACTAATAATGATCGAATTATCGAAATTGGAGCAGTTAAAGTAGAAAATGGAGTTGTTATTGAAGAATTTGATAAACTTATTAATCCAGGATTTCCTATTCCTCCTTATATTTCTGACATTAATCATATTTATGATGATATGGTAGAGGGTGCGGATTATCCCGGAGTAGTACTAACTAGGTTCTATAACTTCATTAAAGATGTAGACTATTTAGTAGGACATAATGCGAAGAGATTTGATTATCCATTTTTGGAAAGTGAGTTCGTTCGTAACTTTATAAAGTTTGATAAACTACAAGTTAAAGATACAGTATGGGTAGCTAGGAGTAAGGTTAAAGGATTGCGAAGCTATTCGTTGGCGGCACTGTGCCGTGTATTCAATATTACTAATAAAGATGCACATCGTGCTTTAAGTGATGTTTATGCAACACATGAGCTATATTTAGAACTCTTAAAAAGATAAAAAACCACCTCATTAGTATAATTCTAATGAGGTGGTTTTTTGTTTTGCAAATTATGTGGTGAACATCTGTATAAAAATATAACATTTAGGAACATATTTAAGTCTAATTATTACATTCATGAAGAATGTGAGAATTTATTAAACAAAAATAGCGAATATACGACTTTTCCACTGTTGGAAAAACTTGTGTTTTTGGATTATCTTTTTGAAGAAAAATATGAAGAATCGGACAGTGATTTTTTGTTCTTGAAATATGGTCAATATTTGATTGAAAGGATGAATGTAAACAAAGACTGGTCAGTGGTCATGTTTGTGGAAAATGAAATTGATTCAGAAACAATGATGCTAATCATAAATTTGGCTGAAAAAGCTATACTTCTAATCTCGGTTTTTAATGAGAACATAATGTAAGAACAATGAAAAGCTATAACTTATTTACATTAGTGTTTTTGTAAGAGAATATTGTAATTGTGTTATAATTAGGTATAAACAAAGAAAAAAGGGAGTTGATATAATGAATGTACAAGTTCGTGGAAAAAATGGATTTGAAGTAACAAAAGCTATTGAAACCTATACGGTTAACAAGCTTGAGAAGCTAGAACGCTACTTTAAAGAAGACTTAGATGCGTTCGTGGTGTGTAAAATCTATAAAGATCATCACAAAGTAGAAGTTACAATTCCTACGAGGTACTATACAATGCGTGCAGAGGTTGGTAATCCTGATATGTACGCTGCTATCGATTTAACAATTGATAAATTAGAATCCCAAGTAAGAAAGCATAAAGTAAAAATTACAAGAAGTCTTCAAAAACGTGATGGTGTAAGTAATATGTTTGTTGAAGATCTTGATTTAGAGGCTTTAGAAACTGAATTAGTAGCTAGTCCTGTAAGAAGGAAAGCTATAAAATTAGACGCTATGAGCATTGAAGAAGCAATTACAGCTCTTGAAATGCTAGGACATGATTTTTATATTTTTAAAAATGAAGAAACTAAACATGTAAACGTAGCTTACCTAAGAAATGACGGTAAATACGGAGTTATAGAAACAGAGTAATTAAAATACGCTTCGGCGTATTTTTTTTGTTTTCATAAAAATCTCACATATTTATTATAAATTATATTTATAATTAAAATATTGGCAGTAAATGTGATATGATATTTATGACTAAAAAGAGGTGATATTAAATGCTAAAACGATTATTTGATGTCAGTCGAAAAGAGCTAAAACGCTTAGAACTTGTTGCAAATAAAGTGTTTGCACTTGAAGATGAATTTAAAGCACTGACAGACGCAGAATTACAGAATAAAACAATTGAATTTAAAGAACGTGTTAAAAACGGAGAAACATTAGAAAACTTAATGACTGAGGCATATGCGACAGTTAAGGAAGCTTCTACACGTGTTCTTCATATGACACCATTTAAAGTCCAAGTAATGGGAGCTACAACTATCCATGAAGGTAACATAGCAGAGATGAAAACTGGGGAAGGTAAAACACTAACAAGTGTTATGCCTGCCTATTTAAATGCTCTATCTGGTGAAGGTGTTCATATCGTAACAGTAAATGAGTACTTAGCTGGACGTGAGGCTGAAGGTGAAATTGGAGATTTATTCCGTTGGTTAGGATTAACTGTTGGTTACAACAGAAGAGAATTATCTAAGGATGAAAAAAGAGATGTATATAACTGTGATATCCTTTATTCAACAAACAATGAATTAGGGTTTGATTATTTAAGAGATCATATGGTTATCTATAAAGAACAAATGGTTCAAAGACCGTTAAACTACGCTATTATCGATGAAATTGATAGTATCTTGATTGATGAAGCAAGAACACCATTAATTATTTCTGGTGGTTCTAAAAATACTTCAAATCTTTATTTACAAGCACAAGCATTTTCTCGTAATTTAGGTGAAGAAGATTATGAAGTAGATATTAAAACAAAATCAGTTAACTTATCAGAAGAAGGTATTGCTCGTGCTGAAAGATATTTCAGCCTAGAAAATCTTTATGATTTGTCACATGTTGGTATCTTACATAGTATTAATAACGCTATTAAGGCAAATTTTACTATGGACAGAGATGTTGATTACGTAGTTCAAGAAAACAAAGTAATTATCGTTGATGGATTCACAGGACGTTTAATGCATGGACGTCAATTTAGTGAAGGATTACACCAAGCTTTAGAAGCTAAAGAAGGTGTTGAAATCAAAAAGGAAACATCAACATTAGCAACAATTACATTCCAAAACTTCTTTAGAATGTACACTAAGCTTGCTGGTATGACTGGTACAGCTAAGACAGAGGAAGAAGAATTTAGAAATATTTACAATATGTTAGTAATTGAAATCCCGACAAATATGCCAATAGTTCGTGATGATGCAAATGATTTAATATTTGCAACAATGAAAGCTAAATATAACGCAATAGCAGATGAAATTAAGGTTCGTAATGCTAAGGGGCAACCAATCTTAGTCGGTACAATCTCAATTGAAACATCAGAATTACTAAGTAAATTATTAAAAAGACGTGGTGTTAGACATGATGTATTAAATGCCAAACAACATGAAAGAGAAGCTGACATAGTCGAAAATGCCGGACAAAAATTCTCAGTTACAATCGCAACCAATATGGCTGGTCGTGGGACAGATATTAAACTTGGTGAAGGTGTTGTTGCATTAGGTGGATTAGCTGTACTAGGAACAGAACGTCATGAATCAAGACGTATTGACAACCAGTTACGTGGTCGTTCAGGACGACAAGGAGACCCAGGTTTCTCACGCTTCTTCTTAAGTGCTGAAGATGATTTACTAAGAAGATTCGGTGGCGATACATTTAAAACTAGATTAGAGTTACTAACTCGTACAAGAGGTAGTAGTGATGAATCACCAATTGATATGAGATTCTTTAGCCGTGTTGTAGAAAGAGCTCAAAAACAAATTGAAGGTAACAACTTCGACCGTCGTAAAACAGTACTTCAATATGATGAAGTTAATCGACGTCAAAGAGAAGTAATATACGCTCAAAGAAGAGATATTCTCTTCAAAGATGATATCAAAGATATTGGGATGGGAATGGTAGAAAGAAGTATCGATAAAATCATTTCTAACTATGTAAATCAAGAATCAAAAGAGCAATTAGTTAAAGAAACTGAATTATATAAAATACTACAAGGACGTTATTTCGCACCAAATGTAATATCACGTTCTAAATTAAAAGATACAAAGGAAAATGTTTATAGCTACTTAATGGAAATTATCAATGAAGATATAGCTAAAAAGGAATCTAAATTTATCGATGGTAAATTTAATGAATTTTTAAAAGCAGTTATCCTACGAGTCGTTGATACATATTGGGTTCAACATATCGATCAAATGAGTGAATTACGCCAAGGAATTGGTCTTCAACAATATGCTCAAATGAATCCATTACGTGAATACCAAGATACTGGATTTAGTATGTTTAATGATATGATTGGTTCAATAGATGATGATGTAACTAGATACATCTTAAGAGCACAAATAAGAGATAATATGCAACGTATCCAAGTTGCTAAACCAACTCATACATCAAGTGGAAAAGAAGAAACAAAACGTAAACCACGTACTTCTTCAAAAGTAGGACGTAATGATCCATGTCCTTGTGGTAGTGGTAAGAAATATAAAAACTGCCACGGTAGATAAAAAAATAATAAAACTCAAGACTATTCTTGAGTTTTTGCAATAGGTGATATTATGCAACTTAGTGAAATTAAGCAAAAATTTCATATTTCCTCTCAGTACCATCAAGAAATCATGTCAATGATTGATTATGATACTCTTAAACGGGAAACTAACGCCCTTGATCAAGAAACTTACGATCAGGATTTTTGGAATGATAGTCAAAAAGCAAACAAAGTCATAAAAGAATTAAAGTCATTAAAAAATAAAATTGAAAAGATTGATAACTTTGTTTCATTATTTGAAGAATTAGAGATTTTATTTGATTTTATCAAATCTGGAGAAGATATGGCGGATGATTTTGCTTCTACATTTTCAACCTATGAATCAACATTCCATTCACTAAGTGTTGAGTTATTGTTAACAGATTCGAACGACAAATTGAATGCAATCCTTGAAATACATCCTGGAGCTGGTGGTACAGAATCGCAAGATTGGGCCGACATGCTTTATCGAATGTATAAAAGACATAGTGAAATAAATCACTACGAATTAGAGTTGTTAGATTATTTAGCCGGAGATGAGGCTGGCATCAAAAGTGTTACTTTCAGTATGAAGGGGCCAAATGCTTTTGGTTATCTAAAAGCAGAACACGGTGTTCACAGACTAGTAAGAATAAGTCCTTTTGATAGTAGTGGAAGACGTCACACATCATTTGCAAGTGTCACTGTAATCCCAGAAATCGATGATTCTATCGATGTAGAACTTAATGAAAAAGAACTGAAAATTGATACTTATAGAAGTAGTGGAGCAGGTGGACAAAGCGTTAATACAACTGATAGTGCTGTCCGAGTAACTCATTTACCTACTAACACAGTAGTAACTGTACAAAACGAACGTTCACAAATTAAAAATAGAGAAACAGCATTAAAAATCTTAAAAGGGAAATTATATATGATTGAACTTGAAAAGAAAACAGCTGAAATATCTAGTTATCGAGCTAAAGACCAAAATAGCTTTGGTTCACAAATAAGAAGTTACGTTATGCATCCATATTCAATGGTTAAAGATCACAGAACATCTTTTGAATCAGGTAATGTTACAAAAGTATTAGATGGTGATCTAGACGGGTTTATTAATACATACTTAAAACAAGTAGCGAAAGGAGAATTATAATGTTTAACCGTACAAGAATTCGACAAATATCAAAACCTGAGCAATACATTATGATTTCCTTGGGAATTGTCTTAATGGTTTCTGGTTTCTATTTCTTCTTAATACCTGCCGAAATAGTAGCAGGTGGAGTTACTGGTTTAGGACTAGTTCTAAACACATTATTTGATTTTCCAATAGCTATTACAGTACTTATTTTCAATATGTTTTTATTGATTCTAGGACTAGTAATATTAGGAAAAAAAATATTTTTTAGAAGTATTTACGGAAGTTTACTCTTTCCAGCAGTACTATATCTATTTGAAAGATTCGTTCCGTTATTTGATTTACAAAATGATTTGTTCATTTCCGTAATTTTTGGTGGAACTTTGCTAGGAATCGGGTTTGGAGTTGTCTTGAAATATGGTGGGACAAGTGGTGGAACTGATATACCAGTTAAAATATTAAATAAGAAATTCAACATTCCAGTCTCATTTAGTATTTATCTAATTGATGGGATAATCGTCGCATTAGGTATTGTTGCTTTCTTTGATACAAATGGAATATTAGGGGGATTATATGCCTTAATCTCTATTTATATAAGTGGCCGTGTTGCCGATGTTGTGATTGTCGGAAGCAACAGTAAAAAAGCAATGCAAATTATTACTGATTTTCCTGAAGAAATTAAAAATGCGATATATAGTGCGATCACTCGAGGTGTTACTGAAGTTAGTATTAAAGGTGGTTATACTAAAGATAAAAAAACAATGCTTGTGACTGTTATTACAAGACAAGAATATTACATCATAAGAAATATCATCGCTAAAATTGATGAGAATGCCTTCGTATATGTAACACCAGCAACAGAAATACACGGCGATTTCTTTGAAAGAGAGAGTGAATAACATGCAGAAGAGAATAGTTAGTATCGTCGCATTTATCTTAGTAGTAGCTGCTAGTTTCTACTTAGGTACATTTGTAAATACACCATCAGGTGAAACAAACCTAGTATTTGATGAAGTAATGAATCAATTACTAGATAACCATTATACAAAGCCAACTGAAGAAGAATTATGGCAAGGAGCAATTGACGGAATTTTAGATTCAGTTGATGACCCTTACACATCTTATTTTGATTATGATGAGTTTGATACATATAGGAGCAGTTTTGGTGAAACATACGTTGGGATTGGAATAACTGTGGTTTTTCAAGACGATCGTATTGTAGTCGAAGAAGTTAAAGCTGGTGGACCAGCTGATAATGCAGGAATTTTACCTAACGATATTATCATTGAGGTAGAAAGTGAAGATATCACTTCGATGAGTTTTTATGAAGCAATTAGTAACATTGTTGGTGAAGAAGATACCGAAGTTTCAATTGGTCTTATTCGTCAAGGTGTAGAAAATATAATTACATTAACAATGTCACGAACTGTCATTGTTAATTCAACAGTAACTTATACTACATACAATGTAGGAACAGAAACAATTGGTTATATTTATGTTAGTACTTTTGGAGATGCAACTGCTGAATTATTTACAGCTGCAGTTTTAGATTTAGAAGAAGCAGGAATTGATGGTTTAGTTGTTGATTTAAGAAATAATGGTGGAGGACATCTTGGTACTGTTGTTTCAATGCTTCAAGAATTTCTCGTTAACGATGGAAGAGAAATGTTTAGTATTGAATACTATGCTGAAGGTGTATTTAAAAGAGATGAGTTCTTTGGTAGTCTGGACGCTAAAAAATCATATGATATTGTAACTTTAGTAAATGGAAATAGTGCCAGTGCATCTGAAGTGTTTGCTTCTGCTATGCAAGAGCACGGAGAATATCCTGTAGTTGGAACAACAACATTTGGAAAAGGAACAATGCAATTAGATATTAAATTACAAGAAGATGAAAGTGACTTTATCCACTTAACCATTGGTAAATGGTTAACTGCAGACGGTAATTGGGTTCATTTTGATGGTGGAACTGATGGTGTTATACCTGATGTAATAGTTGAACAATCATCTACAGAATTGGCATATAAGTTGTTCTTTGCTGCTGATGAAAGTCTTGGGTTTGACACAGTCGATCATCGTACTGAAAATCTTCAAGTTATCTTAAATGCAATGGGTTATACTGTAAGAGAAGACGGATACTTTGATCAAGAAACCAAAGACGCTATTATAGATATCCAAACAAATAACTCATTAACAATAACCGGTGATGTAGATTCAGAGGTCTTAGTAATAATTAATGAATTCTTAACAACCTATAAAAATGATTATCTAAACGATTCGCAGTTAGCGGCATCGTTAAACATATTTGATGAATAAAATTATTGGTTTAAGAAAACTAAAAAATGACCGCTACATTATCGAAATTGAAGAAAAAGGAACAAAGGTTCCACATATAATAACCGAAAATACAATTATCAAACATAACTTACTAAGTAAAGATACTCTAACTAAAGAAGAGTATAAAAAAATTATAAAAGATAATGAATATGAACTACTTTATTTAAAAGCAATTAATTATATTAGTTATCAAATGAGAACAATTAGTGAGGTAAAGAAACACTTAAACAAAGACACTAAGAATAATACTTTAATCACAAAAATAATTGATGAATTAAAGAAAAACAGATACTTAAACGATAAAGAATATGTACAACAATTTGTTAATGAAAAAAAGGAATTTGATTTAGTAGGTCCCAGGTATATCAAGGAAAAATTAATTCAAAAAGGTATTCATTTTGATTTAATAAGTGAGGCTTTACTAAGCTATAATGAGCATATTCAATTTGATAAAATTTACCAATTAATCTCTAAAGAAATAAAGTACAAACAAAAGAAACCATATCAAAAAGTCTATCTATCTTTAAAACAAAAATTAATCACTAAAGGCTTCAACTTAAATATTATTGAATCATCTTTGCTTTCAAGGAAAGATGATATCAAGTTAATGATTGATGAAGAAGACTTATTAAAAAAAGATTATTTAAGAGTTAAAGATAAATACGATTTAAGTATTTATGAGGAAAAAAATAGATTAATTAAGAAACTAATGTCTAAAGGACACAATTACGAAACAGTAAAAGTGTTCATCAATAAGGAGGGAACAAAATGATCATGACTAAAGATGACCTATATTTCTTCAATCAAGGAGAGCTATTTGATGCTTACCGTGTTTTTGGTGCACATGTAAAAAAAGATGAAGCCGGAAATGTAGTTGGGGCTCAATTTACAGTATGGGCACCACACGCCAAAGAAGTAAGCGTATTAGGAGAATTCAATGGCTTTCAAGCTTGGGTCCATAATCTAACAAAAGTCGATTCAGCGGGAATTTGGAGTCTGTTTATAACAGAAGCAAAAGAGTGGGAATCATATAAATATGAAATCAAGACTAATGATGGTAGAACACTCTATAAAGCTGATCCTTATGCTTTCTTTAGTGCTGAAAGACCTGAGCAAATGTCTAAAGTTTATGATCTAGATGGTTATCACTGGGATGATAGCAAATACATGAAAAACCGTCATAATGAAAACCCTTATGAATCACAAATGAGTATATATGAGTTACATCTAGGTTCGTGGATGAATAAACCAGATGGGACACCACATAAATACAATGAGTTAGTAGATCATTTAATCCCATATCTATTAGGAAATGGGTTTACTCATCTAGAATTAATGCCAGTCACAGAACATCCTCTGGATCAATCATGGGGATATCAAGGTACTGGATATTATTCAGCAACTTCAAGATATGGAGTTCCTAAAGATTTAATGTATTTAGTAGATAAATGTCATCAAAATAATATAAAAGTAATTCTCGACTGGGTACCAGGACATATTTGCCGTGATGATCACGGGTTATATATGTTTGACGGAGAACCTACATATGAATATAGCGAAGAATGGAAAAGAGAAAACATTGTTTGGGGAACCGCAAATTTCGACCTTGGTAAAGGTGAAGTTCAAAGCTTCTTAATCTCAAATGCTTTATTCTGGATGAAAAAATTTCATGTTGATGGTTTTAGAATCGATGCAGTTTCAAACATTATTTACTACCTTGGAGATTCAAGACACGGTGTAAATGAAGGGGCATTAGAGTTCTTGAAAAAACTATCTACACAAGTATTTAAAGAACACAACCAAGCTCTTCTTATCGCCGAAGATTCAACAGCTTTTCCAAAAGTAACTCACCCAGTTCATTTAGGTGGAATTGGTTTTAACTATAAATGGAATATGGGATGGATGAATGACACACTAGAATACTTTGAGAAAGATCCCGTTCATCGAAAATATCACCATCATGATATCACTTTCGGCTTAACTTATGCCTTTAGTGAAAACTATGTTTTACCTTTATCACATGATGAAGTAGTTCACGGTAAACATTCTTTAGTCGATAAAATGCCCGGAGATTACTGGCAAAAGTTTGCTAACTACCGAGCACTCATGGGATTATTCTTTACTCACCCTGGTAAAACATTATTGTTTATGGGTGGAGAATTCGCTCAAATGCACGAATGGAAAGACTATACCGAATTAGATTGGAATCTACTAGAATATCCACTTCATTCATGTGCAAAAAGATTTGTAAGTGATATGAATCAAGTTGTTAAACATCATAAACCCTTATATGAATTAGATCATAACAAAGAAGGTTTTGCCTGGATTGATTCAAATAACTCAGATCAAAGTGTTTTTAGCTTCATTAGATATGCCAAAGATAAAAATGATTTTGTTGTAGTTATCTTGAATTTAACACCATTGGCTCATCATAATTTCCGTTTAGGTGTACCTAAAAAAGGAGCATACAAAGAAATTATTAATAGTGACAAAGATGTATATGGTGGAGGTAATCTTTATAATGGTTTACCAATTCAATCAGAAGTTATTAAAATGCATGATTTTGAACAATCAATCAATGTAATATTAAGTCCATTATCAATCACTATTTTGAAATTTGGTGAATAAATATGAAAAAACAAGTAATTGCCATGGTTATGGTAGGTGGCAGAGGAACGAGACTAGGAAATATTACTAAATCAACAGCTAAACCAGCTGTTTCTTTTGGCGGGAAATATCATCTTATCGACTTTGTTCTTAGTAACCTAACTAACTCAAATATTTTAACATGTGGAATTATTACCCAATATGAACCACATGAATTAATGTCATATATTGGACATGGTAGTACTTGGGATTTAGATGTTAATGAAGGAGGTATTTCTTTTTTAACACCATATGCTACACAAAATGATCAGTTATGGCAAAATGGAACTGCGAATGCCATTCATCAGCACATTAAATATATCGAACAATATAATCCTGACTATGTTCTAATTTTAAGTGGGGATCACATTTATAAAATGGATTACAATGACATGATTAATGAACATATAAAAAAAGAAGCAGAAATATCAATAGCTACTTTCACAGTTGATAAAAATGCTTCAAGATATGGAATTTTGCAGTCTAATGAAAAAGGTGAAGTTGTTAGTTTTGAAGAAAAACCAGAGAAACCTAAATCTAATCAAGCTTCTATGGGGATTTACGTATTTAACTCCAAAGTACTTCGTGAACTTCTGGAACTAGATGGAAAACAAAATACTGATTTTGGAAGCGATATAATTCCTCTTGCTTTGGAAAACAAACTAAACGTTCATGCCTTTGAGTTTAATGGTTACTTCAGAGATGTTGGAACAATTGAAAGTTTATATGAAGCAAATATGGACCTATTAGATAACCCTCAATATTTAAAACTAAGGGAATATGTTGATTTTCCTGTCTATGCTAAATCAGGTAATTTACCACCCCATCATATCGCTGAAAAGTGTAAAGTAATTAATTCGCTCATAAGTGATGGTTGCTTGATATACGGGGATTTAGAACATAGCATTTTAAGTAGTGGAGTTGTTATTGAACATGGTAGTAAAATTGTTGATACAATCGTTCACAAAAATGTAAGAATCGGTAAACTAAGTTATATTAAAAATGCAATTATTATGGAAAATAGTGTTATCTTACCAAACACCAAACTTGTCTTTAACAAAGTTACTGTTGTAGACAATGAGTACTTATGGAAGTTAGGTGAGACGAATGAATAATATGCTTGCTATTGTAGATGCAACGTTTAAAAATAATTTAGATACACTTACGTTACACCGTATGCCTGGAGCTCTACCGTTTTGTGGTAAATTTAGGCTAATCGATTTTACATTATCAAATATTAGAAATAGTGACATTACCAATGTCGCGATTTTCCCCTATGGTAATTATCGTTCTCTACAAGATCATGTTGGACGAGGTAAAAGATGGGATTTGGATCGAAGACGTGATGGATTATTTATCCTTCCACCTAAGAATTTATACATCTTACCTGGTAATATGATTACATTCCAAAGAATGTATGAACATATCGAGTTCTTTAAAAGATCTCGCCAAGAATACGCTGTTTTTACAGCTCCAAACATCGTGTGGAACATCGATTTTAATGATGTTTTATATGAACATATTGAAGCAGGAGCAGATATCACAGAAGTAATGTATCAAAACATCAGAAATAGAACGTTTATAATCAGTAAAAAACTGCTTTTAGAATATATTCTTTCTTATGACTCATTAGAATATAAAACGATGTTAGATTTAGTTCAAAAAGCACCGAATCTGAATGTTTATATTTATAAGCACCAAGATTATACAAGAACAATTACCGATACTTTTAATTACCTGAAATCAAATCTTGATATGTTGCGATTTGATATTGGTAAAAACATCTTTAGAAGTGATCGTCCAATCTTCTCTAAAGATAAAACAGCTCCACCTGCTAAATACCTTAGTAATGCAAAAATGAACAACTCAATGGTATCTTCAGGAAGCATTATTGATGGTACCGTTATCGATAGTATTATTGGTCGTGATGTTGTTATAAAAAAAGGAGCAGTAATAAAAAATAGTTATGTTTTATCAGGTTCTTACATTGAAGAAGATGCTAATATCGAATATGCTATTTTAGATAAGCAAACAGTTGTAAAAAAAGATACAGTTATTTCTGGGACATTACATAATCCATATATATCACAAAAGGAACAATTAGTAACAAATACCGATTGTCAGAGAATCCTCTTTATCGCTGCTGAATCTTATCCATTTATTAAAACTGGTGGATTAGCTGATGTTATTGGTTCTTTAAGTAGGAATTTGGTTCGTCTTGGACAAGAGATTTCAGTAATTATTCCACTATACAAAAAGATCAAAGACTCTTTTGGAGAAAGTTTAACTAGAGGTTCATCAAGACAAGTAGTATATGATGAGGAAGTCTATCATATTCGTATCTTTTCTTATACATACAAAAAAGTAAAACACTACTTCATAGAATCACATGATTTCTTTGATTTTGAAAATGTTTATGGTTATGAAAACGATGTCGATCGTTTTGCATTCTTTAGTAAAGCAGCTGTCGAATTTATGGATGATTTAGAGCCATTTGATCTAATTCACATTAACGACTGGCATACAGGACTTGTCCCTATTTTACTAGATAATTCACCACATAAAGGTATAAAAACACTACTGACATTACACAATATAGCATACCAAGGTATTGGTTCTAGTGATATAATTGATAAACTAGGAATTAAGGATTTTGCTCTTAGAGATGATAAAACAAATTGTCTAGAAATCGGAATAAATACTGCAACAAAACTTTCAACAGTTTCACCAACATATAAAGAAGAATTAAAGTATGAATATTACGGTAAAAATCTAACATATTCTCTCTTAAATAGAGAACGTGATTTTTACGGCATATTAAATGGTGTTTCAACATCATTTAATCCAGAAACAGATAAGTTAGTATACTGTAATTACAATGCGGAAAATAGAGATTGCAAGACGAAAAATAAGCAATATCTACAAGAACTAATGGGCTTAAAACAAGACCCTGATATATTTGTAATAGGAATGGTTACTCGTATTGTAGAACAAAAAGGATTTGATTTAATTATCCACAGTTTTGATGAAATTTTCAGTAATTATGATATCCAATTTGTCCTTCTTGGGACAGGGGATAAGAAGTATGAAGCTGAACTTCAAAAGTTAGAAGATAAATATCCAGATAAAATCAAACTTAATCTTGGTTATGATGCTACTGTGCCAAATTACATTTATGCCGGTGCTGATGCTTTCTTAATGCCTTCTCGTTTTGAACCGTGTGGATTAGGCCAAATGATTGCTTTAAGATACGGAACTTTGCCAATAGTAAGAGATACTGGTGGGTTAGCAGATACCGTAGAGAAGTACGATAGCTTAACTAGAAAAGGTAATGGGTTCAAGTTCTTTAACTATGACTCTAATGAATTAAGGAATACGATATTAGAGGCATATTATATTTATAAAAACGATCCTGATTCATGGAACATCCTAATGAAAAGAGCGATGAAATCAGATAATAGTTTAAAACGCTCTGCTAGGAAGTATATTGAATTGTATCGAGCAATTACCGAAAAATAAAATAAAATAAGATAACGGTTTCAGCAATGAAATCCGTTATCTTTTGCTATAATATATAATGAATAGGAGTGATTTGTAATGAACACTTATTTTAAAGATGAATATACTTTCTTAAGCGAATTTAAAGAACGTTTAGAAAAAAGATATATTGTAGAGCTTGCAAATGCAAGTACAAGACAAAAATATAATGTCTTAGGAGAAATGGTTAGTGAAGTTATCGCTGATAATTGGATGGATACTAAAAATGTCCTAAGTAACAATAACTTAAAAGAAGTTTATTATTTCTCTATGGAATTTTTAATGGGAAGATTAATAACTAATAACATTATGAACCTAGGATTACGCAATGTTATTGAAAAAGGGTTAGAAATAGAGGGTTTAGACTTAAACGAGATTGAACATTTCGAAAGTGATGCCGGACTTGGGAATGGTGGACTAGGAAGACTAGCTGCTTGTTTCTTAGATTCAATTGCATCTCTTGGATATCCAGGATACGGTAATGGAATTAGATATCGTTATGGTTTATTTGAACAAAAAATCCAAGGCGGATATCAAATCGAGAAACCAGATGATTGGTTAAAAGATGGTTATGTTTGGGAAGTAAGAAAAGATGAAGAAAGCATTACTGTTCCATTTGGTGGAAAAGTAATTTTTGAAGAAGGAAATGCTGTTTATTATCCAGATGAATTAATTAATGCTGTACCTTATGATGTCCCTATTGTAGGTAATGATAATGGTGTTATTACTCACTTACGCTTATGGAACGCAGAACCAACTGAAAAACGTCCAAGTGATAAAGATGCATTTGCCTATGATTCTGAAATTAGAAAAATTAGTGGATTTTTATATCCAGATGATACAACAAGAGAAGGAAAAGTATTACGTTTAAAACAACAATACTTCTTCAGTGCTGCTGGTGTTAAAAGTATTATCGAGCGTCACTTAGAAAAATATGAAGATTTTGCATTATTACCTGAAAAAGTAGTAATTCAAATCAATGATACTCATCCATCTATCGTTGTAGCTGAATTAATGAGACTATTAGTTGATGATCACGGTTTAGAATGGGATGAAGCTTGGGATATAACAACAAGAACTTGTGCCTATACAAACCATACAATCTTAGCAGAAGCTTTAGAAAAATGGAGTGTAGACATCTTCCAACCTGTCTTACCACGAATTTATCAAATAGTTGAAGAGATTAACCGTAGATTCTGTAAAGAATTATTAGACAAAGGTTATGATCAAGAAAAAGTTACTAAATTAGCTATCATCTCAAATGGAAGAGTACATATGGCTCATTTAGCTATCGTTGGTTCTTTCAGTGTTAACGGTGTAGCTGCTTTACATACTAATATCCTAAAAAATATTGAAATGAAAGATTTTAGTAATCTATATCCAAATAAATTTAATAATAAAACTAATGGTATTACACACCGTAGATGGTTGTTACATTCAAACCCAGAATTAAGCAGCATTATGGATATGGTTTCTGACAACTGGGTTAATGATCCTAATGAGTTAGAGAAATTATTGAAAAAAGCAACAACTAAAAAGTATCGTACACTAGTTAAGAAAATGAAAAAAACTAAGAAAGTCGCTTTAGCTGAGCGAATTGAAAAGGAACAAGGAATCAAATTAGATCCTAATAGTATTTTCGATATCCAAGTTAAAAGACTTCATGAATACAAACGTCAACTTATGAACGCTTTACATATTATGTATGTTTATAACAAACTAAAAAGTGATAGTAACTTTAAAGAAAACTATTATCCACACAGTTTCATCTTTGGAGCAAAAGCCGCAAGTGGATATCATTTCGCTAAAAAAGTTATTAAACTAATTAATACCATTGCTGAAAAAGTGAATAATGATCCTGAAACAAGCGACTTACTAAAAGTTGTATTCGTTGAGAATTACAATGTAACATATGCAGAAGCAATTATGCCAGCTTGTGATTTAAGTGAACAAATTTCAACTGCTTCAAAAGAAGCAAGTGGGACAGGAAATATGAAGTTTATGATGAATGGTGCTCTAACTATAGGTACTTTGGATGGAGCAAATGTTGAAATTGCTGAACTTGTTGGTGAAGAGAATATCTTATTATTTGGTTTAAATGCTGATGAAGTTAACCAAGTTAATATCGACAAAACATATAATCCAAAAGCTATTTATGATAATCATGTTGATCTACATTTAGTAATTGATCAATTAACTAATGGATTCTTCGAAGATGTTGCAAAAGAAGAATTTAGAGAAATAAGTGATAGATTACTATTCTCTGATAATTACTTGGTATTAGAAGATTTTGAAGGTTATCGTTTAGCACATGCTAGAGCTAATGACCTTTATAAAGACGAGGAAGCATGGTTTAAAGCAACTATCATTAACATCGCAAAATCAGGTTACTTCTCAAGCGATCGCACAATTAAACAATATGCTACAGAAATTTGGAATATAAAACCAATTAAATAAAACGGCTTAATTAAGCCGTTTTTTATTAACTAAATATTAGTCTCATATTCTAGATTGATATAGTATTTATAAACCATTATAATTTTATTTGACAACTTTTAAAAACTAGAATATAATACACTTGAACAATCTTCAGGGCAGGGTGAAATTCCCGACCGGCGGTAAAGTCCGCGAGCACGAAAGTGCATGAATTGGTGTAACTCCAATACCGATAGTACAGTCTAGATGGAAGAAGATAAAAATATATACCTTTTTTGGGTATATTATATCTTTTGAAATGAGTCCTAACGATTTTTCGTTAGAATTTTTTTATTTTAAAGGAGTGAAAAAAAGATGAAAAGAAGCAAAGTTTTACAAATTACGGTGATTGCGAACCTAACTGCACTAGCAGTTCTATTCTATTTCTTTCCAAAGTTCCCTTTACCATTCTTCCCCGGATTTCTAGAAATCCAGTTTTCAAATCTACCTGCAATTATAGGTGGATATGCACTTGGTCCTATTGCCGGTGGTGCAATTGTAGTTATTAGAACATTAATTAAATTACCTTTCTCAACAACAGCATATGTTGGAGAACTAGTTGATTTACTTATTGGTCTATCTACTGTTTTAACTTCAGCGTACATCTATAAGCGTAATCGTACTTTAAAAGGGGCATTACTAGGTATGGGTGTTGGTACAATTGTATGGGTTGTAGTAGCAGTAGCAGCAAACTATTTCTTTGTTATTGATTTCTACGTTGAATTTTTCTTCAACGGCGCAATCGAACCACTTGTTGGAATGGCTAGTATGATCCCAGGAATTACAGCAGAAAACTTTATGAGTAAGTATATCTTATATGCAGCTATTCCGTTTAACTTACTATTAAGTGTTATTGTCTATAGTGTGACATTCTTAGTCTATAAACGTATTTCACACTTCATTGATGAATTAGCAAAAAGATTTCAAAAGTAACAAGTAAAAAGGCATTTAATGCCTTTTTTTGTTATACTAATATTAAGAGGTGATTCAATGTATGATTTAGCAATCGAAGCTAAGTACTATATTTTACAAAACATAACAACAGAACCAAAGACAGCGATAGTGTTGGGTAGTGGTTTGACAAGTATCATGGACGAACTTACTGACAAAGTTGAATTAAATTATGCAGATATTCCAAACTTTAAAACAAGCACTGTTAAAGGTCATACATCAAAATTAATATCAGGTAAACTTAATGGTAATGATGTTCTTTTAATGAGTGGAAGATTTCATTACTATGAGGGATACTCAATGAAGGATATTACATTTCCAATCTATGTATTTAAACTATTAGGTATTGAAAACTTGATTCTGACGAACTCTTGTGGAGGAATCAACACTGAGAAACTGTCCCCAGGAAGTATTATGGTTGTTAATGATTTTATTAATCTTATGCCATCAAACCCTTTGATTGGAGAAAACAATGAAAAGTTTGGACCAAGATTTCCTGATATGACTGAACCTTATGATCTGTCATTAAGAAAACTGGCTAAAGAGAAAGCAAAAATGTTAAATATCGAATACGTTGAGGGAGTATATACTGGCTTTATGGGTCCTTATTATGAGACAAAAGCCGAAATAAGAATGATTAAAACAATGGGTAGTGATGCTGTTGGTATGAGTACAGTACCAGAAACAATTGTGAGTAATTATCTAGGAATTAAAACTTTAGCTTTTGCAACAATTACTAATATGGCAACAGGAATTCAAAAAGTAAAACATTCTCATGAGAATGTAGTAAAGATAGCTGGTGAAGCTTCTAAAAAATTAGCTCTTTGGATAAAAGAAGTAGTAAAATCGATATAAGCTAACAAAATAAAACAACTTAATAATTTAAGTTGTTTTTTAAATTATAAGTTAATGCTTTAATAAAGCCATAAATATTGATTATTTTAAATTATTTTTTATAACTATTGAATATGATATAATAGTAATAGGGACTCTTAAAAGAGTTAAAAAAATAAGGAGGTTACTATGGGTTTTTCAGATTTTGATTTATTGCAAGGTATAGGGGTAGGTTTTTATTTATTTTCATTAGCATTTGGTATTTTTATGATAGTTTGTATGTGGAAAGTATACGAGAAAGCAGGATATCCAGGTGTAGGAGCAATTATTCCAATTTATAACGTTTATGTTGAAGTAAAAATGGGAGGATTTAGTGGTTGGGCATTATTATTATTCTTTATCCCAGTTGTTAATGTTATCTTCGCATTTGTCTTATTATTTAAGATAGCTGAGAATTTCGGTAAAGGTGGAGGATTCGCCTTAGGGTTAATTTTCTTAAGTCCAATTTTTTGGGCTATACTAGCATTTGATGATTCAGTATTTCAAGGGTAACTATTAACGTTATCAAAAGCCTATTTGTCATTAATTGACTTGTAGGTTTTTTTTATTGCATTTTATTGATGTAAACCTTTTAAGTATATCCTCAAATAACAAAAGATAATACTTGACCATAATATTTTATTTCAACATGTAATATTTGCAAATCATATTATTTGTAATAATACTAAATATTTAGTAAAATCGAGTTGGATAATAATTATATTATTGAGGAGGAAATAGAAAATGAATTATGATAACGATTTTTATGTAACAGGTGCAAAAGTTGGAAAGCCAGCACCTAAATTTGAAATGGATGCAGTATTACCTGAAGGTGAATTTGTAGATCGATTTGGTAAAGTAACATTAGATGAACATTTAGAAGCAGGAAAATGGGTTGTATTATACTTCTATCCATTAGATTTTACTTTTGTTTGTCCTACAGAAATTAAAAAATTTAATGAGTTAAACACAAAATTCGAAGAGAAAAATGCAGTATTAATTGCAGCTTCTACAGACAGTGTATTTAGTCATTTAGCATGGCAAGATAGAGCTGATTTAGGTAGATTAAACCATGTTCATGCTTCAGATGGTAATCACGTTGTTTCTGAAGCATATGGTATACTTGATGAAGAAAAAGGATTAGCTTGGAGAGGTACTTTTATTATCGCTCCTGATGGTACTTTAAAAGCTGCTCACGTAAACCACGGTGAAGGTGGAAGAAACGTTGATGAAGTTTTAAGAACATTAGAAGTTTTCCAAAATGAAATGGAAGGAAAATTAGTTCCTTGTGGTTGGACTCCGGGTTCAGATTTTGTTGTAAAGAAATAGATAATTGGCTTTTATAACTATAAGTTATATAAATAAGATTGATATTTTCGAACATTAAATAGAAAAGGCTATTTTACATTGTAAAATATGTCTTTTTTTGTTATAATATCTTAGATGTTTTTAGAGAGGAGAATGGGTATGTTTAGAGAAGAATTTGAGAAGTGGAATCGTTATAAGAAATTGGATGAAGAACTACGTTTAGAACTTAATGCAATGGATGAGGAAACTAAAAAGGATGCATTTTACAAATCAGTAGAATTTGCTACTGCCGGTATGAGAGGTATCATCGGTGCTGGAACTAATCGTATGAATAAATACACAATTAGAAAAGCAAACTATGGCTTTGGTATGTATTTAGTTAAGAAATATAAAGGCGAATTAGAACGTGGTGTAGTTATAGCACATGATAACCGTCATAAAAGTGTCGAATTCTCAAAGGAAAGTGCTTGTGTTTTAGCAAGTCTTGGCATTAAGTCATACATATTCGAAAGTCTAAGACCAACTCCGGAATTAAGCTTTGCCGTTAGACGATTAGGAGCTATTGGTGGAATCGTAGTTACAGCATCGCATAATCCTGCTGCATATAACGGATATAAAATTTACGATGAAGATGGTTGTCAATATGTTCCAAGAATGGCTGACAAAGTAATTGAAAATGTTAATGAGATTGAAAATGTATTTAACATTGATTACATGGATTATGAAGAAGCACTATCTAAAGGCCTAATTGAAATTATTGGTGAAGAAATCGATAGAGAATATTTAGAAGCAGTTGATACTGTTCAATTGAATCAAGATTTAGACAAAAACCTTAAAGTTGTCTTTACACCTTTACATGGGACAAGTGCTAAGATTGGTTTAATTGCTTTAGAAAGAAACGGTTATGATGTTATTCCTGTTATCGAACAACTGGAACCTGATCCTGACTTTAGTACTGTAAAAAGTCCTAACCCTGAAAGTAAAGAAGCTTTTGCTATGGCAATTGAATACGGTAAAAAACATAAAGCAGATATCTTAATTGCTACAGACCCTGACGCTGATCGTTTAGGTGTAGCTGTAAGACATAATGGTGAATATATTTTACTTACAGGTAATCAAACAGGTGCAATTCTTGTAGATTACATTTTAAGAACAAGAAAGAATCAAGGAACTTTACCTACTAAAGGAAAAGTCTTTGATACGGTAGTTACTAGTGGTTTAGGAGCAGCAATTGCTAAAAGTTATGGTATGGAAGTTGAAAGTACTTTAACTGGATTTAAATTCATTGGTGAAAAAGCAAAACAGATAGAAGATACAGAATATGAATTTATGTTTGGTTATGAAGAAAGTTATGGTTATGTAATTAAAGACTTTGTTCGTGATAAAGATAGTATTCAAGCATTACTATTAATTAGTGAAGTAGCTAACTTAAGTAAGCGTAGAGGTTTAACACTATACGATTACTTAATTGATTTATATGAAAAGCATGGTTTTTATAAAGAAGATTTAGTAAATATAGTCTTAGAAGGTGCTGAAGGAGAAGAACGTATCAAAGAGATTATTGAGTACTTCCGTGCAAATAAACCAACAAGAATTTTAGATTTAAGAGTTTTTAAAACAGAAGATTATTTGACAAGAACTAGATATTTTGAGAAACATACAAATGAAATCGATTTACCAATTTCAAATGTACTTAAGTTTGTTCTTGAAGATGGAAGTTGGTTTGTACTTAGACCAAGTGGAACTGAGCCTAAACTTAAAATTTATATTGGTGTTGTAGGAAAAACATTAGAAGATTCATTAAGTAAAAATAAGGAAATTAAAGAAGCAGTTTTAAAAATCATCGACAGAGTTTAAAAATACACATTAGGACGTGAAGAGAAAATGATCAAGAAATCAAGAAAGGTACGGGACTATAAAGAACTTACAAAAGCTTTACCAACACTTAGATATGTTGAACCAGAAGCTGTTTACATCCACCTCCAAAATGGTAGATGTAAAACGTATGATCTTTATGTCAAAGAGGGTGACAAAGTAACCCTTGGTGAAATTATTGGGATTCGCCATGGTGGATTTTTTGAACAACCAATCCATGCTACTGTCAGTGGGACAGTTGGAGTAGTTGGTAGAAAATTACACCGTACAGGCCGCAAGGTTGATTGTGTTGAAATTAGAAATGACTTTAGAGAAACACCACATCATAGTGTGGTAGATAGACCTGATAGCGTTATTGATACACTATCACAAGAAGAAATGGTTGAAATTATTAAAGATAGATCACTTGTAGGTTTAGGTGGAAGTGGGTTCCCAACTTACATAAAGTTAGCTACAAAAGAAAAGATTAATACTGTGGTAATTAATGCAGTAGAATGTGAACCTTATCTTAGTAGTGATTATAGATTAATCTTAGAACATCCAGACCGTGTTGTTGCTGGTATGAAATATATCATGCAAGCTTTAAACACTAAAAAAGGTGTTATCGCAATAAAAGAAAACAAAGATTCTTTATACCAAGTTTTAACACAAGTAATAAATCACCGTTTCCCAGACTTAGATATTAAAGTTATGCGTTTAGGTAACTATTATCCACAAGGTTGGGAAGTAGAAGTATTTAAAAATGCTTTAGGAATTACCATTCCTCATGGAGAACTTCCAATGAAGTATGGCGTTATCGGTTTTAATGTATCAACAGCAGCAGGTGTTTTTGATGCAATAAAACATAACTTGCCAGTAACTAAGCGATACTTTACTTTAACAGGTGATGCGATCAAATTTCCGCAAAACTACCGTGTTAAAGTAGGTACAAGTGTAAAACAATTAATTGCTTTAAGCGATGGTTATAAAGAAGAATATGATGAAGTATTAGTAGTAATGGGTGGACCAATGATGGGTGTAAGTAGTGTTAGTGATGATGTAATCGTTTCTAAAACTACAACATCAGTAATTATTCTACAAAATATTGATTATCAGGAAGAACCTTGTGTTCGTTGTGGTAGTTGTGTTTATAGTTGTCCAACTCATTTAGAACCAGTTCAAATAATGAATGCAGTAAAACGTAATGATAAAGAAGCGATGAAAGGTCTTGAGGCTTATAAATGTATTGAGTGTGGATTATGTGCTTATGTTTGTACAAGTAAAATCCATGTTACTGAATATGTTCGTAAAGCTAAAAAGTTAATAGGGTGATATCATGATAGAACATCAACCAAAAATAATTAGAAAAACATCTCCTTATTTAAGAAGACCACAAGCTAGTGTTTCTAGAATGATGCGTGATGTGGTTATAGCATTATTGCCAATTACTATCTTTGCAATTTATTCATTCGGAATGGACGCTGTAAAAATATTATCAACAGCTATAATCTCAATGGTATTAGCTGAGTATTTCTATTATCAAATTGTTGATAAAATCAAAGGAGAAACATTTAAATTTAAAAACAAAAGTTTTACTCTTTATAATTTTAGTGCTCTAACAAGTGGACTGATCTACGGATTAACCTTGCCTGATCAAACACCGATATGGGTTGTTGCTGTATCAGGAATACTTGGAATATTCTTAGCTAAGTTAATCTTTGGTGGGTTAGGTCAAAATGTCTTTAATCCAGCTGCAGTAGCTAGAGTAATAGTAGTAGTAAACTTTGCCATTGCTTATGGTTCTCATACAGCAGACTTTGCCTTAGCAGGTACTGTTGATGGAATGAGTGGAGCAACTGCATTACAATATACAAACTTTGCATATACATCCGATGCAGGACAGATGATTACTAATGCATTTAATCCTGCAGTCCTTGATAATTTCAGTTTAATGAACTTATTTACCGGTATGGGAATACCGGGTAGTCTTGGAGAAGTTAGTGCAATATTACTAATTCTAGGGGGAATCTATTTAGCTCTTAGAACTAGTTTTGAAGTTAGAATACCACTTGCTTATGTTGGAACAGTTTTCTTGCTTGCAGGAGTTGTTGCTATACAACAAGGTTTAGGTTTATGGTATCCGGTATATCACGTATTAAGTGGTGGATTATTATTTGGAGCTATTTTCATGGCAACAGATCCAATCACTTCACCAATAACTAAACCAGGACGGATCTACTTTGGATTTGGTCTCGGTGTTATAACATTCTTTATTAGACTTTTTGGTGCTTTACCAGAAGGTGTAGTATTCTCGATTTTAATTATGAATATGTTTGTCCCTACATTCGATTACTTTAAATGGAGTAAATCTAGATTTACAAATAAAGGTAACTTAATATTTGCTGGTGTAATAGTAGCAACTATCTTAGTCACAGTGTTAGGAGTTCATTATGGGTTCTAAATTTAAAACAGCACTCGTGTTATTAGTTATAGGGGCAATAAGTGGATTCTTAATTTGGGGAACAAATGAATTATCAAAAGATGGAATCTTAGAAAATAGAGAAATTAGAGAACAAGGATATTATAAAGAACTATTTAATTTAGACGATGATTTTGTTATTACATTTACTAAAGAGATTTTAGAATCAGGGTTAGAAGAAGTTGAATTAGTAGATGCAAATAGTGATGTTATTGGGTATATCTATAAAATGACTGATACAAACGCATATGGAGATATCGTTATCTTAGTTGGGATTGATACTAACGGAGTTATTAAAAACGTTATTATTTCAAGTTCAACAAATACTCCAACATATGTTAAAGCAGTAAAAGATGATAATCTAGCAGGTCTAACTAATCAAAATGCAAATGATGTTGATTATGACGATGTAACTAGTGCAACATTTACTTATGGTAGTGTTAAAAAAGTTGTTGATGCTAGTGTTGAGTATTATCTGTTGAATCGAGGTGACGAATAATGAGTAAAAAAGAAAACTTCTTAAAAGGATTCTTCAAAGAAAATCCGATATTCGTCTTCTTATTAGGAATGTGTCCTGCCTTAGCGACTACTTCAACATTTGAAACAGCGTTAGGTATGGGGATTTTAGTTGTATTTGTATTAACAATGAGCAATATTGTTGTTAGTTTACTAAGAAACTTAATTCCAAATGATGTACGTACACCTTCTTATATCGTTGTTATTGCGACTTTTGTAACAATTGTAGGAATGTTAACTGAATGGAAAGCTTATGCTTTATATGAAGCTCTAGGTGTATTTATACCTTTAATTGTGGTTAACTGTTTAATTTTAGGGCGAGCAGAATCATTTGCTTCTAAAAACAAAGTTGTTGATAGTGCAATTGATGGTTTAGGAATGGGTCTAGGATTTACGTTTGCCTTAGTTGTTATTGGTTTTGTAAGAGAATTATTAAGTACCGGTAGTATTATGTATGGTAACTACCTACCATTTTTCGTTGATAAACCAATATACTTATTTACATTTGATTGGCTGATTGATGGTGTTGTATATCTTATAAATCTAATTCCAAATATTTCAATTTTGGTAAATGGATCTATTGAAGATGTTGCAATTCCAATGTTTGCTTTACCAGCGGGTGCATTTATAGCCCTTGGATTAATCTTATCTTTTATTCAATCTAAACAAGTTAAAAAAGCTGAAAAGTTAGAAGCAGAACGTAAAGCATTAATTGCTGAGAAAAGACGTATTGCTTTAGAAAAGAAAAAAGCAGCAGCACTTAAGAAAGTAGGTGAAAGTGCATGAGTTGGACAGTATTTGTAGCAGCTATTATTAGCTCGATGTTAATTAACAATGTTATTTTAATGCGTTTCTTAGGTATTTGCCCTTTCTTAGGAGTAAGTAAGAAATCAAGTAGTGCAGTAGGTATGAGTGCAGCAGTATTATTTGTTATGGTAATTGCTACTGCAGTAACATATACAATTTATGATCTTGTATTATTCCCATTTGATATCCCATATATCTCAACAATTGCTTTTATTTTAGTAATTGCAAGTTTAGTTCAATTTGTTGAAATGATAATGAAGAAATATAGTAAATCACTATATAAAGCTTTAGGTATTTATTTACCACTTATCACCACAAACTGTGCTATCTTAGGAGTTGCAGAAGGAAATATTACCGGTGTTTGGACTGAAACAATGCCTTACTTCAATGGATTGCTTCTTTCAGTATCTAATGCTGTAGGTACAGGATTAGGATTTGGTTTAATTTTATTTGCTTTCTCTAGTGTTAGAGAAAGATTAGATTCATCAAATATTCCAAAAGCATGGGCCGGAGTTCCAATTAGTTTAGTTGTTGCTGGAATTATGAGTTTAGCGTTTGCTGGATTGGTAGGTGTTATTTAATGAAAGAACTAATACCGTTCATTATGATTGGTGGTTTAGTTTTAGTATATGTATTATCATATGCTTTAAATAAAAGAACGCCAGTTCCAGAAGAATGTTTAGATGATATCGATACTGCTGCATGTACAAGTTGTAATAACTTCGCATGTGGACATCACGGAGGCGAATAGAAATGGCAGCGACGATTACTTTAGCAGTGATGGGACTTTTACTAGGACTTGGACTTGCTTATGCGGCTGATGTCTTCAAAGTAGAAGTGGATATCCGTCTTCAAGAAGTAGAGAAAAGACTACCAGGGTATAATTGTGGGGCTTGTGGTTATCCAGGTTGTAGTGGATTTGCCGAAGGAATCATGGAAGGTGAAGTAGAAAAACTTTCGATGTGTAAACCAGGTAAAGATGAAAACTATAATGCAATCATTGAATATCTAAAAGATAATCCCAATAGTGATGGTAGTATATTAAAAATACAAAAGTAGGCAACCGCCTGCTTTTATTTTGACTTAATACTTTCAATATTATAAAATACCTAAGAGGAGTGATTTGTGTGAGTCTTGATCAAGTAATAATTTATGTCTTAACAGCAATTTTATTAATCGCATCATTAATTGCTGATAGGCAAAAAACATTAAGAGGATTAAAAAAAGGTGGAAAGGCATTTATGAAATTAATGCCTGTTTTATTACCTTTGTTTTTATTTATAGGAATTCTATTAGCAATTGTAACACCTGATTTTATTTCGAAGATGCTCGGAGAAGAAAGTGGATTTATGGGAATGATATTTGCTCTTGTAGTAGGTAGTATTACTTTTATGCCAGCTTTTCTGTCATATCCGCTAGGAGCTGAACTGATTGCAAGTGGAGCAGGAGTAGCTCAAGTAGCTGCTTTCTTAGCAACATTAATGAGTGTTGGGGTAGTATATTATGCTGCTGAAAGTAAGTTATTTAGTAAAAAAGCCGCTATTTATAGAAATGTAGTGAGTTTTATTGGTGCATTATTAATTATTCTTATAGTATTGGTGGTGTATTAATATGATGAAAATTATTATGAAAAATAAGTTCTTAGTCATTTCAGTTATTCTATTAATTATATTTGCTATTTTCGATATGAGCATAACAATCAAGGCATTATCAAATACGGTTAGTCAAACAAAGAGTATGTTATTGATCGTCCCACCTATCTTTATACTCATCGGATTATTCGATGTCTGGGTATCTAGAGAAAAAGTTATTGAGCTTATGGGAGAAAATTCTGGACCAAAAGGAATGTTCTTAGCATTCTTCTTAGGTGCATTCTCAGCAGGACCAACAATGGCGGCATTCCCGGTTGCATTAATTATGTTGAAAAAAGGTGCTAAGTATTCAAACGTTATATTTTTCATTATGACATGGTCTACACTTAAAATACCGATCATTCTCTTTCAAATTTCTCAAGTAGGATGGAAATTAACAACTATCATTAATACTAGTATGCTCATAGTCTTTATTCTCGGTGCATTATTTGCCGATAAACTATTTAGCTCTAATGAAAAGGAAGAAATGACTAACAAAGCGATCAACTATACTTCAAAGTAAGAAAAATAAAAGCATAAATTTTATGTTTTTTTTTTGAGTCAATTCCTACATTAGTGATAAGTTCTGGTATGTAAAGCGTTTTCATAATAAAAACGGTTTCCTAGTGTCTTTTTATTGTCCTTTTAGTTGAATAAATATATTTACTTTGATATAATATAACCGAACTTTTTTAGAAAATAAATGAGATATAGAAAGGATAGTCAAAGTGAAAAGAATTTATATGTTTGGTGAGGGTACCAAAGAACAAAAGAACTTACTTGGTGGTAAAGGTGCTAACTTATCTGAAATGAAAACAATGGGTGTTCCTGTTCCTGCAGGATACACTATTACAACAGAGATGTGTACAGATTATTATGCAAATGGAGGTAAGAATTCAGATGAATTACTTGCTGATATGCGCGAATATACAAAAAGATTAGAAGAAGAAACTGGAAAAAAATTCGGTTCTGATACTGATCCGTTATTATTAAGTGTTCGTTCAGGTGCTAGAGTTTCAATGCCTGGTATGATGGATACTATTCTTAACTTAGGTTTAACTGACTCAGCAGTTGCAGCTATGATTGCAAAAACTGGAAATCCAAAATTTGTTTGGGATATCTACAGAAGATTTATCCAAATGTTTGGTGAAGTTGTTCAAGGTGTTGAATATGAATTATTTGACAATGTACTTGAAACAATCAAAGAAGAAAATGGATACAAAGGTGACTTAGAATTAACTGCTGCTGATTGGAAAAGTGTTGCAACACAATACTTAGCAATCGTTGCAAAAGCTACTGGAAAACCATTCCCGCAAGATCCAATGGTACAATTAGAAATGGCTGTTAATGCTGTGTTCGAATCATGGGATACTCCACGTGCTGTAATCTATAGAGATCATAATGGAATTGCTCATCATTGGGGAACTGCTGTAAATGTTCAAGAAATGGTATTTGGTAACACTGGAGATAACAGTGGTACTGGAGTATTATTTACTCGTAACCCTAAAACTGGTGAAAAAGAAACATGGGGAGAATTCTTATTTAATGCACAAGGTGAAGATATCGTTGCTGGTATCCGTACTCCATTAAAATTAGCAGAATTTGCTGAAGTATCTCCTAAAATCTATAAAGAATTAACTGACATCTTAGATAACTTAGAAGCTCATTATCATGATATGCAAGACGTTGAATTTACAATTGAAGAAGGAGTATTATTCTTACTTCAAACTCGTAATGGTAAACGTACTGGTGCTGCAGGAATCAAAATTGCTGTAGATATGCATGAAGAAGGTTTATTAACTAAAAAAGAAGCTGTTAACTCAATTGATGTTAATGCTATCGATCAATTATTACACCCAGTATTTAATGAAGAAGCTATGGCTAACGCTGAGATTCTAACAACTGGTTTAGCTGCATCTCCTGGGGCTGCAACTGGTAAAATCGTATTCTCAAGTGAGAAAGCTGCTAAAATTAAAGATGAAACTGGCGAAAAATTATTATTATTCCGTAAAGAAACTTCACCTGAAGATATTGAAGGTATGATCGTTTGTGAAGGTTTCGTTACTCAACTTGGTGGTATGACTTCTCATGCTGCAGTAGTTGCTCGTGGTATGGGTAAATGCTGTGTATCAGGATGTGGAGAATTATCAATTAATGAAGAAGAAGGATATATGACAATTAACGGTGTTAAATACCCAGAATTAACTCCATTCAGTATTGATGGAACTACTGGTAATGTTTACGCTGGTACAATTGAAACTAAAGATCCTGAATTCAGTGAAGAATTCCAAACAATTCTTAACTGGGCAAGTGAAATCAAAACTCTAGGTGTTAAAGCTAATGCTGATAACAAAAGAGATGCTGAACAAGCTTTAAAATTTGGAGCAGAAGGAATTGGACTTTGTCGTACAGAACATATGTTCTTTGATGAAGAAAGAATCTTAGATGTTCGTAGAATGATTATTGCTGATAATACTGCTGATAGAGAAGAAGCATTAGCTAAAATCTTACCTCATCAGTTAAAAGACTTTACAGAATTATTTACTGCTATGGAAGGTAAAACAGTGTGTATCCGTTTATTAGATCCACCACTACATGAATTCTTACCTCAATTAGATGAAGTGCCTGAAGTTGCTAAAGATTTAGGAATTAAACCTGAAGTATTAGAAAGAACATTAGAAACACTTCATGAATTTAATCCTATGTTAGGACACCGTGGTTGTCGTTTAGCTGTAACTTATCCAGAGATTTCAGTAATGCAAGCAAAAGCAATCATTATGGCTGCTATCGCTGTTGCTAAATCAGGAAAAGTTGTTAAACCTGAAATCATGATTCCACTAATCGCTACAGTTGCAGAATTAAAATATCTTAAAGCTTTCATTAAAGAAACTGCAGATAACTTAATCGCTGAAGCTGGTATTGATTTAGATTATAAAATAGGTACAATGGTAGAAACTCCACGTGCTGCATTAGTTGGTGGACAAGTTGGAGAAGAAGCAGAATTCATCTCTTACGGTACTAATGACCTTACTCAAATGACATTCGGATTTAGCCGTGATGACGCTGGTAAATTCTTAAAAGAATATGCTACTAAAAAAATCATCCCTAACGATCCATTTGCTGCAGTAGATCAAGAAGGTGTTGGGCAATTAGTTGAAATGTGTACTAAAAACGCAAAAACTTCTAATCCAAATATCGTAATTGGTGTATGTGGTGAACATGGTGGTGAACCAAGTTCAATCGATTTCTTCCATAGAACTGGATTAGATTATGTATCTTGTTCTCCATTCCGTATTCCAGTAGCTATCGTAGCTGCTGCACAAGCTGAACTTAGAAACAAGTAATTAAATAAATTAAAAGCACTGAATATTCAGTGCTTTTTTTGTTATACTAGTAATTAGGAAGTGATAATATGTGGCATGATTATATTGAAAAAGAAAAGCAAAAAGACTATTTTAAAAAGTTAGAAGACTTTACTGAAAAAGAGTATGAAACAAAGGAAATATTTCCTCCATATAAAGATATATTTAATGCGTTTAATTACTGTCCTTTTGTTGACACAAAAGTTATAATCTTAGGACAAGATCCCTACCATGATTTCAATCAAGCTCATGGGTTAGCATTTAGTGTAAAAAAAGGTAATAAAATACCTCCTTCTTTAAGAAATATATATAAGGAACTAAATAGTGATTTAGGACTGTCTGTCCCCGAGCACGGTGAATTAACTAATTGGGCAAAACAAGGGATACTCCTACTTAATACCATTCTTACAGTAGAAGCTCATAAACCGATGAGCCATTCTAAAAAAGGTTGGGAGACATTTACGGACAATGTTATTAGAGAATTAAATAAAGATAGTAAACCCAAAGTATTTGTATTATGGGGAAACAACGCAAGGAAGAAAAACATCCTCATTGATAACCCTAA
This sequence comes from Candidatus Izimaplasma bacterium HR1, assembly GCA_000755705.1. NCBI lineage: Bacteria > Bacillati > Mycoplasmatota > Mollicutes > Candidatus Izemoplasmatales > Candidatus Izemoplasmataceae > Candidatus Izemoplasma > Candidatus Izimoplasma sp. HR1. The sequence continues at coordinate 947,782 of CP009415.1, forward strand.
ACATTTAATCATTGAAACTTCGCATCCTTCTCCTCTTAGTGCAAGACATTCTTTTTTTGGTAGCAAGGTGTTTACAAAAATTAATGATTTCCTATTTAATAATTATAGAAGTATAATAGACTTTGAACTGGAATAGGGCTTTTCAACTCATACACTAATATAAAAGATGAAAACAAGGATTTTGTACAATACTTAATTTACTGGAAGTTATACCCAATTGTTAAGAAATTAGACAATAAGGACATGATTTCACCAAAAGGTTATTCAAAAAGTTTAAACTTAATAATACTAGGAATGATCACTGGATTTGGAGTCGTTTTAGTTGTCTCACTAATTAGTTAAAATATATCTTGAATAAAAGAAATATTTTGTTTAAAATCATAGTATCAGAGTAACTATTTCGCGTTAAGTGCTTTACCATGGGAAGTCGGGTAATGACGAACACTATCGTGGCGGTGAAATAGTGCGTCCGCTGAAATTATCATTTTCGTGTGGACCTCTTAATATTTTAAGGAGGTTTTTTATTATGCAAAAAAGAACATTATTAACAACAAAACAAATTACTCTTGTAGCTATCTTAATAGCTATGGCAGTAGTTCTAAAAAGTTTCTTAGTAATAGAAACAGGAACTTTTAGGTTTACTTTTTACGATATACCAATGATGGTTATCGGTATAATTTTTGGACCATTTATTGGTGGAATAACAGGAATTATTGTAGATTTCTTCCACATGATGTTTAGTCCATGGGCATTCACATTTAGTGTTTTTACATTATCTAATATGGTATGGGCAATCATCCCTGGACTGTTATTATTTAAGAGACAACTAACAAGACGTCGTTTAATTACTACAATATTGATCGCAAGCTTCTTATCATTTGGTCTTAATACGATTGGTATTATTCAGTTTAACGGTATGGGTGGGATGCTAGGAACTCTTTACTATAGAATTGGTGTTCTACTAATTAAATTACCAATTCAAGTATTAGCAATCGAAGTAATATACCATCGCGTATTGATGATGCAATTTAAACTTATAGGACAAGAATAAAAGACAAGTTTTCTTGTCTTTTTTTATAATCAATAATTCTCTATGCAAACGTATTTCGATAATAGTATAATAGTACTAAGATGTTGGGAGTGATACGAATGCCGAATTACGTAAAAGGGAACCATCCAAATAATGAATCAAAGAAGAAACATGCATTTGGAGTTTGGTGGGTTAGATGGGATAATGGAAAATATTACATTTATCAACCTGATTCCGGGAAACAACTATTTGGCCATAATACTAAAAGTTTAAAGAGGGAGATTTTTGGTAAAAGATGGCATGAAATTGCAGATAAAGTAGTAGCGATAGATGATTCGTACAAGTCATACATTGATGATATTCAAGGATTATTCAATAAATTACTTGAAGGGGAGTTTGATAATTATATCAACTTTTTTCCGTGGATATCTAAAGGAGATAAGATGATTTGGATTGAAAATCAACTTACTGTTATTCAAAAAGATGATAAAGGAAAACCAATATTGATAGCAGGATCATCAATTGATATAACTGATAAAATGACTTTTAGTGAATCTATAAGTGATTTAAAAGAAACTAATAAGCAATTAGAAGAAGCCAATAACCGTGCGATAGAATTAGCTGATATTTTAGTATGGAGAATTGATTACAATGCATATCCAAATGGCGATTATTTTCTAGCTAACGATAGTTATGTAGAAACACTTGGACTTAAAAGAAATAGAGATGGGTATGTTAAACTAAGTGATTTTATAAGTACTGGATACCCAGATGAAGAAGGAACAAAATCAATGGGTGAGTTATTGGAGATGTTCCAACTGAGCATTGATAATAAATTAGATCAATTTGAAAAAGTACTAGTAAAACATATGAATAAGAAAAATGGGAATGCGGTTTATTTAGAACATAATACTAAAGTAGAAAAAAGATATGCTGATGGATCTATTGAGGAGATTGGCGGTTATATCTTTAATATGACAGACAGAGTAAATTTGGGTAATGTAAATGTTGAATTGGCAAAAGAGAATGAAAGTCTTTTGAGAGCTCATACATTGGCTTTGAAGTCTGGAAAAGTAATGATTTGGTTTATCGATGATGCCGAAATAGAAAAAGGTTACTTCTATGGAAATGATATGATTATTGATAAGTTAGGACTAGAAAGAAGTACTAATAATCTTTTTCATGTTGAAGACTTTGATAAATCAATTTGCATAGATGATGAAGAGGGGATTTCCTTAGATAAAAACTACAAAGATAATAAACTTAAAGTCATCGACGGAGTTATGGATTCATTTGAGAAGGTTATTGTTAAGCATAAAAATATAAAGAATAAAGAAATAATGTATTTCGAACATAATTTTGAAGTTGAGACAAGATATGATGATAGTACTCTGATGGTTCGTGGTGGATTTATGACTGATGTCACTGCTGAAGTAATAGCTGAAAAGCGAAATGATTATCTCCTAAATTATGATGAGATGACAAACTTAAAAAACAGAAACTCGTTTGAGAATTATATTATTTCACATAATCTCGATCTTGATTACTCATTAATTATTGTGGATATAGATGGTCTTAAATTTATTAACGATGCTTTTGGACATTTAATGGGGGACAAAGCTATCGCCTTTACAGCAGACAAACTTACCCAATTCTTTGGTGATACTTCTGATCTCTTTAGAATCGGAGGAGATGAGTATGCTATTATCTCATCGATAGTTGAACATCAAGTATTAGAGGAACAAATACAGTTCGTTAGAGATTCTTTAGTAGAATTCTATAATGCATATAACATAAAAATCAATATTTCATGGGGTTATGAAATTGTTGATAGTGAAATGGAGTTTTCTGAAGCTTTTATTGAAGCAGAGAATCTTATGTATCGTCGTAAACTAAACGAAAGACATTCTCGTAAAAGTAGAACTATGGAAACAGTTCTTGAAACTTTAAACCAGAAAACTGAGGAAACAAAAGAACATTGTGAACGCATGTCGGGATATGCTGTAAAGCTGATGAAAAAAGTAGGATATAACAGATCTAGTGATCAAGAAGATATGAAACTTCTTTGTAAGGTTCATGATATTGGTAAAATCACTGTTGCTGAAAATATTCTTTCAAAAGGTGGAAAACTAACTCGAGATGAGTATATGAAAATTAGAAAACATGCTGAAGCAGGATATAAGATTGTTAGAAATATTGTCGAATCTGATGATATAGCCTATGGGGTTCTATATCATCACGAAAGAATTGATGGAAACGGCTATCCATTTGGTTTGTCGGGAGATGAAATTCCAATGTATGCTAAGATAATATCAATATGTGATGCATTTGATGTAATGGTATCAGGACGTATTTATTCAAAACCTAAACTTTTAAGTGAAGTTATAGATGAACTTAAAAGGTGTTCAGGAACTCAATTTGATAATAAATTAATTGAACTATTTATTGAAATTTTAGAAGAAGAAAAGCAGTAGAAATTCTACTGCTTTTTTTATAATTCAATTATTTTTACTTCTCCAGCACCAAGATGAATATCTAATGTGTTGTAATCGATAAATTGTGTAAACTCTCTAGGACTCTCATGAGTGCTAAATAATAGTTTGCCTTTCATTTCTTGGTTATCAGTAATTTGTCTAAGATTTCTTATATCAACTCTTAAGTATTGTTGGTCATAAGGGTTTGAGTTAGCTAAAATCAGTAAAATATTCTTTTTATCCTTACCAGTTTTTTTAATATAACTAAATCCAATAAATGTATCTGGATGATGTTCAGCATAAACTGGCATAAACGCTTTTTTATTTGTGATTTCTTTTAAATATTTCTTTCTAATAGGTTTTATTTGCTCTAGTAAATCAGGTAATTCCCAACGTCTTTGATTAGTATAATGAAACTGATAAAGGTCAAATAATGCTAGTTTACCATAATAAGGATCATCTTCTGGTAACATATATAATTCATTTTCTCTAGCATCTAATCCTGTATTCATTGGTTGAGTTTCATATACTTCTTGTCCACTATTAATAAATGGAACTGCATTAGGCATAAACATATTTAGCACAGTTAATGTTTTACTTAGTGTTGGTCCACCATCTCTAGCAGCTAGACGTGGTGTATCATGTGTTTCACCACAAGCAAATGTTGGAATTGGTAAATCAATTGATTCATACATGAATTCTCTTAAACTACCATCCCAGATACGTGGTTCCATAATGAAACCATTACCAATAATCATATTATAACCATTTTCTTTTGCTTTCTTTGCATTAGAAGGTGTAAGTTCCTCAGCAATAAAACTAAAGTCTGGATCTATTTCCTTCGCTTTTTCCATGATCATATTAAGTAACTTTTTAGGTAATGCATGGCCCATATCAATACGAGCTCCATCAATTCCAAAACGTCTTTGATAACTAGGAACGATGTCAGCCAATGTTTCCCATAATTCAATATTTGGCTCTTTTCCATGATACATATTTGATTTGATTGTATCAAATAAAATATAAGGAGCACGGTTTTTAGTATTTAGGAATTTAACGGTTTCCTTAGGAAAGTCTTTATACATTCTAAAGAAAGTAACGTCAGTCCATGGAGGTTGAGGATCATTAATATGATCACTAAACGCAGGAGCAACTCTTAAATCAAACTCTTTTGCAATTGCCTGACTAATATTTTTACTATCTTTTATTCTATTCCATTTTTCCTCGTCTTGAGTTTTTGGGTCATATTGGAACATATCAATATGACGTAAAGTATCTTTTGATTCATATACGACTTCCATTCGCTCTATAGTCGGCGCACTTGTCTTTTTAACACCTTCAACGAAAGGTACTTGGTATTTATCATATTCACTGTCTTTAATCCAGTAGAACCAGTCTGGGTGTTCTTTAATTAGATCGTTTTCTACTGAGTTAGTTCTAGGTATTATATCAATCATTACTCTCATATCAAGAATATGACAAGCTTCAACGAAAGCTTTAAATTCTTCTTCAAGAGTAATATTATCTCCAGTAAGTGGATCCTTTAAATTAGGATCTAATTCATTAAAATTGCTAACCCCATATGGACTACCTAAATCACCTTTTTTATCTTTTAAACTAAACTTAGATATTGGTAACATGTAAACAACATCTACACCCATTTTTTTAAGTAGCGGTAATAAACTTAACATCTTAACAAAACTACCAGTCTCTGTCATTTTGTAGATATTCTCTTGTTCAAGTTTTCCACTTCGATCAAAATCCCAGGCACTAGATACACGAATCATAGTAGAATAGCAAACACTTTGTTTTATCCAGTCTCCACCTTTGTATCCTCGTTTTGGTATTGTTTTATTTGAAGACAAACTTTGTTTATAATTAGTTTTATCCTTTTTATTAGGTAAGATATAATCTTCAATCACACTAGCATAAAAGTCATAAGGATTTACCATTAACTCATTATTACTTGTTCTTATGTATTTTTTCTTATCATAGTCAAAACAATTCCATAAATCTGGAACTGTGTAGTTATATATTTGTTTGTCGTTATTATTCTTCAATGTTTTCAGTAGTTTTTCTAGAACTAACTTACTCATAATATCAACCTCTTTCAAAACTATTATATAATAACATTATAGTAAATTAAATAGAATTGCACAAATGTGAAAACGCTACCACCTGGGTTATTTCGCTATGAAAAATTTTCATAATAGAGTATAATATCTTCGATAGAGGTGATTATTATGAAAAAACCAGTAATCCTAATCGTAATGGATGGGTTTGGTTTGAGTGATAGTGATACTGGAAATGCAATCCATATGGCTAAAACTCCGAATATTGAATTATTAATGAAAGAATATCCTACAAGTTCTTTACAAGCTAGTGGACTTAGTGTAGGGCTACCTGAAGGACAAATGGGTAACAGTGAAGTTGGACATTTAAACTTAGGTGGAGGAAGAATTGTATATCAATCATTAACAAGAATTAATAAAGCAATAAGTGAAGGTACATTTTTCACTAATGAAGCATACTTAAATGCTATAGAAAATGCTAAAGCTAATGACTCAAAATTACATATTATGGGATTGTTAAGCGATGGTGGAGTTCATTCTCATATTGAACATATTAAAGCATTCTTCAAATTAGCTAAAGATAATGGTGTAGAAGAAGCTTACTTCCATGCCTTCTTAGATGGTAGAGATACCCCTCCAGATAGTGGAGTAAATTATATCAAAGACTTAGAAGCTTATATGACTGAGATTAATTATGGAAAAGTAGCTAGTGTTGGTGGTAGATATTATGGTATGGATCGTGATAAAAACTGGGACCGTGTTCAATTACATTATGATGTATTTGTTGAAGCAAAAGGACCACATTATGATAATGCTGTAGAAGGTATAGAAGCATCTTATAACACTGGTGTTTATGATGAATTCGTTATTCCCTTCAATGTAGTACCAGAAGGTATTATGGAAGACAAAGATTCTATAATCTTTGCTAACTTTAGACCAGATAGAGCAATTGAAATTGGTACAGCTTTATCTAATCCAGAACTTTCTGGATTAGATTCAAGTAATGGACCAACAGATTTAACATTTGTTTCTACAATGTCTTATAGTCAAAATGTTAAAGGTGAAATTGCCTTTGGATTACAAAAGTTAGATAATATGTATGGGGATGTTATTAGTAATGCTGGTAAAACACAATTACGTATAGCTGAAACTGAAAAATATGCCCATGTAACATTCTTCTTTGATGGTGGAGTGGATAAACAAATCAAAAATAGTGAAAGAGTACTTGTTAATAGTCCCAAAGTCGCTACTTATGATTTGCAACCTGAGATGAGTGCCTATGAAGTAACTGATAAAATCTTAGATGAAATAGCTGCAGAAAAACACGATACAATTATTTTGAACTTTGCTAACTGCGATATGGTTGGACACACAGGTATTATTCCTGCTGCTATAAAAGCTGTTGAAACAGTTGATGAATGTGTTGGTAAAGTAGTAGATGCTATTTTAGATAAAGGTGGAGTTGCTTTAATTACTGCAGATCATGGTAATGCTGAGAAAATGCTAGATGAAAATGGTAACCCGTTTACCGCGCATACAACAAGTATTGTTCCATTGATTATCACTGATAAAGCAATTGCTATCCGTGAAGGTGGTATCTTAGCAGATGTCGCACCAACAATGTTAGAATACTTAAATATTGAACAACCAGAAGAAATGACTGGTACTAGTTTAGTTAAAAAATAAAGTTCACCTTGTGTGAACTTTTCTTTTTATGAAAATTTACTGAAAGTGTTTTCATCTAATATATATCGTTTGTAAATAAAAGTAAATTATTCTATAATTAATATGTACGTAAATTATATAAAAACTAATAGTAAAAAGGAGATGTTTTAAATGCCATACATTACTGATGTATACGCAAGAGAAGTATTAGATTCACGTGGTAACCCAACTATCGAAGTTGAGGTATATACAGATTCAGGTGCATTTGGTAGAGCTTTAGTACCTAGTGGAGCTTCAACAGGAGAACACGAAGCAGTTGAATTACGTGATGGAGTTAAATCTAGATATTTAGGAAAAGGTGTAGAGAAAGCTGTTAAAAATGTTAACGAAATTATCGCACCAGAAGTATTAGGTTTAGACGTTTCACAACAAGTATTAATTGACAAAGTTATGATTGACTTAGACGGAACAAAAAATAAAAGTAAATTAGGAGCTAACGCAATTTTAGGTGTTTCAATGGCATGTGCTAGAGCGGCAGCTGATTACGTAGGATTACCTCTTTACTTATACTTAGGTGGATTCAATGCAAAAGAATTACCAACTCCAATGATGAACATCATCAATGGTGGATCTCATGCAGATAATAACGTAGATTTCCAAGAATTTATGATTATGCCTGTAGGTGCTCCAACTTTTAAAGAAGCTTTAAGAACTGGTGCTGAAGTATTCCATGCATTAAAAGCTGTATTAAAAGCAAAAGGTTATAACACTTCAGTAGGTGACGAAGGTGGATTCGCTCCAAACTTAGGATCTAATGAAGAAGCAATCGTAGTAATCTTAGAAGCAATTAAAAAAGCAGGATACGAAGCAGGTAAAGACGTTATGTTAGCAATGGACGTTGCTTCAAGTGAATTCTACAACAAAGAAAAAGGTGTTTATGTATTAGCTGGTGAAGGTGGAAAAGAATTAACTGCAACTCAGTTAGCTGATTTCTATGTAGAATTAGTAGATAAATATCCAATCATCTCAATTGAAGATGGTTTAGATGAAAATGATTGGGACGGATGGAAAGTCTTAACTGAAAAATTAGGTAAAAAAATCCAATTAGTAGGTGACGATTTATTCGTAACAAATACTGAAAAATTAGCAAGAGGTATCAATGAAGGTATCGCTAACAGTATCTTAATTAAAGTAAACCAAATCGGTACTTTAACTGAAACTTTCCAAGCTATTGAAATGGCTAAGAAAGCTGGATACACTGCAGTAGTATCACACAGAAGTGGTGAAACAGAAGATTCAACAATCGCTGACATCGCAGTTGCTACTAACTCAGGACAAATCAAAACTGGTTCATTATCAAGAACTGATCGTATTGCAAAATACAATCAATTATTAAGAATTGAAGATGAATTAGGAGAGGTTTCAATCTATAACGGAATCGCTTCATTCTATAACTTAAAATAATTGCAACAAAAACAATGCAACAATTTGGGCTATTAATTTAGCCCTTTTTTTTATATAATGATTTATAGATAGTAATCTGACATATAAAGAAAGTTGGTAAATTATGAATAAGGACTTTTTAATAAAAAGTAAAAATGGAGCAGTAAGCAGTTTAACTATTGCACTAGTTTATGTAATATTTATTGTTGTAACACTTGTAACAGGATTCGATATTGCAAAAGGATATGGAGCACTTGAATACATCTTCTTGGGAGTTGCGGTAGTTGTTATTTGTTTAGATGTAGTTGATTTATTAAAGATGAAAAAGGATCAATTAAAAGTATCGTTTCAAGTGGAAAAGGTAGTTATTAACTCATATTGGTTTAGTAATAAAGAGTATAACTATGCAGAAATGGGAGATATTGCATTAAATGAAAAAGATATTACCTTCACATATGGAGAAAAAACAAAAGCAATCGGTTATTTATCAAAAAGTAACTTAATAAGAGCTATGAAAATTCTAAAAGATAATTGCAGTAACTAGCAATTATCTTTTTTTTATGCAATCTTGAAAGGATAGATGGATATAAATAAAGATAAATACATCGCTGACGTTTTAAGAAACATAGCTGCAGATAAAAAGACTCTAAAATAGAATCAAGGAAGATTTATCACAAAGGATTGAAATAGCTGAAGAGAATGTTCCTTTCTTTGACTTGATGCAAGAAATTGGAGATCCATTAGAAGTAGCTAAAGAATTCAACGAGAATTTAAAAATACCTGATAGATACCCAGTCACTATTGGGATGTCTTATAGTTTGAAAATGCATTAGTTCAAAAGTAAGGTTACAATATTCGGACTACCCTTAGTTCATATTAATATGTGTGGGAGATACCAAAATAGAGTAGCTAAAGGTGTTATTACTATAGGAGATGTCGCTGTTGGTGTTATTAGTATTGGTGGGGTAGCAATAGGTGGTATTGTCTAGGTGGAGTTGCTGTCGGTGGTATTGTGATTGGGGCGTAGCTATTGGCTTTGCTAAAGTATTTGGTGCATTAATGTATTTGTTAAAATAAACAAAAACTAATGTGACATAATATTGAATATTGTAGATTTTTATATCAATCGAAAATTGATATAATTTATAACATAACATAAAAGAGGTGTACATATGAGAGATTTGTTTAGAAATACAAATTATGCATTGTTATTTACAGGTAACTTTGTGTCTGAAATAGGAAATGTTTTATTCGGATTTGTGGCTGCGCTATATGTAATTGATATAACTGGTGGAAGCGCAATTTTATTAGCAGTATTTTTAGGTTTAGGAGCTTTAGTAAGACTACTGTTTAGTCCTATTGCAGGTGTTTTAGTTGATCGATGGGATAAAGTTAAAATTATTTATCTGACAGACTTTATCAGAGGGTCGATTTTCATAGCTACTGCATACATAATCTTTGGTGGTGTGGATAACACTACAGCGGTAATTGTTTTGTTAATAGTCACAATATTATCAGGGATTATTAGTGCTTTTTTCGGGCCAGCAGTTACATCTGCTACACCAGAAATTGTTGGGCTTGATAAAGTTCAACAAGCAAATGGAGCAAATAGTATAATTCTGAGTATAACTATGATTATGGGGGTAGTACTAGGAGCTGCAACATTCGGAATATTTCCGTTCTATATAGCTTTACTTATAAATGGGATTTCATTTATTCTATCTGGAGTAAGTGAAATGTTTATAAAATCAGAACATAAACAAGAAATTCCAGATCATGAACCTCCTCACATGATAGATGATATTAAAATAGGATTTAACTATATTAAGAAAAAAGAGGGATTACTAAGACTGATGACTTATAGTCTATTCTTAAATTTTGCGTTCACACCACTTTTTAGTGTTGGAGTACCTTTCCTATTTAGAGATGAATTAAAAAAAGGTGCATGGGAGTTGGCAAGAGTTGATATTGTATTTGGTATTGCTATGATGGCTGCAGGATTAGTTGTAGGTAGTATTGTTTTGAAATCAATGACGAAAATCATAAGAGTTAGTCTAATGTTCTTATCTGCAAGTTTTATCCTAGTTGCAGTAAATATATATCTATTAACTAATGGAACAATCTCATATAATGTATTCTATATTATTATATTAGTCCTTCACGTTTCGATGGCAACCGCAATGATGGCTACAAATGTACCTTTAAATACAGGAATGATTAAAGTAATAGATCCTGAACTTAGAGGGAAAGTATTTAGTACAATCGGCGCAATAAGTGGTGGTGCTGTACCAATTGCTATCTTCTTAAGTGGACCAATTATTGCCTTAACAAATGTTGCGTTTTTAGGAGTTATCTGTTCGTTAATACTATTAGTTCCAACGATTGGATTCTTATTTGATAAGAAAGTAAAAACTCTTCTTGAAGGAATTGAAGAAGACTCTAAAATTATTGATTCAAAGTTTAGCCAAGAAGTGGTACCTGAAGGAGCATAAAACAAAAAGAGCTTACGCTCTTTTTTTGTTTTAAACACTACCATTTTAGAAGGTTTTGTAATATAATAGAAAGGTCGTGAGGAGTGGTGAGATGTTCTTATTAATTTTAGAATATTTGCTATTAGCATTTATCGTAATATTCGCAACGAGTAGATTAAGTTATTTTATCGATGAACTCGATAAAAAAACTCATATTAGTGGAGCCTTAATTGGTGGGGTACTATTGGCAACTGTTACAAGTATGCCTGAATTTATTACTAGTATTACTTCAACAGTAAGACTTGGAGAACCTGGATTAGCATTTGGGAATGTTTTTGGTAGTAATATATTCAATATTGTAATACTAGCTGTAGCTGACATTATCTTCATTAAACATATGTTCTTTAATAAAGTTAAAACTCAACGAAAAACTAATGCGTTAGTTATATTGATGTATATTGTATTTATGATTCCATTAATACTAAGTGGATTTACTGGCTTAGACTACAATTCATTTACAATAAATATTTTATTAATATTTAATGTAATATCACTAGTTATAGTAGTAATATATTTATTTAGCATCAAAGCAATGAATGAGGACGAAACAGAACAAAGTGAAGAAGTTAGTAAACTATCTTATAAAAAGATCGGTATTTCCTTTGTCTTATGGTCTGTAGTAGTTATTGTATCTAGTTTCTTTGTAACAATTGTTGCAAATAATTTAGGTACTGAGTTAAATTTAGGAAGCAGTTTTGCTGGAGCAATCTTCTTAGGAGTTGCAACTAGTTTACCTGAATTAACTGCAGTTATGACTTTAATGAAATTGAGAAATTATGAAGCAGCGCTAGGTAATATTATTGGTAGTAATATCTTTAATATGACGATAATTAGTGTTGTAGATATCATAAATGTTAAGGAAGATATTTTTAAAGAATTAGTTGATAATCGAGCAGTTCGAGAAAATATATCTTACCTCTTGATTTTAGGGCTAATTAACTCTATAATATTAATGTTAGCTTTAATTAGAAAAGATGAAAAAAGTAAAATTACGTATATAATTCCAAGTGTATTAATCTTGGTAGCATATTTTATATACATTGGATTAAGTTTATAGGAGGAATCAACATGAGACCAATTGATATGATTTTATTATTAGTAGCATTAATGTTAATTACATTAGTTGTTATGCAAAGTTCAAAAGATAGTGCTGCAAATGCTTTTAGTGGGGAAAAGAGTGAATTATTCAACAACCAAAAGCAACGTGGATATGAATTGATACTAAATCGTGTTACAACAGTAGTTGGAATATCGTTTGTAGTATTGAGTATTGTCGCAATCGCTATTTAAGAACACTTGTATAGTGTTCTTTTTTTTTCTAAAATATAGATAAGAGGTGGAATTATGAAAGACAGAATTATAGAATATCTACGCAGTGAAGATAATAAAAAAGCAACTGTTGAAGAACTTCGTGAAGTTTTTCATATTTCGTCGGGTCCAGATTTAGTTTTATTAATGAAGACAATTAATGAATTAATAGATCAGGCTGAGCTTATTGAAAGTAGTAGACATGAACTTACCTTAATTGAAAATACTAACTTCTTAGTAGGTAGACTAATGTTAAAACCAAGAGGGTTTGGGTTTGTTATCCCCAAGGACCCTTCAAGAAATGATGTTTATATAGGTAAGAAAGACATAAATGATGCAATGAATAATGACGTTGTCTTAGTTCATATTGAAAAATATGGATATGGTGTAAGACAAGAAGGAATTATTAGAAAAGTATTAGAAAGAAAATATACACATATTATTGGAACTATGATGTTTAGAAATGGTATGGGGTATGTGATTAGTGATGATAAAACTATTAATACCGATATTATTGTAAAAAAAGAAAACCTTAATGGTTCTCAAAAGTTTGATAAAGTTAGATGTAGAATACTTAACTACTCATTAAGAGGGAAAATAGAAGCAACAGTAACTGATGTTCTTGGAAACAAGAACGATAGTGGTGTTGATATCTTAAGTAAGATATTAAAATATAATGTCGATCCTGTATTTAGTGAGGAAGTGCTTGAAGCGGCAAATAAGTTCACAGGGGTTAAACCTGAAGACTACAAAGATAGAAAAGACTTAACTAATGAAGTAATCATCACTATTGATGGTGATGATGCCAAAGACTTTGATGACGCAGTTCAAGTGAAAACTCTTTCTAATGGTAATTTCTTCTTAGGTGTAAGTATTGCTGACGTTAGCCACTATGTGACTAAAGGAAGTATCTTAGATAAAGAGGCCTATCAAAGAGGAACTAGTGTTTATTTACCCGGTAGAGTTATCCCAATGTTACCAGAGAATCTAAGTAACGGTGTTTGTTCTTTACGACCTGATGAAGAAAGACTAACTCTTACATGTGAAATGGAAATAGATCAAAGTGGTAAAGTAGTTAAATATGAGATATATCCATCTGTTATAAAATCTAATAGAAGAATGACATATAATAAAATCAATAAAATCTTTATGGGTGATGTTGATTTAGCTGAGGAATATGTTGATTTAGTTGGTACATTCTATGAAATGAGAAACCTAGCCAAAATCTTGAAAAAGAAAAGAGCAGAGTTTGGTAGTATCAATTTTGAAACAGATGAATCATATATTACATTAGATGAAAATGGTAAAGCAATAGATATTCAATTACGTGATAGAGGAATCAGTGAGAGTATCATTGAAGAATTTATGTTAAAAGCAAATCAGGTAGTTGCAGAACATGTTCACTGGTTAAATTTACCGTTTATATACAGGGTTCATGATAAACCGACCGAAGAGAAACTTAATCGTTTATTATCAATGGCAAGTGCTTTAGGTTATCAAGTCAAAGCTAAGAATGAAATTAGTAATTTTGAACTTCAAAAGCTAGTTGAAAAAGTTCATGGAACAGAAGCTGAAAAAGGAATCAACTTATTAATGCTTCGTAGTATGCAAAAGGCAATCTATAGCGAACTAAACTTAGGACATTACGGTCTAAGCTTTAAATTCTATACTCATTTTACAAGTCCAATTAGACGTTATCCAGACTTGATTGTTCATCGTTTATTAAGAGAGTATTTGTTTAAGGGAAATCAATCAACTGAAGTGATTGACTACTATAATGAGAAAATGAAGGAAATTGCAGCTCAAGCAAGTGAAACAGAACGACGTGCTGTTCTCTTAGAAAGAGAAGTCGTTGATATGAAAAAAGCTGAATATATATCAGGTTATATTAATAAAAGATTTGATGGTATAATAGGCAGTGTTACGAGTTTTGGACTTTATGTTTCGTTACCAAATACTGTAGAAGGATTAGTTCATATCACCCAATTAACAGATGATTATTATCACTACGATGAAAGTCTTATGCTGCTAGTTGGGGAAAGAAAAAAGAAAATCTACCGTGTTGGAGATAAAGTAACAATTCAAGTAATGAATGCTAATATTACAGACGGAGAAGTTGATTTTAAGATAGTTTAGGTGATTGATATGAAAATTATTGCAAGTAACAAGAAAGCAAAATTTAATTACTTTTTGTTAGATGCTACTGAAGTAGGTATAGTTTTAAAAGGTACTGAAATCAAAAGTATTAGAGCAAACAAAGTAAATATAGGTGATGCTTACTGTATAATAAGAAACGAAGAAATGTTTATCGTGAATATGCATATTTCAGCATATGATCATGGTAACGTTTTTAATCATAACGAAACTAGATCAAGAAAACTTTTATTACATAAAAAGCAAATTATCAAAATGAACAATAAAGTTATGCAAGAAGATTTATCGATAATCCCTACAAAAGTTTATATGGAAAAAGGACTTTGCAAATTAGAGATATCCCTTGCTAAAGGTAAGAAAAACTATGACAAACGTCAAAGTATCAAAGAACGTGATGATAAAAGAAATATTGATCGTAGACTTAAGGAGCGATATTAGTGTTTGAAATTTCCATACTATTAATGATTGTAATATTTATGTTTGGGGCCTTTTTAAAAGGATGGGCTGGATTTGGAACAAATCTAGTTGTACCACCGTTATTACTTTTCTTATCAAGATTTGATAACTCAAAAGAGATAATGGTTATCGTTGTAACAGTAAACTTGTTCTTGAACATATATATGATAATTCAAGGTAAGAACTTCAACTTAAAGTTTATAAAAGAAATATGGATTTTAGTACTCTTTGGGACAGTCTTTAGCATTGTTGGATTACTCTTCCTCGATGCAATTAATGAATCTTCGTTTAAAATATTACTTGGATCAATGATTATTCTAGTAACTCTAAATAGAATATTTAAACTAAAATTCCATTTCAAAGAGTTGAACTGGAAGCACTATAGTATAACTGGCGTTATTTCAGGAATATTAAACGGGATGTTTGGTTTAGGAGGAATTCCAGTATTAATTCTACTAGGTTCATCAAAAATGGATAAGAAGGTATTTAAATCGACATTAGTAACGTATTTCCTTGTAATGAATATTATTTATATTATCACTCATGGATTTATTGGGAGTAGTTATAACACGTTTATTATTAATAATATATTGATTGTTTTCGCTTTCGCAGTGGGTGCTTGTGTATTTGGAGTCTATCTATCTGGTCGAGTAAGTGATAAAATCTTCCAAAGAGTTATGAATTTTGTTTTAATAATTTTTGGTAGTAACTTAATCTATGTAGGTATATTTGGAAAACACATTTTCACAATATTTTCATAGATTTATGTTATAATATATATGGAGGTGTTCTTATGAGTTTACCGCAAATTATTTTTGTTGCTTCAGGAATTCTTGTTATTATTGTAGGATTATCTAGATTTGGGTTTAACGGAAGAAAAGCACAAAGATGGATTAAATTGATTGGTGTTGTACCAACACAAATACTTTATGTTGTAATTGGGATTGCACTTATAGTAATAGCATTTACAGTAAATTTAGGAACTATCTAACTAACTCGGGGTTGTTTATGGATTCGACAGAGTAGTTTAGAGCTTGATAAGCATGCCAACGTTGTGGTTGTAAAAACACTAGGTTAAATATAACCGGAAACCAAAATTACGCTTACGCTGCTTAATATATAAGCGCGTTCTCCCTTTACGACTTCCTAGAGTTGTATCGGTTGAGATCAGTAATCTAGGATATATTAAAGGTCTGCAGTCTTAAGAACTTTAATGAATACAATAAGGCTCGCTATTAACTTGGTTGTTTGCTTCTTGGTTAATAGTTAAAACAATGGGCAAACTATGCATGTAGAAAGTTGGGTATCGGCTATTTTGGACAGGGGTTCAAATCCCCTCAACTCCACCAATATTATGGCTTAATTAAGCGCTAGAGACTGAATGTCAGTTGATGGGGCTTTTTTATTTGGTCAATAAAAAACTACAGTTTCGTAAGTGGGGAGTATGCATTGTGTTGTTTGCTTAAATTTTCCCTCTCAAGATGTAAATATTTTTGTGTAGTTTGTAGATTTGAATGACCAAGTGTTTTCCTTACGAATTCTAAGTTCGCTCCGTTTTGTAAGCACATAGTTGCGTAAGTATGTCTCCATTTATGAGGGCTGATACTTTGATTGATATTTAGTGTTTTGGCGATATCGCTTAATAGATGATTTACATATCTTGGATATATTTTCCCTTCAGTTCTAAACTCAATAATTAGAAGCCCATATTTGCGATTTAAGAGTTTTAAATACTCCTCTAATATCTCACTAGTTTTTTGTGAAATAAATACAGTACGGTCTTCGGAAGTCTTAGTATAAGTTAAATTGATTGTATTCTCTGATAGGTTTAAGTTCTCAATCTTTAAATGCACTAGCTCACTCAATCTCATACCAGTATCTAGAAGTAAATACACTATTGCTTTATTTCTTAAATTTAGTGGTGTGGGTTTCAAGTGATCTAGATAGTAGAGGATATCCAATATTATGTATCTTGGTATAGTGATTGTTTCTCGTTTTCGTACTCTTAACATTGTGATACCTTGTATTGGGTTGTCACTTATAAAGTTGTTTCTTACTGAAAAGTTAAGGCATTGTTTGAGTAATCCTATACGCTTGTTTATTGTATTGTTGCTTATACCTTTTAGCTTTTGTAATTCGATAAAATCATACATTACGGATAGTGTTATATCTTTAGTCATGTATATCTTTCTAGAATCTAAATACCTGCATACTATTTCTAGGTGTTTTGATTCATAATCGTAAGTACCTAATCGCTTTGTGTACTTTGAATTCTTTAAGAATAAATGTATTAAATTATCTATCGTTATTGTCTTGTTAGTTTCCTTTGTAAGTAGTTCTACTATACGGTTTAAATCATTCATACTAAACACCTCTTATTTATAATTATTTTTTATTATTTGTAAAGTGAGGGAAATGTGTCACATTGTCTAGTAATAGTGACACGCTCTCAAGACTCTATCTCATAGGGGGCACTTTTGCCCCCTTATGAATAACCCCCAGAGTCAAAAGATTGTTTATAAGACTACCGCACTCGTGGGACTCGCTTGGGGTTAGAACATTTTTTACCTCACGACCTCGATATGATATAATTGAATGGAAGGAGATGATTGCAATGAGTGATAAAAATTATGCGCAAAGAATTACGAAAAGAGAATATACTTTTTTGAGAAAGTACAAAAGCAAATCTTTTAAGATAGTTGATTACATTAAGTTCAATGATTGTAAAGTAGATATGGAACTTTTTGATTCTCTTAGTTTTTTGAGAAGAGACCCATTAATGTATATTGATGACGACTTTCATGATAATAGAATATCCTTGAAAAATATAGGTGTTGAAATAAAAGAGTTTGCTTATAATAAAGTTGAAACTGAAAGAATGCTAAATAATTTTGCTAATGGAAACTATATGTTATCTAGGTATGGACTTTTATTAGTTGAAAATTATGAATACAAGTATTTGCATGAGCAAAGAGATATTAAAAAAACAAGAAGTATGATAATTAACTGGATTGTTTCAATATTAGCAGTAACTATGACTCTGTTTAGTTTGTATCAGTTCGCTTTAATTAATAATCTTAAGTTTTGGTTTATGTAATGTATTTTAGGTCTTTAATAACTATCGAAATATCTGTAACTAAATAATTGACCAAGTATGATTATTATTAAGTTGACTACTTTAATTATATACTTATTTTTTTGATTTTTCAAAGTTGTGGGGTTCAAATCCCCTCAACTCCACCAATATTATGGCTTAATTAAGCGCTAGAGACTGAATGTCAGTTGATGGGGCTTTTTTATTTGGTCAATAAAAAACTACAGTTTCGTAAGTGGGGAGTATGCATTGTGTTGTTTGCTTAAATTTTCCCTCTCAAGATGTAAATATTTTTGTGTAGTTTGTAGATTTGAATGACCAAGTGTTTTCCTTACGAATTCTAAGTTCGCTCCGTTTTGTAAGCACATAGTTGCGTAAGTATGTCTCCATTTATGAGGGCTGATACTTTGATTGATATTTAGTGTTTTGGCGATATCGCTTAATAGATGATTTACATATCTTGGATATATTTTCCCTTCAGTTCTAAACTCAATAATTAGAAGCCCATATTTGCGATTTAAGAGTTTTAAATACTCCTCTAATATCTCACTAGTTTTTTGTGAAATAAATACAGTACGGTCTTCGGAAGTCTTAGTATAAGTTAAATTGATTGTATTCTCTGATAGGTTTAAGTTCTCAATCTTTAAATGCACTAGCTCACTCAATCTCATACCAGTATCTAGAAGTAAATACACTATTGCTTTATTTCTTAAATTTAGTGGTGTGGGTTTCAAGTGATCTAGATAGTAGAGGATATCCAATATTATGTATCTTGGTATAGTGATTGTTTCTCGTTTTCGTACTCTTAACATTGTGATACCTTGTATTGGGTTGTCACTTATAAAGTTGTTTCTTACTGAAAAGTTAAGGCATTGTTTGAGTAATCCTATACGCTTGTTTATTGTATTGTTGCTTATACCTTTTAGCTTTTGTAATTCGATAAAATCATACATTACGGATAGTGTTATATCTTTAGTCATGTATATCTTTCTAGAATCTAAATACCTGCATACTATTTCTAGGTGTTTTGATTCATAATCGTAAGTACCTAATCGCTTTGTGTACTTTGAATTCTTTAAGAATAAATGTATTAAATTATCTATCGTTATTGTCTTGTTAGTTTCCTTTGTAAGTAGTTCTACTATACGGTTTAAATCATTCATACTAAACACCTCTTATTTATAATTATTTTTTATTATTTGTAAAGTGAGGGAAATGTGTCACATTGTCTAGTAATAGTGACACGCTCTCAAGACTCTATCTCATAGGGGGCACTTTTGCCCCCTTATGAATAACCCCCAGAGTCAAAAGATTGTTTATAAGACTACCGCACTCGTGGGACTCGCTTGGGGTTAGAACATTTTTTACCTCACGACCTCGATATGATATAATTGAATGGAAGGAGATGATTGCAATGAGTGATAAAAATTATGCGCAAAGAATTACGAAAAGAGAATATACTTTTTTGAGAAAGTACAAAAGCAAATCTTTTAAGATAGTTGATTACATTAAGTTCAATGATTGTAAAGTAGATATGGAACTTTTTGATTCTCTTAGTTTTTTGAGAAGAGACCCATTAATGTATATTGATGACGACTTTCATGATAATAGAATATCCTTGAAAAATATAGGTGTTGAAATAAAAGAGTTTGCTTATAATAAAGTTGAAACTGAAAGAATGCTAAATAATTTTGCTAATGGAAACTATATGTTATCTAGGTATGGACTTTTATTAGTTGAAAATTATGAATACAAGTATTTGCATGAGCAAAGAGATATTAAAAAAACAAGAAGTATGATAATTAACTGGATTGTTTCAATATTAGCAGTAACTATGACTCTGTTTAGTTTGTATCAGTTCGCTTTAATTAATAATCTTAAGTTTTGGTTTATGTAATGTATTTTAGGTCTTTAATAACTATCGAAATATCTGTAACTAAATAATTGACCAAGTATGATTATTATTAAGTTGACTACTTTAATTATATACTTATTTTTTTGATTTTTCAAAGTTGTGGGGTTCAAATCCCCTCAACTCCACCAATATTACCCGCGTCCGAGAATTTCAGATGGTTTTAATTAGCCGTTAATGGAATCCTCGGTTTTTTATTTACCCAAAATCGAAGCAAAAATGATGCTCGAAATTGGTGTTTTCTCGTTCCAGCACTGTTGCAATAGGGAAAACGAGATTTTTAACAAGTCGAACCCGCGTCCAAAAACACATTATTGAACCGGATTAAATAGCCTTATTAGAGTATTGAGAGATATTTGTTATATGATTTACTATGTGAGCAGTAAAACTAAGGGAGTAGAGGGAAGTGGAACAAAAATATTTTAAATTTTTAATTCAATTTTATACATTGACAGATTAGGTATAAGGTGATACTATATACCTAACTAGATTAGGTAAGGAGAGAGAAAAATGCATAAAAAAATTAGGGAATATGTTGATTTTAAATTGAAAAGTGATCATTCAGAAGATCATGAAGAGAAAAAAGAAGAAATTATTTCAAATATCATTGATAGATATGATGAGTTGTATGAAAAAACAAAGGATAAATCTTACTCATATGTAGAGGCAATAAAAACATTTGGTGATTTTCCCGCTGATTCTACCGATGAAGATTCATACAAACCGCTGGTTGCAGAAATGTTTTTGGTTTCAGCAACTGTAATTTCAGTTATTAGTTTAATTGTTACACTATTAAGCGGTGTTGCAGGAGCGATTGTAGTTGGGATAAGTATTACATTGTATGCTGTTGGAGCTGTCTACCTTTATCAATATAGTAAATTTATTCAAAGAGAAGAGTACGATATTCAAAAATATACATCATTTATAGATAAAGTTTTTTCATATATGAAAACTAATTTTGTATTTTGGGCTATATCACTTTCATTGATTTTCACAAGAATGATTTATGGTATTGTAGTACTATTTGCAACTGTAATGACTATGGATACATTAGGTATAGAAGATTTTTATGGTATTATTACTTTCTCAGTCATTGGATTCTTAATTGTTTTTGCAATTATAGGTTCATTGTTCATAGGCTTATATCGAAGATTAATAAAAAAATATACAGACTTATCAGGTAATAATGATGTAAAATCAATTGGATTAAAAGCAAAAGAGTTTATTACTCACAATTATACTCAGAAGAAAAATATCTTTCTGAGAAAGTGGTTTTATCCAGTATTACATCTTATAATATCTTTAATTTTACTCATTGATATTAATGTTGTATCGGATAGTTCTGAATATGAGTGGTATGTTTTATCTCGATTTTTCATTATTGAAAACCTTATAATTATCTGTTTGTATTTACTATTAACTATACTCATAGTACTTGGTAAAATTAAATACCATCTATTAATTCCGATAATAAATATACTTATTTCAGTTATAGTATTTATTGTCTGGATTGCCCTTGAATCAACTAGAAGTATAAGTAGTGTGAATGGACCAATATTCTTCTTTGTAGGGATTGTATTCATTTTACTATTTATAATTGATTTCAATCTTAACAGGAAAATAAAATGAGTTTAAACGGTGATTCATTAAGAGGTCACACTGATATGATGCTACTAAGTATAATAAGTGATAAAGATTCTTATGGGTATGAGATAAACAAAAAAATTGAGGATATGACAAATAGTGATTTTGTTTTCACTGAAGCAACTCTTTACACTAGTTTTAAAAGATTAGTTAAACTAGATTATCTTAAAACATATTGGCTTGAAAGCACTTCTAACAAAAAAAGAAAATATTACTCAATCACTAATAAAGGTAAAAGTATGCTCGAAAAGCAAATACACGAATGGAATTCAACAAAAGAACTTATTGATCAAATCATTAGGAAATGATATTATTCTATAAATTTCAAATGATTTGAAAATCCAAGTATTGCTCTTTATTATTGCACAGGGGGTCACTTTTACTCAACTCCACCATTAGTACCCGCGTCCGAGAATTTCAGATGGCCTTTAATTAGCCGTTAATGGAATCCTCGGTTTTTTATTTACCCAAAATTACAGGGAAAATGTAGCTCGGAATCGGTGTTTTTTCATTCTAGCCCTATTGCAATAGGGAAAATTAGAAATTTAACGAATCGAACCCGCGTCCAAAAGGAAGTCTTAGAATCATGATTCATGTAATAAAACTGAGGGAGTATAGGGATTTTAAGATACTTAATCTAGATTATTGTAAATATCAAAGATTTCTGACTTTTTAAATATATATATGGTTAATTAAGTAAATTTGGAGGTGGTGAGAATATGAGAAATGATAGAACAATGAAAATAATTATTTCGAGCATTCTTATATTCTATACAATAATTCAAGTTTTTTATTTTGCTCAAATTGATATAATACCAACTGGTATTTTTACTTATAAAACATTAATGAATATCCTGTTTTTTGTTCTAGAATTATGCATCTTGGTGGGATTAAGTATTCTTATAACATATATATTACCAATAGTTTGTATAGTAAAAATATATAGACTGAATATTGCACTTAGTGAAACAAGCTTCCCGAAAGCAATTAAGCAAGTTTACGCAAAAAAGAGCTTAACTCTAGTTAATAAAAACAAGTTGCAAAAGCTTCAAGTGATTAGATGTTGATCGTATTTTGGTTTGTAAAAGAAATCTAAAATACGAGAGGAGAAATTATTATTAAATATATTAAGAAATATTATACGATATTACTTTTAGTTATCGTGGTGATTTTTTGGTTTACACCTAGATATAACCAACTATTGTATGTTACTAAGCATACACTTACTTTTCTATTATTAGGACTATTAAGTATTAAAATAACAATGGCATTATTTAAACGCAATTTAGATAGAAACAGTGACGTTTTCCAAGAGAAGCGGTTAATCTTTTTTAGAATTATAACAGTTGTATCAATAGTGACATCGCTAACGGTAATCTTAATAACACAAAGAAATTATATTATGGAGGCAGAAACACCACCTATCCAGAGATGTTATTATTACGATGAGTTTGGAAATTATATCCATGGTTCTCGATTAATGTATAATTGTCCAGAACCTGTAGTAGTTAAAACAGAAGACTCTTTAATTATGACTTTTGAATATAATTATTTTGGTAGCGGTAATGGATACAATGGTTTATCAGGAACTGGTATGACAGGTTACCAGTATCGGAAAGTGGATACTGGCGGATCAAAGATCAGGGTTGAGGTCAGATACACAGATGATAATATTATTGAGTATTATCGCTTACAGGAGATTAGTAATTACTATGCAGATGACTATACCAAAGATGAATCTATAAGTGACTTTGATAAGGCTTTTACACTTGTAAATCAGACATTAGTCTCAAATTATTATGAAGTAATTATTGAAACAGAGTTTGGTTCTGAAGATATAATACAAAACAAAAAGAATTTCAGATTAACAGGGGTTATTGATGGGGTTTCTGATATAACAGATTTTCCATTTCATGATTTCAGTGCAGATGAACCAGACTATGAAACAGAATATCGAGTTGAATATGAGTTAGCTGAAGAAAATACCTATGAATTTAAATTCTATGAAGATGTACCTTCAAGAGATTCTTATAGTATAGAATCAAAGTATGAGGGATTTGTATCAAACATCTTTTCTGGATATAGGATCTATTTTGAAAATGAACAAACAGATTTAGGAGAAAATATGTACTCATCTCAAATGTATAACTTTACGATTAATAGTTGGGATAATACATCGTCATATGTGAGAAAGTATTATCAAAGCCTTTGGGATTACGATTTCACTAATTTGAAAGAAACTGAATTATCAGTTTTAACAGAGAAAAACTATATTAGTCTAGAAAATTCTCAGAATGAGATTACATCGAGTTATGATGTTGATAACTATAATGGATTTACATTTTTCGAGTATAATTACAAGACGTGTTTATTATATGAAACTGATTATGGATATCTTATTGAAGAATATGGAAATGATGGAATAAAAGATGAATCAGAGTTAAGCAGTACCATAGGAGAAATTGGGCATGTTAATAGTGGACCAGATGATAATATTATTGGTTTTGACAATCAAACACATTTATTTTATGAAGATGCACCAATGTTTGATTACAACCCTATCTTCAAATACTTGCTTTTATTAACTGAATAAAATATTTAAAATGGTTTATTTTGAACAGAAATGTAATTATTCCAAGTAACACTAAAGAAACATTAAACTCCCTATTATTTAGGGAGTTTTTATTGCAATTTAATGGATCAAAAATGAAACTGATATTTACTTAATAGTTTTCTTCAACTTTACTCATCATTATTGGGAAAGGGGTTGGTCCAAACTCAACTCCACCAATAGTACCCGCGTCCGAGAATTTCAGATGGCTTTAATTAGCCGTTAATGGAATCCTCGGTTTTTTATTTACCCAAAATTATAGTGAAAACTGACAAAAAAATCGGTGTTTTTTCTCGCCAGCCCTATTACAATAGGGAAATTTCAAATTTTAACGAGTCGAACCCGTGTCCTAAAAAGCATGGAAAAAGGTCCAATCAGACTATATCTACGCTTTTTTAATAAGGACGATAAAATTGTAAAGTATATATGAAAAAACAGAGGGAGTTAAGGGAACTGATTCATTTAAACGGATTTGAAAAATGCTATTGACTTATAACTGTATCCATTGTATGATAACAGTAGAACGAGGTGATTTTGTGAATCTAAATGTGTCATTGTATTCTGATAAACCAATATATGAGCAACTAAAAGATCAACTGAAAAAGGCTATTATCAAAGGTGAATTAGAGAAACACTATAAATTGCCTAGTGTAAGAGTCTTGTCAAAAGAATTGCAGATTGGAATAGTGACTGTAAAAAGAGCTTATGATGATCTTGTAAATGAAGGGTTTGTTTTTAGCCAATCAGCGAGAGGTTACTTTGTAAGTGAAATTGATCTTGATAAAGTACAAGATATGTATTTATCTAGAATTAATGATTTGCTTGATGAAGTTGTTCGCCTAAAAGATGATGCTAATATTGATTTTCAAGTACTTGAGGGGATATTAAAGCAAAAGGGAGATGGACAAAATGAATAGTATTGAAACTAATAAATTGTGTGCCAAAATTGGTGATTTTGAACTGAAAGATATCGATTTACAGATACCAGAAGGTTCTATTGTAGGTTTGATTGGGAGGAATGGTGCAGGTAAAACTACTCTATTCAAGACATTACATGGATCATACATTAAAACTTCAGGAGATTTAAAGTTATCCGGATTGAACTATATAGACAATGAGAAAGAAATTCGAACTAATGTGGCAGTTGTTTATGATTTCTTTAATGGTAATCCATATGCGAAAGTAAAGTGGCTAAGAAAAATTTACGTTCAAAGTCACCCGAATTTTGACTTGAAATTATTCGATGAATTAATAAAACGATTCAACATTGATTTAAAGAAGAGAGTTAGTAGCTTATCACTAGGAATGCAAAAGAAACTTATGCTTATACTAGCTATTTCAGTTCATCCTACAACACTTTTATTAGATGAACCGTTAATAGGAATCGATCCAATTGATAAACAAGAGTTCATCAATATAATCCAGTCTTATATGGAGAATGAGAAGCATTCCATTATATGGTCTAGCCACCAAATTGATGATGTTCAAAAGATTGCGGATTATATTGCATTTATGAATGAAGGGGAGATCGTATTATTTGAGGATAAGGAAACATTACTAGACAAATATAAAATGATTACATTAGCTGAAAATGATAGGAACAGTGTGATACTTATTAATCCAAAAAGCACTCCATTTGGAGTTCAAGGACTTGTTCGAACTAAAGACTTAGGAAAGGTTGCAGGTAAACATAATCAGGCTTCATTAGAGCAGATATTTGTTCACCTGTGTGCATAGAGGATAGATATAATGAAAAAATATTTTAAGTATTACAATATATTAAGATTAACAACTCCATCAAAAAAGGGTTTTTTCTATACTTTACTTTTTGTACTACTAAACATAATTGTTTATAACAAGTTTGTAAGTCTAACAGACATGTTTACAACAGGTTTTGCAGTGATGTTCTTTTGGTCTTTATTTGCAGTGATTTACTATGTATATCTTATCCAATCAGAATCATCTCATCCGATTTATCAGTTTCCATTAGATAATAAAGATAGGGTAATAAATGGTTACATAAGTGTGTTTTTTACCTTTTTGGGTGTAGTAGTTATAATGGTGCTACTAGCATCTACAACATTATTATTGTTCACACTTCTTACAGACGTGCAAAACAATACAGTAAATGATCCTTTTTATCTCGCTGGTACAATTTATTCAATTGGATACTCATTTATAGTACTTGCTGCATTTATGCCCACAGCTTTCATGATAAATGTGAAGATGAGATATATTCATGGATTTTTATCAATCATGGCTTTGGTAGTATTCAATTACACAATTACTTGGATATTAACTGGTAGATTAAATATAGATGCAAATATGTCAATTAATATGGAAGATACATCATATGGCTTATTTTTATCAATTGTAGTACTGTTCATAAGTGTATTAGCGTTGCTTGTTTCGTACTCAACATCTAAGAAACTATCTAGCTAAGACGTAAAACAGGGGGTCGATTGCACTCAACTCCACCAATATAACAAGTAAATAAAGCGCTTTTAACTGATTGTCAGTTGATGGGGCTTTTTTATTTGGTCAATAAAAAACTACAGTTTCTTAAGTGGGGAGTAGGCATTATGTTGTTCTACTAAATTTTTCCTCTCAAGATGTAAATATTGACAATATACCGGTAACGGGTTAATATAGTATTGAGAGGTGATATCATGAAATATATTGGAACTAAAGAAATATCAAAAAAATGGGGTATCAATGATCGTAGAGTAAGAATATTATGTGAAGAAGGTCGTATTGAAAGTGCGATGAAAGTTGGAAAGAGTTGGTTAATTAGAGAAGATGAGGGGAAACCTTATGATGCAAGAAGAAAAAGTAATAAAGAATATATTGGTTTAGAGTCTGATTTTTCAAATATTGATTTATTGAAAAAAGAAATAGATTCATATAGACCCTTACCGAAAAGAATATCAAAAGGTCTACATGAGAAACTTATAGTTGAGTGGACATATAATAGTAATGCTATTGAGGGCAATACCTTAACTATGTCTGAAACAAAAGTAGTACTTGAAGGCATCACAATTGGTGGTAAAAGTGTTATAGAACATTTAGAAACAATCAATCACAAAGATGCAATATTATTTTTAGAGGAATTAATTTCTGGTAATGAAGAGATATCTGAATGGAATATAAAGAATGTTCACTCTTTAATACTTAAGGACATAGATAATAAAAATGCAGGGAAGTATAGAAATGAGAATGTAATAATAAGTGGAGCAAGTCATATTCCACCTAACCATGTGGTTTTACAAGAACTTATGCAGAAACTAATAATTGAATATAACAAGGAATGGAATGAATTTCATCCAGTTATAAAAGCATGTTTGTTACACGGGGAATTTGTTAAGATACATCCATTCATTGATGGAAATGGTAGAACAGCGAGATTGATATTAAATTTTGAATTAATGAAGTATGGATATACTCCAATAATAATTACAAAGACTAAAAGAGCTGAATATTATGACACATTAGATTATGCTCATACTACAATGGACTACTCTAAATTCATTAAATTAGTCTCGGAATTTGTCGTTGAATCTGAAATGTTATGGTTGAAAGTAATTAGGTAATTGTCATGGACGATGGTATCCTTCAGGGACCCTCAACTCCACCAATAAAAGACTTTAACTAAGGCGTTTTAACTGATTATCAGTTGAGAGGTCTTTTTTAATTGGTCAATAAGAAATCATAGTTTAGATAGTGGGGAGTATGCTTTGTGTTGTTTGCTTAAATTCTCCCTCTCAAGATGTAGATATTTTTATGTGGCAATGTAGTTAGTATGTATTTTCTACCTTCTGAACTCCTATCTGCATTTATTAATTGTTTCAACAATGTGCCTGTTAATTAGTTTGATGTGTGTTGAGCAAATTGATGAAAGGCTATACCTTGTTGTTTGTTATGTGATATAATGTTTTAGAAGAGGTGATAGTATGAGTCCTGAAAGATTTATATTTATGGCAATTTTGTTTATTGTACCTTGTATGTATGGTATATCAATGTTATGGTATTTCTTCATAAGTAAAAAAAGAGGAATCTACTTTATAGAAATTTTAGTATCTGCTGCATCTTTAATAGGTATGATCATGTTATTTTCAATAGCTTATTCTGCAGATATGGGAGATGCACTTGCTGCTTTATTCGGTTCGTTCTTTTTGATACCGGTAATTGTTGGGGCACTAGTTGCTGCATTATTAGTAAAACTCACGATTGTATTTTTGACAGATGTTCAAACTCGCTCAAATCCACAGAATTATAAGAAATAGAGAGCATTCGTGTGCTCTTTTTTTAAAGTCGATTATAGTTCCATAGACTTCATTTACATTTTAAAAACATTGAAACCAAGTACAATTTTGGACTGTAATGTAAATTGAATCCTGGATGTGATTTGCATCGTAGTCATATGATAACTATTTAAATAAGAAGCTTCTCGAAATATATAACAAATTTGGTTAAAGAATAAGGAACATAACATTTTGAATTGCGGAATTACCTAGTGAACTATTTCACAAAATATGATAGAATTTGATTCTACACATATTAATATAAATTAAAGAGAGAAGTGAGAATATGAGTATTGAAAAGCAAAATTATAAAATGACAATTTCATATGATGGCACACATTATAAAGGATGGCAACGACTGAAAAATGACGAGAAATCGATTCAATTTAAGATAGAAAGAGTCTTGTCTGAATTATATAAATCTGAGATTAAGATAATTGGTTCAGGAAGAACTGATGCTGGAGTACACGCATTGTGTCAAATAGCTAACTTTCATGCAGAGAATGCTTATTCTACGGAAGAGATTTATAGATATGTAAATCACTATCTTCCTGAGGATATTGCAGTTAGTAATATTGAAATAATGGATGAGCAATTTCATTCTAGATTCAATGTTTCTGAAAAACACTATCAATATAAAATTTGGAATGGAATTCATTCTAGTGTTTTTGAAAGAAAAAATAGTTATTGGGTAAAAGACTCTTTAAATATAAGCAAAATGAGAGAAGCCTCTAAATTATTAATTGGTAAACATAATTTTCTTGGGTTTTCCTCTAAAAGTAAAAAGAAAAATACAATTAAGGATATTTATAACATAAATATCTCAAGTGAAGGATCAATGATTTCTATCGACATATTTGGAGAAGGTTTCTTATATAATATGGTTAGAATTATTGTTGGTACACTTATCGAGATCGGGCAATCAAAAAAAGACATTGATGTAATTCAGCAAATTTTTTCAAGTGGAATCCGTGAAGAAGCAGGCTTTACAGTTCCTGGAAAAGGATTGTGTTTGGTTAATGTAACTTATAACTAGTAGTATCAAGAATACATGATAACTAAGTATTGTAGAGTTGTGGAAGAGAGGAACCTTTAGAGCCGCTCTCCACCTCAAGTAGTAAAATAAAGGGCATATAAATTTATGCTCTTTTTTATTATATTATAAATTAAATAACATATACCTTGTTTGTTACGTAACGTAATGTATTATTATAGTGAATAGAGGTGCTCAATATGACGATTAACAATAAGCTTTTAGTTGGAGAAATGGCTAAACTAGCAAATGTATCTGTAAGAACATTACAATACTATGACAAAATAGGTTTACTAAAACCTTCAGAGATAAGTGAAGGTGGGAGAAGAATATATAACTCAAATGATATATCTATTATCCATCAGATAATTACACTTAAATCACTTGGACTATCTTTGAAGGACATAGGAAAAAGAATAATCCCTATAAATTCGAATAATGATATTGTACACATGTTGGACCAACAATCGAAAATTATCAAAGAGCAAATATCTAAAGCAAATAAAACTGTTGAATCTATTGAAATGATAAAAAGGGAAATAATCGAGACAAATCAAGTCGATTGGGCTAAGTACTCCAATATGGTAAAACTAATAAATGATAACAACGAGTATTACTGGGTAATAAATTTCTTAGACAAAGATATTCTAACAAGTATTACCGAGACACATGAATTAGATGAGAACCAAGGAATGTCACCGGATTGGCTAAAAAAATGCCTCGAGAAAGCTGTTTTGCTCGATAAGCAGGGAGTTAGTCCAGAAAGTGTCCAAGGACAAGAGATAGCCAATGAGTGGTGGAGATCAGTTATGAAATACACCAAGGGTGATTCCAAACTCCTTGAGAAACTCTATAAATTTTATAGTGGTGCTGGAAACTGGCCGGCTGAATTTGGAGAAATTCAAAAGAAATCACAATTATTTCTAGAAAAAGCTATTGAGTATTTTATGAAAGAAAAAAATATAAATTCACTATTGGAGGAATAACTATGTACACATTGCTATACTTTAGCCCAACGGGGAATACAAAACATCTAGCAAAACAATTAGGTGAAAACCTAAAAATTGATGAAACTTACATTCTCCCTTTAGAATTTGCAAAGCCGGAAGACTTAAAAACTAATGATACCCTTATTTTGATGTTTTCAATACAAGGGTTTAATGCACCTCGCACAGTAAAACGCTTCATCAAGAATTTACCAGAAGGATTATACAAGAAAGTCCATATAATTGCTGTAGGGTGTAATACTTTATGGCTTAATGATGCAGTGTCTATAGATATCAAAAAAATACTACACTCGAAGAATTATGTAGTTGGTTTAGATGAAGTATTGGCAATGCCACTTACTTTTGTAATGAGTTTTCCTGATGCTGCAGGTCGGAAATTAGTCAAAGAATCCGAGGATAAGATAAATGATATCAGTAGCATAATTTCTAAAAACCATTCATCAAATAGAAAAGTAAAATTCAAATCAAAAGCAGTTAATTTAATAGGGAAACTTGAAGATCCAGCTGCTCGACTATTTGGATTAGAACTACATGCCACTAAGGCATGTAACTCTTGTTCGATTTGCTGGAATAGATGTCCTGAAAACAATATAAAGCCAAATAAATACAACATTCCAAAATTTGGACTTAAATGTGAAATGTGTATGAGGTGTATCACAGAGTGTCCCCAAAAAGCAATCACCCCTTATATATCAAAATTTATACTAATTAAGAATGGTTACTCATTATCAAGATACTTAAGTAAATAAGAAGGTGAATTACTATACATAGGCTCTTTTTGTAGGTAATGTGAAAGTTATTACCTTAGATATGATATAATTGTTCTAAGACTAACAATCCATATACTGAAAGGAGATACATTCATCTCGAATGTATGCAAATTATGAAAAAAAGAAAAATAATATTAGATTGTGACCCAGGTCATGATGACGCAATAGCAATTCTATTAGCAGGTAAAAATCCAATATTTGATTTATTAGGTATTACAGTAGCTTCTGGTAACCAAACATTAGCTAAAACAGGAAGAAATGCCTTAAACTTAGTACAGTATTTAGAACTTGATGTACCTGTTTGTTTAGGTGCAGTAAATCCTATTATAAAAGAAGTTGAAGTATGCGAGGCAATCCACGGTGAATCAGGACTTGATGGTTTTGACTTCCCCCCGTTAGAAATTGATTTTGATAAGCGTAATGCTATGGAATTTATGATTGAAGAAATCTTAAAAAGTAAAGAAAAGGTAACAATGATTACAACAGGACCTATGACTAATCTAGGTCTTGCACTAAGAATTGAACCAAAGATAATAGAAAATATTGAAGAAATCGTCTTAATGGGTGGTTCTTATCAAAATGGTAATGTAACACCTGCTGCAGAATTCAACATTTACTGTGATCCAGAAGCAGCATATATATGTTTTAATTCTGGAGTAAAAGTAACAATGGTTGGGTTAGACGTTACTAGAAAAGTGAAAGTATTCTCGCACATTATTGATAGAATGGAAAAAATAAATAACAACGGTTCTGATTTATTCGTAAAATTAATGCGAGTATTTAATGAGAATCAAAAGAAAGTATTTGGTTTTGATGGTTCACCATTACATGACCCTGTAACAATAGGATACTTAATAAATCCTGATTTATTAGAAATACAACATGTTCATTGTGATATTGATATATCTCATGGGACTAGTTATGGTCGTACTAATTGTGATATCTTTGATTTTCTCGAATTAGAAAGAAACACCTATATCGCAAAAGACATTGATGAAGAAATGTTTTGGGATATGATTGAAGAAGCTTTAAAAAGATACTAACAAAGAAGAGTATATTAATTTATACTCTTCTTTTATTGTTATAGTTTTATGATATAATTACTAATGTGTATGGGAGAAATATCCTCTTATGATTGAATAAGTGCAACTTATGCATTATTCGTATACATAAGTTTTTTTTTATACTAAAATTTGATCGGGTGGTGATGAAGAGTGAAGATAAAAATCGTTTGTCAAAAAGATAATTATGACAAATACAAATCAATGTTAGAGAAAGCGGGATTCATAATATCTGCAGATGCCGAACTAACATTTAGAGAAGACGATTATAAACAGGAAACATTTATCGGAGAAGTTGAATCAAAATATGAAATCATCCACTATTCTAAAATAGTTTTTATCGAAAGTTTTGGACATGAAATTAGTCTGCATACAATGGATAAGACCTATTCTATTAGAGAAAAACTCTATGAAGTAGAAGGTGTCTTACATGATAAAGATTTTATTAGAATAAATAAATCACAAATCATCAATAAAAAAGCCATTCAAGAAATTAACCCAACATTCAATTCTCGTATTATTCTATTAATGAGGAATAAAGAGAAATTAACAGTAACTAGAAACTACAATCAGGCTTTTAAACGAAGTATTGGATTATAGGAGGAGAAAATATGTCAGCAATAATTATAGTTTGGTTCTTTTTACTACTAATTGTTTCAGCAATAATTGTAGTAGCATACCGAATGATATATAAGCAAAATATGAATAAAGCATTAGAAGGTAACGCAACACAGGGGCTAATAGATATTGGCCAACTACTTAAAACACTTACCTTTATAGCATTATTGGTGTTAAGCATTATAACACTTACAAAAATAAATGCATTACAAGCTCAAGTAAATAATTTAGAGAATCAAGTAAATAATCAAACCACATCTTTAAGAAGTTCAATTAACTCGATCAGGAGTTTGAATGACTCATACATCCAGTCACAAGAACTAATACAAAGTAGTGGATATGAACTAGTTGATATGAATGACGAATTATTTGTCTATGACATCGAATTCACCTTACTTGAATTAGATACAGGGGCAGATGTATATATTGTTATAGAAGAAGGTATTAACATTGAGAAAACATTACTAGTTAGTGAATCGCTTTCTTATCATGCTGCAATAAACTTAGATAGATATGATTACACAATAAGCGTCTTAATTGAAGGAACAACAACAACTCAAAAAGACTTATTTAATATTGAAGTAGAGGAAGATGTTGATCAAATTATTAGTGCATACATGCTACCAGGAATTAACGAAAGCACTGATCGAG
Organism: Candidatus Izimaplasma bacterium HR1; assembly: GCA_000755705.1. Lineage (NCBI taxonomy): Bacteria > Bacillati > Mycoplasmatota > Mollicutes > Candidatus Izemoplasmatales > Candidatus Izemoplasmataceae > Candidatus Izemoplasma > Candidatus Izimoplasma sp. HR1. The sequence goes on from CP009415.1 coordinate 981,617, forward strand.
AATTTGTAATAATTCAAGTAGCAAATATCTTTAAAGATATTGAAGAATTTACTATTTCTACTGTCAACTTTATGGTTTATGATGAAGAAGATGTACTCGTAAGGAATTCTACGCTTACATCACCAACTGACATGGAAGCATTATTATCGCAGTATATAACAGCAGATGAAGAATATGAAATCAATAACAATGAACAAGACATTGATTTCTATGCTATAGTGATAGATTTAGATGAGAGTTCTTGGTCAGATCTCAAAACTGTTGTAACTATAACGTTAGAAAATGGTAACATAATTATTAGAAATCTGTACTTTTAAAAACTGAAGAGCTGAATAGCTCTTTTTTTGATACAAAATCATAAGAATATATATGGTATAATATTTAAGATGGGAAGTGTAAATATGAAAGAACTTAAAATAAAAGATAACTTTTATCAATATCAGTTTGAATCTATCAATGAATATCAATTGGGATTAAACATATATGTATTATACAATGATGAAGAATGCATCGTTTTTGATGCTGGATACGAAAGAAATATGGTTGTTCTAAGGGAAAAATTGAAGGACTTCAAGATTAATTACGTGATCTGTACACATTTTCATCCTGATCATTGTTATGGCTTAAATGAGCTACCAAAACAAAATCTAATAGGTAGTAGATATTCCCTAGAAACCCTAGAAATGTTTGATGACTTAGAGAATATGAAATTAATCCCTACTGTGCTTATTGATGATGAGACTATAATCAATTTTTATGATCATAAAATCACATTATCTCTAAATAAAGGACATTCTAATTGTGGAATGTTGATAAACATCGATGATGAGTACTTACTTGTAGGCGATGAGTATATGACAACAAATGATAATTTACCTGTATTACCATATGTAGCAGAAACAATCACACAACATATAGACGCATTAACTAGGATAATTGAAAACTATGAGGGATACACATTGTTACCATCCCATGGGTGTATTACAAAGGAATTAAAAGAACTTAGTTATAGAAAGAAATATCTTGAATTCGCTGATACTAAAGACAGAGAATTAAGAAATTTCTATAAAAAAGACGATATTCATTTTATCAATGAGAGATGGCATTCATTAAACATTAAGAAATGAGGAGTATAAATGAATAGATGTAATTGGCCTAGTCTGGAAAACTCAGAGATATATAAGGAATACCACGACCACGAATGGGGTGTTGCTTCATACGATGATAGATACCTTTTTGAGATGATAGTTTTAGAATCATTTCATTGTGGATTATCATGGTTAATAATTCTAAGAAAAAGAGAATCATTTAGAGAAGCGTTTGATAACTTTATACCCGAGATAGTGGCTAAATATGATGAAGGAAAGATTTATGAACTTCTAGGTAATAAAGGGATTGTAAGACATATAGGTAAAATTAAAGCAGCTATTAATAATGCAAATAAATACATAGAAATTCAGAATGAATTTGGTAGTTTCAGTAATTATATTTGGTCTTTTACTGATAACAAAGTTATGGTACTAAAAGGTGATAATTTTGTGACTAAAAATGAATTGTCTGATAAAGTAACAAAAGATCTAAAAAGAAGAGGTTTTAAATTCTTAGGAAGTGTTACAACATACTCATATTTAGAGGCAATTGGTGTAATGAATAATCATTACTCAGGATGTGATCTTTCCTCAAAAAATAGGTTGTAGTTTTGACTCGCTTTGTTGCACATGTTTTACTAGTCAATTATGCAATATTTATAATGGTCATTTTATCAATCATAATTGCAGAAGTGAAAAAAAGAATTACCTTATACAGTGATTCTTTACTAGATTTGAAATATAAATATATTTTGATATAATTAATTATCCTTAAAAAGGAGGAAATGTATGAAACTACTACAAATATCAATGAGAGTTATTGCTTTTTTATCATTATTTGTATTTGCAATTTTAGCCTACAACTTGGCAGAAGGAAGAATCATTAGCTTGCAAGGATATATAGATTTTAGTTTGCCTATGATTTTCTTTTGGTCTTCGATTTTTCTTATCTGTCTTGAACTAACCAAAAGAGATATTGGTTATTTGAAAATTGTAACAATACTACTAGTCTTTTATAGTGTTTTGTCGTTAGTGCTCTTTGCTATTAGAGATAATACAGATTATGAAGTGTATGAGAACAATGAACACCAAGCAATTGTAAGATTAACTGACGATGAAGTAAGATACAACATAACTGTGTTTTGTGAGGATGGAAATTTCTTCTTCAAAGAAATATACCAAACTAGGATTGGGAAGCATTATGAGGTATCGTTCGAGGTGATTGGAAATGAATTAATTATTGAACGATGCAATGCTGGAATTTGCTTGACTGACAATGTAGAATTAGAATGAAATATATTCATACCATTAAAATAATATTACCAGCTGTGGTAAAATTAAGTAAGGAGAGTGATTAAATGTCTAAGAAGAAGCGTGAACCTATCGCAGTAGAATTAAAACAAAATAAACAATATTACTGGTGTCAATGTGGGCAAAGTGATAATCAACCATTTTGCGATGGATCACATAAGGGTTACTTTTGTGAACCTGTGATGTTTACAGTAAGTGAAAATATAACGAAAAAACTTTGCACATGTAAAAACACATCTAATCCCCCGTATTGCGATGGAACTCACAGAAAGTTTAATGCAGAATAAATGAAATATTGAAGAATAAACACCTTAGTTTTCTAGGGTGTTTTTTATATATTTTGAATATCAATATGTATCTGCAATAAATTGGTAAGTCAATAGAGTTATTGATATACTGGTCAACTCTAGATATATGTATTATTAAATTGATATTATCATTTAAAAAGGATAAAAAAAGGAGAGTATTCATCTCACCTTTAATCACCGAATCAAAGACGATTTTAACTTTTGCATTTCTCATTCCAAGAAATAGAGATTCAGATTCTAAAATCCGACAGAAAAATGCAAATGAATGTAAGTTCAAAAAAAAGTGACGAAACTGAATTGAATGACTTATAATGAAAAACAATGATTAGCTGAAATATAAAAAATATAATATCGAGAATTGAATCAAGGTAACTCAAAAAAAATTATTTAGATTTATGTTTTGAAGTGGGGAATTAACTTTTAATTTTAGTATTACTGTAGGAGGTCTCTATTAACATGGCAAGTAATAACTTATGGATATTTCCACCTGAAGTGAAATTATATCTGAATTTTCATCTGATAATACTATAAAATTTTCATTAGATATAGAAATTGCATTACTTATAATTGTAGATATAATAAACTGAAAGAGATTTAACAGTCTAATATGGTATAATTGCATATATATCACGAAAATTCTATAAAATCATTCAGTTTATTGCCGGTATATATTTATACGAAAAATAGGGTGATTTTTTGCTAATTTTTATGAAAAGTATGTTCTTTTTGCGTTATTTACATAAAATTAGTGATTATTGAGAGAAACAGCCTGAAGTGTACAAAATATTACCTAATAGTACATTTGCTATATTGGAGGATATAAAATGAGAAATTTAATTGAAAATTATATTCCGTTTAGCAAACAGGAAGAAAAAGACAAAAAAGCAATTCTTCAATTTATGAATCATAATAATGATTATTTACTTCAATCTAATTTAGTAGCTCTTATGTCGAGTAGTGCTATTGTTGTAAATGAAGAAATGAAAAAGGTGCTTTTCGCGTACCATAATATCTATAATTCATGGGGTTGGGTTGATGGGCACAATGATGGTGATGATGACCCATTGAATGTTGCTATGAAAGAAGTTGTGGAAGAAACAGGAATAAAAAATATGAAGATCTATTCTGAGGATATATTTATTCTAGATGTTATATACGTTTTTAATCATATCAAGAATGGTGTATATATAAATGATCATTTATACTTGAAAGCTATATCTTTGATGATTGTTGATGAAAATGATAAACTTACAATTAAACCTGATGAAAATTCCGGTGTCCAATGGTTTGATATAGATACAGTTTTCGATCATGTTTCAGAGGATAGGATAAAGTCAGTCTATAAAAAAGCCTTTAATGAAATCAAGAGAAACAATCAAAACTTGAAAATGATAAGTAAATATCTATAATATTCCATAAGTGGTCATTAAGTTTGCTCGCCTGAAATGTAGAAGTTTCGAAGAATGATTTTTAAATATTTCTTAAATGAGCCGAATTTATATACTAGAAGATATTGAATTTTCAGAAATATCTCTATATTTTTCAAATTGTAATTTAAGAATACGATAAATACATTGAAATTGTTATTAATTTTTACGAGTACGTTACCGATATACTGAATATGTGTTTTTTAACATCTGAATAATTTGAATTATTGTTTTTAATATTATTTATGAAATATAATAAAGTTTTGTAATTAAGACATTAATATATTACCTGATCCAATATTTATATATTTCATTTATATTTGTTATGACCATTTAAATATATGTTATATCGTCTAAAATGAAAATACACATAATTTGCCCTATTTTACTAAAATTGATGATTATTTCTCTCGAATAAACACCTGAATTTCAATAATTTTGCCATTTTTTTAGATTTTATCTGTGTAACATTGGGGATAATCACCTATTTTTTTATTTATACAGTTGCATTTTTTATGTAATTATTTTTCTAGTTATTTTGTTATTTTGTGGCAATATTCAATTATGGTCAATTATAAGTATGGTTTTTGATTACTCAAATTGCGAGTATTTATTTTGGGAGTGCACTTATATTTTTAAGTCTCCTCTGTTACTATCGGATGATTCGCATCGATAATTAAACTCTCCAAGGATAGTATTCCTGAATCATTTTTATGTATTTGTCTTAGAACTTAATATGAGCATTGAAGCTTTACTATTATGATTTGAATTATCTTTATGCCTTTGAGATATATATAGTTATATACAACCACCAGTTTTAGGTGGTTTTCTTATATGATTTTTATAGAAAGTGCTATAATATTTTTATAGGAGGTTATATTATGTGTGGAAGATTTATTGTAAGTTATACATATGCTGAATTAGTGAGTTTTATGTCTAGTACTTTTGATATATTTGATTTAGATCCTTCAATAGAAGCACCACGTTACAATATTGCTCCTGGAACAGAAGTGTTGAGCATAATTAATGATGGTGACAATTATCGTGCTGGAAACCTGATTTGGGGCTTCATACCATTCTTTGCAAAAGAGAGTAGTACTGGGTATAAAATGATTAATGCAAGAGTAGAAGGTATCGAAAGAAAAGTTTCATTTAAGGACTCTTTTTTACATAAACGTTGTTTAATCTTAGCAGATGGATATTATGAGTGGAAAAAAGTACTAAATCAAAAACAACCATTTTTGATTAAAAACAGGGACGACAAGATATTCTTTTTTGCTGGGTTATGGAGTAAGTATATTGATAAGGATAATAAAGTGATTTATTCAACAACAATACTGACAAAAGAAGCAAGTAATGAGCTTGTGGATATTCATGATAGAATGCCTATTATCTTAGATGAAGATAATGCTAAGTTATGGCTGGATAAAGACGTTCAAGAAGTTGAAGAATTATTTAGTATCTTAGATACATCTAATCAACAAAATATCACTAAAAAGAGAGTTAGTGAGTATGTTAATAGCGTAAAAAATAGCTCATCTAAATGTATAGAAGAATATCTTGATGAACGATTGATTTAATAGTCATTTTGAAATGACTATTTTTTATTGAGTGTTTATCATATTTATATAGTTTGCATATGATATAATTATTTTAGAGTTATTATAAATAAAGGGGGCTAGCTTGTATGCTTAGTATAATATTGATATTAATCGCGTTGTTAGCATTAGGTTTTCTTTCTAATGCATTTAGTATTATAGCCGTTTGGGGGATTATTGTTACCATGTCTTATAAGTACCGAGACTTCTTTAAAAAATCTACTATATTCTATACATTTGCCCTAGGGATTAGTATTGTAAGTGTTGTTTTTTATAAAGAAGATTGGACTTACTTGGTCACTAAGGGAATTATTGGGTATGGGTTTCTGCTTGTTGTTATGTTAGTTGGGGTTTTACCTAATCATTGGACTCTAAGCAGAAATATAAAAACTAATCGGGGAATTTATTCAATATTGGCTTTTATCTTAATTAGTCCTCATGCATTGTTAAGAGTGTTTGGATTGATTGGCAGTGTCAATATTTTTGGGATAGCTGCTTATGTTGTGATGGTACCATTAACAATAGTTTCATTTAAACTAATTAGAAAAGAAATAGATCCTAAGGATTGGTTAAATATCCAAAAGGCTGCTTATGTAGTTTATGGGATATTATTCATACATTTGATGGTAGTAGCCGCATGGCCTGATAAAGTAGTGTACGGGATTATTTTAACCCTTTATATCAACAATAAATTAATTAAGGAGCTGAGAAAATGAAGTTATTAGAAAAGTTTATTTACTCAGGAATAGTTTTTTTAGTTATCTATGTAATCATTAGTGTTGGTTTACGAGTATTCGAGATTACTAGTATCTACAATTCGCATATGATTGGTGGCATAATTGCTACGGTTTTAGGAGTTATTGTATTTATGTATTTGATAGTTAAAAAATAACATTATGATAAATGAGTTTATATAGAGTACAGGAGGAGAAACAATGATTGAAATTTTATCGAGAGTTCAATTTGCATTTACAATTGCATTTCATTTCATATTTGTTCCACTAACAGTGGGACTTATTATCATGATCTTAATATTTGAAATCAGATATTATCGAAAAGGCGATGAAAGATTTAAGAAATTATCAAATTACTTTAGTGATATTTTCTTAATTAATTATGCTTTTGGAATTGTAACTGGAATTGCAATGACAATTCAATTTGGGACTAACTGGGCAGGTTATAGTTATGCCATGGGAGAAGTATTTGGAAGTCCTTTAATATTAGAGGCAATTATCGCTTTCTTCTTAGAATCAACCTTTAATGGAATTTGGTTATTTAGGAGAAATAGGTTATCTAAAAAACTACGGTTAACAACTGTATCAATGATTACACTCGGAACAACACTTAGTGCCCTTTGGATCATAACTGCCAACGGATTTATGCAAAATCCTGTTGGAGCAATGTGGGTAGGAGACAGAATGATTATTACTAATTTCTTAGACATAGTGTTAAATCCATATGCTTGGTATATGTTGATTCATAATCATACAAGTGCCATAGTACTAAGTGGGTTTGTTGTTTTAGCTATAAGTAGTTGGCATTTACTATATGGTAAGGAAAAAGATAAGGAATTATTTATAATTAGTGCGAAATACGCTGCATGGATTCTACTGATTTCTGCTATATTGATGCCAATCATTGGAAACTCGTATATGAACTTTTTAACCCCATTACAACCAGGAAAAATAGATATGATTACTGGCGCCGCCAGTGGTGGTTTAGAAACTGTTGTTAGAATTGCTTTCGGGGTTATGGTCGGACTAGGTTCTATCTTTATCCTAATTAGTTTATACACAGTCGTGTTCTTTAAAAGATTTATTGAATCTCCGACTTTACAAAAATACTATATGTATTTAGTACCATTACCTTATATCGCAATTATTACTGGATGGATGGTAACAGAAATGGGACGACAACCATGGATAATATACGATATTATGCGAGTTAGTGATGGTATTAGTGATGTACCTGTCAATCAGGTATGGTTTAGTATTATCAGTATTACTATCTTCTACGCAATATTATTTGTAATGGACTATGCTTTAACTATCACAAGAATTAAAAAAGGAATCATTGATGAAACCGGAGGTGAAGATAATGTTTAGTGAAACTTTAGGTAATATATTATTCTTCGTTTTAGGTTTTACATGGATGGTTTACTTAGCTCAAGAAATATTTATAAGCGGTGTTGCATTACTAAATACTGCAATTAGTAAAAATGAGAAAGAACGAAAACAACTTCAAGTAATAAGTGGCCTTCACTTTGACGGAATGGAAGTATGGTTAATTGCCGCTATCGCATTAACTGAAGGGGTATTTCCTCTTGCTTTTGGTACGACATTCTCATACCTATATGTAATAATGTTCTTACTATTATTCGCTATTATTGGAAGAGGAGTATCTGTTGAAGTTATCTATAAACTAGATAGCCGAAAATGGCAAAAATCAATGGTTATGATGTGGTTAGTTTCTAGTATCGCAATGATGTTCTTACTAGGAACATACATATCAAATATATTCTTTGGATTCCCCATTGGACCTAACGGACTTGAAGGTACTGGATTTAGTATTTTAAATGTTACAGGTATTAGCGGAGGATTACTATTTATTGCCTTAAGCTTTGTTGCTGGAGCAGGATGGATCAACCTTCTAACCGAAGGAGATATAAAGGATAGAGGACTTAGATTTGTTAAGAAAGTAGGAATAATCTACACTATCCCTGTTTTAACATTACTTGTCTTTATGGGCTGGAATAACACTGATGCTTCTTTATGGACTGGTGTACTCTATATGAATTACCCAGTACTATATATATTGCCTATTCTAACTGTTTTAGCAGGATTAATGGTAATATACTACGGATTCAAAGAAAAAGGAAGACAACTCCTAATTCACGCAATAGCAGTTACTGTGTTATTTGTGATTTCAGGTTATATTGGTTCCTTCCCATATGTATTATCATCAAACATTAATCCAATGTACGGAATAACTATTGTCGAAGCAATGAGTAGTGCTAACGGGTTAAGAATTATTTTAACTACTGTATCAATTTTCTATCCAATAATTATTGGATATCAAACATGGAAATATAAAAAGTTTTGGCAAAAAGTAAAACTAAACGATGAAGAATAGGAGGTATAACAATGGCTAAAAAAATTATGCTTTGGCCGTCCGCTAGGAGTAAGTTCGTCAAGGCAAACAACATGAAATTAATCTATTACTCACTTATCGTACTAAGCGTTGTTATGGTACTCCTTAACTACTATATGTATTCGTTTATGTATGGATTTAAATTACTGTTAATGATATTAATCGCAATTATTGCTACAATTGAAACAGAAATATTGTTTTATACAATAGATAAAGATATCAACCGACAAGAATCAAAAGAATTGATAAAGAAGTCTTATCCAAAAATTACCGCTTTAATCTATGTATTACTAATCCCGATTGGTACTCCATTATGGTTAGTAGGACTAGGTGCTATCTTAGCAACCCTTTTAGGAAAACTCCTATTTGGTGGTTTCCACCATATGGTTTTTCATAGTTCTTTAGTCGGGGTAATCTTTGTTACTTTAGGTTGGCCTGGATTAGTTGATTCTGTACCGTTTATGACATCTTTTGATAATTATATTATCGACTTAATCTTCAATAATTCTTTCTTTAATGAGACGCTAAGTATTGGAAATCTATATGATCCAGCAAGCATCCCAACTTTAGATCATATTCTCAATGTAATTAGTGACTGGGGTTATTTCGGTGATAACTCATCAATATACTCTCTCAAAGAAGTCTTTATAGGTATCTCACCAGGTGTTATTGCAGGTGCAGTATTCATTATTCCAATTAGTGTATTTTTAGTATTTAAAAAGGCAATTAACTGGGTTACTCCTGTATCAATGATTTTATCATTTACATTAATTGCTTGGATTATTGCGATAACTAACAAAGTAGAAATCCATGAAGGATTATTTATAAGAGTGCCCCATGATATGAGTTATATATGGTATCAGTTATTTAGTGGAAGTTTCTTATTTGTAGTAATCTTTATTACCACAGACCCAATTACAACACCAATAAATGATAAAGGTAAAATCATCTTTGGTTTAATTGCTGGTAGTTTAACAATGCTCATCAGAAATGCAGGAACAAACACTGAAGGTGTTTTCTATGCTGTTGGTTTTATGATGATGTTAACACCAATGATCAATGCAGGATTTAAGGCAAAACCAAAGAAAAAAGCTCTTCCTAAAAAGGAAGGTGCATAAAATGAAGAAAACATTATATTTCGCAGTTTTCTTAATGGTAACAGCTAGTCTAGTTACTGGTATTGCTTACTTAGGGTTCCAATTTACTGAACCAATAATTATTGAAAATAGAAATAAGAAAATAGCTGAAAATATCGCTCTTTTATATTCACCTGATGATGGTTTTACAAAAAATGATGATCAATCTGATAACACTTATAGTGAAAAAAATCGTAAATACACCGATAACTCTAGTGGAAACATTAGTGGTATCTATGAAGTGTTAGATAACGATGGTGAACTAGTTGCTATAATCTACAATGTTAATGCCCAAGGTAGAAACGGGATTGTTAATGCTCTTATCGCGGTTGATCCTTATGAGAATACAATTGTAGGAGTAACATATTATGAACACGGAGAAACTCCGAACTTAGGAGAAAGATATACAAGAGAAGAAGAGTATATTAAACTGATAAATCAAACTATAGATAATGTTGTTGTAGATCAAATATCAGGAGCGACAACAACATGGAATGCTATTAACGATATGTTCAATATAATCAGTATTCATTTTGAAGATGAGGAGGTGCATATCGATGGCTAAGGAGAAAAAAGGTCGTAAGAAAAAAAGACTTACACCAAAACAAAACTTAATCAAAGGTTTGTTTAAAGAAAATCCAACCTTTGTCTTAGTATTAGGTATGTGTCCAACTTTAGGTGTAACAACAAGTTTAGAAAATGCATTAGGTATGGGACTAAGTGTTGTCTTTGTTTTGATCTTAACTAATGCTTTAATTGCCTCAATCAGAAATATCGTACCTAATGAAATAAGAATACCCGTTTATATCGTCCTAATTGCTCTTGTAGTAACTTTAATTGAATGGTCTTTAAATGCATTCATGCCAGACTTATACGACGCTCTAGGTATTTATTTACCACTAATTGTTGTAAACTGTATTATCTTAGGTCGAGCTGAAGCTTATGCCAGTGATAACACTGTTTTTGATTCTATCTTTGACGGTATGGGTATGGGTCTAGGATTTACCCTTGGATTGAGTACTCTAGCAATCACAAGAGAATTATTTGGGACTGGTAGTATCGCATTATTAGGAATAACTTTATATGAATCAAGTGTTGCAGCTTCATTCTTAATAAGTCCTCCCGGTGCATTCTTAACTCTTGGGTTATTAATTGGTATTATTAATACTGTAAGAATTGGTAGAGAAAAGAAAGCCAAAGCAATAATGGATGCTAAAATAAAAGCTGCTTTAGCTAAAAAAGCAGCAAAACAAAAAGCTTTAGAAGAACAAAATCAAAAAGAATCAATTATAAAAGCAAAGGGGGTTTTAGTCAATGAATGATTTATTAACGTTAGCTTTTACCTCATTTCTTGTCCAAAACATAATCTTAAATCAGTTTCTTGGAATATGTTCATTCCTAGGTGTTTCTAATAAAAGGTCTAAAGCTTTAGGAATGGGTCTGGCAGTATTCTTTGTAATTACATTAACAGGAATGCTTACTTGGGCAATTTATTATTTCATATTATCCCCAAGTGAATTTAATAATTATACAGATTTAACATTTATGAGAACTATCGTCTTTATCTTAGTAATTGCCGCAATGGTTCAAATCCTCGAAATGGCAATTAAAAAGTTCTCTCCAAGTTTATATAGTGCTTTAGGAGTTTACTTACCTCTTATCACAACGAACTGTGCTGTTTTAGGAGTAGCACTTTTAAATATTCAAAATAGTTTTACATTTACAGAAACAATCATCTTTAGTGCTTTCACAAGTTTAGGATATAGTGCTGTTATCTTTACTTTTAGCTTTATTCGTGAGCAAATGAATAAAGCACCAATCCCTGAAGGATTTAAAGGAATTCCTGCTGGTTTAATTGCTGCTAGTATCATGGCGTTCATCTTTAAAGGATTCGCAGGTTTAATCTAATGGTTATTGCAATCTTAGAAATTGGCGCAATCGGTTTACTTTTAGGAGTATTAATCGGTATTGCGAATAAGTATCTAGAAGTTAAAGCACATCCACTTGTTCAAGCTGTATATGATGAATTACCACATTTTAATTGTGGGGCTTGCGGAACCCCTGGTTGTATGGCTAATGCCAACGAAATTGTCTTTAAAAATCAACCTTTATCAAGTTGTAAACCAGGTGATCAAGCAATGCGAACTAGAATTTCAAAATTAATGGATGATTATTACAAAGATAATCCCAAAGAAACTAAATGATTCCTATATTTTTAGGAATCATTTTTTTAAGGAAAACCAAGTTTATGAAAATAATAATTAAATAATAAAAACGCTATCACAAAATATTGGTTTTTGCTATAATAGAGTAAAGGCTTTCAAAGCAAAGCAAATTTCTATAAAACGGAGGAATGCATAATATGAAACAATATGACACAAATCATTTACGCTCAATCGCTGTTGTAGGGGCCCCTGGTTCTGGTAAAACATCATTTATGGAATCAGTACTTCAAGTGACAGGTGCAATTGCTAAAAAAGGTTCTGTTGAACAAAAAAGTACTACGTCAGATTACCTACCGGAAGAAAAGGATCATCAATCTTCAATTTCAACAAGTATTATTCCTGTAGAATATAATGGATACAAGATGAATTTCTTGGATACTCCAGGTCACAGAGAATTAATCAGTGAAGTTGAACAAGCACTAAGTGTAGTAAAAGGTGCAGTAATAATGATTGATGCTTCAAAGGGAATTGATATTGCTACAAATCAAGTTTTATCAGAAGTAGAAGAAGTTAATATTCCTACAGTTATTTTCTTAAACAAAATGGAAAAAGATAATGTTAAATTTGAAACACTAGTTGCAAAATTACGTGAAAGTATGGGAAATAAAGCTGTTCCATTCTTTTGGCCAATCGTCAAAGATGAGAAATTTGAAGGATACGTTGATTTAGTTGATCTAAAAACACGTGTTTTAGAAAATGGAAAAGTAGTTGAAAAAGATGTATCACCTGAGTTAATGGATATTGTTGGTGATATGAGAGAAAGCATCATGGAAAGTGTTGCTGAAACAAGTGAAGACTTATTAGATAAATACTTCGGAGGAGAACCTTTAACTAGAGATGAAATCGTTGGTGGTTTACGTAAAGGTGTACTAAACGGAGATTTAAAACCTGTACTAGCTGGGACGGTACTTAAGAATATCGGGATTCCTGATTTGCTAGAAATCATCGAGAAATTCTTCCCTGCTCCAAATGAATTACAACCTGTAAAAGGACATTTACCTAAATCAGAAGAAACTGCTGAAAGAACTTCATCGAATGATGAACCATTCAGTGGATATTGCTTCAATACTATTATTGATCCATTTATTGGTAGTATTAGTATGATTAAAGTATTCAGTGGTACAGTGCAAAGTGGAGACAAAGTAATTGTTTCTAACACTGGAGACTCAATAAAAATTGGGACATTGTCATTACTAAGAGGTAAAGAACAAATTGATACAGATAGATTAGTTGCTGGAGATATTGGTATTGTAACTAAATTAGATGAAATCAAAACTGGATATACTATATGCGATTCGAAAAATCCTATTATTATTGACGGACCGGCAATTCCAGGAGCAACAATCTTTATTGCAATCCATCCAAAAAACAAAAAAGATGAAGACAAAATCTCAACAGCATTACATAAATTAGTTGCAGAAGATCCTTCATTTGAATATAAAAGAAATCGTGAAACATCACAATTATTAATTGGTGGTCAAGGAATGGTACACATCAATTTAGTAATTGAGAAACTTAAAAATGTATATAAAGTAGAAGTAGATCAATCAGAACCTAAAATTGTATATCGTGAGACAATTACGAAAAAATGTGAAGCCGAGGGTCGTCATAAAAAACAATCAGGTGGATCAGGACAATTTGGCGTTGTTAAAATTCGCTTCGAACCGATTAATCCAAATGAATCAACATTTGAATTTGATGAGGAGATCCATGGTGGTTCAGTTCCTAGAGGTTACTGGCCAGCTGTAGAAAAAGGATTAATTGATCATTTCCAAGTTGGACCACTTGCAGGATTCCCTGTAATCGGTGTGAAGGCAGTTTTATTTGATGGTTCTTATCACAGTGTTGATAGTAATGAAATATCATTCAAACTTGCAGCTGCAATTGCATTTAAAAATGCTTTAAAAGATGCTAAACCAACAATTTTAGAACCAATTATGAAAGTATCAATCATCGTTCGTGACGAATATGTTGGAGACGTAATGGGTGATATTAATAAACGTCGTGGTCAATTACTCGGAATGGATATCTTAAACGGAAAACAAAGAATTATTGCTGAAGTACCAGAAAATGAAATCGTAAGTTATACAATAGATCTAAAAGCGATGACTCAAGGTACGGGTGTATTCCAACGTGAGTTCGTAAGATATGATCAAGTTCCTAATCATTTAATTGATTCAATCATTGAAGAATTTACTAAAGAAGACTAGATTAAAATAAAAAGATATCACTGAGTGATATCTTTTTTTATTGTAATCAAAATGTGCAAAAAGCTCCTGTGAAATTAAAAAAACCTCTATTCTACAGAGGTTTTTTCTTTATCTTCATTTGTATCATTAATATTTTCCTCGTTACTCTTCTTTTTCCCAAATAGAACGTCGTAGATTACCGAGATAATTATAACATCAACAAGAATAATAATTCTTCCTATCCACGATTGAGCGAATAAGAGAACCTTACCCAGACTTTTTATCTGATACTTATAAATTCCCACAAGATCTTCTTCCTCGATAGTCCATCTATCTTGAATATCACTAACATGTGGTTTACTCTTAAAAATTAATTCACCTTCATATGTGTTAATCTCATCGATATAATGAACAACAACATCATCTATACCATCACTGGTAATATCAACTCTAAATGCCATAATGTCACCAACCTCAATGTCTTCAGGATCTATTTCCTTAGTGACAATTATATCACCAGGAGAAATCACTGGACTCATTGAATCGGTTTGAACAGCAAATAAATTCATTTTACTAAATGGGGGGATAAACGTGAATATGAGATTTAGTATAACAAATATTATAATAAGTAAACCAATAAACTTAAGAGTTTCTATGGTTCCTTTTTTTAACTTTATATTTTTCATTTTATCACCTTTAACTGGTTGAGATAGTTAAATCGTCTATGATTAAACGACCATATCCACCTGATAAAGTACGACCATTATATCTAATTCTAACAAATAAATCTTGGCCTAATAAATTATTAGGTATATCAAATGAGTAATGAGTAAAATTCTCACTTTCAGAAGTAACTTGAACAGGAGTAGGTGTACCAATCTTAGTCCAACTATTACCGTTTAAAGAAACTTCGACATACATTTTCTGTCCAGATCTCATTGGTTGTAGATCATTAGGATCAGATAGACCTAACATAGCATAGAATGAAATATTTGTAATGTTACTTATAGAACTAGTAGTTGTCATTCTGTTATTGTAGTTCAATCTTAAACTATACTGATTATTTGTTAATGAGTTCATCGCATCATATACAGTGAAGAAATTGTAATCTTGATATAAAGGTGTTATAGAATACTCAGGGTTTATATCGTGAACTGGATTACCAAAGGTATCAGTATCACGGTCTATTAATGATGGATAACCAAGTGTTTCATAGTTATTAGTCTTACCTTTACCCCAAAATGTCCATGAGTATCCAAAGACTTCAATGTCTGGAGTAGTAATAATCTCATTAGCTGGAAAATCGGTTTGTGTATAAATATATTGATAGACAGAATTTGGATCCTGTGCTATCTCATTGTCAACATAACCACCGAAATCTGCCGCGAAATCAGGTCCAATCAATAATGCTATAAATTCCCAACTACCTAACGTAATTGTTTCATTTTTAATTTTTTCTTTTCTGTCAAAATAACTATATGAAGGTGTAACGGTATTACTAGAAACAATAATCATTACAAATAATATAGCTATGATAATTTTATTTTTCATACAGTCACCTCCTAAAATGACAAAAAAGGCCATTAAATGGCCAATTTTATTTTTTAGTTATTATGAAGCGATGAATGTTAAATCAAATGTAATATCTTCATTAATGATTGCATTATAGATAGCTTCAGTAGTTGGCTCAGTTAGAGTAATAGTTACTGTAACTGTAGTAGTTCCACTATTTACATTTGTAGATGATGGAGTAATTACTATGTTTACTAAACTAGCATTTGTAGTAACACCACCGATTTCAACGTTAGAAGCAGTAACATCAAGTGTTAAATCACTTTGTGCAGTTTTGCTTAAGTTTACATCATAACTTAATACGATTTCGTTTACGTCATTAACTCCCAATACGAATCCTGTAGGGATTAATACTTTACCTGCAGGTGCAGTAGCATTTACAGCTACAACTAAGTCAGTTCCTTCACCAACAGTTATTGTTTCATTTTGTGTTTCTTGTAGTGTATCCCACCATGCATATGCAGATACTGTTCCTCCTAGTGCTCCTAAAGCTACTAGTGCGATTAATAATTTTTTGATCATTTTAAGACCCTCCTTTTATTTTTGAGGCAACAAAAAAGTTGCCTAATATTAAAAGGCAACTGGCTGTCTTCTGGAGACCCTGTAGTTTTCCGTCATTGGATCGCTCCAATTTTGGCGTTTTCTTCTGTTTGTAATTACCATAATACTATAAGAGTCAAGTGGAGTCAAACAAAATGATTTAAAAAATTAACTTTTATGGTTTTGATACTGTTAAGAGATAAGTAAAAGACAATTCATCGCCGAATGGTGCACTATACTTCACCAGTTCAGGTACGGAATTCATTGTTACTTCAATGGTGATTTCGACTAATTTATCATTATTTTGATTATCAAACAATGCCCTATTAGAAGTGGCATCATCAATGTGGTCAATTTTTATGTCAAAATTGAATACATTTTCTAGCTCTTCTTCGCTTAGATTAGAGTTTTCCCATACAAGGTTAATTACACTAGAATCGAGCGTAACAGAGCCCTCTACAAGCAACTGATATTTAAAAATTATTGAATATGTATCATTAATACCAAGTACGCATCCCTTAGGTATGAGGTTTCCCTCATTTTTAATCATTGATTGACTAATCACGTATAGCTCTCCGCTATCGCCAAGAGAGGGCGTTTTTTCTTCTTCAAAGTATGAATATGCTGTTTCAGTAGTTGTAAGTAAACAAAAAATCAAAACCACAACAAATAATATCTTCTTCATAATACACTCCTTAATGGGCACTTGTTAGGTAACTGGCTGTCTTCATGAGACCCTATAGCTTTCCGTCACTGGATCACTCCAGTTTTGGCTTTATCATACATCGCACCAAAAAGTGTTATGAAATATTACTTTAAGGTTTTGATTTGATAGTTAATTATAACAAATTTCTAAAACAATTCAAAATATATTTTTAATAGCCTATTTGTAGACCAACAAATAAGAACAATACAGATAACAAAATAACAATAATCTGTAGAATCAAAGTCCATTTAAACCACTTTGTATAGGCGAAACTACTTAAACCAAGAGCTACTAATAAAACAGCATTAGTTGGATAAAACATATTACTAAACCCATCACCTAACTGAAATGCTAGAACCCCTAACTGTCTAGATATATTTGATAAGTCTAATAAAGGATTCAAAATTGGAATTATAATAAATGCTTTGGCACTCCCACTACCAATAAAGAAATTCGCAATCAAGGTAAAGAAGAATGCACCAATTATAACCACAAAACTAGATTCATTACTCATTAAGCTAACAACTTCAAATAAAATAGTATCCATTACCCCGCTTATTGTAATTAAATGTTTAACACCAGTTGCTAACATGATAAGCAAAACCCCAGGAGCCATATCAAGACTACCACTAAGATATATTTTAAGTGCTTTCTTGTTCTCTAGGTCACTTAATAAACCAGCACCAATCCCCGCTAACAAGAAGTAGAAAGCAATTAGGATTAAATTATAATCCTGTAAGAAAGTAACGAAAGGTGATAGGACAATACTAATAATCATTAAACTAAAACAAATACCTGTCCAAATTAAACTTTTACGATTTGGTTTGTGATATGTCATTTCAATATCATCGAACTTAGGGTACTTGTCAACTTTCTTAGCATTAATGATTAAGAAAGTAATAAGAACGCCATATACAATAACAAAAATAACTAAACGATATAAGAAACCACTAAAGATTGGTAAGTTAGCTAACTCTTGAGCTACACCAATTGTAAAAGGATTAGTAATAGCTGCACTAAAACCAAAACCAGCAGCTAAAATACTCATACCTAAACCTATCTTAGTGTCCCAACCTAATTTTCTACTTAGGACAATCATAATCGGAACTAAAGGAACAACTTCCTCAAATACACCAATCAATGCTCCTATTGACATGAAAATCAAAGTAATCAAAGCAAGAAGTAAATACTTGTTATCTTTAAATCTTTTTATAATAACAAAAATCATATGTTCGATAACACCTATTTTATTTAGTATCTTAATACTTCCTCCAATTATTAATAAGAAGAGGATTATCGCAATTAGAATTGAACTTCCCTCAGCCGCAAATACTTCAAAAGGGGCGGTGAAAATTCGGAAGAAACTGATATTACCTTCATTTGTGTAATGGAATGAATCAGGTATTATTGTTCTAACACCTTCAATTAATTCATATTCATAACTACCACTCGGAATAAAGAAAGTCATTATCCCCGTTAAAACTAATAAAACAAATAATATGATAATTGCACTAAAAAAAGCCTTTTTCTGAATATTTGCTAAATTGTCATTCATACTAACCTCCGCTTTACATACTGTTAATATTTTACCATACTTTTCTTTATCTATAAAAATGTTATTTTACATGTTAAAATTGTCATATTTTTATGAAAAAGAATGAAAATGAAATGTAAGAGTTTTTTTTTGTGAGCTGCATACAGTAACTGTATTAAAATAATGGCTTAAATAAGACAATAACGATAGATTTACTATCCCTTAAGTTTTCTTGACACTTCCTAATAATTTATAGTATTATATTTATAATGATATAGTTTGAAAACTTTAAAAAAGAGGGGAAACGAAAATGAGAAAAATTGCTTTACTATTATTACTAACAGTTTCAATTTTTACATTAAGTGCATGTGATAATACTCCAGTATGTACTGATGGCCAAGTTTTAAACGAAAAAGAAGTTTGTGTAGATCCTGTATTAGATACTTTTACAGTTACATTTAACACAAATGATGGGACTACAGTTGCTAGTCAAGAAGTAGAAGACGGTAGTCTTGCTACATTGCCAACTGAACCTACAAAAGAAGGTTATACATTTACATTATGGTTCACAACTGATGATACAGTAGATTTTGATTTTACTACTCCAATTACTGCTGATATCACAATCAATGCTTACTGGACTTTATTTGTTCCTGAAATCACTGATGAAGATTTAATTGATGAAGATATTCAATATGTAATTGATAACTTAATGAAAGAACCAAATTTAATAGATATGATTACAAGAGGTAAAATTAATCGTAGTACTATCTCTTGGAGTACTGATTCTATTTACATTTCAACTACTGGTATTATCATACCTTTACCAAAAGGTGATGCTGATATGGTAGCGGAAGTTACTGCTACATTCTCATTAAGAGATACTGAAAAAGAACATACATTTAATATTACATTAGAAGCTCAAGAGGATGTTGTTTTAGCTACAACTAGAATAATACCATTTGAGAATTTAACAACTGAATATGATGTTGAAGACACTAATGTAGATTTAATGTTTGAAGCGAATGGAGAAGTTCCATACATCAAACTTACTGACTTCTTTGATTTATTAGAAGGATTTATTGATCCTGAAATCGTGTTTACTGATGATACTACTGATGGTATTTTAGTATATCAATATCAGTATTATGATGAAGATGAAGATTATACATACGATTTAATCCTAACTGTAAATAGTATTGAAAATACAATTAGTGTTAATGATCCAGCTTTCTTCTGGGCATATGGTTATTCTATAGAAACTAATTATGGAAGACACATTGAATATATGGATGATACATATCCTGGATATGATTATGTTGAAGGTGATGATATCTCTTATGATTTAGATGAATATAATATGGATGTTGTATTAAATGGTGGAGAAGTATATCTGCCATATTACATCGCAAACCAATTATTTGCTGGTTCAAGTTACTACAATGTATATTATAACTACGATGGTTTATACGGAATCTACGCTATTCCAGCAGATGATTCAGATGAAATGGCAACAATTAGAACTTCATCACAAAATAGCCAAGACATTCCTGTAGATATGGTAATTCACAATTTTAACATGATAGCATTTAATCTTGATACATTTTATGGTTTAAAAGATATTAAAGATGTTGAAACATTCTATACTGAATTATATGATAGAAAAGATAATTTATTATCACAAGACATCGCTGATATTGAAGAAGAATTATTTGACTTTATTTATAAAGGTTTAGATGATCCACATACAAGTTATAGATTAAGTTCATTCTATAACAGTAAATTTGCTTCAGGTCCAGAATTAACTAGTATAGATCAACTAGGATCAAGATATAAAGCTATGTATCAAACTGACGGATTCTGGGATGTTGCTGACGCTATTGATGTAAAATGGGGAACATTTGAAGATAGACCTGATTTCTGGTTCTTAGATTCAGAAAGTGTAGTTATTTCTTTAGATGACTTCAATACTGTTGATATGGAAGTTTCATACACATATGATAAAGTAATGGTTGAAGATATATTAGAAGTAACAGATGCTGATACAGTGTTACCACAAGTAACTCAAGGTTCTAAATTCTGGTACTATAAATCTTCGACATTAGATGAAAATATCTTAGAATTATTAATCAAAGATGTTAATGAAACATACGTAACTGATTATAAAGCTGCTTTAGTAGGTTTAGGTGCAACATTGATTACTGATGATGAAACAACAGAAATCGATTATTATTCAATATCAGTTAGTGGAATTACATATATGATTTATGTTACTTATGATACGGAATACGATATTTTATATATTAATGTAGTTGATGAAATTAACACTGAAATATTAAATGACATGGACATTGCTGCTTCAGTATATAGTGACAATGGTGTTTATTTAGAATTAGTATTTGATCAAATAATGATCGAACAACCTTTAGTTGAAAACGTATTGTTAGACCTTACATATAATGGTGGAGGTAACATTGGTGCATTATACAGAGTCTTAGGATTCATTACTGATGAACCTTATGGAGTTAGTAAAATTGATCGTGACACATATGGTTATTCAACATCATACGTTTCTATCGATAGTGGTATTCCTTCATATGCACATTTAAAATGGAGTCTATTAACTACTCAAGTTACTTATAGTGCTGCTAATGAATTAGTCGCAATCTTTATTACTGAAGACTTAGGAGATATCATCGGAATGAAAACTGGTGGTGGAGCTTGCTCAATTACTCCAGTCTTATTACCAAGTGGTACTGCATTCACAATGAGTTCTAACTCAATTGGAGCTACTCGTACAGGTTCAGGGACAGTGGAAGATCCATATGAGTATCATAATACTGAGTTTGGTTTTGAACCAGATTATGCATTAACTCTAAATGTTATTTATGATGAAGCTACATTATTAGCTATCATAAATCCAGCAGTCGAATAACAAACTTAAAAACACTTCAAATTTTGAAGTGTTTTTTTATTTACTAAGCATTAATTCCATCATATAAAGTCTTCTTGTTAAGGTTTTAAACCTGTGTTAAAATATTGATAATTGGGAGGTACTCTTATGATTACTAAAGTAGAAAATAAAAAACAACTAAAACAATTTATCCATTACATCAAGGACCTATATAAGAATGACCCACACATGGTTTATCCAATCTTTAGTGTTCTTACCAAAGAATTAACAAAAGAAGTCTTAGAAACGAAAAAATACACTGCTATTCTATCATTACAGGACGGTGAGATTAAAGGACGACTTCTTTACACAATAGATGAATCAAAAAAGAAAGATATGGATATTGGTTACTTCTCATATTTTGATTGTGTAAACGATGAAAAGATAGCTAATGAGTTATTTGATTATTGCTTAAAAGATTTAAAAAGTCAAAATATCAATTACTTAGAAGGAACCTTTACACCATACGATCCCGATAATAGAAGAGGTGTTTTAATAAAAGGATTTGATTCAGATCCAATTATATTTACTACATATAACTACGAGTATTATGGCGAGCTATTAGAAAAAGTCGGATTAACAAAAGCAATCGACACAGTATTACTTAATGCTGAAGTTGGAGATGCATCACGAAAAAGATTAAATACATTTTCTAAATTCTTTAATCGTTCTCATGATGTAAGAGTAGATTCTCTTGATTATAAGAACTTTGATAGAGATATTGATGATGTTCATGAAATATTAATTAAGGCAACAACAGATATTGTATATCAAGATGCACCATCGATTGATTTAATAAGAGATGTTGCAAAGCAAATGAAATTATTTATTAATCCTGATTTTGTCAGAATTGCTCGTGAAAATAAAACAAATAAACCAGTAGGATTCTGTTTTGTTTTACCAGATTTTAATCAAATATTTAAGAAAACAAAAGGACATATTAGACCAATAAGAATGTTGTTAGGTAAGAAAAAGATAACTAGAGCACGAGGAATGATGCAGTATATCGTTCCTGAATATCAAAATACCGGTTTAATCGCTCATATATATCAAACATTGTTTAATGTCTTTGTTGAACAAGGATACACCCATTTTGAAGGTGGAACAATGATGGAGGATAATCCAAAACCAATAAACGCTTTTAAAAAGTTTGGTGGAGAAATCATTAAAATTTACCGTATTTACGGAAGGGAGTTTTAATAATGGCAATTGTTTGGTTACTTGTACAAGTTATCGCAATCTTTTTAGTACCAGTATTAATTATTAAGTATCACAATATGTTTATCACAAGATGGATTGGAACAATCGGTAGTGCATATTTATTTGGAATATTAGTCGCAATCTTTATGTTTGTTTTAAACAAACTAGGTTTAGATGCTTCTGTAAATAAAGATTTAGGAGAAATTGGTTCTCATTTAGCAATTAGTATCGCAATTCCCTTATTACTCTTTAGTGCAAATCTTAAAGAGGTAAGGAAACTTTCAAAAACGGTTTTAAAATCATTTGGTTCATTAATTCTTAGTGCCATAATTGTTTCTTCTATAGTTTATTACGTTTACGCGAAAACAATTACTAACGGAGCTGAATTGAGTGGTATGGCAATTGGATTGTATACTGGGGGTACACCTAACTTGAACGCTATTGGTAACTTCTTTAGGGGTAATGGTGTTGGCTCAGTAATTATCTCATCTGCCAATTTATCAGATATGATAATTGGAGCTATATTCTACATATTTTTACTGGTTCTATGTAAACCTTTATTATCTAAATTCTTACGAAAAAGAGATGAAGATATTTACATTACAAATTCATCAGAATTTAAAAATACTGATGAATTAGATATCAAATCATTCAAATTCTCTAAAAAATTACTAAATAGAATTCTATTAGCATTTGGAATTACTGTTTTAGGAGCAGGTATTGGCTTTTTAATCTTTACCTTAAAAGACGATACTAACGCTAAAATGACAGACTTCTTAGTCCCAGCAATGATGATGACTGTAACGATTCTTGGGATAGTGTTCTCGTTTAATAAAAAAATTAGAGAGACAAAAGGAATGAATGTTGTTGGGCAATACGGAATATTAGTTTTCAGTTTTGCCTTAGCTAGTAGTTTAGATTTAAGTTTATTAACAGGAATCATTGGTGATACTTTGATCCTTTATGGTTCAATAACAATTGGGGTATTTATTCTTCATGTTCTCTTTAGTAAACTAATGAATATAGATGTTGATTGTACAATGGTTACTTTAACTGCTGGATTATACGGACCAGCATTTGTACCAGCAATTACAAAACAAATTAAAAATGATGATCTTACAGTTCCTGGTTTAATTACCGGAAGTATTGGTTATGCGATAGGTACTTTCCTCGGAATTGCCCTAGTATATCTCTATTTACTCTAAAACATGTAAAGGGTTTCTATATTACAAAAATGGCTTTGCTACTATAATATGTAGTGATGCCTTTTTTATATCAATAAAAGGTTATAGTACGGTTCTAGTAAAAACCCTTTCAATATTATAAAATAAGTAAGTAAAGTTATACCTTTGAGGTGAAAGAAATGAAACTTAGAAAATTAATATTAACAATCCTATTTACAATAGTTGCAATATTCGCAATAGATACAAGTAGTGTATTTGCTAGTACTGCAAATAAATTAGTTATTCATTATCATCGATATGATGATAATTATTCAGATTGGGATATGTGGTTATGGCCAAGTGGTAGTGACGGTTCTGATTATGCTTTTAATGGTTCTGACACATTTGGTGCTACAGCTGATATCACATTATCAGGTACAAATCTTGATACTGCAGACAGTATCGGGATATTAATTAAAGATGATTCAAGTGGTTCGTGGGTTAAAGATTTTGATAGTGATAGATTTATTGATATGACTAATCCTAACGGTTCTGGAGAAGTACATGTTTACTTCTTACAAGGTGAAGAGTTCTTTAGTTATGTAAGTGAAGATCAAGCAGGATGTAATCCGCTTGTTCCTGATCCGGATTTATGTGCTATAGATTTATCTAATAAATTGATTAAAGCCTATATTAATGAGGAACTCAAGGTAGAGTTCTTATCAGGTGAAGTAGTTACAAGTGCTGATATTACAATTTATGAGAATGAAGTTTCAGTTCCTTTTACTGGTTTTACTAGTGGAGAAAATGGGCAATTAACATTAACTGATGGTTTTGATATTACCGCAAATTACGGAATTGAAATTGATTATGATGGTGAACCAACTACCAAACTTTTAGGTAGAGATTTTAACTATGATTCAACTGCGTTTGTAAGTAACTTTGCTTATGATGGTAGTCTTGGGTATATCTATACACCTGTAGAGACTACATTCAAAGTATGGGCCCCTTTATCGAACGAAGTAGAATTGAATTTATATAATGTCGGGCATACAACATCACAACGTTCTTCAGATGGAGAAAATACACCTTATGAAGAACATAGTTTAACGTATTTAGAAAAAGGTGTTTGGCAAGTTACCATTACCGGTGATTTAGATGGTAAGTACTATACATACGATATTAATAACTCTGGTAATGAAACAACAAATATACAAGACCCATATGGAGTAAGTTTCGGTTTAAACGGACAACGTTCAATGGTCTTAGATTTAGATGCTACTGATCCTCTAGGTTGGGGCTCAGATAGTGGTATTGATGGTTATACAAATCCTAATGAAGCAATTATATATGAACTGCACGTCAGAGACTTAACTAGTGCTACTTCATGGGGTGGACCAAGTGAATACGCTGGGACATACATGGGATTAACAGTAGAGGGAACGACTTATACACATCCAACTACTGGAGTAACTGTAAGTACTGGTTTAGATCATCTAATTGAATTAGGAATTACTCATTTACACTTATTACCAACTTATGATCAAGATGGTTGGAATAATGAAACTGATTTTGAATTTAACTGGGGATATAATCCACAACATTTTAATTCACCAGAAGGTGGATATGCTACAGACCCATTTGATGGGGCTGTAAGGGTAAATGAATATAAACAAATGGTTATGGCATTACATGAAAATGGAATAAATGTTATAAACGATGTTGTATATAACCACGTCGCAGACGGTGGTGGATTTAGTTTAAATCGTTTTGTTCCTTACTACTTCTCAAGAATTAATAATGATGGTAGTTGGAGTAACGGTACTGGTGTAGGAAATGAAACAGCCACAGAACGATATATGGTTAATAAATTCATTGTTGATAGTACAGTTTACTGGGCAGAAGAATTCCATATTGATGGATTTAGATTTGACCTTATGGCTGTTCATGATTATGAAAATATGAATAACGTAGCTGATGCAGTTGAAGCTGTAGATCCTGATATCTTTGTTTACGGAGAACCTTGGGGTGGAGGAACTATTAAGTTAGATTACAACCTTCAAGCCGGGAAGAATAACCTTTACAATATGCCAGAAATTGCTGCCTTTAACGATATCTTTAGAAACGCACTAAAAGGGTCTCCTGACGGTAACGATAAAGGATATGTATCTAGTGGTTACGGAACATCTGATGTTATTAACGGAATTAAAGGTAACTCATTTGGGATGAATAGTTCCCAATCAATTAACTATGTAAGTGCTCATGATAATCTAACGCTCTATGATAAGTTAGTAAGAGCTAATGGTTACGGAAATGATTTTAGTTATCACCAAGATGTTGATTACCAATCACGACTAGCAAACAGTATTGTTCTCTTTAGTCAAGGGATTCCATTCCTTCATGCTGGAGTTGATTTCCTAAGAACAAAAGGTGGAGAACACAATAGTTATAATGCTAGTGATTTAGTAAACCAATTAAGTTATGTTAAAAAAGCAAATAATATAGAAACTTTCAACTACTATAAAGGAATCATTGAAATAAGAAAGCAATTTGATTCATTTAAAATGGTAGAACGAACAGATATAAATAGTCATCTTTCATTCCTAAATCCTCCAGGATATGGATTGATTGGTTATAATCTAACAAAAAATGATGAAAACATACTTGTTTATCATAACTCAGCAAACCAACAGAATGATATTAGTTTACCAAGTGGAGCTTGGACATTATTATCAGATCGTGATGAAGCAGGATTAACAGGATTAGGTACATATCAAACAAGATACCCAATCGAAGAATCAGAAACATTAGTCTTCGTTGAAGGTAATGTTGAAGATGTTATTCCATCACCACATCATCTACCAGTCATTACTAGTTCAGTTGGAACGATTTATGATACTGGAATATTTAGTTTAAAATCAAACACAGATATTTATTCATACAGTTTAAATGGTGGCGATTTTATAACTGTAGTTACACCATCTACAACTGTCCAAATAAGTGATTTAGAACCAGGTGATTACGAAATCGTAATGAAAGATGCTTATGGCTCTGTTAGTACACCTTATACCCTAAGAGTATTAGAGTTTATTGATGATACTCCACTAGTTTGTGACGATGGATTTCACAATGAAAATGAAGTCTGTGTAGCTGACCCTGAACCACTGGTTTGTGATGATGATCAAACCGAACTTAATGGTGAGTGTGTTGATTTACCAAAACCAATTGTTTGTCTGGACGGAGAAACAGTAGAAGACGGTGAATGTGTCAAAGTCTCAACAGGATGTTTTGGCGGGATTGCTTCGAACAATTCTCTGTTTATATTAGGATTCAGTTTTATTGGCTTTGCCAGTATTTTGTTCTTAATTAGAAAAAATAAATAAAAAGTACGAATTTTCGTACTTTTTTTTACTCAATTTCAATTAAAGTATAAATACTTTATGAAAGCATTTTCATTAAACTATTTAGCAAAGCCGTTATATACATAAAATAGGCCCTACACTTTAAGGAGCTAAAGCCCTTGGAAATGTACTGTTTTAGTATGTGAAAGCAGTTTCACATTTGATTGTATAAGTTGACTATATAGATAAATAATTGTAAAATTAGGAAGAAGTAATATGTAAGCGTTTTTTAAAATTGCAAAAAGGAGAGGAAATAAAAATGAAGAAATTATTAAGTTTATTATTAGTTTTAATGTTGTCATTAACAGTAGTAGGAGTTTCGCAAGAAGCTAGTGCTGTTGCATATGACGCAGTGATTTATGTACATGTTTACCAACATGACGGTGATTATACAAACACAGGAACAGGACTGTGGGACGGTGTAAACTGGAATGAATGGGGAGATACTGCAGATACAACAGACAGTCTCGGTGGAGTTATTACAATAGGTTATACAACTGCTGAATTAGCTGCATTATCTGATTCACTAGAGTTTAAACCTGTAAGTAACACTACAGATCCAGATAATACTTTATTAGCACCTGCTAATGAAGGTAAAGTTATGTTAGACATCACAGACTTAAAAGCTGAAACTATCACAGAGTTACATGCTTATTATGTTGAGGGTGCAGACGGATTCTTTATAAAAGAACATGAAGAAAATGCTCTTTTATTATTTGTTTATGCAAACCCTGCTGTAGCTGCTAATGCTGATATTTATGATGGTTGGGGATTCCATACATGGGATCAAGGTGCTTTAGGAACTCCAAGAGCTGATTACTGGGTATTCCCTGAATTAGCTATCGATGTTGCTTTGGACGCTGGAGAATTTGACGGTGTACCAATGAGACTTGGTGGAATTGAAGTTGGATTTGATGCACAAAACACAATCGGATTCATTATGCATTATGGTATTGATTCAGGTGAAGAGTTAAAATCTTGTTCTTCAGATATCAAACCTGATGTTTCTGATATCAAAGCTGCTGACGCTGAATCTGATGGTGGAGCAAAAGTAATGTACTATGTTCATGGTGCTTGTGACTTTGAAGCAGATTACGCTTCATTCTTAACAAGTGTTGAAGATGGATACAGAGCTGGTTTAAAAAATAAATTTGTTGCTGGTACTGAAATTTCAGGTACTTCAACAATTAGTGTTGATTTCTTTGGTTTAAAACAACCTTGGGAATTAATTCCAAGTAACTTTATGGTTAAAGATGCAAATGGAGCTATGTTAAGAATTCAAGAAATCATAATTCCTGAAGCATTAAATGTTGGATTATATGAATCTGATGTTGAACCAATGGTTGAAACTGTAGTAGTAGTTTACGTAGATACAGCATTAGACATTGCTGATCTAGGTATTGCTGGTGACTTCCAAGGATGGTCTCCAGACGTTGCAGTAACTTCTACAACAACTGACGCTAATGGATACTATGTATTCGAGTTATCAACATTTGAAACTGAAGTTAACTTCGTTATATTAGAAGAAAACGGTGAAGATGATGTTGAAACTACTGAAGTTGATGAATCAACTGTATTAGGATGGAATGATACTAAAATTTCTCATCCAGATAACAATATTAATGTTGATACTAGTGGTGGTGGAATTGTTGAAGTATACTTCAATGATATTTCAAACGATTACCATATAAAAAACACACCTAAAACAATAGATCCTACAATGTATACTTATACTGCTGATGAAACTTGTGTTAATAACTTATTTACTATCTTTATTGATACAGATTTAGCACATACACAACTTGGA
This sequence comes from Candidatus Izimaplasma bacterium HR1, assembly GCA_000755705.1. Lineage (NCBI taxonomy): Bacteria > Bacillati > Mycoplasmatota > Mollicutes > Candidatus Izemoplasmatales > Candidatus Izemoplasmataceae > Candidatus Izemoplasma > Candidatus Izimoplasma sp. HR1. The sequence continues at coordinate 1,010,925 of CP009415.1, forward strand.
TTAGTTGGTACATTAAATGGTTGGGATATTGAAAATACAATCGCTCCTGTTGGTGAAACAACTGAAGGCGTTCCTTATTGGGAAGTTTGTACTGAAGATGTAGATGGAGAATTCAAAGTATTATTTGACACAAGCGACGATGGATTTGCTTGGAGTAATCCTGATGATGTAGAAGTAACTCCTAATAATATGGCAATTGAACTTGCTGAAGAAGCAACTGAAGCTGCTGTTGCATTATATCCAATGATTGATGAAACATTAGTTCATGAAGCTGTTTTAGTACCTACAAGCATTTATAGATTAAGTGTTTATATACTAGGATATGAAGAAGATTATCATAATTTAGGTCTAACTGGAGATTTTAACGGTTGGCAAGAAACTACACCTAAATTTGTTTCTTATTCAGACGGATTCGGTAATTATATATTTGATATCGAAATGACATCAAATAGTGGTGGATTCAAATTATTTATTGATACTGATATGGACGGATTTACTTGGTCTGATTCAATAACAGAAGATAACTTCAATTATGATTTAGCTGGAGATACTTCTAAAGTATTAGTAATCGATTTAACTGATTCTAACGCGATGACTGATTTTGGTCCAAGTGTTGAAGAATATCAAGCAAAATATAGCTCTTTCGATATCGTTATGGAAGATAGATTCATGTATGGTGAAGCATATACTATAGAGTATATTGATATACCTGCAATTGAAGATAACCCAGCTACTACAGAAGTTGATGAAACTGCTGATGCTGAAATCATTACATGGGATTTAGAATTTGCTACTGTTGTTAATATAGAACAACCTAATGTAGTTGAAGGAATGGGTACTTATGCTGTTTCTCCAACTGAAATTCAAGTAGAATTTACAGATCCTGCAATGGTATTTGGAATTAACGTTGAGTTATCATTATTCGGTCCAGACGATACATTTATGTTCGTTAGTGGTTCTGATTATGGATTAACTTATGGTGCTGGTGACTATACTCAAACTGTTACATGTGCTGAAGGTGAAAACGTAGTATTCATTCATATGAATATTATGAATACAGAAGTTGCAACATTACCTCAATTAGGTATCGTTGGTTCTATTCAAGTTGCTGCAGATTGGGATATTGATAATACTATCGCTCCAATCGGTATGGACTCTGAAGGTAACTACGTATGGGAAATTTGTTTACCTGCAACTGATGAAGAAGTAGCATTCAAAGTTTTATATGATATTTCTGCTGATGGATTTGCATGGAGCAATGATGATGATGCTGAATTAGTAACAGATAATGTAAACATTACTGTTGAGAATATGGGACATTATTACTTAGAAGAAGGTACTAGTGCAATTGACACTTCTAAATATCATACAATTATGTTAGACACTGAATTAAATAAAGATAACGAATATTACTTATTATTCAATGATGTATCTGGTATTGATATCATGATGCCTGTCTTAATGGATACAGAAGCTCCAACAGTTACAGCTACAATCGATCCTACTGCAGTATTTACAGTTAACAATACTGTTACTGATTTTGATGTAAATGATTACTTCACTATCTTAGGATTTGTAGATAACCGTGAAGGTGAATTAGACTTTACAGTTAAAACTCCATTAGATATGAGTACAGCAGGAACTGCTTCAATCGTAATCGCTGCTACTGATATGTGGGGTAACGAAGGAACTTATGCTATTGAATTTACTATCGTTGATGATACTAATCCAGAATTAGTAGTAGATGCTGCTAAAGAATACGAAGCTGGAACAACTGCTCCTGATTGGGCAACATTCGCTACTTCAAGTGATGGTACAATCACAGTTGACGCTGCTGAAGTTGACATGGCTGCTGCTGGTGTATATTATGTAAATTACACTGCTGCGGATCCTTCTGGAAACCAAACTTTAAAAACTTTACAAGTAACAATTACAGCTGCTCCTGATACAGGATGTTTCGGATCATTTGGATTAGGAAGCTCAATTGGACTTATCGTTGCTGCTATTGCTGGTGGTGCCGTATTATTCTTTGTTAGAAAACAAAAATAAAAATTAATAGGAGGAATATATAGTATGAAAAGAATTGCCTTATTATTCGCTACTCTTATATTCGTCTTAACCCTTGCTGCTTGTGGTGGAGAGACTGTACAGCCTACTCCGCCTACAATCGCTGGGATTAGTGATGGTGGGACAATCGAAGTTAAAGTAGGAACAATTGCTTTAGATTTAGCTTCTATCACTGCTACAGATGATGAAGGAAATAGCGTTGATGTAACAATTAACGGAAACTTCAACTTAAATGAAGTTGGAGAATATGATGTAGTACTTAGTGCTACTGATGGAGATGGACTTCGTGTTGCGTTTAATGTAACTGTTCGTGTAGTTGCTTTAACATGTGAAGAAGATCCAACTCAAGAAATTTGTAAAACACCTTTAGATCTTGCAAGAGAAGAATTTGAAGGTACAATTTACAATGTTGATGAAGATAGTAATGGTGTTGCCGATTGGGAAGAAGATACAATTGAATTGTCAATGGGTTGGAGCTATTACGAAATCGAAGGTACAGATAACCCTGTTTGGTCTTCAATCCAGAAATTTATGGAAGTATATCCAAACATTACTGTAACTCGTGATGAAAGATTTACAACAGGTTGGGAAGATGGAGATAATGGTTTATTACTACTTCAAGAGTCTGCTCTTTTAGAAGGAAGTTTACCAGATATTTACTTTAATCCTAAAGCTGCTGAAACATATGATAAAGGAATGACTTTAGATTTAAATCCTTATATTAGAACTGATGAAGAAGCACAAATGATTACACCAAATGCATTAGCGGGTATGATGACTTATGATAACCGCGAAATGTGGGGTATTCCTTGGCAAGGTGTTGGACCATTAGTAGTTGTAAATACTAGTTTATTAGCTGAGTATGGACTTACAGCTCCTGGATACGACTGGACTTATGCTGAGTATGAAGCTTTACGTGCTGTATTAGGAAATTTAAATACTAATGATGAATGTGTATTCCCAGGTGTTATTGACTTTAGTTTATTTGGTGCTAACTACTTTGATGGTGTACCAGGTGGATATAAAGGATATAATATCGAAACACAAAGATTTGATTTTGCAAGTGCTACAAACTACGGTACATGGTTACAAACTGTAGCTACAGAAGCAATTTCAGGTTGGCATTTCTATGATTTAGAAGAAACTGCACGTGAAGAAAAATGTCCGGGAATCGCTGATTCTTGGGTAGGTGGAAAACGTGCAATCAATACAATGTACTTATATGAATTTAACGCAAAAGTTAATGAAATGGTAAGTAGAGGATTCGATATTGATATCTATCCATATCCTGAAGCGCCTACGGGTGGAGAAACTGCGACATTTACATATCATGACTACTATTCAATGTCAAAATTATTAGAAGCTGATAGAGTAAAAGCAGAAGCTGCATTCCAATTAATCAAATGGTTAACATTTGGTGAAGAAGGATTACAAGCTAGATGGGACTTAATTGATGAATTAAATGTTCCTGATGGTGAAGGAAATAGCCCATTTGTTAATGGAGATTTATATTTAATGAACTATGTTCAAGGTTGGCCAATAACTTCTAACCCTGATGCATTAGCTAATCATCCATTAGTAAAAGGATTTGCAACAGATTCAGGTGGTTTAGACATCTTTAACTTTGCTGCATTCCAAATTGAGGACTTCCAATATCAATTATCAAATGCAAACCCATATCCTCGTCAAATACCTGCATTCGCAAGTGTTGCTAACGAGTTTGATCCATGGGATATTAAAGATAAAATGCGTGACGAAAGCTTAAGCTGGGGTGACGTATGGTTAGAATACGAAACTGATCTAAATGATCAAATCGTTGATTTCTTACAATATTATTACACAGTTGGAGACGACGAATAATAATTTTAAGAGAAGAATCATAAAAAATAAATGACCAATGACTCTTCAAGGTTACTTGAAGAGCCGTTGGTTTATTATTGAACAGGAGTGAGTGTTATGAAAAAAATACTAATATTTACTCTATTACTTTCATTAATATTCGGAGCATGTATATTCGTAGATAATCACAATGCAGAGGTGTATGGTGAGGATAAAGACCTAAGTAGCGTTAAACTTTCTGAGATAAATTCAGCAAGTACGACTTACGTTGAAGGCTACGATGAGAGTAGTAGTTATTATGGAGTGTATACTAATTGGTTAGAAGTCGAAGGAACTTTGCCAAGTGAAGTATATATTATAGAATCATCAGATATAACTGGTGGAGAGGTTATCTTTGGACAAGATAGCAATGGGTATGGTAAAAATGTTATCAAAGCTAACCCATTAGACGAAATCGAGTTTGAAGTTACAACAACGAATGAAGGACTATATGAAATTTATTTTGATTATTACCTTCTGGAGGAAACTTTACTAAGACCAACTATCAGTCTTAAAATAAATGATGAATTACAATATAACGAAATGGCAAATATAGAAGTACCAACAAAATGGCTAATCGATGATGAGCCTGTTTTTGATCGTTTTGGTGATGAATTAACACCAAACAGTGAATTAGAAAACAGTTGGGGTAGTTTTGCCGTTAGTGATCCTAACTACTATTTTGTAGAACCATTAAAAGTTTATTTACCTGAGGGAGTTAGCGTAGTATCTATTACAACTAATGAAGGATATGTTCTTTACGGAGATATCACAATTGGTAATTTATACGAAGCACCTTCAGCATATTCCGAATATTTAAATGATCAACCCGCAGGTAGTTCAAATGTTTCAACAATTGAACTAGCCGCAGAACGTTATACATACGAATCAAGACAAAATATAAGATCTAAATTTATGAGAGATCCTTCATTAACACCTTATTCTTATAAAAACAGAGTTTTAAATGTCCTTGATCAAACTAGTTACCGCAAGAGTGGGGATGGTGTAACTTACCTTTTCACTGTAGAAGAAACTGGATACTACAATATTTCACTTAAATATATGCAAAGTGAAAACGACGAATTAGATAGTAAAAGAGCTATCTATATTGATGGTGAAATACCTTTTGAAGAATTAGAAAGTTATGCTTTTGGATTTACCCGTTCATGGAAAACAGAAACATTAAGTGATGGAGAAAGTCCTTATCAAATATATTTAGAAGCAGGAGAACATTCGATTACTTTAAAAGTAATTAATCATGAAATTAGAGACGTATATCACCGTTTATTACAAGTTTTAAATCACATTGATGATTTATCTAGAGAAATAAATAAAATCACTGGTGGATTAACCGACCGTGATCGTGATTATAAACTAGCAATCTATATGCCAACGTTAGTCGAAGAGTTAAATGATATTAAGGCAGAAATATTAATCGCAAAAACTGAGTTTATCGAGATTTATGATGACGATAATCTATCGATTATTAATGAATTAGATTTATGTGTTAAGTACTTAAACGAATTTATTGATGATCCTGATGAAATTCCCCCTTATAAATCAAGATTTAATGAAGGTGAAGGTTCTGTTTATGGTAGAATTAATGTTATTTTACCAAGACTGATTGATTCACCGTTGCAATTAGACGCAATCTATATGCATAGTGAAGATGTAGAATTACCTAATACCAATGCAAACATCTTTGTTAAAGCATGGGAAGGTATTCGTGCATTTACATATTCATTCTTTGATCCGAAATATAACGAAGCTGCAAAAGTTGATGAAGACACCGTTGAAATATGGGTTCGTGGTTCTCGTTTATATATTCAAGTAATGCAAAGAATGGTTGATGAAACGTTTACTCCAGAAACAGGAATTAAAGTTCAACTAAGCGTTATGCCAGATGAAAATAAAATTGTCTTAGCTAATGCTGCCAACACAACTCCCGATGCTGCAATGGGATTAACCGTAACAAGACCGTTTGAGTTCGCAATTAGGGGTATGGTTGAAGATTTAAGTTTAATGGATGGATTCTACGATTTAGTTAGTGAATTTAATATGAATAGTTTTATTCCTTTCATCTATGAAGAAGGAGTATATTCTTTACCTGAAACAATGGATGTTAAATTATTATTCTACCGTACTGATATATTAGAGTTCTTAGACGTCGAACCCCCTCAAACATGGGAAGAAGTAGTTAGTTTAATTCCTCTAATGCAAAAATATAATTACACATTCTACACGCCACTTGGCGGAGATAACGCGTTTAAAACCTTCGGGGAAACAACTCCATTTATCTACCAACACAGTGGGATTATCTATAATGAAACCGGAGATAAAGTATTACTAAACGAAGGTGGAGCATATGATGCATTTGAATTTATGACAGATTTATTCAGTGTTTATAATATACCAATTACAACTTCAAATTTCTTCCAGAAATTCCGAGATGGCCAAACTCCAATCGGGATTGGTGATGGTAATACATATATTCAGTTAAAATATGCAGCACCAGAACTAGCAGGACAGTGGGCAGTAATGCCGATTCCTGGAATTGAGTATGAAGATAAAGATGAAACTACATGTGGTGGACCATTAACAGATGGTCGCTGTATTGAAAGATGGGATCCAACATTTGGGACTAGTAGTGTAATCTTTAAAGATACAGATAAACAAGACATTGCTTGGGAATATTTCAAGTGGTGGTTTAAATCAGATATCCAAAGTGATTTTACTTACCAATTACAATCATTACTTGGAGATGAATTCTTACATATGACAGCTAATGTAGAAGCATTTAAGACTTCAGCGTGGCCAAGTGATAGTAAATATGAAATCTTAGAGCAATGGGAATGGGTAAGAACTACCGGAAAAGTTCCAGGAGATTACTTAGTTGAAAGAGAGTTAAGTAATGCGTGGAACAAGGTGGTCAATGACGGAACTAACCCTCGTGTAGCCATCGATGACGCAGTTATCATAATAAATAGAGAGCTTAAACGAAAACTAACGGAGTTCGGTTATTATGAAGACGGAGTTCGAATTAAAGATTTTCTAGTTCCAACTTCTGACAACATCCATTTATGGATGATCGAAGGGAGTGATGAATAGTGAAAAAGAAAAGAATTTTACAATCTCCATATCTATTCATTGCACCATACGCTGCATTATTCATTATAATTATTGCACTACCAGTTTTAGCCGCTCTTGTACTAAGTTTTACTTCATTCAATACAATTGAGGCTCCTGTATTTATTGGTTTACAAAACTATGTAGATATTATTACTGGAGATAGTGTATTTTTACAAAAAGCATTATCAAATACAATCTTATTTAGTATTATTGTTGGACCAATTGGTTATATGATGAGTTTTGGTTTAGCGTGGATGTTAGCTCAAGTACCACATCGTGCTCGTACTATCTATGCGGTAATTATTTACTCACCATCAATCACTGGACCAATCATGATGGCTAATGTATGGCGAATTGTCTTTAGTGGTGATGAGACTGGTTATTTGAATAACTTCCTCATGTACACTTTAAATATCGTTGATTCTCCAATACAATTCTTACAAGACGCAGATATCTTATTCCCGATTATGATTATCGTTTCATTATGGAGTAGTATGGGTCTAGGATTCTTAGCAATGCTAGCTGGGGTATTAAATATAGATAGAAGTTTATATGAAGCAGCAGCTATTGATGGAATGAAAAATAGATGGCAAGAAATCTTCTATATTACAATTCCTTCTATGAAACCACAAATGTTATTTGGAGCCGTAATGGCAATTATCGGAACATTTAATAGTGCTGGTTTAGCAAGTGCTCTTGCTGGTGGAGCAACACCACCACAGTATGCAGGTTGGTTGATTGTCGACCATGCCAATGACTTTGGATTTACGAGGTTTGAAATGGGGTACGCAAGTGCCGTTACTGTTATCCTCCTCTTAGTTGTTGTCTTTTTCAATCAAATATCTTACCGATTATTCGGAGAAAGGGACTGATCTTATGGCTAAAAGTGGAATTACATTTAACCCAGACCGATATAACAAAAATCAAAATGGTTTTCATATATTCTTAATTACTTTATCTGTATTTATGGGACTACCCATTGTTTTTATAGTTAACCATGCGTTCAAACCTTTCAGTGAATTATTCGCTTACCCTCCAAAGTTTTTTGTTAAGCAACCAACATTTGCTAACTTTGCGAGGTTAGTAGCATTTAGTCAGGAATCAGGGATTCCGATTAGTAGATATATCTTTAACTCAGTTTTTACAACCTTAATTGTTGTAATTTTGAGTATGATTATAAGTAGTTTAGCAGCATTTGCTCTAAGTAAATTAGAGTTTAAAGGAAAACATACTTTAAACAAAATTAATCAATACAGTTTAATGTTTGTGCCTGTGGCAGTAGCTATACCACGTTTCTTAGTATTAATAAACATTGGTATCTACAATACATATTTAGCACATATCGTTCCTTTACTTGCAATGCCGGTTGGATTATTCTTAGTAAAACAGTTTATGGATACAAACGTACCTAAAGAACTATTAGAAGCAGCAAAAATAGATGGAGCGGGGAATTGGCGTATATATTGGAATATAGCACTCCCATTAGTTATGCCTGCTCTTGTAACGGTAGCTATCCTATCTTTCCAAATGTCATGGGGATATACCGAAGGTTCAAATCTATTTGTTGATCAAGAAGCACTAAGGACATTACCATTTTATATGAGTACTGTAGTTAGCCAAGTAGGAAACATCGTCGTTACTGCCGGTGTTGGGGCTGCTGCACAGTTAATTATGTTCTTACCAAACTTATTGATTTTCATCTTTATGCAAAATAAAGTAATGGCTTCAATGGCCACTTCAGGTATCAAATAATGAGAAGGAAATTAGTCCATGCAGTAACATTCGGACTTTTCACATTAATTATATTTGTAATGTTTAGTGTCGCAACTGATAATTTATTTGCTAGTTCAACTCCATACTATACTTATACAACTGATAATGAACAAGGTTGGATAAGAACTAGTGATGCATATACTCCCGCAGGCCAAGTTTTATCGGCCAATGGTGTAGAATTTAAAAACCCTCAGTATGTTTATGTAGATCATGAAGATTATATCTATGTGACGGATTCTGGGTGGTTTAAAGTATTTATTTTTGATAAAGATTTAAACTATGTTGATGAGATTGCATACTCTGATAAGGACGAGTTAAATGTTGAACATGGATTTATCGCTGTAAACAGTATTTTTGTTACAGAAGATAAAGTATATGTTCCTGACAGTTTCCAAAAGAGTATCTTTATCTTTGATCGAGATGAAGTATTGAACAGAGCACCATCGTCTTTTATTTGGTTAGATGATGTGGATGGTTCAGAGACAATGAATACTGGTGATGTATTCTACCTTTCAGATGATGAAAACGATCCAATAGGTACTCCTGTCTATGAAATAGACGTTGTACCAACTGATGGTTCTTTAAATAGTACTGTAATCTTTAAAGATTACGATTCAAAAGAAGAAATATTTAGAAAAATTAATTTTGAAGAAATGTTTGGTAAAGTTGTAAACGGAACGACTGCAGATTTTGCAGGAAAAACATTATTCCGTCACACTTTATTCCAAGAAAAAAATAAACCTATCCAAACAGTAACTACACCTGATCATCCTGTTTTTATTGGTGATCCTGAAGATCCTGTTAGTGGATATAAATTTACACCTAAAAAAGTCGCAGTTGACACAAGAGGTAATATGTACGTTGTTGGTGCTCAAAGTGAAAACGGACTTATCATGCTTGATAGTGATGGTGATTACATTACTTTCTTTGGTGGGAATCCAATTAGGATGCCTTTATTAGATCAAATTAGAGCATTGTTATTATCTGAGGAGCAAAAAGATAAACTTCGTACTGAATCTAATATTTTAGTTGATTATGTTTCAAGTGTAGCTATCGATGAAAAAGGATATGTTTACACAGTAACTTCAACTTTAGAAGATGATGTTATTAAAAAGTTTAATGTTTCTGGAACGAACTTCTTTAGCAATGATGCTCGAGGTTGGGTTGGAGCAGTAGATCTATGGGTTGGTAATTATGGAAATGTTCTTGTAATTGAGGAATATGGTTGGATCAATGAGTATAATGCTGATGGAGAATTAATTTTCAGTTTCAGTGTTACTGATATTGGTGCTAACCGTGATGGATTATTACTTAATCCAACAAGTATAGCAGCTGACTCAAGAGACAGATTGTTTGTTGTCGATAGAGGTAATGGTTTCTTACAAATTTATGACCCTACAGAGTTTACTAACTCTGTTCACAACGCTTTCCAAGCTTATCAAGATGGTGATGAGGAGTTAGCTAAAGAAAACTGGGAGTTCAGTTTAGAGTATGCTACTGTTTTCGATATCGCTCATGAAGGTATTGGTGATGCATTTATAAGACAAGATAATTACGAAGAGGCATTATATCACTTCAAATTAGCTTCTTATAATGATGGTATTAGTGATGCTTATTGGCAAATACGCCAAACTTGGTTAGAACAAAACTTAGAAACGGTAATTTTGATATTCTCTATTCTATTTCTAACAAGATTCATATTTAAGTTTGTAAATAAACGTACCCATTTCACAAAAGGTTTTGAAGAATTATGGGTAAAAATTAAGAAAAAGAATAAAACGATAAGAGAATTAACTTATATAAAACATTTCTTAAAACATCCATTAGATGGTTACTATGAAATAAAGCGCAAAGCAGCGGTTAGTGTTTCTACTGCAGGTATAATATACTTCTTATTAGCATTAGTATATATTATGTACCAAACAGTAACTAACGTTATCTTCTTAGCTGATCCAAATCCAAATATTATGTATGAATTAATCATCTTAATAAGTATTTTGGCACTTTGGGTAGTTGCTAATTATTTCGTTTGTCTAATAAGAGATGGTGAAGGCTCATTCAAAAATGTATTTGTAGCAACTGCTATGAGCTTAACTCCGTTACTAATTGTCTTTCCACTAATAACTATTTTGAGTAATGTATTAACTTATCAAGAAGCTGTATTCTACAATGGTCCATTAACGATTACTTATATCTGGGTAGCTATTTATTTCTTCTTTATGATTAAAGAGATTCATAACTACGAAGTAGGAGAAACGTTTGGAGTTATTGGAATCAGTCTTTTCACAATGTTGATAATGGGTATCTTCCTATTTGTTATCTACTCAATAGATACACAGATATTCACTGTCACCGAGCAAATTGCAAGGGAGTTGATTGAGCGATGAAAAAACTACTAATTATACTATTAATTCCTACCTTTATATTTGGGGCATTTGTTATTTCAAAAGTAAACGCAAGAAATGAAATTGATTATGATATCAATTTAGGTAACGGATTATCAAATGGTTCAATTGATATGAATAGTTACATTGAAGTACCAGAAAAAGAGTTAGAAACATATGATATTACTATCCCTGACACATTTGAACTTATGGCAGATGATGGTGATTTAGAATTATACTTAGAAAGAGACACTTTAGCTGTTGCTGTTCGAGTTAAAGCTAATGGCTATGTTTATAGCTCATATAGTATTACACCCGAAGCTTTAGCTAGATATAATGGTTTTACTGATGAAGCGTTAGCTCCAGTAAAATCAGGAGTATCATTAGATTTATTTATCTTAGATTCTCCTGTAACTGTAAGTTATCTAAGTAACGTTAACGTTGTAAACGACTCACAACCAGCAGCCTCTTCAACAATAGAAACGTTGAGTAATGGTTATGTTGCTAAGGTTGATTTTGATCATCCTTACATTCAAATCAGTTTTGATTTAGAAGTTACAATAGATGATGGAAGTTTAAATGTAAATATTCCTTATGAATCTATTAAAGAATACAATCCAGATTTATGGGATAATAGTCAATACTCTACTTATTACTTATTAAGAAACATCACTGTCTTCCAATACTTTGGTTCAACATTAAGTGAAGATGATGGATATGTAATTATTCCTGATGGAAGTGGAGCATTAATCTCATTAGAAGAAAATCCAGAAAATAAAACAACATTAATTCTTGATGTTTATGGAGAAGATTTGGGTTATTCATCACTATCTCCTAGAGCACGTGCTTTTACTTTAAAAGATACTAAAAGACTTACATTACCAATATACGGAGTAGTTCATGATACAGGTAATACTGGATTCTATACAATTATTGAATCAGGTGCACCTTATGCTCAGTACAACTTCCGTACAGCAGGACATGTAAATGCATTTTACTCTTCATTCTTTAACTTTAGATATCGTCAAAGTTATGAGCAATATCAATCGCGTTCAAATGAAGATCAATATCGTATTTCATATCAAGATGACCCTAATGTATATGATGCTACTTTAAAATTTGTCTTTATGACAGGTGAAGAAGCTGATTACGTTGGTGTAGCAAAATCTTATAAAGACTATCTAATTGAAAACGATACATTCCCTGATCAAAATAGACAAAACTACGCAGAAGTACCAACAAAAGTAGATTTCATTGGTGCTGAGATTACTCAAGGGATCTTATCAAATACAATTACTGAGATAACTTCATATAAAGAAGTAGTAGATACAGTAAAACTACTTCAAGATGAAGGTTACAATGAACTAATCACTTCACTAAAAACATTTAATATGTCTGATATGGGTTATAGTTTTGATGTTTACCGTCAACTTGGTGGTAAAGGTGACTTTAAAGATATGTTAGAGTTCTTTGAAAATGAAGGAATCGAGTTTAATTATTATTTAGATTATGTTAGAAGCTACAAAGATTATTCAAGAAACCACGCTCAAACATTAAGTAAACGTGAGATATATTATATAGAACTTTCTTCAATGTATTTTGCACATCTAGTAAATGATACTGGTACTTTCTTTGGTCGAGCAGAAGATGATCTTGAAAGTCTAAGTAAATATGGTATCGAAAACATTGCCTTAGCAGGGTTTGACCGTACAGTATATACGAGTTGGGATGACGGTGTTAAATACGCCAATGAAAATCAAGCAGAAATGCTTGAAATGTTAGATTACTATTACACTAACAATATTAATACGGGTATCTATACACCAGATGCATACTTATTTAGATATGTTAGCACATACTATGATGCACCTATTAGTAGTAGTGATTATTCATTCATTAGTGCTTCAATTCCATTTGTACAATTAGTACTTGGTGGAACTGTAGATATGTACTCAGAGCACCTTAACTTTGCATCAGATGAGCAATTTACCTTACTGAGATTAGTTGAATTTGGAGTGTTCCCTAGTTATGTTTTAACTGGTGGGTCTACTTATGATTTAAAACTTACTAATTCAAGTAATGTATATATTAGTGAATATCAAATTCTTCAAAATAGAATGGAAATTTATAAAGACTTCTATTCCGAAGGATTAAATAGTACAATCCAAAAAGAAATGGTTGACCACACCTTTATTTCTTCAGGAGTTGTTCTTGTTGAATACGATGATGGAACGCAAATACTCCTTAACTACAATACAAGTGAAATTACAGTGGACACTTACACTGTAGATCCACAAAGTTATGTGGTGATATCATGACTAGAATAGTAGATTTCTTTAAAGGTATCATTAATGGATACTTTAAAATATGTGGTTTTGCTATCAATGGAATCGAATGGTTTTTTATTACTATTGCAAAAGGTATTTGGTATGGTATTAGATTTGCATCTGTTTTATTAAACAGATATGTATTAATTCATATTTATACTTTTGTTATTAGTCCAATCTACAGATTTATCATCTATAATATTTATAAGTATTTCATAAGATTTATTATTATGGGTATTGTTTGGATTTACCGCACAGTTATTGTTAATATTGGTAGATTTATTCTATTCCTATTCAAATATCCACCACTTAGTTGGATAAAACGATTTATCTTATACCCGCTTTATAAAGTGACTTTAAAACCTTTATTTACAAGACATCAAAATGGTAGAAGAGGGTTAACAATGGAACAGAAAAAAGCGGCAACAGGTTACGCATTTACATCACCGTTTATAGTTGGTTTATTAGGTTTAGTTTTATACCCACTAGGACGAATCATTTATATGAGTTTTAACAATGTTATCCAATACCAAACAGAATTTACTTACCAATGGGTAGGAATTGAAAACTTTAGAAGAATATTACAAGTAGATATTGATTTTGTATTAGAAGTGCAAAACTTTATCGTAAGGGTATTATTATTTACACCAGTTATTATTACATTAGCAATAATCATTGCGATGTTGTTAAATCAGAGTATTAAAGGTAAAGGATTCTTTAGAATGATATTCTTCTTACCAATTATCATCTTAAATGGTGAACTACTTGCTAATATGAGCGAGTACGGTGGTATGGATATTAACTTAAGTTTCTTTGTAATCGATGTTATTACAACAATTGTACCCGAATTTGCTCTTGATCTCTTTATGGAATTATTCGGTATTATCATAGAAATTCTCTGGTATACCGGAGTGCCAATCTTAATCTTCTTAGCAATGCTTCAAAAAGTAGACAAAAGTTTATATGAAGCAGCTAGTATTGATGGAGCTAACTCTTGGAGTATGTTTTGGAAGATAACTCTTCCAATCATAAGTCCTGCGATTACAGTAAGTATTATCTTTATCGTTGTATTCTTAGGAAACTTTGATGGTAACCCAATCAATGGAATCATTAATGATTCACGTACCGCCTTCGATCGAAGGGAAGGATACGCTAGTGCAATGGCATTAATTTATACATTCGTGCAAATCCTCGTTATTACCATTCTATTGTTCATTTCTAATGGACAGTTAAGAAGAACCCTTCTTGGTAAAAATCGTAAGAAAAAACTCTTAAGCAAGTCACAAAAACTAGCTTTAGAGAGTAAGGGGGCGTAATTATGGAAAAAACAGGAAAATTCTTTAAAGACTTCAAACTTAATTGGCCTCATTATCGAGCACGAATTTTAGGTAGTGGAAACCGTAAAGGGATCCTATATTATTTCTTAGTATATTTCTTAAGTATTACATTTGCATTTGTATTCTTATATCCAATCTTCTACATGTTTATGATCAGTTTGATGTCAAACACAGACTTAGTAGATAGTACTATTATGTGGATCCCTTCAAGGGTATTCTTTGATAATTACTTATATGCATGGCGTGGATTAGGTTTAGATATAACATTTGTTAAAGGAACATTTGGGGTATTAAATGCTGTTGATGAGTCAACAGGATTAGCTGTTTATACTTTAACTGAAAAACTACAACATATTGAAACATTCAAATTTGTTTTAGTGTGCTTATTACCAGTTTTTGCTACATATCTAGGTAGATTATATACCGAAGATAAAGGTAAATTATTTGGTACAAGTATATTCTTAACAGTTATCTTATTGTTCTTACCAAAAAGTTTAACTGATACACTATTTGTTAGTGGTACAACAACATTTGTTACTGTTATAAGTAGTGCTCTAATTGGTTATGGACTCGCAAGATTTAAGTTTAAATTAAAAGGATTCTTGTTCGTAATGTTATTACTAATCTATATTTTACCTAAAACATTACTATTTATCCCTCGTGCATTAATGTATAACGAAATTGGTATAAAGGGAACAATGTTTGCATTATGGGTACCAGCATTCTTTGGCTCAGGTATTCAAGCTACATTCTTTATTCTTATCTTCTACCAATTCTTCTCAATGATGCCTGGACAAATTGAAGAATCAGCTTACTTAGATGGTGCGAATAGTTTCAAAATATTTGTTAGAATAGCGATTCCAATGGCAACGCCTGCCTTTGTAATTGCCTTCGTATATGGGTTTGCAGTAAACTGGAATGAAACATTCCTCACCAGTGCATATTTAAATGCCCAGATTGATACAATCCCGATGTTCTTACGACAACTTCAATCAACATGGAACAGTGTTGCTGACTTTAATACTTCAGGAAGCAATGTGAATGTTGATTATACAGAAGCAAAATCGTTTGCTGGGACAATCCTTAGTATTTTACCACTTGCAATTATGTACGGATTTATCCAAAGATACTTTATTGAAAGTATTGATAAATCTGGAATCGCCGGTGAATAACAATCAAAAAAAAGGTCTGAATTAAATTCAGACCTTTTTATTTTAGTTTAGACTTTCATATAAATCCCAAGGGATTTTAATAATCATTGTACTGTTTGGACTAATTCCTCCAAAGTTTGAATCATTGGTACGGTACATGATTTCATATGATGTAAATTCATCAGGTATTGGAATAAAGAATGTATTTGTGAAATTGAATAAAACAACAACAACCTCTTTATCTTCACCATTTTCAAATGCACGGTAGTAACCTTCTAGATAACCATCTTGGTATGGTGTGAAATCACCATAGCTTAAAGCTAGAGAATCATTTCTAACATTAGCTATATTAGTATAAACACTTAGTAATGAATCGGGATCCAATAATTGCTCATCAACTGTATCAGTATTGATATCAATACTTGCTGCAAATAAACCACTATAGTAACTCCCCCAGATCATATTGTTTCTCGTATTAGAAACACCTTTCATTCCAACTTCATCACCATAGTAAATAATCGGATTACCTGTTAAAGTCAGTAGAACCTCCGCAGCTAGTCTTGTTTCTTCAAAACCACCAGTATGAGAAGCGATACGTCCTAAGCCGTCATGATGCGATATAAACGGTGCATCGATGAAATCAGGGTTATACTTACTGTATTCATTGTATACAGCATTAATGCTTTCTGCGAAATTGATATAATTTCCGTTAACAGCATCTTTAATTTTATAATTTGACTCAAAGTTTATCGTACTAACACCAGATGCATTGTAACTAGCATAAGTTCCATAACCTTCCCAAGCTTCCGCAACAACAAACACTTCAGGGTTAACAGTTTCTAAGAAACTAAAATACTCTGTTAAGTAAGCAACGTTCTCTTCATGATTATTTAATCCAAAGTGTTCGTTATTAGCATAGAAATGACTAGTCGCATCCATTCTAAAACCAGCAACACCTTTATTTAACCAAAACTCTCCTACATCTTCGAGATATTGTCTAACTTCAGGATTTTCTAAATTTAGATCAGGCATCCAATCACTAAAGTAACCACAATAAACCTTATCATATAAACTAGGATGGATATCAAAGAATCCGTCCTTTAACCATTCTCTACCTTCAGGAGCATACCAAATTGTTTGTCCCCAAGAACCTTTATAACTTGCTTTAGGATCATCACTATCTAACCAGCTAAACCAATTGTAATAATCACTATTAGTCCCATTTCTTAAAACGTCTTGGAAAATTTCATTATAAGCTCCCATATGGTTTATAACTAAATCTATTATAATATCAATGTCTAGTAAATCAGCAGCAACAAGTAAGTCTTCAAAATCACTCATTGTACCGTATTCACTATCAATATCAAAATAGTCATCAACTTCATAACCATGATCACTTCTAGATTCAGTAACAGGCATTAACCATATTCCCCCAACACCTAGATCTTTTAAATATTGTAAGTTATCAATGATACCATTAATATCACCTTTATAGTTACCATCAGAATCAGCAAATGTTCTAACATATATTTGATAATAAACTCGATTATTAACATACACTTCATTATAATTAGTACCACTAACATTACTAGAACCAAGTGTTACAATTCTTGATTGATCATCTAGAATATCAGCTGCACATTTGTCTTGCAAAGGATCGACATCACATGTTTTCTCCCAAACTGAGATTTCTTTTGTAATTTCAAAACTTCCATCTTCGCTTTTTGCAGTAATTGTTACTGTACCTACTTTATGAGCAAAGACAAAACCATATTCAGAAACAGTAGCAACTGTCTCATCACTTGAACTAAAAATAATTGTTCTGTTATCAGCATTTTGCGGAGTAACTTCAACAGTTATTTTCACAAAATCATCTAAATATAATCCTGTTATATTATTAGTAACTTCACTAAAATTAATACTCTCAATATGGATTATACATTTTTCTTGAGTGTCATCTATTTCACATGTGATTTCTTTAACTTCTAAAACAATATTAATTTCACCGTTATTCCCGTAATCATCAGCTACATATAATGATATATTGTAGTTACCGGGTACATCTAAATCATAAGTACCTCTAACTTCAATAAAAGCACTAATATCTTTTCCAAGATAATCACTAGCACTAACATCATAAAGTTTAACAAAATTTTCTCCCTCGAATTGTGAAACCACAGTATCACTATCGATACTAAATGTTACATCGGTATTAACACCAGATCTACAACCACTTAAAGCAACAACTAATATTAGTATAATACCTAAAATATATTTCTTCATAATATAACCTCCTACGGCGCTTCTATTATATCATATATGAAAGCACTTGTAATTCAATAAGAAACCACTTACATACTTCAAAAATATAAGATATAATTTAAATAGGTGATAATATGAAAAAGGAAATTAAAGAACTAATGGAGTTAGATAAACTGTTTTGTCTGGAGTCACAAAAAACAGGTGTAGAAAGCTGGGCTAAATACTTATCTAAAAAAGCAATAATGGGTACTCCTAAACATGAAGCATACATCAAAGATAGAAGTAAAATGGTGAGTTTAGTAGGAATGATTTATCGCTTAGATAATATTGATTTTACCTGGGAACCACTTCATGCTTTTATAAGTAAAGATAGCACTTTGGGAGTTACTACAGGTACATATATAAGAACTTATAAGATTGAAGATAAAGAATTTAAAGAGATTGGGAAATACGTAACAACATGGCAAAAAGAAGAAGGTAAGTGGAAAATAGTATTTGATATGGGTAATTAAAAAAGACGATTAAAAATCGTCTTTTGTTTTTTTATTCTTCGATTACGTAATCATTGTGATCTATCATAAAACTATTTCTAGTAGAAAAATCTGAATACTCTTCACTTTGTAATAATAACTCATCATTAACTAAATTTCTAATGACAATACCAGTATTAACGATATCTTCACCATTAATAAATGGGTTAGTTGTTTTATCAAAAACATAATCATTTGTAGCTACTCGGTAAAGTACATCATCTTCAAATAATGATATATCACTACTATAAGCTAAATCACCACTGTTAATTAAGACTTTTATTGTATCTCCTCTTAGCAAAACAGTTTTAATAATGTTATCAAATGGCCAAATATCATATAACGTACTTAATGATATCTCTTCACCTAAACTAATATCTGATCTAGTTCCACCATAGTTGTGGAAAGCTATATCACTTTGTGTAACTTCTCTCATTAAATCTGTTAACCACCAACTAAGTTCACCTTTAGAATAGTTATCATTACTTGTAATAATAACGTCTCCTAAGAATTCATCAGTCTCAGCAATATATTGATTTAATAATGCTTCAACATCTGGGTCTGCTACATCTAATAGTGCTGATCCATATGCATCGATATTATCAACCTCGATATCTACAGGATCAAATCTGAAATCCCATTTAACATAACCAACAAATTCACCATTACTTCCTGATTGAACAATAGCTACATCATTATCAATTCTTTGATAAGATGAATGAGAATGTCCATTAAAAATGGCATCAACTCTTGCTGCATCAGGTAAACGTAGTAATTCATTATTCAAATAGCTACCAGAGTCATGTGAGGAAACAATTATAATGTCGCATCCCTCAGTAGTTCTTAAATATTCACTATAATGTTCAATAGCTTCAACAGGGTCACCAAATTCATAACCATCAATTTTGCTTTGAGCTATTGCATATTCTAAACCATACCCCATTGTTCCAATAACACCAATCTTATGTTCTCCTCTTTCAAGAATTACATATGGATCAATCCAATCAGGACTGGTTGTTGTACCTTCATAATAAATATTAGCACCTAAAAACGGAAAGTCTGCTTCACCATTTTCTAAATTACCATCTTTATAAGTAGCAATAACATCTAGACCCCAATCAAATTCATGGTTTCCAAGTGTAAAAGCATCTAATCCCATTAAATTAAGTAAATTAATTGTACTTAAACCATCATAGTAATTACTTAATGCACTACCTTGTAACATATCTCCACCAACAATGAATATAGAGTTTTCTGGAGTTTCTGTTTGTGCTGTATTAACTAAATTAGCAATATAAGATATTCCTAATTGATCACTACTTGGAGTAAGCGCTCCATGAAAATCATTTAAGTAATAGACTTCTAAATAATCTTCAACAGTAATTTCTGGTTCTTTATCACAAGAACTCAGAGTAAAACTAATCAATAATAACAATAATATTGTAAATAATTTTTTCATCTTTCTCACCTCAGTAACATTACATTATATCACTAATCTAATGTTTTTCAATAACTATTACATAAGGAGAAGTATCCCTATTTATAAAACTATATTGAAGAACTTTATATGCTTTTCTATTTAGTTGTTTTGAAAAGCTATTTACCTCGTTTGCCTCATCTAATCCACCATTATGTCCGACATAAAGAATTATCGTAATTATACCACCACTTACAAGTAAACTAAGTGAATCCTCAATAGCCTTTATTGTACTTTTGAATGAAGTTTGGATACTTTTATCACTACCCGGTAGATAACCTAAATTAAAAGTAACCGCCTTTAACTCACTATCAATATAGTTACCAAGATTCTCATGAGAATCTTGGATGATTTTATAATTACTCACATTACTTTCATTAAGTAACATTTCAGTATTACTAATTGCTACATCTTGAACGTCAAATGCATATACAAATTTACTTAATTCCGCTAGTAACAAAGTGTCATTACCGTTCCCACAAGTAGCATCAACTACAACATCGGTTTTAGTTACATTATCACGTAATAAACTATGAACAAATGGTATAACATTGTTTACCATAAAATCACCTCAGTTCATTATAGCATATCAGACTAAAGTTCGTGAGCAAACTATTTGAAAAAAATTACACTTAGGAGTAGAATACAAATGTATTTAAAAAAGGAGTGATATTATGTTAGTAGAATTAAAAAGTAATGAATCAATTCAAGATCATTTAGAAGAAGGAAAAATCGCCATAGTAAAATTTGCCACAACAACTTGTCCACCATGTAAAATGTTAAAACCAGTCTTTGAAAAACTTAGTGGTGTAGAAGATTTAGAAAATGTAGTATTCATAGCAGCAGATGCAAATAGTCATCCTCAAGCAGGTGAATATGGAGTAAGTAGTGTTCCTACATTATTATTCTTTAAAGGTAGCGATGTACTTGGACAAAACGTTGGTTTTGTACCTGAACAACCACTACATGATTTTCTTAAAAAATTAGAAACTGAAGAACTAGCAAACTAAACTCAGAAATCTGAGTTTTTTTTGTACTTGTATTTATTATTTTTAGTGTTATTATAAAAATGAATAAACCCAAGTGAGGTGTTCATATGGAATCAATAAGAGAGTTATACAAAATTGGTAGAGGCCCTTCAAGTTCGCACACAATTGGACCTGAAAGAATTTGTAATCGTGTTAAAAGTGAGTATGATGCTGACAGATATAAAGTAGTATTGTATGGTTCTTTAAGTTTAACTGGAAAAGGGCATTTAACTGATAAAGTTATTGAAGATATCTTAGAAAACGTTGAAGTAGTTTTTAGTTCGAATTGTGATATTGAACATCCTAATACTATGGATGTATTAGTCTATAAAGGTGATGAATTAATAGCTAATGATCGTTACTATTCAATCGGTGGAGGAAGTATCCTAAAACAAGGAGATAAATATGAAGAATCTAAACATATTTATCCTCATAAAAACTTTGATGAAATTCAAAAATATTGTAAAGAGAATAATCTTAGACTTTATGAATATGTATATAAGTATGAAGACAAAGACTTCAAAGAATTTTTAGAAACTATTTGGTTTCAAATGAAAGATTCAATTAATCTTGGACTTCACACTGAAGGAGTATTACCAGGAGAATTAGAAGTCGTAAGAAAAGCGCGAAGCTTACTATATAATCAAAACTTAACTACAAGTAATCAATTAAGACTAGTTAGTGCATACGCTTATGCAGTTAGTGAAGTTAATGCAAACAGTGGAACAGTAGTTACAGCACCGACATGCGGTGCTAGTGGTGTTTTACCAAGTGTACTATATTATTTAAGAGATATTCATAAGTTCAGTGACATCCGTATTTTAGACGCTTTAGCAACAGCAGGGTTAATAGGTAATATTATAAAACACAATGCTTCTATCAGTGGAGCAGAAGCAGGATGCCAAGCAGAAGTAGGAACAGCATGCAGTATGGCTGCAGCTGCTCATAGTGAATTATTTAATAACAATATTGATACAATTGAATACGCAGCAGAGATTGCCTTAGAACATCACTTAGGTCTAACTTGTGATCCAGTAAAAGGACATGTTCAAATACCTTGTATTGAAAGAAATGCCGTTGCTGCTCATAGAGCAATCAACGCAAGTGAATTATCTTTCCTATTAATGGGTAGTAGAAAAATATCATTTGATACAGTTGTTCATACAATGATGGAAACAGGAAAAGACTTAAATGAAAATTACCGTGAAACAAGTATAGGTGGATTAGCAAAATACTATAAAAAATAGAACTATTCTAAATAGTTCTTTCTTTTTAATAGTGTGTTATAATAAAAAAGAAGTAAAAAGGAGGAAATTATGAAGACAGTAAACGTAGCTATATACTTAGATGTAGAAAACATTAAAGGGTTAATAAGTCTTGAAGACTTACTAGATGATATTAGATTACAAGTAACAAATGAATTTGAAGGCGCAGAAAAAGCCGTCTTTGGATTAAAGAAAGCCATTGGAGAATCATCAACTCTAAAACGATATAGAAATCAACTAAGTGAATTAAACTTCACAATCGAAGATGCACCACATATAACAGGTAAAAAAAATCGTGCTGATTTAATGATCAGTGTTGATGCATTAGAGAAATTACATGTTGGAAACCCAGCATTTGATTTATTTGTATTTTTAACAAGTGATAGTGATTATTCTATCGTAATGAATACATTACGTAAATTCAATAAACAAGTATGGTTAGTAGCAACACCAGATGATTCACAAAGAATCGTCTTTAAATCATCAACTGATAAAATCTTAATCATTAATGATTATCGCGTTATAGTAGAATCAAAAGCACCAGTAACAACAAAAGCAAAAACAACTAAAGCGAAAACAACTGATTATGAGAAAATCAAACCATATCTTACTAATAAACAAAATAAACGTGCTTTAATGAACATGTTAAAAGTAATGCGTTCTTATCAAGAAGAAAAAATCTATACAACATTAGATACAAACAATAGATTCAGACAAATTGATGAAAACTTAAATTTATCGCAAACTAAATTCAAGAAATTTAAAGCAGTATATAAAGTTTTAGTAGATGCACATTTAATTGAGTTTCTAAAAGATTCAAGTCATCAATTTACACTTAACGATAAGCAAAAAATCATTTTATATTTAAGTAGCATACAAAAAGATTAAAGGAGCTAAAATTTAGCTCCTTTTTTTTACAAACTATAATACATCTCAAATTCAATTGGATGAGGCATTTTATTAACGAGTAAATATTCTTCTTTAATTCTTTTTAGATGATTATTGATAATATTTTTACTAAAGACATTACCTTGTAGTAAAAACTCATAATCTTTTTCTAACTCCTTAGCGGCTTCCATCAAAGTAGTTGGTAAGGTTTTAACTTTCTTTTGCTCTTCAGGACTTAAAGTGTATAAGTTGAAGTCATAAGGTTTAAAACCAATATCATTCGGATGGATCTTGTTTTTAATTCCATCAAATGCTGCCATCATAATTGCACTATATGCTAAATAAGGATTAGCAGTAGCATCTGGGCTACGTAGTTCAAAACGCTTTTCATCTTCTTGGATTGTGTATCCGGGAATACGGATAACTGCACTTCTATTAGCAGTAGCATAACCAATAGTTACTGGTGCTTCATAACCAGGTACTAAACGTTTATATGAGTTAGTAGAAGGATTAGTAATTGCCGTAATTGCTTTTGCATGTTTTAAAATTCCACCAATAGCATAATGGGCTATATCACTTAATTCAGCATATCCTTTTTTATCATACATAATCCATTCATTTTTATTTTTAAGTTGAATATGAACATGCATTCCATTCCCACATTCATCTACAAAAGGTTTTGGCATAAATGTTACACTTTTACGCATTTTAAATGCAGTAAGATTCAAAATGTTTTTGATCTTCATTGTTCTATCTGCCATTTCTTTGATTCCAGCAAAATTTACTTCAATTTCAACTTGTCCAGGTCCACCATTTTCACTATGATGATATTTAATTGGAATATTAGCTCGTTCACTAGCTAAACTAACAGCAGTTCTAAATTCATAACTAGCATCCCAAGGACTATCAACATGGTATCCACCATGATGAGGAACAGTATAACCGATATTTTTATAACTATCATCACTGCTATTCCAGTTTGCCTGTGCACTATCAAGTTTTACTTCCATATGTTGGTTTGTGTTTTTATATGATACATGATCTAAAACGAAAAACTCAAATTCAGGACCAAGTAAGCATTCATCTGCTAAGTTATTATCACGCATAAAACTTTCAGTTTTTTCAGCGATATATCTTGGATCATCTTCAAATCTAATTAAATTATTTCCATCAATTTGGTAAATGTCGGCTATACAAACAATTGTCTTGTGTTCTTTATATTCATCTAAGAAACAACTAGCAGGATCTGGAATCATCACCATATCAGATTTCTCAACTGTTAAGAATCCATAACTACTACCATCAAAACCAATTCCTTTTTCCATTACAGATTTATCTAGTTTTTGAGAAGTGATAGTTAGACGATGCCATCTACCTTTCATATCAACAACTTTAAAATCAATTACTTCAACTTTTTCTTCTTGTACAAATTTAATCATTTCTTCAATATTTTTAAACATAATTCTACTCCTTTTCAAAGATACTAAAAACGCTTTCACACGCACATTATAACACATTAACTGATTTTGAAAACACTTTTTTAATTTTTTTTATATCGCATAAAAACTATAAAAAAAACTAAAAATATGATAAAATATAAATAAGAAAAATTAAATGAAAAGGAAGTGATGAATAAATGAGCGAAATTACTATTACGAGAGCTAAAAGAGAAGAAGCAGACAAAATCTTATACTTCGTCAAAGAATTAGCTAGATACGAAAGAATGAGGAAATACGTGAAAGCTTCAGTTGAAGATATTGTGAAGAATATTTTTGATGATGAACGTGCTGAAGTTATCTTTGTTAGAAGAGACGGTGAACCTATTGGATTCGCAATTTATTATTACTCTTTCTCTACATTCTTAGCAAGACCAACATTACACTTAGAGGATTTCTTTGTTGAAGACAAGGAAAGAGGTAAAGGAATTGGTAAAAAAGTGCTTAAATATTTAGCACGTATTGCATTAGAAAATGATTGCTTACGTTTTGAATGGAATTGTCTAGAGTGGAACAAACCTTCAATTCGATTCTATGAAAATTTGGGAGCTAAACCATTACGTGGTTGGATTCCATTTAGAATGGATGGAAAAGACTTAGAAAAATTTTCAAAAGAGGAGTAATCCTCTTTTTTTTGAACTTTTTAATCAAATAAGTACTGAAGTGGTTGACTGTGAAGAGTGTCTAAAACCTTCTATATAATGGACGAAAACTACCGAAAAGAAGCAAATTTAGAAATAGTAGTTAGTAAGGTTGTTAT
This sequence comes from Candidatus Izimaplasma bacterium HR1, assembly GCA_000755705.1. Lineage (NCBI taxonomy): Bacteria > Bacillati > Mycoplasmatota > Mollicutes > Candidatus Izemoplasmatales > Candidatus Izemoplasmataceae > Candidatus Izemoplasma > Candidatus Izimoplasma sp. HR1. Next base: position 1,036,677 of record CP009415.1, read on the forward strand.
ATTAAAAAAACACTGTATTAAGTTATTTTATAACTTTTACAGTGTTTAATTTATTTAAATGGTCAATTACTCTCTAAAGCAACTACCACCGATGAATTCACGTAATAAACTATTACATGGTACATGTTCATCAGGAATATCAACGAAATACTTTAAGAATTTTATTAATCTATTTGCTGTAATATAGAATTCACTATCATTAGCAATTTCTTTTAATGTAGGTAATGCATATTTCTTAAGAACACTTAATTCATATTGTAGTCCTGAGTTATATACATAATCAGCATGTTCTTGGTTAGGATAAATCCATTTAAATTCTCCGGCACGAACACTTTCCCACATTCCAATTGTTCTTAATGCACTAGCATTTCTAAACTGTTTATCTCTAACGATACGTCTAAGTAAACGTACATTAGTAATGCTAATTGGATTATGATCATCTAAGTTCATTTGTAATTGGGGACTTATATAAATCTTAAATGTTTGCTCATGAGGGATACTGCTTGTCAATTTATCATTTAAAGCATGGATTCCTTCAATAATAATTGGATTATCTGTTCCTACTTTGAGCTTACGATAACCTCCACGACGTTTGGTTGTGAAATCAAAGACAGGCATTTCTACTTCGATTCCTTTAATTAAGTCAGTCATGTTTTGATTGAACAATTCAATATCTAAAGTATTAATATGTTCTAAATCAACTTTACCATTTTTATCTGTTGGAATATCTTCTCTATTTAAGTAGTAATCATCTAAGCTAATTGTTACTGGTTTTAATCCTCTAGTCATTAACTCGATTCGCAGTCTATTACTAAAAGTTGTCTTACCACTACTAGATGGACCAGCAATAGCAATTAATCTGATATCATCATTATCTTTTATTAAATCACCAATCTCAGTTAACATTGCGTTATGTTTTGCCTCACACATATGAACAAAATCAACAACACTGTCTTTTTCTACATGACGATTTAAATTAGCAATAGTGTCAGCTTCAACTAAATGAGCCCAAGTACTTGCATCTCTTAATGTTTCAATATATTTTGGCGAGTTTTTGAATTTTGGAATTTTCGAATCAGTTTCCGCACGCGGATACTGAATTACAAAACCAATATCATAAGGTCTCATTTTGTATTTTGTTAAATAACCAGTACTAGGAACCATATAACTATATACATAATTTTGGTACCCATTGCAACGGTAGAAGTGAACTTTCTTCTCAGGTCGATATTCCAAAATATCAATACGATCTTGATAAAAGTTTCTTTGATAGAATTCTTTAGCTTCTTTAACTGTTTTAGTCATTCTTTCAAATGGAATATCTAATGCTATTAATCTCTTAAGCTCTTTATCTATATTTTCTAATACCTCTTCAATTTGAATAGTATTATCATTTACTACATAGCAAAAAATACTTCTAGAAACGCTATATTTAAACTTGATTTCGTATTCTGGATATATATTTTTAAAAGCCATCGCTATTAAGTAACGTAATGATGCTTCATAGATATGTACTGCTTCGGGATGATCTAAAGTTAAAAATTCAACTTCAGCATCATATCCAAACATGTAACTTAATTCACGAAGTCTATTATTTACTAACGCTACAGGATATACCTTATTTTCATTTTCTAATAATTCATTTACTCTAATATGTTCTTTGTATTCAACTGATTTCTCGTTGTATTTAATTGTAAACATATTATCCACCTCCTTGTAAGTCTAGGACCCTATATTTTATTACAAATCGCTAGAAATGTAAAGGCTTTAAAAAATCGCTTTTCAATTCTAATAATATACTATATAATACCATTAGCATCGAGGTGATTAGATGAATCGTACATTAGCAAGAATTGTTCTTGTAGCCGCAGGACTTATCTGGGGATTTGGATTTTACGTTAATAAAACAATTTTAGATTTTGGATGGACAGAAAGTGAATTACTATTTGTCCGCTTTTTTACAGCAACCATCGCTATCTTTGCTTTATATTTTAAAAGAATAATGAAGACAAATAAGGAAACAATTAAATGGGGAGTATTCCTTGGTGTATTCTTATATTTAGGATTCTATTTCCAAACATGGGGGTTAGCTAACACAACTCCTTCAAACAATGCATTAATTACCGCAGGATATATTGTCTTAATGCCTGGTATTATTTATATATTTGAGAGAAAACATATTCACTTTAAAACTATCTTAGCAGGAATTATTACTTTAATAGGTATTCTCTTTATAACAGTTAATTTCAATGAGTTAGAATCAGGGATAAACTTTGGGGATTCATTAACGTTTATAGGCGCTTTCTTCTACGCAATACATATTTATTTCTTAGGGAAGAAAGCTAAACAAGTTGATCTTGTTGTATTAATGGCGTTTCAGTTACTATTATTTAGTGTTGTAGCATTCATTGTCATGGTTGTTAAGGATGGTGCACCGCCTGTAGATTTTCAAGATGTGGAAAGCGTTAGAATTCTAATATACGCAATTATCATTGGATTCTTTGCTTCATTTGTAGCTTTTATATTTCAAAGTATTGGACAAAAGAATACTAATGAAGCTGAAGCTGCAATTCTAATATCAACTGAAAGTTTATTTGGTCCATTATTCGCGGTTTGGCTTTATGGAGATATATTTAGTAATAATATGGGAATAGGAATGGCTTTAGTTCTTATTGGGATAATTCTTAGTGAATTAGATATTGAGGATATCAAAAGAATTGTAAGTAAAAAAGTGTCTTAATTTGACACTTTTTTTTAAAAGGTTTATAATATATTCTGTAGGTGTGAGAGAGAGAGAACACAATATGGAAAAAAAAGTGTATGTGAAACACTACCCACGAGATAAACGTGAGAGAGAATTTAGAGACGAAAGACCTCATGAGAGACATGAGAGACATGAGAGACATGAAAAACATATTCATGTAGATTTTAAAGATGATGAAAGAAGAAGACCTCATTTTGAAGGTCGTCCACCTTTTGATAGACCTAGAAGACCTAGGGGGCCTAAGCAAAAAACTAAAATGTTCACTTCAAAAGAAGATTTAGTAGCATTTGTTAATGAAAAAGGTGAAGAAGGACATCGTATCGATGTTTATAAAATTGAAGATGATTTATACAAAGTAGTAATAAAACTGGATCCTTTTCATGTGAAAAGAGATCAAGAAGAAGTAGAAATTGAAGTAGAGATTGAAGAAGAAGTAGAATAAAAATAAGATACACCTACAAAAAAATAAAGGAGCTAAAATTTAGCTCCTTTTCTTATTAATTACTACCCCAAATCAATCCGACAAATTCAGGATGATCGATAAACGGATTACGATTCCCTTGATAACCAAAGACTAAGTCATTTCTATTTCGTTCAGCATCATCTACAGGATCTTGTAAATGCCATTGAATTAATATTGATAATACTCCAATAGTAGGAGCTGAACCAGTTAATGATTCGATGACTTCTAAATCTATTTCACCGTTTGTACCTTCGTATCTAACGGCCATATAGAATATAATTCTAGCAACATCACCTTTAACTTCGTTACGAGGTTCAAAAGAATTACCATCAGAGAAACAACCAGTTGTGTTTTTAACTAAAGTTCCACCTTCATCAAATTCTTTGTTTCCTCTTGCACCGTTAACGTCTGGATCTGTAGCTCTTATGTGATGCAAATCATTATGTTCTGCATCATTATCAGACATATCACCTAAACTTTTTGGCCATACATGTTCTCTATTCCAAGTAGCTCCATAATCCCAAGTACTATCTACACTGTCTCCTGTATAGAAAAGGAGAACATTGTCAGTATTATTTGGATCTTCATCAGTTACTTGTAAAGCTTGTCTTAAAGCACCATATGATAACTCGGTATGATCATCAATTAAATAATGTAAAAATGTTTTTAGAGCTTCACCAGTTAAACCACCAGCACCAGAATAATAATCTGTATATTCAGTATTGATTTCAGTTTTTATAACTGTCACTTCAAAGGTTTTAATTAACATTCTACCTTCAAATATTAAATATGCGGTAAGAGTTATATCTCTATCTTCTGCACGTTGAATAATTGTGTAATTTGAAGTCAAAGTGTTTTCGACATCTGATTCCCAAGTAATTTCAACACCATCAATAGTTGTTGGTAAAGTAATATTTTCAATTTCGTCATCAAGGACTAATTCACTTTTGACTTTATCAATTGTATCTAGTTCTATTATTGGACTATTACCAAAATCACATGCACTTAGCGAAAGTGTAAGTATTAGTAGTATTCCGATTAAGTATTTTCTCATTTTAGTCACTCCTCTTAAGTATTAACAGTATAGTGTACTAAAAAAAACTAAATTCCACAACACTATTTAATAACTTTGATGTTGTCTTTATGAGGAATCTTTATATCTTTAGTTTCAACGATATAATCAACTAACAAATCAATGATTTCTGTTTGTGTATCATTGATTACTTCACAGTCTTTGATAAAGAAGTAATCACCACCACCAGAACTTCTATAATTATTCATACAAACACTAAATTCATCATTATCATTAATCGTTATTCCGTTTTTAGTTAAAGAAGTGATTCTTTCACCTTTTTTATTCCCAACTTTAATTGTATATTCAATTCCGTCATACATATCATATGCATATAACTGTAGTTTAGGATGATTAAATTCGTCACTAACAACAATTTCCCCATCTTTTAAATCAAAGAACTCAGCGGTTTTTTCTAATGCCAGTTTGAGCGTTCTTCCATCCATTTTTTTAACTACCAATGTATTAGGATAAACATATGTACCTATAACATCTCTAATACTAATATCTTTTCTAAATCCTGATACTTCATTAGCTAAACCACATAAGGCAATATCAGCATTAGTATATTTCATTTGGATATGATTAATCAAAGAGATGATTGGGTGTTTATTTATTCTAGCATCTAATTGATCTAAAATTAGTAAATCATTCTCTATATGACCAACAGGTGTGTCTAAATACTTTTGTGTTTCATCTTCAATTTCTTTGACTAAATCCAGTACTTTTTGATCAGCCTTTATATTTTGTAAATCCAGTAATTTGTTTTCCAAAACTTGATATGATTTTGAATCCTTATTATATTCTATAACAACCACTGCTAAGTTTTGCGCATTATATCCTGGTTGTGTATAAATAGTTTTGTTTCGGGTACCAAATAATGAACGATGTTGATGTCCTGTAAGAAGTAAATCTATTCCTTCTATCTCATTAAGAATTTTACTACCTTGATTCTCTGAAGTATCAATTGTTAGTAATTCATTTGTTTCCAAATCTCTTTCAAAACCACCATGGTAACTAACGATTAGGAAATCAACTTTGTCTCTTAATGAATTTACTTGTTTCTTAGTAGATTCAAAAGCATCTAAGATATCAATATTCTCTATGTTAGAAGGTTGTTCCCAGTTTGGTATATAATGTGTTGTTACACCAATTAAACCAATCTTGACACCATCAATAATCATAATGTCTTCAGTTATACCTTTAAAAGGATTCTTGGTTTTGATATCCAATAAATTACAGTTTAATATTTTTGCATCCAGGTGATTCAAATAACCTAATAAATACTCTTTTCCATAATTAAAGTCATGATTACCTATAGTAACATAATCAAAACCAATCTCATTGAGTACATTAGCTAAAGGATTTGCATTATCTTGATCTTGTTTAGAGTAATAATAAGTTAAAGGACTACCCTGTATTGTATCTCCAGAATCAATTAGAATTGTCTTTTCATCTTTCACACTTTTTATCAATGTAGATAATTTAGCTAAACCAAAATCACCTTCTTGTTTTGTTGTGTAAGAATTAGGATAAATATAACCATGAATATCACTTGTATGTAAAATTTTGAATGTAACAATATTTTTCATTGTATTCACCTCGTAATAATTATATATGATATTAAGATAAAGTAAAATAAAAATAAGCTATAAAAGCTTATTCTTTAATTTTACATTTTGTATTTTTTATTGAGTACATGACAAATACAAATCCTAGTACTACAAATAGTAAAGCAGCTAACTTCCAAAGCAAGTTTCCGTTAGGTAGTACTAGTGGAGTAAACGCTATACCCACAGCACTTAAGAAAGCAACAACACAAGAAGTACATCCAAAAGTTAAAATACCAAAAAGAAATGTTATAAAAGGGATAGCATTTGAACCTTTTGCTTCAACTTTTGTTAACTTATAATTAATAATACTAAATCCGACCATTATAGAAGATAACGTAGCAATTAATATATTAATTATGACATGAATTATCGTAACTCCAATACCAAAATTTCTCGTCATTATTAGGTAATTTGAATTTCCTTCAAAATCTAAAAAAACGTATAAGGCCAAAAACATTATAAACAATAATCCAAACATTAAAATATTGTTTCTTGTTTTTGCTTGTTCTTTAATTATCGTAAGCATAAAATACCACCTCTAAAACATAATAACATTACTATAATATTTTTTAAACAATTAGACTTTATTTATTAATAATTGTATTGTATAATGCGGAATGAAGAAGGTGTTAATTATGAAACTATTCTTAGAAGATTTAAAACGTTTACCAAAACTATTTTTAGGTTTCATAGTTTTAGCTTTGGGTATATATTTAACAAAAATTTCTTTACTAGGTATGAGTAGCTGGGGTGTATTTCATGATGGATTAGCTATTCAAGTTAGTTGGTTAAGTTTCGGAAGCGGAACAATGATAGTTGGAGCAATTATTTTATTGCTTTCAATCTTTTTTCTTGGAACAAAAGTGGGTCTTGGAACGATTCTAAATGTCTTTATTGTTGGACCTTTAATTGATCTATTTGATAAAATTTATCCTGTTATGCCTGATGATTTAGTTTTGCAAATAATTGTACTAATTTTCGGGATACTATTTACTACACTAGGTAGAAGTTTTTACATTGCATCAAGACTTGGTCCCGGACCAAGAGATGGATTGTTTGTTGGTTTAGCAAGAATCACAAATTTCCAAGTGAAATATATTAAAATTACAATAGAATTTATTGTTCTTGGAATTGGCATCCTATTAGGAGGACAATTTGGCGTAGGTACAGTAGTTATGATTATAGTTGCAGGATACTTAGTTCAATTCTTCTTCAAAGTGTTTAAGTTTGATCCGAAAACAGAAAAGCAAAACAACATTTTAGATTATTTTCAATTAGCGTAAGAAAAAAACATCATATAAAAGACTCTTGTTTATAACAAGAGTCTTTTTTTTATAAATTAGTTAATGAAAAGTTTTCATAAATTTATAGAAACATTATGTAAATCACAAAATTTATAATTAGTATGCGAACAAAAAGACAGTTTCTTGGCTTTGTAAGTGTGAAAACGACCAAACTTGGCCATATTTATATGTTTCGCATACTAAATAGTTCTTGTTGAGCCTATGGATATTAGTTATAATAGTATTTGTGGTGATTATAGATGAGTATAATTCAAAGTTTTAACAATAAGCTAAACCAAAGTTTTACAAAAAGAAGTAGTGTGAATTTATCTTTTTCTAAGCAAGTTGATATTATCCTAAATTCTACACTTCAAAAAAACAAAAATTTTAGACAAGCACTAATCATTGGCGCAGGGAAAATGGAAGATTTTTCGCTGTATTTTTTTACGAAGTATTTTGACAAAGTAGTAATAACTGATATTGATACTCTTAGTGTTAGCAAAGTTGTAAATGAAATGAAACTGAGCAAAAGCGAGCGGAAGAAAATAATAATTAAAGAAGTTGAATATACAGGATTTGAAAAAGCAAATTTCTTTTCTGATTTTAGAAGTGAGATTTATAAGATTTCAACTTTTGATGCGATTGATAAGTTTCTTGAAACAAAGTTTGAAGAGATTAAGGACTATGAGTTCTTAAAAAATGATTTTAGAAAATATGATTTTATTTATGTTTCACCAATCTACACACAGTTAATCTATAATCAGATTTTACTTGAATGTTCACTACTAAGAGAAGGTGGATATCAAGAGAATTTGCTTAAATATATTGAGAACGTGATTTTAGATGAAATGGTTAATATTATTAATCGTTTCAACAGTAATATTGTTCATTTGATGGGTGAATATGGGAAACTATTTGTTCTTAGCGACATTTTTGAAGTTAATGTGGGAAGCGAATTTGATTTGCGAATTACTTCAGGAATAAAAGATAGGAACATAATGGATCACATATATGAGCAATATACGAAGAAGTACGGAATGGGCCTCGGGGATTTTGGTCTCTACAATCTTGATGAAAAGATTAATGCTGGTATCTACAAATGGCTTAAGTGGCCATTTAAAGACAACACCAATCTGATTATCAAGCTCAAAATATATGAAAAGAGTAAATTAAATAAGGAGGTAAAATTATGAAATATTTAGCAACTTTTCTTGTATTATTTCTTGTCTATGTATTATTATCAGGCTTTGTTGTTCAGGAATTAATATTAGGAGCTATTGTGAGTCTTGTATTAACATTGATTATCGCAAAATATGTTGATTACAAGATAGATGCACTATTTCCAATAAGATTAGTTAAATTCATTTTTGTCTATTTATTTGTATTCATCTGGCAATTGATTTTAGCTAACATTGATGTCGCAAGAAGAGTATTAAGTCCGAAGATTCCATTAAATCCTGGAATCATCAAAGTTGATACTGAACTTGAGGGGGATTTTGCAAAATTGACTTTAGCAAATTCAATTACCTTAACTCCAGGTACATTAAGTATTGATGTAGAAGAGAATAGTCTTTATGTCCATACTGTTGAAGTTAAAGGTGAAACAAGTGAAGAGAAGCAACAAAACATCAAAGAACCTTTTGAAAAAATACTAGGAGGGATTTTTAAATGATATTAGATATTATTGTATTCCTTCTCATAGGATTAGGAATGCTATTTGCGATTATTAGACTTATTAAAGGTCCAACCATGGCAAATAGAATTGTATCTCTTGATACATTCAACATTATAGTGATCGGTGTAATAGTATTTTTAGCACACCAATTTGAAAATTCACTATATCTTGATATTGCAATTGTTTACGCTATATTAGCATTTTTAGAAACAATTGTATTCGCAAGATACTTGGAGGGTAAAAATGGAAATAGTTAGTTATGTTTTTATGATAATCGGTGGATTATTCTTCCTCTTAGGTGGACTAGGCGTTTTAAGAATGCCAGATGTATTTAACAGAATTCAAGCAGGAACTAAAGCAACTACATTAGGAGCTTTTAGTTTGTTAATAGGTGTGGGTATTAGCCACCCTGATTGGTTATTAAAAGTTGGTTTGATTATTGTATTTATTGCTTTATCAAATCCAATTGGTTCATCGGTACTTGCTAAAGCAGCATATCGAAGTGAACCATTACCTTCAAATTTAGTTCAAGATGATTTGAAAGATGTTTATGGAGGTGAAGATGATGAGTAGTATAATTGAATATTTTACTAATATGGAGTTAATTGATTATCTAAGTTTATTTATTAGTGTTTTACTTCTTATCTTAGCTTTCTTAGCGATTAACGCAAAGTCTTTAATTAGAGGTGTAATGTTTATGTCATCACTAAGTATGCTGAGTGTTATCGCATTCGTAATTATGAAAGCACCAGATGTGGCTGTAACTGAAGCTGTTATTGGTAGTGGTTTAGTAACGAGTTTATTTGTGTTTACTTTACTAGGTGTTAGAAAGGTGGGACACAAATCATGAAGAATTTCTTAGGTTTAGTTGTTGCACTATTACTAGGGGTTTTAATCATTATTAGTTTAAACAATAATGTTTTATTCCCAGATTACGGTGAAGCGGATGTAAGTGAAAGAGTTAGTAGTGGTTATATAAATCGTGATACTACTGAGGATAATGCAGTAGTAGATTTCGGTGAATCAACTGATTTAGAAAGTGGTCCTGCAAATATCGTTACGGCGATTGTTGCTGATTATAGAAGTTTTGATACACTTGGAGAAATCACAGTGTTATTTGTTTCATCTTTAGGAGTAGCTTTACTTTTGGCAGCTGGAAATAAGAGAAGACTTGAATTAAACTTTAAACCAAACTTTATGTTACGAGTTGGTAGTAGAGCATTGTTTGGGATTATTCTTATGACTGGTGTATTTGTTACAATTCATGGACATTTAACTCCTGGTGGAGGTTTTCCTGGTGGAACGATGATCGCTAGTAGTATTTTATTACTGTATTTAGCTGATGATCAGTTTAGAACTAAAGTATCAGGATTCAAAGTTCTTGAAAGTGTTGCAGGAAGTATATATGTAATAATCGGTTTAGTTGGATTATTCGCATTTGATTACTTCTTAGTTAACTTCTTAAATAATGGTGTTTTAGGAGAATTGTTTAGTGCTGGTATTGTCCCAATTATTTATGTCCTAATCGGTTTAAAAGTTGGTAGTGAAATATCTGGTATTATCGATAATTTCTTGACAGAGGAGGGAGTATAATATGTTGCAATTTGTAGCTATATTCCTAATGATGTTAGGACTGTATGGAATTTTAACTAGACGAAATGTTATCAAAATTATAATTTCATTAAATATTTTAGAAATCGGGTTAAATATCTTTATTATTAGTACTGGGTATGTTCATGGTGGTATTGCTCCAATCTATACTTTAGTATCAAATAACAATAGTGTTAATTTTGTAGATCCATTACCACAAGCTTTAGTTTTAACAGCTATCGTAATTGGTGTTGGAACAACAGCTTTAGGGCTTGCGTTAGCAAGAAAAATGTATCTAAAACATGGTACATTTGAACTTGATGAAATGGGGGAAGAATAATGAGTGTTGTATTGATAATTAGTATTCCCTTGTTAGCAGCATTTGTCAGTATCTTAAATAAGAAAATTGCTCCTTACTTACTACTTGTGGTTTCTTTTGGAATTCTTGTATTATTAGGATTTGATCTTATTGAATTAGGTACCGTTACAATTGGTGGATTTGCTGCACCATACGGAATTAGTTTAATTTTAGATAGTTATAGCTTTACAGGTATTTATATTGTGAATATCTTATTCTTCTTAGTTGTAGCTGTAACTTTTAGAAAATATGCTAAGATGGCTTCTATCTTATTAGTTGCTTTAGCAGGATTAAATGGTTTATTACTTACAGGAGATTTATTCAACTTGTTCGTATTTATTGAAGTAAGTGGAATTGCTGCTTACTTAATCACAACTACAAACAAGAAGCCAGTTGCTACATTTAATTATTTAGTACTTGGTACTGTTGGAAGTAGTTTATACTTATTAGGTTTAATTATCTTATACGCAATGTTTGGTACATTGAATATGGCTGATTTAGCTGTGAACATCACAGCAAGTAGTGCAACAGCTACACAAGTTGCCTTACCATTCTTATTAATGTTTATTGGACTTGGTGTTGAAGCTAAGTTATTACCATTCAATTCATGGGTTAAAGGAATATTAGGAAGTTCTAATAAACTTAGTGGACCGATGATTGCTAGTGTTTATGCGACAACTATGGCATTAGTATTTGGTAGATTACTAACAAATGTATTTGTTATTAGTGATCAACTGATGTTAATTATATCTGTTGTCTTAATCTTTAGTATTTTAGCTGGAGAAGCGATGGCTTATGCTAGTAGTAAATTACGAGAAGTATTACTCTTTAGTAGTATCGCTCAAGCAGCAATTGTAATTATGTTATTTGTATTAGGGTTTACCTGGTTTGGTTTAGTTCTAGCTATCTTAAATGGTTTCAGCAAGTTAGTGTTATTCTTGATCGTAAATACTGTTACAGACCAAACTGAAACTGATGAAGTTAATGATCTTCGCGGATTGTTTACTGAAAACAAATTAGTTGGTGCTGCATTCTCAATCACAGTATTAAGTGTATTAGGTTTACCTTTATTCATTGGTTTCATTGTTAAGATGAATATCTTAATGACATTAGTTGATAATGGCAATTTATTGTTTGTTATTGCGATTCTAGCTTCTAGTGTTGTTGAAGGTGTTTACTTCATCAAAATATTAATTAAATTATGGTTTGAAAAAGGCGAAGTTAAAAAAGTTAAATTTGATAATGTAACTAAATATATCGTTGTTGTTATCGCATTAGCTATCGTCGTATTTGGAATTTATTTTGAACCATTGAGAGAAATCTTAAATAATTATACTAACTTCATGATAGGAGGGATTCTATAATGGCTAGTTTAGAAATGATTTTAATAATAGTATTAGTCGCTGGTGTCCTCGCTTACTTACTTGGAAAACTTAATAAAGTACTATCTGGTTCAGTTACGATTTTAGCTTCAGGATTTGCTTTTGTAAGTATTGCATATTATGGATTTAATAATGGGTTAGATACAACTAGTGATTTATTACCATTCGTTACTTATGGTGTAGAAAATCTTAGTTTGTATTTCGGAATTATTGTGACATTCGTGTTCTTTATGGTTTCGTTCTTTAATCCTTATTTCATCGACAAATATAAATATCCAAGTTTATACTCAATGCTTTATCTATTCAGTTTAGCAGGTGTTATCGGTGTATTCTTTACTAACAACTTTATAGTACTATTCTTTTTCTTCGAGTTAGTTGTTTGGTCAAGTTTATTCTTAATTCCTCTAGGTAAAAGTAAAAAAGCAGCTTCTTGGTATTATGGTTTTAGTGCCTTTGGTAGTTTTGCATTACTATTTGCAATTTTAATCATGAGTGCTAGTAACGGTGGAAGTTTTGAAATTGCTAGTTCATTAAGTGCTATATCTGGTTCTAATAGAGTATTAGTATTTATCCTATTAATGATTGCAGGATTTGCAAAATTAGGAGCGTTTCCACTTCATATCTGGTTACCTAAGGTATTAACACATGCACCAGATCCTGTTACTTCAGTATTTAGTGGTGGGTTAGAAAAATTAGGAGCATTTATCGCTGTAATTGGATTATTAAAAGTAATGCCTGTAACATACAATATTGAAGTTTTAGATATGCAAGTTACGCACTACTTAATTACAGTCTTAGGGGCTTTAACAATTGTCTTTGGGACATTGATGGCTATTAGACAAGATGATGCTAAAAAATTACTTGCTTATTCTTCTATGAGTAATGCTGGTTATATCTTAGTAGGACTTGCAATTATGAGTAATACAAGTGTTAGTGGTGCTTTATACCACGTCTTAGCACATGCATTAGCTTCAACAGCAGCATTCCTTGCAATTGGTGCTGTTAAACGTCAAACGGGAACTGCAAAGATGAGTCAGTTGGGTGGAATTATCCACAAAATGCCAGTTACTTATTTAGTTTACTTGATTGCAATAATCAGTATGGCAGGAATTCCACCAATGGGTGGATTTGTTAGTAAATGGTTAATCTTCCAAAGTGTTATTGATGAAGGGTTAATCTTTATCGCTATCGCAACATTCTTCGGTAGTATTGGTAGCTTCTTATATGTATTTAGACCTTTAGCTGCTTTATTCTTAGGTCAAGAATTACCACAATATAAGAAAACAATAAAAGAAGTTCCGTTATTAATGATGTTACCTCTATTAATCTTAAGTGCTTTAAATATCTTTACTGGAGTTTATCCTAAGGATATTCTAGTATTTATAAATAAAATTCTTGTTGAATTAAATATTGAACAATTAGTTATAACTACATGGACAATAACTGGTAAGAATGGTGACTTAAATCCTGGTCTTATCGGAGCAATCTTCGGAATCGGAGTTGCAGTTAGTTTCTTAATCTTTATCGTCCTTAAAAAGTCTAAAAAAGTCGGTTTAATGGATACCTATACTGCTGGTAACTTTGTTTACACTGAAGAGTTATTACATTACAGTGTTGATTTCTATGCTCCATTAGAAAGACTATATGAAAAATATATTCATATTATGAAAAACTTCTACAATTCTCTAGCTAATAAAGTAAAAGAATTTGGTAGAGTGGTTAAATACTTCTTCTTTACAAATAAACCAGAAGTAACAGTATTATTTATCGTATTAACAATTATCTTCTTATTGTGGGGTGAAATCGTATGATTAATGTATTAATTGGTTTGGGAGTTGCCCTATTTGGATTTGTATTGCAGACTGCGATTGGTGGAATTAACCGAAAAGTAGTAGCGAGATTACAAAAAAGAAGAGGACCAAAATGGTATCAAGAATTTATTGACATCTTTAAATTACTATCAAAAAGAGCTACAACACATGGTTGGATATTTGACTTTGGTGTAATTATGGCTCTTGGTGGAATTATTGCGACTGCAATGTTCATGCCAGTAACTAACTCAATCGTCGCTTTTGAAAACTTTGATAATTTCTTTATCTTTGTTTACTTAATCGCTGTTGGAATGTTAGGTATGGCTATGAGTGCTAGTGGTAGTGGTAACCCACTTGCTAGTATTGGAGTTATGAGAGCTTTAACTACGATGTTAGCTTATGAAGTGCCATTTATGATTGTTGTTATGACAATCATAAAATTAACAGGAACTTCAAGTGTTAGCGGGATTGCTGAATTTCAGCAAATTGCTGGTAATAACTGGTTTATGATTGCTTTACCAATTGGATTTGTCGTTGCAGTATTGAGTTTAATGGGAATGTTAGGAAAAAAACCATTTGAAACTTATATAGCTCCAGCAGAAATTGCATCAGGTCCAATGGTTGAATATGGTGGAAAACAATTAGGTATGTTATTTATTATGCATGAAATCACAATCTTTATTGAAGTGAGTTTGTTTGTCCACTTATTCTTAGGAGGAGCTCCGACAATTGGAATCTTCTTAATAAAATATTTTAGTGTTTACACATTTGTAAACTTAATTAGTAATGTAAATGGTCGTTTCAAAATCGATCAAGTAGTTTTATTCTTCTATAAATGGCCATTATTATTAGCAGTGGTTCAAGCTGTTATGGCAATTTACTTAAAGTGGGTGATTTAAATGAACGAATGGAAATATGAATCAACAAAGTTTAGTCCAATTCCTAAAGCTAAACAAGAAGCTATGGATCGTAAATGGTGGGAAATAGGAGATTTCTTTAGAAGAAATTCATTATGGATGCTAATGTATTGTACAGGTTGTTGTGCGATTGAGTTACCACCAGCGATGACAAGTGCTTATGATATGGAACGTTTAGGTATGGGTCCTATGGCTACACCTAGACAAGCAGACGTATTATTAGTTACTGGTTACTTATCACTTAAAACACTTCGTCGTTTAATCTACACATACGAGCAAATGAGTGAACCTAAATACGTTGTAGGATTTGGTAGTTGTACAATTAACGGTGGAATCTATCATGATTCTCATGCAGTTATTAATCAACTAGATCAATATATTCCAGTTGATAGTTATGTAGCTGGTTGTATGCCAAATACAGAAGCTGTAATGAATGGATTTGTTGATTTAATGGATTTAATCAAATCTAAAAAAGCTGATGGTTGGAAACGCTATGCGAAAAACTATGAGTGGTATAAGAAAAATCAAATAGATTCTTTAGGAGTATTGCGAGTGGAGGATGAATTTCATGACTAATATCGAATTTACCCGTAATTTAATAGAAAAAAGTTTTAAAGTTAAGAAAACTGAAGTTATTGATCAATATCAAGTTAGCTTTGAAGTTGAGAAAAATGATATCCATCAGATTTTAACTGTTTTAAAATCAAGTGGATGGATTCAATTATCTTATTTAAGTGCTATTGATTGGATCGCTGAAAACGAATTTGAATTAGTGTATATTGTTATGAACTGGGAAAGAGCTGTTCATGTTCAAATTAGAACAAGAATAAACAGAACTAATCCAGAAATGAATAGTATTATGCCAATTTATGAAGGTTGTAAATACTATGAACGAGAAGCACATGAATTCTTTGGAATAAAATTCCCTGGTAATCCTGACTATCATAAGCAATTAATCTTAGAGCAATGGGATGATATTCCTCCTTTAAGAAAAGATTTTGATCCACGTGCTTATAGTGATGCTCACTTTGCAAAAAGAGAGTACACAAAAGATTTTACAAACTTAAATAATCAACCAAGTAAACAAGAAAAAAGAACTGAAAGAAAATCATTTATTTCACGACTAAAAGGAGGTAAAAAATAATGAGAAAATTAAAATTATTTTTAGGACCTCAGCATCCTGGGATGCATGGTAATGCATCAATTCATATGTATGTTGATGGAGATATCATTAAACGTGCATACTTACTTCCGGGAATGCTTCACCGTGGATTTGAAAAAGGAATGGAACGTCATACATGGGTAAACAATATTAGTTTAATCCCTAGAGTATGTGTTGTTGAACCTGATATCAATGAAATGGCTTTTGCAATGGGTGTTGAAAAATTAGCTAAACTTGAAGTGCCTGAAAGAGCTCATTATATAAGAATGATCATCTTAGAATTAGCAAGAATTAGTATTCATTTAATGGCATATGGTGGACTTGGTAGTCCAACTGGTAACTATACATTAATGTATCATGCTCATGCTGATCGAAATTCAATTCTAAATATCTTTGAAAAAATCACCGGACACCGTATTTATCACCAATACATCGTCCCTGGTGGAGTTAGAAAAGATTTACCAAAAGGAATTGAAGTAGATATTCATGCCTTTCTTAATGATTTAGAAAGTAGATATACAGAATACCGTGATTTAGGTATTGAAAATCCAACAATCATCTCTCGTATCAAAGATACTATTATGCTTCCAGAAGAAGTTGTATGGGAACTAGGAGTTACTGGAGTTGGAATGAGAAGTGCCGTAAATAAAGCGTATGATTTACGTAAAGTAATGCCATATGCAAGATATGATAAAATTGATTTTGAAGTACCTGTAAGTGATTATAGTGATGCGAGAAGTCGTGTCGATATTAAATTAAAAGAATTAGTCCAATCAATTGGAATAATTCGTCAGTGTTTAGCAAAAATGCCAGAAGGTGATGTCAGAGTACCTGTAGCTCCTGGACAATCAATGAGATGGACTGTTCCAAAAGGACATGTTTATGCTACAGTTGAAAGTTCAAGAGGAGAGTTTGGTTATTATATAGTTAGTGATGGTAAGAGTGTTCATCCTTACCGAATTGGAGTAAGAGGTGCTAGTTATCCTCAAGGGTTACTAGGAATTGAAAAATATCTACCAGGAACACGTATTGATGATGCAGCTTTATGGGTTGACACAATGGGTGTATGTTCTCCTGAGATAGACAGATAGGAGAATATACAAATGGCTAAAAAATATCCTAAAGTAAGTATCTTTAATCCAATTAGACTATGGAAATATCTCTTTAAAGAACCTGTAACCATACCATTCGAAGATATAATGACAAAGAAAAACGCTGACTATTTAAACAAAAACTCAATTATTAAAGATAAAAAAAGATTAGAATCTTCACCTCGTGAAGGTGCAGATAACCTTAGAGGATTCCATACTAATGATTGGGAAGACTGTATAGGTTGTGCTACTTGTGAAGAAATATGTCCAACAGAAGCCATCACAATGGTTGAAAGATTAGACGTTGATGAGAAAGCTGGAGAACTACAACAAAGACCAGTAATTGATTACGGAAGATGTTGTTTCTGTGCTTTATGTGTTGATACATGTACCACAGGTTCACTAAAAATGAGTAAAGAATATATTTATGCTAATATCAATCCTGATGACTTCATTATTATGCCAGAAGCAACATGGCAAGGTGAAGAAGTTAAAGAAGGATGGATAAAAGATGAAAATAGTGATTTATTAGATTTAAAACGTGTTGATATGGTTCATGAAAATATTGACGAACGTAAAAAAGGTTTTGTTGAAATCGTTAGAGGATACTCTAAAGAGTATGCAAAAATGGAAGCCGCAAGATGTGTTGAATGTGGTGTTTGTACAAGTAGTTGTCCTGTCCAAATGCATATCCCTGAATATATTAAAGCAATATGGGAAGACGACATTGAAGGTGCTTTAAGACAAATCTATGAAACTAATCCATTACCTGGTGTTTGTGGTAGAGTTTGTACTCATAACTGTGAAACATCGTGTGCCATTGCTGTCAGAGGTGAAGCAATCGCAATTAGATGGTTAAAAAGATACATTATCGATAGCGCTCCAACTGACATGTATGAGAAAATTATTAATGAACCTGTAAGTGAAGTTATTGACGCTAAAATTGCTGTTGTTGGTAGTGGTCCAGCCGGTTTAGGTGCTGCATACTACTTAAAAGTAATGGGCTATAAAGTTGATGTATTTGAAGAAAAAGAATTAACTGGTGGAGTTATGCGATATGGTATTCCTGCATATCGACTTCCAGATTCTGCAATTGATAAAGATATCAATTTCATTAAAAGTATCGGAGTAAATATTCAAACCAACACAAGAGTTGGTAAGGATATAACTATGGATCAACTTGAAAAAGATTATGATGCTGTATTCTTAGGAACTGGGTTCTTTAAACCAAGAAATTTGAATATTCCTGGTAGTGAAAATAAAGGTGTTATCGGAGCAATGGATTTCTTACCTCAAGTTAGAGAATATGAGAGAGGTAATCTAAAACTAGAAGATATTGATGTAGCTAAAAGTGTCATCGTAATCGGTGGTGGAGATGTTGCATTTGATGTTGCTAGAAGTGCTACTAGATTACAAATGCTTAAATATGGAAAAAGCAATGTCAAATTAACATCACTAGAAAACGCTGATATGTTACCAGCAAGCGCTGATGAAGTAATTGAAGGTGCAGAAGAAGGCGTTGAATTCTTATGTGGTAATGGACCACAAGAAATCATGATTTCTAAAAAAGGTAATGTTGAAGGATTACGTTTATGGAAATGTTTATGTATCATTGACAAAAATGGTAAATTCAATCCTGAATTTGATTCAGATTGTGAAATGATTATCGATGGTGAACAAGTTTATATCGCTATCGGACAATCACCAGATTATGACTACATTCCTAAAAGCTTCCAAGATACTATCGAAATTAGTCGTGGAAAAATCAAAGCTAACGAACAAGGACAAGTTGAAAAACTTGATTGGTTATTTGTTGGTGGAGACATCTTTAGAGGTCCAGACTTAATTAGTGGTGTTGCTGATGGACATCGTTCAGCTCAAGCTATTGATGAGTATTTATACAAAAAATCAAAGAAAAACAAAACTAAGAAAACTGTCTCGAAAATGAAAGAAGCAGTTAAGTTTAATACTCCAGAATTAACACCAAAACAAAGAGGAATTAAATAAAAAAAAAGTGTCGCAAATTTGCGGCACTTTTTATTTATGTTTAGCTCAATCTAACGAATTAGATAAATTGTTACTAATATCATATGAATTAAAAAAGAAAAGTGAAATCACTTTTCTTTATAATCAAATGTTTTATTTTCCCAGGTCCTAATTGTATAAGTGTCTTTACCTGTTTTATGGATATATTTTGGGAGTAATGGAACCTTACCCAAACCTTTTGGAGCGTTCATTATATATGTTGGGATAGCAAGACCTGATGTGTTTCCACGTAAGAATTCGATGATTTTTAAACCATCTTCAAGTCGTGGAATAAAATGAGTTGTACCTTTAACATCTTTTGCATGGAAAATATAATATGGACGAACTCTTGCTTCTAATAGTTTCTGATTTAACAGAGTCATAGTAAATGGGTCATCATTAATACCTTTTAATAGAACTGCTTGATTTCCAACAACTATACCATTATCTGAAAGTTTTTCACATGCTTGTTTACTTTCAGGTGTAACTTCATAAAAATGATTGTAATGAACGTTTAGATAAATGGGGTGATATTTTTTTATCATATTTACTAGTTCATCAGTAATGCGCATTGGCATTGTTACAGGTGTTCTAGTACCAATTCGTATTATTTCAACATGTGGTATTTTTCGTAATTCTTTCAAAATATACTCTAAGTGATTATTAGATAGAAGTAATGCATCTCCACCAGTAAGTAAAATGTCTCTTACTTCTTCGTTCCTTCTAATATACTCGATTGAATCCTCGATTTTATTCAAAGGTGTTTGCTTATCAGTCTCATCAATCAAACGTCTTCGCTGACAGTGTCTACAGTACATAGAACATTGATTAGTAACATTTATAATTAATCTATCAGGATATCTTCTAGTTATACTACCCGCAGGATTAGTATGTTCTTCATCCATTGGATCCAAAACACCATCATTGGAAAGTATTTCTTTAATAGAAGGAATACTTAATGATCTAATAGGGCCTTCGTCCTCGCAAACTAAAGCTAAATAATAGGGATTTATAGCAAAACGATTTAATAGCGCAACTTGTCTGATTTCTGAATACTCATTTTTACTTAGTGGGATAAAATTACCTAATGTTTCTACATCCATAATTCTATTTTTTACTTGCCAGTGCCAATTGTTCCAATCTTCGTTAGTGGCATTGAAATATTTAAGAAGGCGTTGTTTTTGAGAAAGATAGTGCTGATATCTTTTTTCAATAACACCTATTTGACCTAGTTTGAATTTTCTAAATTCCTTGGTTTTTTCCTTTAGTTCTTTTGCTCTTGAAATTGAAAGGTTATTTATATCCATTAAATCACCTCTTTACTAATCATCTTTATTATAGCAAATTTTAGGGTTTCTTACAAATGGACATAAAAAAAGTAGTGGTTGACCACTACTTATATTCACTCATTAATTTTAGGTAAAAATCCTTATTACTCTTGTTTGCTTCTAGTTCTGTTTCTGTTAGTACTCTGATGATTCTCATTGGGTTACCAACAACTAATGAATTTGCAGGAATCTCTTTGTTGGGTGGAATTACAGCTCCAGCGCCAATGAGTGCACCTTTTCTTATTACTGCACCATCTAAAATTATACTACCCATACCTATCAAACAATCGTCTTCAACAGTACAAGCATGAATTATTGCTCCATGACCGACTGTTACATTTTTACCGATATGTGTGGGTAAATTAAGATTAGTGTGAACTACAGCGTTATCTTGAATATTTGTATTCTCTCCAATAAAGATGGGAGCCATATCTCCTCTTAAACTTGCATTGAACCAGATATTAACATTCTTACCTACTGTGATGTCTCCACTGAGTACAGCATTTTGAAATATTTTAGCTGTTGGATCAACTACAGGGAGTTTATCATTATGTTTAATTAAAGTCATCTAATCACCAACCTATAAGATTTCTTTGAAAACTCTGAAGAAGTTTTTATATTTAATCTTTTCGATATCCTCTAAATTATATCCTAATTTCTCTAATTCTGTAAAAAGGTTATTTGCCTCGCCCATATTCATGAATCCTTCGACATGATTACTACTTACATTATCATAAAGGTAATAGCATACATCAAACCCGATTCCAACATGATCAATTCCAATAGTCTTAACAGCATAATCAATATGTTTTGCCATATATGCTACTGTTTGATTTTCCTTCTTATCTGAGATGAATGGAGCTATTCCACATATCCCAATTACACCGTTTCTTTCTTTAATCATATTAAGTTGCTCATCTGTATAGTTTCTAATGTGATTACAAAGTTGTTTTGTATTTCCATGTGAAATGATTAAAGGTTGAGTAGTTACTTCGAAAATCTCCTTAAATGTACGGGGATTTGCATGAGCTAAATCAATTATCATACCAAGTTTTTCCATCTCTATTAAGACTTCTTTACCAAGTAAAGTTAGACCCTCAGTTTCACTAGATAATCCAGCAGCATATTTGTTAACTTCGTTCCAAGTTAACCCAGCATGTCTAACACCTTTGTCATATAACTCAGTAAGATGGTTGACACTCTCTAATTGCATAATTCCTTCCATACCAATAATGACACCGATTCTATCAGTAGTAGTGGAATTGATAATGTCCTCGTAATTTAAGCATATATTGAATACATCTTTGTTATTTTGCAATTCGATAAATGCATTTTCCCATATCTCATTAAACTCTTGAGTATTCTCTGTTTTTGGATTTGTCCAATTAACAAAAATACTATGGGTAATTCCAGCCTTTTTATAATAATCTAAATGACGTCTTTTAAAAGAATTTCTGTTACCTTTCTTATTCTGTTCATACATATCTGTTAGGATATCCGCGTGTGCATCAAATAACATATTTATTCCTCCTAAAAAACTGAGTCTATCTCAGTTCTATTTTTGATTATATGCTTCTAAACCTTTTTCTAATATAAGCATAGCACGTTTCATGTCTTCGGTATTTAAAACATACGCTATACGAGCTTCATCTTTTCCTAAACCTTCGGTTCCGTAGAACCCTTCAGCAGGAGATAACATTATAGTTTCATTATCTAGGGTAAATTCCTCTAACATCCAGATTATGAATTTTTCTGCGTCATCAACAGGCAGTTTAACAACAACATAAAACGCTCCTGTTGGCTTTTCACATACAACGCCATCAATATTGCTTAATGTTTCAAAAACGATATCACGTCTAGCTTGATATTCGTTTTTTATACCTTCTGTGTATTCAGTAGGTAAAGAATATAAAGCAGCAGCCCCAATTTGCTCTAAAGTTGCAACACATAAGCGTGCTTGACAAAGTTTCAAAATATTCTTAATTAAGTCTTCGTTATGTGAACAGATAGCTCCAATACGTGCACCACAGGCACTATAGCGCTTTGAAACAGACTCGATGATTACTAATCGATCATCAATTCCTTCAATACATCCCATTGATAGAGCTTCTAAACCATCAAAAGCCATACCTCTATATACTTCATCACTAATTATATACAAATCATTTTCGATAGCTATTTCAGCGAGTATTTCCATTTCATCTCTTCTGAGGATTGTCCCAGTTGGGTTTCCTGGATTACTAAATAAAATAGCTTTTGTTTTTGGGGTAATTAATTTTACGATATCCTCTTTTTTGGGAAGATGGAAACCATCTTTAGCTAAAGTAGTTATTGGAACTAAATTAACATTAACTTCACCAGTAAAGCCATTATAGTTTGTATAGAATGGTTCAGGAATTAAAATCTCATCACCGGGATCACACATAGCAATAGTAGAAAAAGTAATTGCTTCACTTCCACCGTTTGTAATAAGGACATTATTCTCATTAAAGATAATACCATCCCTTTTAAAGAAATTTCTTATTGCATCAATTAAAATTGGTTCCCCTTGTGAGAATGAGTATTTAATGACAGAAGTATCATATTTATTGATAGCATCCATAAATACTTCAGGTGTTTTTATATCAGGCTGTCCAATATTTAAGTGATAAACTTTCTTTCCTTGTTTTTTAACTCTTGTTGCGATAGGAACTAGCTTACGTACAGGAGATTCCTGCATTTCTAGTACACGGTTTGATATTTTCATTGTTTTACCTTCTTTCTCCAAAAAATCAACTATATTTTAACACTATGGTTTAATTAAATCAATATTAAAAATGGATATTATGAAAACTCTTTCACAAACAATAAAAAGTAAAAATAGTTTATGAATTAAAGCATTAAATATTTAATGAAAGTATTTTCATAAATAAAAGTATGTAAATTGAAAAATGTTACAATGCAAATGGCTATTTGTAGCCATTTATAAATTGGTTATAAATTTTTTATTTTTTTTAATGAAAACGCTTGTTTTTGTTTTGATAAGTTGTTAAAATGCTTATGTATTTAGAACGATTCGATTTTGAAAGGAAAATGTGTATGAATTTGAAATTATTTATCCCTGGACCAGTAAATGTGTTACCAGAGATTTTAGAAAAAATGGCAACAGAGCAAATTGCTCATAGAAGCAAGATTGCAACAAACTTACAAAAAGGTATTTCAGAGAAATTGCAAAAGTTAATGTACACTGAGAACTTAATAATTTTATCTACTTCAAGTGGTAGTGGAATTATGGAAATGGCGATTAAGTCATGTACTAAAAAACGTGCTGCAGTATTTAGTGTTGGAGCGTTTGGAGATCGTTGGTATAAAATGGCAGTAACTAACAATATACCAGCTGATAAGTTTAAATCAGAACCAGGAATGCCAACAACACCAGAAATGGTAGAAGAAGCATTAAAGACTGGGAAGTACGATGTTGTAACAGTTACTCATAATGAAACATCAAGTGGTATTATGAATCCTGTTTATGAGATTGGACAAGTAGTAGCTAAATATCCTGACGTAATATATTTAGTTGATACTGTAAGTAGTTTAGGTGGAGCTAAAGTTGAAGTTGATAAATCAAATATTGATATTTGTTTAGCATCAACTCAAAAATGTTTAGGACTTCCTCCAGGACTAGCAGTAGCAAGCGTTAGTGAAAAAGCTATTTTAAGAGCAGAGACAGTTGAGAATAGAGGTTTCTATTTAGACTTACTAAATGTTGTAAATCGTGTTAAAAAAGATTATCAATATCCTTCAACACCATCGACACCACATATGTGGGCTCTAGATTATCAATTAGATAGAATCATCAATGTAGAAGGAATAGACAATCGTTTTGATAGACATACACACTTAGCAAGCATAGTTAGAGATTGGGCAAATAAACACTTTAAACTTTATGCTAAAGAAGGTTTTTACTCAAATACTGTAACAACTATTCTTAATACTAAAGGTAACAGTGTTGCTGAATTAAACAAAGAATTAGCAACAAGAGGATTTATGATCAGTAATGGTTACGGAGATTTAAAAGAAAAAGCATTCCGTATTGCTCATATGGCTGATCGTCAAGAAGAAGATTTACTTGCATTATTAAATGAAATTGAAGCTATTTGGAATTTATAGGTGATTATATGTATAAAATATTAGCTAATGACGGTATCGACAAATCTGCTGAAGAAAAATTATTAGAATTAGGATACCAAGTAGATACAAATCATTATCAAGGCGCAGACCTTGATGAAATGATTAAAAAAGTTGATTGTATTATCGTACGTAGTGCAACAAAAGTTAGAGAATCTCTAATTGATATCGCACTAGAAACAAAACAATTAAAACTAATTATTAGAGCAGGTGTAGGGATTGATAATATCGATCATGCATACGCAAAAGAAAAAGGGATTACAGTTCGTAATACTCCGAACAGCTCTAGTGATGCAGTAGCAGAACTTGCAATTGGACATATGTTTAGTTTAGCAAGACATATATACATTTCTAACGTTACAATGCGCGCTGGAAAATGGAATAAGAAACAATATAAAGGTATTGAACTAAATGGTAAAACACTTGGTTTAGTAGGATTTGGTAGAATCGCTAGAAGTGTTGCTAAAAAAGCAATGGCTCTTGGTATGACAGTTATATATGATGATATGTTAGGTCAAAGTGACTTAATGACTGAATGTAAATTTGTTGGCAAAGAACAACTATTAAAAACAAGCGATTTTATTAGTTTACACATCCCATTCAATAAAGAAGTTGGACCTTATTTAAATGAAAAAGACTTCAATGAAATGAAAAAAGGGATGTACTTAATCCATACCGCTCGTGGTGGTGTGGTGAATGAAAATGCACTTCTTAAGGCATTAGATGAAGGGATTGTTGAAAGAGCTGCTCTTGACGTATATGAAGAAGAGCCAACTAAAAATGAGTTGATTTATACAAGTGATAAAATCTCTTTAACACCTCACATCGGTGCTTCAACTATAGAAGCTCAAGCTCGTATTGGTGAAGAAACAATACAAGTAATTTTAGAAAGTTTATCTTAGGAGGATAAAGATGGCTATTGTTAGACCTTTTAAAGCGCTAAGACCTAGAAAAGACTTAGTGGAGAGAGTTGCTTCATTACCTTATGACGTAATGGATAGAAAAGAAGCCAAATCTATGGCTAAAGGAAACCCTTATAGTTTCCTACATATCATTAGATCTGAAATTGATTTCCCATCGTCAACAGATCCATATGATGTAAAAGTTTACAAAAAAGCACAAAAGAACTTAAAAGTATTTGAAGATGATGGAATTTTAGTACAAGATGAACAACCAATGATTTATGTTTACCGTCAAATTATGGATGGTAGAGAACAAACTGGTTTTGTAGGTTGTACGAGTGTTGATGATTATGTGAATAACGTAATCAAAAAACATGAATTAACATTATTAAGTAAAGAAAAAGATCGTTTAAACCATTTTGATCGTTGTGATGCAAACACTGCACCAATTTTCTTAACATATCGCGACAATGATCGCTTAAATGAAATATTAGAAGCGTGGACACAAAAAACTCCAGATTTTGACATGGTTACAGATGATGGTGTTGGTCATGTTGCTTGGGCAATTGATGATGAAGAGTTAGTAAAAGAAATCACTGAGTTATTCGGTGGAATCGAAAGCTTATATATTGCTGATGGACATCACCGTTCTGCATCAGCTGCCAAAGTTGCATTAAAAAGACGTGAAGAAAATCCTAATTATACTGGTACAGAAGAATTTAACTTCTTTATGAGTGTGATTTTCCCAGAATCAAACTTAAATATTTTACCTTACAACCGTGTTGTACATGATCCAAACGGATTACCAATTGATGAATATTTCCGTCTATTAGAAGAAATATTTGTGGTTACTCCATCAAAAGCTCCTTATAAACCTACTGAACGTGGAACTTTTGGAATGTATGTAAACAAGGAATGGTATAAATTAACTTTAAAAGAGGGAGTTGTCGATAAATCTGATTTATTAGAATGTATTGATGCTTCAATCTTAGAAACTCATGTTTTAAATAATATCTTAGGAATCAAAAACATGCGTAATTCATCAAGAATTAGTTTTGTTGGTGGAATTAGAGGTTTAAAAGGCTTAAAGGATAAAACTGATAAACTTGATGGATGTGGATTCGCAATGTACCCAGTGTCTATGAGTGAAATCATGGATGTATCTGATAGTGGATTAATTATGCCTGCTAAATCAACTTGGTTCGAACCAAAATTACGTAGTGGATTATTCGTTCATAAATTCGATAGTTTCAAAATTGCTACTGAAACTGATGATGTAGTTAGTCCTGAAACAAAAGAATATATCAAAAACACATTAAAAATTGTTAAACATAAAGACGGAAACCAACAAGAATTCGTACAAGCAGTAACAGAAGTACTTCATTCTTTAGGTCCTGTTTTAGATCAACATCCAGAATATATTGATAACAATATATTAGAAAGAATCGTTGAACCAGAACGTGCTATCCAATTTAGAGTACCTTGGGTTGATGATGAAGGAGATACACAAGTAAATAGAGGATTCCGTGTTCAATTTAATGGAGCTATTGGTCCATATAAAGGTGGACTTCGTTTCCATCCGTCTGTTTATTTAGGTTTAATCAAATTCTTAGGATTTGAGCAAATCTTTAAAAACAGTTTAACTGGACTTCCTATTGGTGGAGGTAAAGGTGGTTCTGACTTTAGCCCTCTTGGAAAATCAGATGAAGAAATTAGAAGATTCTGTGTTAGCTTTATGACTGAATTATATCGCCATATTGGACCAAATGTTGATGTGCCTGCTGGGGACATCGGTGTTGGTGGACGTGAAATCGGATTCTTATTCGGGCATTACAGAAGAATTAAAGGGGCATTTGAAAATGGTGTTCTAACTGGTAAAGGTTTAGATTATGGTGGATCTTTAATTAGACCTGAAGCTACTGGTTACGGAGCTACATATTTTGCTCAACAAATGTTAAAACATGATGAATTAGACTTTAAAAACAAAACAGTAGCAGTATCAGGATTTGGTAATGTTGCCTGGGGTGTTTGTAAAAAAGTTAGAGATTTAGGTGGAAAAGTAGTTACTTTAAGTGGACCAGAAGGTTATATTTATGACCCAGAAGGTATCGTTACTCAAGAGAAAATTGACTTCATGATTGAAATGAGAGCAAATACTGATGGTAAGATTACAGATTATGCTGATCGTTTCGGAGTTGAATTCTTCCCAGGTGAAAAACCATGGGTTAGAGAAGTAGATATTATTATGCCTTGCGCCACACAAAATGAAATTCATCCAGCTGACGCTGAAATGATTATCAAAAATGGTGTTAAATATCTTGTTGAGGGCGCAAATATGCCTACAACAAATGAAGCAGTTGCATTATTACAAGCTGCTGGAGTAGTAATTGGTCCTGGTAAAGCTGCAAATGCTGGTGGGGTTGCAACTAGTGCTCTTGAAATGTCTCAAAACTCTCAACGTATGAGCTGGACTGCAGAAGAAGTGGATCTAAAATTACGTGGAATTATGAAAAATATTTACAACAACTGTGTACGTGCTAGTGGACGTTACGGATTCGGATATGATTTAATCGCTGGTGCGAATATTGCCGGATTTACTAAAGTTGCAGAC
This sequence comes from Candidatus Izimaplasma bacterium HR1, assembly GCA_000755705.1. Classification (NCBI taxonomy): domain Bacteria; kingdom Bacillati; phylum Mycoplasmatota; class Mollicutes; order Candidatus Izemoplasmatales; family Candidatus Izemoplasmataceae; genus Candidatus Izemoplasma; species Candidatus Izimoplasma sp. HR1. Next base: position 1,064,891 of record CP009415.1, read on the forward strand.
GCAATGATTGCACAAGGTAAATATTAATAGCTTTCCCAAAAAAGGAGTGATTTTATGGGGTATGCATTAAAAGAAACTAAATATCGATTTAGAGCTTGGACCAAAGATGGTGCTTGGGATGGTGGAAGTCTAACTGAAGATAAAAACATTACAATTCACGAAGGTTCAAATGTATTTCATTATGGACAAGCTATTTTTGAAGGTTTAAAAGCATATAAACATCAAAATGGTAAAGTGTATTTATTCAGACCAGACCTAAACTTCGAAAGAATTAATGGAGGAATGGAAAGAATAGTAGCTCCAAGAATCCCAGAAAAACTATTTTTCGAAGCTATTACAAGTGTAGCAAAAGCGAATATTGATGATATTCCTGAATATGGTACCGGACAATCATTATACATGCGACCATTTGTTATTGGACAAGGAATGAACTTAGGTGTAAAACCATCAGACGAATACTTATTAAGTGTTTTCTGTGCTCCTGTTGGAGTATATTTCAAAGGTGGCTTGCAAGCTTTAGATTTCATTACAACTCAATATGATCGCGCAGCTGGTAATGGTATGGGTAAAGTTAAATTTGCTGGTAACTACGGAGCATCTTTATATCCACGTAAACAAGCTAAAGATGCTGGATATGCTGGGGTTATTTATCTCGATCCACAAACACATTCAAAAATTGATGAGGTTGGAGCTGCAAACTTCTTTGCAGTAACACATGACAACGTTCTTGTTACTCCAAAATCACCAACTATTCTAGAAAGTATTACAAGAAGATCAATTTTATACTTAGCAGAACACTATCTAGGAATGAAAGTAGAAGAAAGAGAATGCTTCGTCGACAACATTTCTGAATTTAAAGAAGCTGGTGCTTGTGGTACAGCAGCAATTATTACACCAATTAAATCAATTACACATCAAGGAAATGTACATCAATTTGGTGATGGTAATGTTGGACCAACAATCAAAAAACTATATGATTTATTAGTAGGTATCTATTACGGAGACGTTGAAGCTCCTGAAGGATGGTTACACGAACTAAAATTAGACTAAAATAAAAAAGATGAATCCAAGATTCATCTTTTTTTTTACATACACTTTTTAATTTTTCTAGCTAAACCACGAAGCTTCCTTTTAGGAACACTACATAAAGCTACTCTTAATCCACCATCTACTTCAACAGTAAAGATATTACTTTTTTGTAGTCTTAAATTTAAAGCTTCTTTCTCATTGTCATCGACAACTTTTAATGTTGCAAAGAAACCTTCTTTAAACGGATATAATTCTATTTCTTCAGAAGCACATTCATTTATAAAAATACGCGATCTTTCTTTTAATAATTCAATATAGTATTGCTTCTCATTAATATAGTTTGTATATAGTGTTTCATCAGTAGTTATTTTAGCAAATAATTCCATAACACTATTATTACAAGTCGACCAAATACTTCTAGCGCTATAGATAGCTGCGTCTTTATATTTAGCTAACTCCTCCTTATTACTAGAAACAACAACACTAGCTCCAACACGAGCACCATATGCAGTAAATGTTTTAGATAAACTAAATGTAATCACAATCATAACGTTCTCTGCAAGATTACGATACTTAAGGAAGTGGTCCTTCCATGAAGGGTCTGTTGAGTAATCTACATATGCAATATCATTTATTATTACTACAGGACCTTGCTTAGATAATTCATTTAAGAAATCAAGAACTTGATCCCACTCATCACTGCTCATGGTATAACCAGTAGGGTTATGACATGGATCGTTAATGATAGCTAAGACTTTTCCTTGTATATTCATATACTTAGTTAAAGTATCTTTGAAATCAGCAATATCAAAGGCACCATCTTTAAATAAATTATAACTATCCAATTTGAGTTCAAATTCATTAGCCATAGTTTTATATGGTCCCCATCCCTGAGAAGGTTTGATAACAGTGTCACCAGGATTTAAGACATTGTGCATCGTAGCACTAACAGCACCAGCACCACCAGGTGAAACAATTATTTCTGCAGGCATTTCATTTTCGCCGAATAACCATTTATAAACGGCATCACGGTATAAAGGATTACCTTGGATACTTCTAGCATATCTTCCTTTTTCGACTTTATCTAGTTGATCGTAAGGACCCCAAACACTGTCATACGCAACAAAGATTCCATCTTCATCAAATAGAGTTCCCAAAGTTGCATCAACAACTTCATCGTCTCCAAATTTGTCTTTTGCCTCTTTAGCTTTAATAGCTGCTTTGAATACTTTATCTACCATTTTTTTACCATCACTATGGTTGTTTAGAAAAGACATATAATCACCCCAAATATAATTAGATTTAACACAATAATTATAACATTTTATGCAATTTATACCTACAAATAAATTGCATAAATTTGACATTTATATTAATGATTTAAAATAGTTATTAAAATAATAAGGGTTTGCTTTTTGTATAATAAAAAACTTGTGATAAAATAGTAGTAAGAGGTGATAAAATGGTTGAAATTTTACGTAGAATTATGAAATCGAAATTTGATTATCAATTAGAGGACTATGCTATCCATGAAATTCATAGAGGAAGAAGTAGAGTTGTATTGTATTCCACTATTCTATTTGTAGTAGCGTTAATATTTTACCTACTAGATGTATTTGAGGTGTTTGCTAATTTTATGTCGTTAGGTATCATAATTGTATTATTAGCAGTTTTAATTGTAGCTCCTTATTCCTTAACAAAGAGTAAATTCGAAGCGATAATTGTAACTCCAAAACACTTGATTCAAAGAATTAGTAAACGCGAATTCATCGTTCTTAAATTTGATGAAATTACTGATTTTAAAATTGGTGAAGAAGGAATATTAATCAAAGAGAATAAACACAAAATTGTTCTTAGTACTGATCTTTTCCAAGAAGAGGTAGAACCAATTATTGAAATACTAGAAGCAAAGGGTAAAACTTTTGATAAAGAGAAAGATTTTATGATTCGCCCAATAAAAGTAATTATTAATGACAATTCAGTTTCAATTGAAGATGATGAGGATATCACAGAAACTGAGAAAATATATGAGAAATATCACCATGAGTTTCCTATATTAACTCCAGGTTTTATTGAAGAAATTAATTTTAGGAATTCTTTGATAGATGACGCTTTAATTGAAGGAGATAATGTATTCCTATATTTAAGCACTCTTGAAGTTAAGGGAGGACATCCTGAGAATACTACATTTGATGCTCTTCATGCAACAGATTGCTTATTTGTTATTGAGAATATGAAAATAAAAAAACTTTATCGAGAGGACTTAAATTCCAAAGATAAAGAAATTGAAGAACTTCCTTTAGATGTTGAGGGAGCATTAGATTATATTGAGAAGGCTGTTATTAACGAATGGAAACTTGATGGTAAAACTATCGAGATGTCATTTGCGTCAGGGGTATATATGCTTCATGCACGAATTACATATGATGAAGTAATTATTGGTTGGAAACAAGCAAAATAGGTGATTTATTCACCTATTTTTTATTGTCAATTAGGAATTTCAAGAGTATAATTTTAGAGTAGGTGAGGATTATGACTATTAAGAAGAATACTCAAATAATTAAATTCGGACTTTATGGGTTATTAAAAAACTTAAAGTTTTTTGAACCTTTTTTGTGGTTATATTTCCTTGTAAATGGTTTATCACTACTAGAAATTGGAGCCTTATATGCAATTCGGGAAACGATAGTATATATATTTGAGATACCTTCAGGTGTTTTGGCTGATCGCTTTGGTAGGAAAAACGAACTTGTTCTGTGTTTTATCTTCTACATCTTTTCATTCGTTATGTTTTTCTTTTCAAATAATTTTGGCTTGTTTATTATTGCCATCTCATTGTATGGTTTAGGAGAAGCTTTTAGAAGTGGAACTCATAAAGCAATGATTATGCAGTATCTTGATGAGAATGATTTAAAAGAAAGTAAATCACAAGTATATGGATTAACGAGAAGTTATTCTAATGTTGGTTCTGCAATTAGTAGTATTACTGGAATTGCTCTTGTGGTCTTTACTCCAAATCTTTCTTATTTATTCCTAATTGCTATAATTCCATATATATTTGATTTAGGACTAATTTTAAGTTATCCGAAATCTCTAAATAAAAAACTTGAAACAGAGTTTAAATTCACTAGCTTTATTAAGGAAAGCATTAGCAGTGTAAAATATGCACTTACAACAAGAAAATTAAATGCAGTTATACTAAATTCATCAAGTTATAATGCTATATTTAAGACAATAAAAGACTATATTCAACCAATTTTTGTAGGGTTAGGTATTACTTTACTATTATTTAGCAATTTCACAATTGATGAGAATACAAAAATCTATATTGGGTTGATATACTTTACTGCTCATTTTGTTAATATATTTGTAACAAAGAATGCTTATCTTTTACAAAAATTATTTACCAAAGGTAGTATAACTTCAATGATGTGGATATTAACTGGGATAACATGTATAGTACTTGGTTTATTTATGGATAACTTATTTATTGTTGTCTTTGCATTTATCTTATTCTATGTATATTTAAACGTTAGAAAACCATATATGGTAGAACTTATAGGCAATTCAACTGTAAATGATAAGAGAGCTAGTGTTTTATCAATTGAATCACAACTAACATCGCTCATGATCATTATTTTAGCGCCACTAGCTGGATTTCTCAGTGATTATTACGGAATCCATGTAATGATGATTTCACTTGGGATATTCATGTTATTAATTGAAATAGTGTATCAAAAACAAAAAAGTGCCTAGGGCACTTTTTTTTACATTTTGTCGATTATGTTTTGGATACTTTGTTTCGCTCCGACAGGCAAGATATCTTGACTAAATAAATTATTGATAAAGTCGATTCTAGAACTTAATCTTTCTTTGAATAGATTAATGTACTTAGCATCATTGAAGTTAGGATTAAATCCTTCTACTTCAGGATATTCAATTTCATCTAAACCGTTGAATTTCTTGAACTCAATATCGTTTGTTACTATTTTTTCGATTAGACCTAATGTTGTTTTAGGTCTAATATCTTCATTTAGGAAATAACCAGTATTAAGAACATAGCAATCTACTTGTTGATTCTCAAAGAGATCTTTAAATTTATTGTAATCTCTTCTTAATGGGTATAATCTAAAAGGATTAGCATAGGGTTCAATAATTAGTCTATTAGTAACAGCTCCATGTTCAGCACTAGAACGTTTTGTAGCAAGAGTTGCTCCTAATGTACTAGCTAGAGTGCTGGAGTTGATTTTAAGAAGTGGTGGTAAAGAATCATCTTTCATTATCCAGAATATTGCATCTACTTTATTACTGAATTTATATGCTCTATCCTTAGTCCAATACTTAGATTTAAGTGCTCTTCCATTTCCATTTCTAATATCTTCAGTGACTGGGACTAATTGATCGTTATTATCACGAGTAACAGCTACATTTTGGATAGTTAACAAGTATTTATTGTCAGGACTATCAGTTGGATAATCTTGTACTTTATCAAAATATGATGGTTCTAAAGAGATACTTGAACCATCTTTGTTTGAAATGATAAAGGCATCATCATGAAGTACAGTAACGTCGTATTTACCACCATGTTTAGAATGAGTGATTGTACTTTTACCACTACCACTTAAACCAAATACCCCAGCGATAAATGTTTTATCATTATCTAAATTAAAACGTTTTTGTCCACCATGACAAGCTGTATAATCATTTCTTGAAGCTACACTCCAACTCATAGTTAGAGTAGCTTTTTTATGTTCACCAAAGTATTTAAGACCAAATAAAGCACCAACATTGTTTTTGTGATCAAATAGGCTTAAACCTTCAGGATGTTCATCAATGAATTCATCTGGATCAGAATATAAGAAGATGTCTCCTTCGTTAATCTCTGTTGAGTTATTATACAGTTCATCCATTTCTGGAGTTTGATTTTGGAAGTTTAACATCCACGAATAAAGAGTGTTCTCATATCCTTCAGGGATTAACAAATGTGCTTTAACCATGAAGTCTTCATGAAGACCAACATAAGCAACACCATGATACATTTTTTTCTTACGTGAATTGAAAACTGAATTACGTAAAGTCTTTGCATAACTCTCTTGTGTTTTATGGTTTACCAATCTTCTTGCATGAGCTTGCCTACCAGTAATTACACCATCATTAAAGACTAATACTTTAGCATCACTAGGCAAACCTAAATCCTCTGCACGATGGACATCTAAATCAGTTACGATTGTACCACTGTGTTTTTTAGCTAAATTATAAGCTTCAGAAATAGAAGTAACTTTAATAACGTTATTTCTATAATATGCAGTTTCGATAGTCGATCTAATTCTACTGAATAAGTTAGGAGTAGTAGTACCGATTTCTTCTCGTTTTAATTTACTTCTAGTTGACATAATATCACCTCTATAAGTTAGTTACTAATGCGCCAAGAGCAATTGAGTAAAATTTACTTTCCTTAGAGTCGGCACGGCTTGTTAGCACAATAGGTTTTTTCGCACCTGCAATTACACTTGCACTTTTTGCACTTGCTAAGAACATCATTGTTTTATAAAATACATTTCCAGCTTCGATACGTGGCATTACAAGAATGTCAATATTTCCAGCAATTGGATTTGTAATTCCTTTATGTTTTGCAGCTTCAACACTAATTGCATTGTCGATTGCAAAAGGACCACCAACGATACAATCTTTAATGATTCCATCTTCATTCATCTTTACTAAATCAGCAGCATGTAAAGTGGCTTCCATTTGTGGATTCACTTTTTCTACTGCGCAGATGATTCCTACATTTGGTAGTTTATTTCCAACAGCATGAGCAATTTTTACACTGTTTTCAATTATTTGTCTTTTCTCATCTAAGTTAGGTGCTATATTCATTGCACCATCTGTCATATAAAGTAGTTTATCATGAGTTGGTACTTCCATAACTGATACATGAGAAATACGGTTAGAAGTTCTTAGACCGAATTCCTTATTTAACGCTGCCTTTAAGATTACACTTGTATCTACTAGGCCTTTCATTAAATAGTAACCATTGTTAGCACTAACTAATTTAACTGCCTCTAAACAAGCAGTAGGTTTATCACGTTCATCAATGATTTCGTAATTACTCTCATTGATATTGTGTTGTTTGAAAATTCCTAATATTTCAGTTTTGTTTCCTATTAAGATAGGATTAACGATATCTTCTTGTCTTGCCATTTCAACTGCCTCTAATACATGCTCATCAGCAGCACAAGCAACAACCAGAGTTTTAGTTTCAATCTCTTTAGCTTTTAATACTAAATCATTAATTGTTTTAATCATTTTACCCCTCCTATTTATATACTTTGTGTGATTCTATATTTTTTAATACTCGTAGAGCTCCATAAGCTAAAGATTCCATTTCATCTTCACCAGGGAATACTATACATTCACTTATAAATGAAACACGTGATCTAATTTCATCAATAATGAAATCATCATACGCAAGACCACCTGTTAAAACAATTGCATCAACTTTTCCTTTTAAGACAGTAGCACAACTACCGATCTCTTTTGCGATTTGATAACACATCACTTCAACCATAAATTTTGCTTTCTGGTCACCCTGTTCAATCAGTTTATTTATCTCTAATCCATCATTAGTTCCGATATGTGCTACCAAGCCACCATTACCGTAATTCATTCTTTGGATTTCTTTTAAAGTATGTTCTCCACTAAGAGCCATCTTATATAGTGGACCAAGCGGTACACTTCCACTACGTTCAGGAGACATTGGCCCATCTCCATCTAAGGCATTATTTACATCAATTACTCTTCCAAGTTCATGAGCTCCTACACTAATTCCACCACCTAAGTGAGCAACTATTAAGTTAATATCATGATAGTCTTTATTAAGTAGTTTAGCCGCTTTTAAGGCAACTGCCTTTTGGTTTAATGCATGAAATAAACTTTGTCTTTGAATTGATGGCATACCTGTGAATCTTGCGATGTCTTCCATCTCATCAACGGCAACAGGATCAACAATAAATGCGGGAATATTTAAAGGGTCGGCAAGGTCTTTGGCTATAACGCAACCAAGGTTGCTTGCGTGTTCACCACGAGGTGCACTTTCAATGAAGTTTAACATCTCATCATTAACTAAATAAGTACCCCCTTCAATCGGTTTTAACAAACCACCACGACCAACGATTGCATCAAATGAGTCAATCGAGATATTTGCTTCTTTAAGGGTATCTAAAATAGCATCCTTTCGAAAATTATATTGATCGAAAACACGATCAAATGATTGAATAACTTCCGTGCTATGTCTAATGCTTTTCTTATAAATTAATTCTTCATTCTGATAAATTGCAATTTTGGTAGAAGTACTACCTGGATTTATTGCGAGTATTTGAAACATAAAAGTAACCTCCAATATTTTTGTTTTTACCTTAAATCGACTACATTATAACATGATAGCGTTTTCACTACAATAGATATTTAGACATTTTTTTAAATAGGGGTTTAAGGTCTTAAATAAGCCGTAAAGTGGCACTTTAATTTGCTGAACCAAAAAACTTTTTGAAATATGGGTCATATATGACCTTTTTCTTATATATAATATAATATATATTAATTGTAATAAACGTTAAAAAGGAGTGATTGTATGTTATATATATTAATTGGTGCATTTGGTTTCATTGCACTATTGGTTTTTGATCTCATGTCATTAAAGAACCAAGTGTTTTTTAAGTACTTTTTTGCCTTTTTAGGTTTAGCATTAATAATCTTTTCAACATTTGAATTGGTAAGTTACAACGCCGATTTATTTATTAACAGTTATTTACGAATTGCTAGCTTGTTGTTTGCTGTAATTTTTATGGTATTATTGGTGTATTCTGTATTTATTGAAGTTGGAGGAAATTCCTACCAGAAGTTCGCTGAACCAAAATTGGTGACCAACGGTACATATTCTCTAGTTCGCCATCCAGGCGTTATTTGGTTGTTCTTAGCATATATATTTCTTGCTTTATTCAGTCAAAATAGTTATTTATTACTCTCAGCTATTATCTGGACAACAGTAAATACAATCTATGTTATAGTTCAGGAAAAATATATTCTTGTCAAAATTTTTCCAAATTATTCTGAGTATATTAAATCAACACCAATGGTTATTCCAAATTACTTAAGCGTAAAGAGATTTATTACTACAAAAAACTGGAGGAAAGAATGAAAACACTTAGAGAGATGCTACGAGATGAGGATTATGATAAGATTTGGAAGGCTTATTTAGGTTTTTTAGATTTATCAATTGAGGAGTTTATGGATATTCAAAACCGTTTACTTCTGGAACAAATCGAACTATTAAAAGATTGTAACTTAGGAAAGCAATTCTTTGGAAGAAATCGCATTAACACTGTAGAAGATTTTCGTAAAAAAGTACCACTAACAACTTATGAGGATTACGCTGAAACTCTTTTGAATAAAAAGAGCGAAGACTTACCAAGTGAACCTTTACATTGGGTTCAAACAACTTGGAAAGGTGGTGCTGGATCAATAAAACTTGCCCCATATTCAAAATCTATGGTTGAGGAAAATACTAAGATGTTCTTATCAGCACTAATAATCTCAACGAGTAAAGGAAGAGGGCATTTTAATTTACGAAATAATGATAAATTCTTATATGGTATGGCGCCACGTCCCTACCTTACAGGATACGCACCATATATCTTAAAGCATCACATTGATTTTAAGTACTTACCAAATACAGAACAAGCTGAGAAACTTAGCTTTAAAGATCGTAATGTGGTAGGGTTTAGACTAGCAATAAAAAATGGTGCTGATTTATTTTATGGAGTATCAAGTGTGCTAGTTAAAATAGGAGAAACTTTTAGTAACAGTGAAGGTTCTAGTAAATTTATGATGCCAGGGAACTTTAAACAGGCAGTCAAACTAGTTAAAGCTTTTTGGAAAAAGAAAGTAAAAAAGGAAAAACTATTACCGAAAGACTTGTTCGAGTTTAAAGGTATTGTATGCGGTGGGACAGACTCTGATACATATAAATCACAAATAGAACACTTATTTGGGATTACACCATTAGAAATATTTGGTGGAACTGAAAGTGCCGGTGTAGCTACAGAAACATGGAGTAGAAATGGTTTAACATTCTTTCCAGATGTAAATTTCTTGGAATTTATTCCTGAAGTAGAAATGAAAAAAGAACAAGAAAATCCAGGTTACCAACCTCGAACTATCCTTCTTGATGAATTAAAAGCAGGAGAAGTTTACGAGTTAGTTATAACTAAATTAAGAGGAGGAGCATTTGTTCGTTACCGTATCGGTGATGTTATGAAATGTATAGCTCTTGAAAATAAAGAAGATAAAGTAAAATTACCACAAGTTAAGTATTTAGATCGTGTTAATAATATAATCGATCTTGCAGGATTCACTCGTATTACAAAGCAAATAATGGGTGATGCAATAAAATTAGCAGATTTAGGAATTGATAATTGGACAGCTGTTAAAGAGTATGGTGAGGATAGACCATACATTAATCTTTACTTTGAAAACACAGCTAAGCAATCATTAGATGAAATTCGTAATAGAATTAACAATCAGATGAAAATTGTTGATTCTGATTACAGTGATGTTCATTCAATGCTTGGTTATGATCCATTGAAATTAACAACAATTCAAGATGGAGCATTCGATTCATTCAAGAATGAGTATTCACGTACTATCTCAAGAATAAATCCGGATAAGGAAGAACTTACTATTATAAAGGGAATGTAAACTCACTACTGACAAAGAGGTGCTGATATGGAGCTCAACATAATAATTATCATTCCACTAATATCATTTATACTGTATGGAATAATCTTAATGATTATCTTAACATCAAACCGCACAAAATTAGCTAAAACTTTTAGCTTATATGTTGCGGCTATGATGATTTGGTCATTAGGATCTTTTCTAATGAAACTAGATATTTATCCTGGAACATTCTTCTGGAATAAAGCACTTCAAATTGGGTATTTATCTGTACCGGTTTTGTTACTAAGATTTAGTTATGTTTTAACTGATGAATATGACAAGAAGCCAATTGTTAGAATTGGATACTTAATTAGTTTTATTTTCATAATATTAGCTTTCACAGGAAATATTATTTCATCTTCTTGGATTGATGCTAATGGAGAATATCAATATATCGTTAACCCATGGGGAGCATACACTTTTGCTGTTGTTGGGATGACATATAGTATTATAGCTCTTGGGATTATGGTTAAGAAAACTATTAATCAGGAAGTATCTTTACGTAAAGTTGGACTAGTAATTATCGGTCTTTCTTTAGTAGTAATCGGTGGAGCAAGTAACATAAATACCGAGATAGGAAAAATCGGTATCGATATATTATTTAATACTGTAAATGCTGTTTTAATAACATTTGCGATTTACCGTAATAAATTCTTAGAAATTAACCTCGTTGTGAAACGAGGGATTTCTATATCAGTCTATAATATCGTTTTATTTACTGTGTATGCATTTCTAGTAATAGCTGCTTATAATATTATAACCATAAAATATAGTGATACTAGCCTATCGACAGTCTTTTTGATTATGTCACCAATTTTCCTATTATTAGAACCAATTAGACTATTGTTACAGAAATTAACTAAACACGTCTTTTATCGTGGTTTAACAGATCGCCAAATCGTCTTAAAAGAGTTCAGTGCATTAGTTAATTCATCTTTAGACTTAAAACTAATCTCTAAATCACTTATCGACGCTATAATTGATGCAATAAATTCTAAAAAGGTTTGCATCCTTTTAAAAGGTGCTACAAAGTATAAATTAAGAGACTCATCAAGCGATGAAACAGATTATCGTCAAATCTATTTCAACTTCAATCATCCGGTTATTAGATGGTTTAAAAATGGAAATAATCTGTTACTTAAAAACCAGATTGATAACCACGTAATGTTTAAAGGATTATGGGATAGTGAAAAAGAAATGATTCATACAATGAACACCGAGTTAATTGTCCCAATTAGACATATGGATGAAATCGTTGGTATGGTTGTAATCTCAGGTCGTGCTGATGATACACCTTATAGTTATGAAGAAACAGAATTCTTAACAACAATCATTAACAATGCAGCAGCAATTATCGAAAACGCGAAAACAATCGAATTGATTCAAAAACAATCAATTACAGATGAATTAACAAAACTCTTTAATCACCGCTATTTCCAAGATACAGCGAATGAATGGATTAAAGAGAAAAGATATACTCGCTTTGGTTTAGCAATGATTGATATTGATCAATTCAAAATCTATAATGACCTTTACGGACATGCTAGTGGCGACGTTGCTTTAAAACGTATTGCTGAAATAATTCAAACCGTTACATCTAAGACTGAAATGTTAGTAAGATATGGTGGAGAAGAGTTTGTTGTTTTATATCCAGATTACTCACCAGAAGAAGTATATAAACGAGCTGAAAGAATCAGAGAAACCGTAGAAAGTGAATTTCTATTATCAAAAGATATACGTGAGTTCCTTACTGTATCAATTGGTATCTCGAATTACAATGTGGATGGTAGTACTTTGGAAGAATTAATTACTAAAGCTGATAAAGCTGTTCATCAAGGTAAGCAATCAGGTAGAAATAAAACAATTGTTTATCGTAAAGACAAAGATAAACAAAGTGCTGATTCACAAGTTCAAGCCCAAATCAAAGATGCCTTTATTTCTAGTATCTATGCTTTAGCAGCAACAATTGATGCTAAAGATCACTATACATACGGCCATAGTAATAATGTCGCTGTATTGAGTGAAGCATTAGCTAGAAGAGCAGGATTTAATGATGAGCAAATAGAAACAGTTAAAAATGCTGGATTATTACATGATATTGGAAAAGTGGGAGTACCTGAAAGTGTACTATCTAAACCAGGATTCTTAACTCCTGATGAATATGAAATAATGCAAGGTCATGTTGTTCAATCAATCAATATTATTAAACATATTCCTAACCTGATTGATACAGTCCCTGTAGTTATATCTCATCATGAAAGATATGATGGTAAAGGATATCCTCGTGGAATTAAAGGGGAAAGTATACCGATTCTAGGTCGTGTTATCTGTATTGCCGATTCATTTGATGCAATGACAACAGATCGTCCTTATCGAAAAGGGTTATCTTTAGAGCAGGCAGTATATGAATTAAGAAAAAACTCAGGATTACAATTTGATCCGAACTTAGTAGATATCTTCATCGCTTTAGTAACAAGTGGTGAAATTCTTGAACTTAAATTAGAAAATAGACCATCATTTAACTGATGGTCTTTTTTATTTGCTTTCTATATATATAATATACTAGTCTTTAAAAATTCCTGTTTTCAAAATTGCCATTACCTTGTCAACAACTTCGTCAACATCTTCGTTATTACTACCAAGATTAAGTAGAACCTTTAAACCAATAAAGTTTGTTATACCCATAAGGATATAAGAAACAAGTTCGGTATCAACGTCATACATTTCACCGTCAGCAATAGATTGTTTTAATCCTCTTTCATATCTCTTCGCGAATCCATCATAATAATCAATAAATATTTTCTTATCAATGTAAAGTGATTCCCAAATTATATTATATGAATGGGGATTATCAAGTGCATATTTTATAAATGTCTTAATCCCTACACGTTCCTTATTGAATCTTCCTTCTACGGTTGAAACTTTAGATGCTATTTCTCGTCTAATATCGTGCTGGAAATCCATTAATACATACTTATATAACGCTAGTTTGTTAGGGAAATACAAGTAAAATGTTCCTGCAGCAACTCCGGCTTCACTAGTTATGTCCGCTATAGTTGTATTAAAATAACCTTTTTCATAGAATAAATTGATTGTTGTATCCACAATCAATTTAAATGTTGCTTTCCCATTTCTAGTTTTTGGTACTTTGATGTTTTCCATCATTATAATCTCTCCTCGGTTGGCCGTCCTGTCGTTGACAATGAAAACGCTTTATGCTATAATACTGAATAGATATTCATATTATGAAGAACCATTCATAAAAACTCGACTTTTACACTGTTAAGTATAATTGAATATACTAAAAAAAGCAAGTTATCAAGAGTGAGATAACGATGGAGGAAGAAATGAGTAAAGTTTATATTGTTTCCGCAAAAAGAACTCCTATTGGTAGTTTTTTAGGAACACTTAGTAAGCTGCATCCTGCAAAATATGCAAGTGATGTCGTTAAAAACATGTTAGAAGAAACAAAAGTACCTGCTGCTGAGATTGATGAATTAGTTATAGGTAATATCTTACCTGCTGGTTTAGGTCAAGGTATGGGTAGACAAGTTTCTATTGGTGCAGGAATTCCTGTTGAAGTACCTGCTTATAGTTTAAATATGGTTTGTGGTAGTGGTATGAAATCAGTTATGAATTCATACGTTAATATCAAAGCAAATATGTTTAATTTAGTAATTGCTGGGGGAACAGAATCAATGAGTAAGGCTCCATACTTAGTCCCAGATAAAACTCGTGGTGGAATTAAAATGGGTGGATTTAAACTTAAAGATCATATGATTGATGATGCTTTAACTGATGCATTTGAACAATATCATATGGGTATTACTGCTGAAAATATCGTTGATAAATATAATCTTACAAGAGAAGAACAAGACGCATTTGCTATAAATTCACAAGCAAAAGCAATTAAAGCTATTGATGAGGGAAAATTTAAAGATGAAATAGTTCCTATCGAAGTAAAATCAAGAAGAGAAACTATCATTTTTGAAAACGATGAATATCCAAATCGTCGAACTACATTAGAAAAATTGGGAACATTAAGAGCTGCTTTCAAAAAAGAAGGTAGTGTAACTGCGGGTAACTCTTCAGGAATTAATGATGGTGCTAGTTTTGTTATGGTAGCTTCAGAAGAAGCAGTTAAAAAATATAATTTAAAACCTTTAGTAGAAATCGTTTCTATAGGACAAGGTGGAGTAGATCCAAGTATTATGGGTATGGGTCCAGTTCCTGCAATAAAACAAGCTTTAAAAAATGCTGATATGAAATTATCAGAAATAGATTTATTAGAATTGAATGAAGCATTCGCAGCACAAAGTTTAGGTGTTGTTACTGAATTAGTTAAGCAACATGATTTAACTAAAGAAGAAATCATAGAACGTACTAACGTAAATGGTGGAGCTATTGCATTAGGTCATCCAGTTGGTGCAAGTGGAAATAGAATTTTAGTAACATTAATTCATGAAATGAAAAAACGAAACAATGCAAATGGATTAGCTTCATTATGTATTGGTGGCGGTATGGGTACTGCTATAATCGTTAAAAATATGGAGGAATAATGATGAGATTACAAGGTAAAGTAGCTGTTGTAACTGGCGCAGCAAAAGGTATTGGTATGGAATTCGCAAAACTATATGCTCTTGAAGGAGCTAAAGTTATTGCTGTAGATATGGCAGAATTAGAATATGATGTACCTAATGTTGAAGGATATATCCTAAATGTTACTGATTCAGTTAAATGCAAAGAGTTTTTCGATGCTATCATTGAAAAATATGGAAAAATTGATATTTTAGTTAATAACGCTGGTATCACAAGAGACGCAATGACTAGAAAAATGACTGATGAACAATGGAATTTAGTTATTGATGTTAACTTAAAAGGTGTATTCAATTTAGTAAGATATATTGGACCACAAATGGAAGTAATTGGTGGCGGTTCAATTATTAATATTAGTAGTGTTGTCGGAGAATATGGAAATATTGGACAAGCAAACTACAGTGCAACAAAAGCTGGGTTATTAGGATTAACTAAAACTTGGGCTAAAGAATTTGCTAGAAAAGGTGTACCTGTAAGAGTTAATGCAATCGCGCCTGGTTATGTTATGACAGACATTTTAAAAACTGTCCCTGAAGAATTGCTTAATAAATTTGCACAACTAACAATGTTGAAACGTTTAGGACAACCTGAAGAAATCGCAAAAGCTGGATTATTCTTAGCTAGTGATGAATCAAGTTATATAACGGGACATACATTAAGTGTAAATGGTGGAATGAGACTATAATAAAAATTTGAGGTGAAATCTATGTCCGAAAGAATTGTGGGGATTGTGGGCACGGGAATCTATTTACCTAAACAAGTAATGACAGCGAAAGAAATTGCTGCTAGAACAAAAGGTATTTGGACTGAAGAAGCAGTTGTTGAGAAACTAGGAATAAAACAAAAGTTAATAGCTAACGACAATGAAGGTCCCCAAGAAATGTCCTATTTAGCAGCGATGGATTGTCTTACTAATACAGGAGTAGATCCTAAAGAAATTGATGTAATTTTAAGTGTAACTGAGGAATGGAAAGAATATCCATTAACTACAAGTGCACTATATGTTCAAGGGAAAATAGGTGCTATTAATGCATGGGGTATCGACTTGCAAAACAGATGTTGTACCACTGTGTCTGCATTAAAAATAGCTAAAGATATGTTAATTGCTGATGATGAAATAGATACTATTATGATTGTTGGTGGTTACCGCAATGGTGACTTTGTTGATTTTGAAGATAAAACAATGTCAATGATGTTTAATCTTTCAGCTGGCGCTGGAGCATTAATCTTAAGAAAAGGATATCACAAGAATCTCCTTCTAGGCTCTCATATTATTGGGGATGGAACATTAGCTAGAACTGCTGGTGTAGTTTACGGGGGAACTTGTAATCCGATTACTAAAGAAAATGTTGATAAAGCATATAAATCACTAACCCTTATGGAACCAAATAAAATGAAAGAACGTTTAAATGAAGTATCAATGGATAATTGGTTTAAGTGTATTGATTCATCTCTAAGGAAATCTAATTTGAAGAGAGATGATTTAGATTATCTTGCAATACTACATATCAAACGCTCAGGACATTTAATGATGTTAGAGTCATTAGGATTAACTGAGGAACAAACAATATACTTAGAGGAATATGGTCATATAGGACAAGTAGATCAGATTCTTTCATTACACCTTGGGCTCGAACAAGGTAAAATCAAATCAGGTGATAATATTTGTCTATTAGCAGCTGGTATTGGTTATGTATGGGCTTCTAGTATTGTGAGGTGGGGTTAAATGAGTGTATTTTTCAAAATCCTTTTTAACAGTTTAGAGTCAGGTAGTGTTTACGCTCTTGCTGCATTAGGTATTGTTCTAATCTTTAGAACATCTAAAACAACAAACTTTGCACAGGGTTCTATTGGTACCCTAAATGCATTTGTTGCAGCAACTTTATTCCTTAGTTGGGGATGGTCGATTTGGGCTGCTGCATTAATATCAATAGTTACTGCTTTTATTACAGGAGTTCTTATTGACAGATTTATAATAAGACCAGCTTCAAAAGCAAGTGCTATATCAAAACAAATTATAACTTTAGGTTTAATTATGATAATAATTGGATTGATCCCAATGCTATTCGGAGTAGATCCATTGAAGTTTGACTATTTTATTGCAGTATCTCCTGCAACTCAAGTTGATATTTTCGGAGCTGTAATTAGTTACAATACGCTCTTTATCATAACTGTAACTTTAGGGTTGATGGGATTCTTATTCTGGTTTTTACAATATACCAAATGGGGTCTAGCAATTAGAGTAACTGCTTCAAATGAAGTTACTTCAAGATTAATGGGAGTGCCAACTAAAAATGTAACAATGGCAACTTGGGCATTTGCTGCAATATTTGGTACTTTAGCTGCACTTTTTATCGCACCTGCAGGTAGTGTGAACAGCTTTATGATGACAGATGTTCAAGTAAATGCATTCTTTGCTTGTGTATTAGGTGGATTTGGAACTTTTTACGGAGCTGTTATTGGAGCTTATATGATTGCTCTTGCTAAAAATAGTGCGACATATTACATATCTCTTGAATGGGGTAACGTAATCGTTTATGTAATTATACTTTTACTATTATACATAAAACCAAATGGTTTATTTGGTAAGAAAACACAGAAGAAGGTGTAATTATGGAAAAAATAAAAAATCTCTATAAGACATCTTATCCATTCAGATATATTGTATTTGGTATCATCTTAGCAATTATACCTTTACTTAGTGAAATAGGAATAATGGCTAACTCTACAGTAAGATTATTTGGTTTTACCATAATATTTACTGTAGTAGCATTAGGACTTAATTTACTCCTTGGATTTAGTGGTTTAGTATCACTAGGAACTGCAGGGTTTATGGGTCTAGGAGCATATTTATTTGTATATGTTAGTAATAACGTTTTTGATGGATTCTTAGTAGCAACAATTATTACTTTAATCTTAGCAGGTGTTTTTGGTTTATTAATTGCCTTACTAAGTATGAAGGTCGAAGGAATCTACCTAGCAATTGCCACCCTATTTATTGGGGAAATTCTTCTCCAAATATTTAGAAGTGTTGTGTCATTTACAGGAGGATTTAGTGGCGCTAAAATTCATCATCCTAAATTTAATCTAATATTTACTGAGGTTACCTTATCTAGAAATATGACTTATGTATTGTTAGTAGTAGTTTTAGTACTAGTGATGATAGGAATATATAATTTAGTTCATAGTAGAACAGGTCGTGCTTTAATGGCGATGAGTCGAAGTGAACATGCTGCGCAAGCAATGGGTATTAGTATTATAAAATATCGTGCTGTGGCATTTGTAACTGCAACTGTATTAGCTGCTCTTGGTGGAGTACTTTATGTTTCATACTTTAGATTTGTTGAACCATCAGCATGGAATTTAAATCGTAGTTTACTAATAATCGCAATGGTAGTTGTTGGAGGATTTAAATCAATCTTTGGAACAGCGATTGGAGCATTTGTAATATACGGAGTTCCTGAATTATATTTAAAAGACCTCTTTAGTTTTAACCCAGCTTTTAGTTATATCTTCGCTGGTGTTCTAATTATTGTAGTTATTATGTTCTATCCTTACGGAGCTGTCTATATTGGAAATGATGTTAAAAAACTATACTATAAACATATTTATCCTAGGCGATTACCGTATATCATCATGAATAATAAGTATGATGAGGAACTTAAGAAATTAAAAGAAGATCCAACTAAAACAAAAGAGGACTATCAAGTTCTCAAAAATAATCATCGTAAACTAATAGCTAACTTAAAAAAACAACTACAACAAGAGAAACTTGAGAAAAAGGATGGTGGCAACAATGAAGAATAACACTGTCTTAGAAGTTAAAAATCTCACAATGAGATTTGGTGGGTTAGTTGCTGTTGACGATCTTAGTTTTGATGTTAAAGAAAAAGAAATTGTAGGAATAATCGGTCCAAATGGTGCGGGTAAAACTACTGTATTCAATTGTATAACCCAATTCTATAAGGACGATGAAGGTGAAATCTGGTTTAGAGATAAAACAGGAACAGAAATTAATTTAAACAATATAAAAGTTACTGATGTAATTAATTATGGGTTAGTTAGAACGTTCCAAAATATCGAATTGGTAAAAGATTTAAGTATTATAGATAACGTCTTAATCGGGGCTCACAAGGGTTTTAAGTTTGATGTATTCTCTCATATCTTTAAAACTAAAAAAGCTGCTGAAGAAGAAGAAAACATTAGAGAAAAAGCAATGAGTATCTTAAAGACTCTCAAGCTTGATCAAGTTTGTAATCAACTTGTGTACGGGCAACCTTACGGAGTATTAAAAAAAGTTGAAATAGCGAGAACTTTAATGCTTGATCCTAAAGTAATCATCTTAGATGAACCTGCTGCTGGGTTGAACGATAAAGAAACTAGTGAATTAGCTGATATAATCAATAAGATTAAAAATGATTTTAATTGTTCAATCGTATTAATAGAACATGATATGGGATTTGTAATGGATATATGTGATCGCATTTGTGCAATCAACTTTGGGAAATTCTTAGCAATGGATATTCCAAAGAAAATCCAACAAAATCCTCTTGTCCAAGAAGCCTATCTAGGTGGTGATGACGATGAGTAATCTTTTAGAAGTAAAAGACCTAAGTGTTTCATACGGTGCTATTCAAGCTTTAAGAAAAGTTAGTATTACCGTTGAAGAAGGTTCAATTGTCGCAATTCTTGGTTCAAATGGTGGTGGGAAAACAACACTACTAAAAAAAATATCAGGTTTGATTGAAGCAGTTGAAGGAACTGTTAGATTTGCTGGTGAGGATATAACGAACCTTAGCGCTGAAAAGATTGCTAGTTTAGGAATCGTCCAATCACCAGAAGGAAGACAAGTTTTCTCAGATTTAACTGTTGAAGAAAATCTTTCAATTGGGGCATTTACTTTAAAAGCTAAAGATGGTGTGTCAAGAAAGGTTAGATTGAAAGAAAATCTCAAGAGAGTATATAAATACTTTCCAGTACTAAAAGAAAGAAAAAATCAAGTTGCATTAACTTTGAGTGGAGGAGAACAACAAATGCTTGCTATATCAAGAGCATTAATGGCTTCCCCTAAACTATTGATTCTAGATGAACCATCACTTGGTTTAGCACCTCTAATAGTAAGAGATATTTTCCAAATTATTAAAGAGTTTAGAAATGAAGGTACAACAATTTTAATCGTTGAACAGAATGCTTTACAAACACTTAAAATTGCCGACTACACTTATGTACTTCAAGTGGGTGAAGTTATTATAGAAGGTAAAGCAGAAGAATTGAAAAAAGACCACAAATTAGTGGAAGCTTATTTAGGTAAATAATTACAGTTTCACGCTAATAAAAAAATAAAAAAATATAGGAGGAATCATGAAAAAAGTATTATTATTAGTTTTAGTTATGGTATTTGCATTTAGTTTATCAGGATGTCAAAAAGCCAGTCAAGGTGTTACAGATACAACTGTTACAGTTGGGAATACAGCACCAGTTTCGGGAGCTCTTGCATTTGTAGGGTTACCATTTAATCAAGGTATGCAAGCATACTTCGATATGGTTAACGATGATGGTGGAGTTGCAGGTAGAACTATCGAATTTATCAATCATGACGATGGATTTGATGCTGCTACAGGTTTAACTTACACAGAGGAATTAGTTGAAGATGATCAAGTATTTGCACTTGTAGGACATTTCGGTACACCTACAGTTGGAGCTACTATTGATTATGTAAGAGAACAAGGAATCCCTCAAGTTTATTTCGCAACAGGAATCAGTGCTTTATTTAATGAAGAAGCAACTGATAACGATCGTTCAAGTTTCCCAGTACAACCTATTTACGATGCAGAAGGTCAAGTAATGGTTGCACGTGCAGTTGGTAATTTTGGAGCTGCAAAAATCGGTGTTATTTATACAAATGATGACGCTGGTAACGGAATCTTAAATGGTGTAAGAATTCAAGCTACTACTGAAGATGTAACTTTAGTTGAAGCACAAGTTGCTGCTGATGCTACTGATATGAGTAGTGCTGCTTTAACACTTATCAATGCTGAAGTTGATTTTATCATCGTTGCTGCAAACCAAGTACCAGCTAGTATTGCTATTAAAGCATTAGCTGCAGGTGGTAGTGATGTTGATTGTATCGTTTCATATGTAAATGCTGCTGCTTCATTTATCGGTTTAATTTCTGCAGAATTAGCAAACTTTGATGTTTATGCTAGTGCATGGATTAATATCTTTAACGCAGACGGAACTTTATCTGATGGATATAATATGTTTGTAACTGAAGTTTCAAAAATCGATCCCGCTTTAGCTGCTAATCCTTATGCTATGGCAGGTTGGGTTGCTGCTGCATTCTTCGTTGAAGGTTTAGAACGTGTTGGTGAAGGTACTCTTAACTGGGATAACTTTATTGATGCAATGGAAGAAAGCCCTGTCTTAAATCCACTTGGTGGTACTGTTGACTATGCAGATGGTCGTCGTGCAGGAACTCAAAGTATGAGTTTATTAAAAGCTACATATACTCCAGCTGATGGTGATACACCAGCAGTGGCGTTATTTGTTGCTAATCAACCAATGGAAACAATAGAAGAAATTTTAGCAGACTAAATTAGTATTTAATTGATGTATAGGAAGGGTGTTCCCCTTCCTATATTGTCTTTAACAGGAGGTAATTATGGCGAAATATATTACAATAGAACAAGCTCTTGAACTTGTCAAAGAAGGAGATCATATCGTCGCAGGTATGGCAGCTAGTGAGGGACGTGAATTTTTTCTAAACTTACATAAAGTAAGTGAAAGATTAAATCACCTAACAATCGACAACTGTTTACCAATGCAACCATATGAATTCATGGTTAATGAGAAATATAGCGAAAATTTCACAGTTAATAGCTGGTTCTTTTCAGGTGATATCAGAAAAGCATTTAAGAATAAAAATGTCTCATTTATACCAAATCAACTTCACTTCGCTGGAGTAAGAAGACTTGAACATAAAAAACCAAATATTTATGTTGGGAATTGTACAGAACCAGATAAACATGGATTTGTCTCATTGTCATTATCAAATGTTTATGAAAAAGTAATGATTGAGAGCGCAGATATTGTTATACTCGAAACTAACCCTAAACTACCAAGAACTTTAGGTGATTTAGAAGTACATGAAAATGAGGTAGATTTCTTTGTTAAAACTGATTATCTAGCTCCAGTTTTACCTGACACAGTACCAAATGAAAAAGATATCAAGATTGGAGAACTAATCGCTGGTAAAATAAATGACGGCGATACAATTCAACTTGGAATCGGTGGCATTCCAAATGCAGTAGCCGCAGCACTTAAAGATAAAAAAGATTTAGGTGTACATACTGAAATGTTAACAACAGGATTTATGAAATTATTTAAATCAGGAGCTGTTAACAACAAAAAGAAAACTCTTCATAAAGGAAAAATGGTCGCAGCTTTTGCTCTTGGAACTCAAGAACTATATGACTTTATAGATGATAATCCTGCGATATTATTACTTGATGGAAACTATGTTAATGATCCTTATATTATTGGTTTAAACGATAATCAAGTGTCGATTAACACAACAATTGAAGTCGATTTAACTGGGCAATGTTGTTCTGAATCAATTGGAACAAGACAGTTTAGTGGAACTGGTGGACAAACAGATACTGCTACAGGTGCTCTTAGATCTAAAAATGGCCGTAGTTTTATCGCTTTATATTCAACAGCAATGGTAAGAAATAAAGAAACTGGAATTAAAGAGGAAAAATCAAAAATCGTTGCTACTTTAAAACCGGGTGCTGCAGTATCTTTATCAAGAAATGATGTAGATTATATCGTTACTGAATACGGAGCAGTACGTTTGAGAGGAACAACAATCAAAGAACGAGTAAAATTATTAGTTAGTGTAGCTCATCCTAAATTCCGTGAGGAATTATTAACTGAAGCAAGAGAAATTGGATACATTAAATGATATTTAATTATAAAGATTATCACATTAACTATTTAGTTGATGGTGATTTAAATTCAGACAAGGAAGTAATTATAATTCTAAATGGAATTATGATGTCAACTGCAAGTTGGGAAATGTTTGTAGATGTTCTTAGTAAAGATAACGTTTTAGTTCGTTTTGATATGATTGATCAAGGTGAAAGTTCGAAAGTTGACTTTCAATACACTCAAGAACTTCAAGTTGAAGTTCTAGATGCTCTAATCAATCATTTAGAACTAAAAAAACCAAACTTAGTTGGAATTAGCTACGGTTCTAGTGTAGCGCTCCAATATAGTATTAAATTCCCTAGTAAAATAAACAGAATGGTAATCGCAAATGGTGTTGCCAAAACTTCTCCATGGTTAAAAGCAATTGGTGACGGATGGAATGAAGTAGCTAAATCAAGAAATGCTCTTGCTTACTACAACATTACAATACCATATATATATTCACCACAGTTCTATACCAAGAACATTAAATGGATGGAAGAAAGAAAAGAAATCTTACTACCATTATTTGGTGATGATCAATTCTTAGATAGAATCACTCGGTTAACAATTAGCGCTGAAACTCACGACACATTAAATGATTTGCATATGATTAAAGCTGAGACTTTAATCATAAGTAGTGGAGAAGATTTTCTAACTCCAGAGTATGAGCAAATCATAATCCATAAGAATATTCAAAGCTCAGAATTAGTAAAGGTTCCAAATTGCGGACACGCTTCAATGTATGAAGTTCCTGCGCAATTTACAAGCTTAGTACTAAATCACATCAATAAGTAAAATAATTGATATAAGGAGTTATTATGAAAAAAAACTATGTTGAACTAGCAAATAATGAAAAAATCTACTATATAGATGAAGGAACTGGCAAAGAAACAATTGTTATGATCCACGGAAACATGAGTAGTGGTATACACTTTAAACCACTTATCGAAAGATTAAAAAATGATTATCGAATCATCGCGCCAGATATGAGAGGTTTTGGTGATTCAACTTACCTAAATGGAATTGAATCATTAGAAGATTTAGGTGACGACATTTTAATCTTATTACAAGCCTTGAAAATTGAAGAATACTATTTAGTTGGTTGGTCTACTGGTGGCGCTGTAGCTATGAAGATAGCTTCACAAAAACAAAAAGCTGTCAAAAAACTAATCTTACTAGAATCATGTTCTTATCGAGGTTACCCTATTTTTAAGAAAGATGAACTAGGACAAGCAAAAATTGGTGAATACTATTCATCAAAACATGAAATGTCATTAGATCCTGTTCAAGTTCTACCTATGGTTAACCTTTTCGAAAGTGGTAATACACCAGTTATGAAAGCCGTTTGGGACCAAGCTATATACACAGTAAATAAACCATCAACTGAAGATGATGCTTTATATCTAAGTGAGACAATGAAACAACGTAATCTAGTTGATCTTGATTGGTGTCTAACAACTTTTAATATGTCAAACTTCACTAATGGTGTAACCCTTGGTGATGGAACAATAAAAGATGTAATTTGTCCTGTCTTAACATTTTGGGGTGAAAAAGATGCAGTTGTATTAGAGTATATGATTGATGAAACTGTTGAAGCACTTCACGATGTAAAAAAAGTTACACTTAAAGATTCAGGTCATAGTCCTTTAGTGGATTGTCCTGATGAACTTACTAAAAATATAATTACTTTCATAAGTAATTCTCCAGAATAAGAACACTCAACTTGAGTGTTCTTTTCATTATGTAGTATAATAAAGATAGAGGTGATAATATGAAACATAAAATTGCTGAATTTGAAGATAGATTTTTTATTGGAATCGAGTACGAAGGTGGCGTAAAACCAGGTGAGACTGGAAAATTCGGACAACTATGGGATGATTTCTTAAGAGAGGATATCAAATTACTTAAAGATATACCAAATAAAAATAAATTCATTGGTTTGGAATGCTATCCTCCAGATTTTAGAGAATCACAAACATTTGATTATTACGCTTTACTAGAAACTAACGAGTTAGTAAAAAAAGACGGATTCTCATCAAAAAAACTACCTAAAGGTAAGTACTTATTATTTGAGATCAACTTTGATGATATCCATAACGAGATTCAACAAGTATACAAACATGTTAAAGAAAACAACGTAAATATCCATTACGGTTTTGATTATGAAGACTATCTTCAAGGACAAGACTATACAAAAACTGGAGCAATCCTGAATTTTGCATTAAAATTAGAAGAATAAGGAAGATTAAATCTTTCTTATTTTTTTTATAAGAAAAAAAGCTCTTTGTAAGTATTATCTATACGAGGTGATTTTAATGAAACTAAAATATGTGATATTAGGTCTAATACTTATTCTATTTGCCACAGGCAATGTAACTGCTAGTAATTTATCAAATTATTTACCTGGAGGGAAAAATTATCTTGAATTTGATAATTTTAACATTAATCAAGATAGATTATCCACAATTGACAGCATATATGTCAAGGGGGATACAGAATATACAATAAGCTTTCCAGGTGAAGGGTTGATCGAAAGACCGGAAGTAACTATTGAATCAAGTAACTATTTATACTTTGATGATTTAGCGTCTTCTATTAACGATTGTAGTGTAAGTATGGAATATACTATCTGTACTTTTACAACAACTTCAACAACCAGTTATATTGATATATCAATAACTGCGGATGGAATGGCATTATATTATAATTACTACGATATGGATGAATTCCAATTAGAAGAAGGTTCATCAAGAACTGTGTATGAGGAATACATTATTCCTTTTGTAGACGCGAATAGTCCTGAGTTTACTGGCGCGGGAGCATATATAACTTCTTACTATGATAGTTATTCATTAGCTTATATTATTGGGCAACATATTGTGGTAATTGATGACATTGATGGCAACATTACAGATCAAATAGAAATCGTAAGTGATGAATATACACAAAATATGAATTCTGTTGGTGAATATCTTGTTGAATTAAAAGCAACTGACATTGCTGGTAATAGTGCTTATTTCGATTTGACTATCATTGTAAAAGATGAAGTGGCGCCGATTATAACTGGTAATGATGTAGTAGATATTAGTGTAGAAACAACTAAAACATTAGAACAAATTATCAATGAGAACTATGTAGTTACTGATGGCCATGACTCCAATTTGGAAATAAACATAATAGTAGATAACTACACTGCTAACAAAGATCAACTAGGTTTGTACACAGTATCCCTGCAAACTGAAGATTTTTCTAGTAACGAGACAATCAAGAGCATTAGTATTAACGTTATTGATAACATATCTCCTGAGCTAGTTTCAAGTAGTAATATAGTAGTTCTACACTCTAATCCAAAAACAATAACTGAAATTATAGACGCACTAATATTCACTGATAATTACGATCTATCTTCTTCACTTTCAAAAGAAGTTTTAGCTGATAACTTTTCTGCTGCAAATATGGCTCCAGGAGATTATTTTATAAATCTATTGGTTTCAGATAGTTCTGGCAATAACATAGTTGTTGATATAAATATAGAAATAACTGATGATATTTACCCAACGATTACTGGCCCAGTAGCATACTCATATTCCTACACAAATCCACATTCTTTGAATGATATATTATCATTACTTCAAGTTAATGATAATTATGACATACTAACCAATGAAGATATAACGATAACAAGTGATACATTTTCTAATAGAACTAGTGAAGTTGGTGTGTATTATATTAATATAGAAGTAGAAGATGCTAGTTTTAATAAAACAACACATCAAATTGAAGTAACAATTATGGATGATCAAGCTCCGATAATATACGTTGACAATGTTTTTATTACTTTATCTGAGAATGCTACTTTTAATGAGCAAGATGCTTTAAATGTTATGATTAAAAACAGGGAAATTCCTGATCAAAATTATGAAGTAGAAGTAATTAAAGATGAATACTCAGGAAATGAAGAAATTCCTGGAATATATTTATATACAATCAAGTTTACTGATGAAGATGGTTCTAGTCTTTTGAAGGATTTTGTTATTGAAGTTCCAGAAGGAGACTCATTAATAGACAAGGAGTATTTAGTTAGAAATATTATTGTCTATACTGTCTCGGTATCATTTGTAATTGCTGTAATAGTAAAAACAAAAAAGTAAAAGCGTATTCACACTCATATCAGTTGACTTAAATATGTTTATAATTTAAAGTAAATTCGAGGTGTTATCATGGAATTTATAAATATTATAGTAAGTCTTATACCAATTTTAGGTCCATTAGTATTCTTAGTAATACTAAGAAAAAGTGCTAAAGTTGGAATGTCATTGAGTATGGTTTTAATAATTGTATTTGGATTACTTGTTTGGAAGATTGATCTTAATGTAATCTTTGCATCTATTGGGATTGGGGTCCACAATGCAATTACAATTATCTTTATTCTCTTTGGTGCTATTACATTGGTTAATACATTAAAGAATACAAAAGCTATTAAAAGAATTAACAACGGATTTTTATCAGTAACAAGTGATAAAAGAGTATTAATCATATTAATCGCATTCTTATTTGGAGGATTGATTGAAGGAGCTAGTGGGTTTGGAACTCCAGCTACTATAACCGGTCCCTTAATGGTAGCGATAGGAATTAATCCTTTTACTGCAGCTGTAATAGCGTTAGTTAGTGACAGCGTTTCTGTATCTTTTGGAGCGGTAGGGACACCGATTACAGTTGGATTAGGTGAGCCAGTAATTGCGGCTATTCCTAACTACATAACTCTTATTGATTTATTTGCAGGGACATTTATTCCATTAATGGTTGTTGCACTATATGTTGTAATAAGTGGTAAATATGAAGGTAAGAAATTTAAAAGTATTATCGAACTAGTACCATTCAGTATTATGATAGGTATTCTATATACTCTAACAGCATTTAGTGTTACTAGATTAATTGGCTATGAGTTCACTTCAATCATTTCACCAATCGTGGTAATGATTTTGACAATATTCTTAGCTAAGTACAATATTTTATTACCAAAGAAAACTGAAGAAATAATTAAGACAAAAAACGAAATGTCATTATTAAAAGCTTGGAGCCCGTATTTAATAGTAGTAGTATTACTTCTTGTTGGTAGAATGGTTCCATTCATTAAAGAAATGTTATTAAGTTTTAAGTTCCTGAACCTGACAAACTTCTTGAATACAGGAATAGGTAGTAAATTTGAAATATTATATTCACCAGGTACGGTTTTAATCATAGCTGCAATATTCGCTAGTTTCTTCCAAGGAAACGGATTTAAAGCATACAAAAAAGCTGTATTTGATTCAAAAGATGTATTAATAAATGCATCACTAGCGTTAATACCAACATTAATTATGGTAACTATCTTTAGATATAGTGGTATAAATGGTGGAGATGGAATAGGGATGACAACATTCCTTGCCATGAAGTTAGCTTCTTTGTTTGGTGAATCCTGGATTATTGGTAGTCCTATCCTAGGAGCTATAGGTAGTTTTGTTAGTGGAAGTGCAACAGTCTCTACATTAACATTTGGGAATGTTCAATCAATTGTAGCAACAGAATTGGGACTTAATGTAAACTTAGTCCTTGCAACTCAAGTCATTGGGGCAGCAATAGGAAATATGATTTGTGTACATAATGTTGTAGCAGCTTCAAGCGTTGTAGGACTTGAGAATGAAGAAGGAAACATAATAAGAAAAACAATTATACCTGCTGTTATTTACTTAATACTTGTAATAATAGTTGGACTAATAATAATTTAAAAACTGGAGAAATCCAGTTTTTTTTATTGCTTATTTATAAGTTTGAATATATAATAATTAGGTACTACCTAACTAATTGATTAGGTTTGACCTAAATATATTACTTGAGAGGAGAATTATACATGGAGAAAGAAGAAGTAAGAGTTTCTTTAAATAAGTTCTTAAAACTATATTTTGATGCTTGTAATGAAGTCTATGAAGAAATAAACTTCAATCAGATTAAAGGAATAAGATTTAAATACTTAAAAGAAATTCATAAAAGAAAAGAAGTCACACTAACAGAACTTGCAGACCATTTCTCAATTTCTAAACCTACTGTAAACGAAGTGATAAATCACTTCAAGGCAAATGGGATTATTGAAAAGCGGAAAAGTGAAAAGGATAAAAGAATTAACTATATCTCTTTGACTGACATCGGGGTGGTATTAGCTACCACTAATACTTTAGAAAGTAGAAGGGCTGTTGATCGAATGTTTGATAAACTTCCTAAAAAGGATATTAAGACATTGGTTAAAATCTTCAGTAAACTTGGAGGTAGTGATCAATGATATTTGGTAAAGCAATTAATAAATACTACATAAAGAATTTTCATTGGTTCCTCTTTGGAATCATTGCCTTAGTCATAATAGATACAGTTCAGTTAGAAATACCAGGATTACTTGGTTCAATAATTGATGGATTAGATAAAGGTACTATCGATATGAGCGGTATTATCGATATCCTAAAAACAGTTGCAATATACGTTGCAATTATTATGGGTGGTAGATTTGTCTGGAGAATGACTATTTTTACAGCATCGAGAAGATTCGATTATGGTCTAAGAAACGACATGTTTGAAAAAGCTGAGAAATTGTCTAATGAATTTTATTCTGAGAATAAAGTTGGAGGACTAATGGCTTACTTTACAAATGATTTAGAATCAGTAAGAAGAGCAGTTGGTCCAGGAATGATAATGTTTGTTGATGCAGTATATCTTGGGGGATTAGCATTATATAAAATGTCTTTCCTAGATTTGAGACTTACACTATATTCAGCAATTCCAATGTTAGTTATTGCATTAGTGGGTAGTTTTGTTGGTAGAAGAATGCGTGAAAAATTCAAAGAAGCTCAAAAAGCATTTGAGGATTTAAGTGATTTTGCTACTGAAAGTCTAAGTGGATTAAGTGTTGTCAAAGCTTTTGTTAAAGAACAATCGGAAATAAGAGAATTCTTAAAAACGAATAATGTTGCTCGAGTTAAAAATATTGAGTATGTCAAAATGCAAGCTAAATTCCAAATCATGATTAGAACTTTGGTAAGTTTAATTTTTGTTATTATCCTTGGATTTGGTGGTTACTTAGTATTTATGACAAGTGCGCTACCAGAAGCTGAAAGATTTTCAGCTGGACAGTTAACAGAATTTTATTTTCTATTTAGTTCATTAGTTTGGCCAATGATGGCTCTTGCTATGATTATTAATATAAGATCTAGAGGGAAAGGTTCATTACAACGTATTGAAAAAATATTAAATGAAGAAATTAGCGTAAAAGATCCCGAAAACCCAGTCCACCTAGATGAAATCAAAGGGAATATCGAGTTTAGAAATCTAACATTTAGATATCCCAAATCAAACGTAGATGTTTTGAAAAATATCAAATTTAGAATTAAAGCAGGAGAAACCGTTGGTATCCTTGGTAGAACTGGTAGTGGGAAAACTAGTATTGTAGATTTATTATTAAGAATTTATAATGTAAAGGCAGACACAATCTTTATCGATGGTGTTGACGTTATGAAGTTACCAGTATATGACGTTAGAAATGCAATAGGTTATGTCCCACAAGATGGATTCTTATTTAGTGATTCTATTCAAAACAATATATCTTTATCATTCGGAAAAAGTGAAGCTTTAGATTCAGTAAAATCAGCAGCTAGACTAAGTGATGTTCATGATAACATCATTGAATTTACTGAAGGATATGACACTGTAATTGGTGAAAGAGGTGTTACTTTATCTGGTGGACAAAGACAAAGAGTAGCGATAGCTCGTGCGCTTATCAGGAATTCACCCATAATGGTCTTAGATGACAGTGTAAGTGCTGTTGACACTAAAACCGAGGAAACTATTCTAACAAATCTAGAGACTGTTAGAAAAGGAAAAACAACCCTTATTATTGCCCACCGAATCAGCACTATTAAGAACGCTGATAAAATTATTATCGTTGATAATGGTGAAATCATTGATATCGGTTCACATGATGTACTTTTAACTCGTTGTGAATTCTATAAAGACATGGTTGATCGACAAAAACTCGAAGACGAAATGGGGGTGGAATAAATGCCTAGAAAAATAGGAGATTCTGATGATAAACGCTTGAACACAATGAAAGATGGCGACATCATTAAAAGACTATTGAAATACGCTATTCCATTCACAAGACAATTTGTTATTGTTTTCATCTTTATGATTGCTACTGTAATGTTTGGTATCTTTGAACCGATTTTATTAGGTAAAAGTATTGATATTATTGTTTATGATTTTGACCTAGATAATTTATTAAAATACTTATCAATTCTTGTTGGAATTATTATAGTCGGTAATGTCTTTAACTACATCCAAACAATCATGCTAAATACAATTGGACAAGGTGTTATATACAATATTCGTGAGGAGATTTTTACCCATCTTGAGCATCACGATATAGCTTATATCAATAGCCGTCCAACAGGGTCATTAGTAACCAGAGTTACTAATGACACCAATACCCTCAATGAAATGTATACAAGTGTAATCATTTCTGTATTCAAAAACGTAATGATGATTATTGGTATATTAATCGCAATGTTTGTGATTGATGCAACGCTTACTCTTTATGTATTAATTGTAATTCCATTTATTATCTTATTCTCATTTCTCTTCAGAATTTTATCAAGAAGAGCTTATCGCGAGGTAAGAAGTAATTTATCTAAAGTAAATGCTTTTTTAGCAGAACATTTATCAGGCATGAAGATTATTCAAATATTCAATAAGGAAGCAGTTAAGTTTAAGCAATTTGATGAAAGAAATGCAAAACTTAAAAGATCATATTATAAGCAAATTACTATCTTTGGTATTTACCGTCCAACAATGTACCTATTATTTATGATAGCAACTATTATCGTTTTTTACTTTGGTAGTGAGAGTGTATTAAATAATGTGATCACGATAGGAGTATTACTAACATTCTATCAATTTATTGGTCGCTTCTTTGAACCAATTCAACAATTAGCAGAGCAATTCAATATTCTTCAATCAGCTTTTGCATCAAGTGAAAGAATCTTTGGTATCTTAGATTCTAAACCAACAGTAGCAGACAAAGAAAATGCAATCGATTTAACAGATATGAAAGGTGAAATCGAATTTAGAAATGTGTGGTTTAAATATGTTGAAGATGAATGGGTTTTAAAAAATGTTTCATTCAAAGTAAAAGCAAAAGAATCAGTGGCCTTTGTTGGAGCAACAGGAGCAGGGAAAACAACCATCTTAGGACTTATTACGAGAAACTATGATATTCAACAGGGACAAATCCTTATAGATGGAATTGATATAACTGCTGTTTCTAAAAAAACACTTCGTAAGTACATAGGACAAATGCTTCAAGACGTCTTTATGTTTAGTGGGACAATCCGCTCCAATATTAAATTACGAAATGAAGAGATAACCGATGAAGAAATGATCAAAGCTTGTGAGTATGTTAATGCAACTCATTTCATAAACAAACTAGACAATACATTTGATGAAGAAGTGCGTGAAAGAGGAAATAACTTTAGTTCAGGACAAAGACAATTGTTATCTTTCGCAAGAACGATAGTTCACAGTCCCAAAGTAATGATTTTAGATGAAGCTACTTCAAATATTGATACCGAAACAGAACAACTAATTCAAGAATCGCTATATAAAATGATGTCTATAGGAACAATGCTGATTGTTGCTCATCGTCTATCTACTATTCAACATGTAGATAAGATAATCGTTCTAAGTAAAGGTGAAATCATTGAAAGTGGTAATCACCAAGAACTTTTAAAAGAACGTGGACATTATTACAATCTATACAGAATACAGTACCAAGACCAATCAAAAAACGACATTAAATAATGTCGTTTTTTTTAAGCAAAATCCATAAAGATAGACTAATTTAGTGGATAAGGCGAGTATTGCCTACAAAAATAACGTTATATTTGTTATAATGTATTTAAGTGAAATTATGAAATAGGAAAGCGGTGACTCTATGAGTAATAATCAACTTCTTAATCGACGTTGGCGCATTGTGTCAATTATGTTTATAATCTTTTTTATAGCTATTGTCGGACAAGATGTTTTACGAGAAGTATTTGTCTTTAAACAAGAGACAAATATGATTATTGACGAGTTAAATCGCGATATTCATAATGAAACTGAGAATAATGTTCAATTGATAGCTGATGATTTTAATTATGTAATAGATAACCTTCATGATGATTTACTTCTTCATACAGAAAAAAATACTGAAGGATTATTTTTTGCATCAAACACATTTTTATTAATGAATCCAACATACACCGATTCGGAAATTATTGATGGTATTTCAGAAATAACTTCGGAATACAGTGCTTTGGATAATCTTCATAACTACTTTGTTTATGACTTATCTGGAAACATTCATTATAACGGTGAAACTGATTCTTTTGATTCGTCTTCTATGATTGCAGAAGAAGACTATTTTGGTACAAAATATATTGAGGAGTTTATTCAAGGATTTGATCAAGATGATAAATTCTCTGTAGAGTACTATAATATTGTAGATGAAAGAGTAGTGAAATTTGTATTACACGGTGAAATAATTGAAGGAACAGATTTGATAATTTCTAATGTAGTAAATATGGAAACTTATTCATTAGAAAAGAAAATGAACAGATTAAGAAGTTTTGATCAAAAGTATTCTTCGATTACATCAAATCTTTTTATTATGGATTTCGATGGAACTATTCTATACCATATTAATCCTGAATATATTGGGCTGAATACCACAACAGAGGATCAAGTATTAAAAACATTCATAGATAAAGTCACAGAATATACTGAAACAAAATCAAATGGGTTCTTAGATTTAGAACTATATAATAGTGAAGATGAAGTGGAGGATTACATAGGGTACTTACAAGTCATCAGTGAATGGGAAATAATAGTTGGTTCAAATGTTTCAGAAAGTAAATACAACGATATTATTGATAATTACACTGAATCAAACTATCAATTAATGCTCACTATCAAAATACCCAGTTACATTTTTATAGCACTATTTAGCTTTATAATATTTGCTTATTTATCACAGACAATAAGAAAATCACAAATAATTGTTCAAGAAGATGAAAAGTTATATCGTAAATTCGCCAATTTAACATCAGAGATTATTTTGATAACGGATAAACAAGGAGAGGTAATCTTTACAAACAGCTTGGGGAATAAAGCAATATTTGGTAAACGTAATATCGATTGCAAAGTCTTTTTTGATCAAATCTTAGTCGAAGAAGAGGGGTACTTTGTTTTATACGGCTATACTGAAGATTTCTTTGTTAAATTTGTAACTGAAGCAATTGAGTATAATAACCAAGGTGCAGATTTATATATTATTTCTGATGTAACTGAAAAAATAAAAACAGAGCGTAAACTAGAAGCCTTATCTCTAGTAGATGAACTAACAAAATTAGGAAACCGCCGAATGATGGTAAGAGAATATAATGAGATTGTTTTACCACATGTCAAAACAGGTAGTGATGCATATTTAGTAATGTTAGACTTGGATGACTTTAAACCAGCCAATGATATATATGGCCACAGTTATGGAGATCAAGTTCTCAAAAATGTTGCATCAATATTTATGAATAATAAAGATGAAAATATATTTATTTATCGTATTGGTGGAGATGAATTTGCATTAATATTCATCAAAAATACTGAGGACGAAGTAATAGAAAAACTTAAAAAAATGCAAAAAGAAGTCGAAGATTATCCATATACTAAATCAATCAATGTTAGTTTTAGTGCAGGGATAAAAGTTATGAAAATCAACGATAAGAGAAGAAGATTTTCAGACTACTACGACCAAGCAGATAAATTGCTCTATAAATCAAAAAAAGAGGGAAAAAGAAAAATCAGTATTTAATAAGCACCATTGGTGCTTATTTTTCTCGAGAGGAGAATAAGAATGAACTATCAGGCAATTATCATTGGTGCTGGTCCTGCAGGACTAATGGCAGCAATTGAATTTGAGAAACAGAATATTAATTACTTATTGCTAGAAAAGAAAGAGAAAGTTGCAAAAAAACTTTTCATTTCTGGTGGTAAGAGATGTAATGTAACTAATAACTTAGATATTGATGAATTCATCAATAATCTTACTTTAAAAAACAAAAAATTCTTATATCCTTCACTATATACATTTGGACCTACTGATGTAATAAGGTTTTTTAATGACAATGATCTTAAACTTGTTCTAGAAAACAACTTTAAGTACTTCCCAATTACTAATAGAAGCCAAAGTATTATAGATGTTCTATTGAAGAATATAAACAAGGATAATATAAAACTAGAGACTGAAGTAAAAAGAATTACTAAAGTTGAAAAATTATTTATAGTTAAAACGGAGAATAAGATTTACAAAACAGATAACCTAATTGTTGCCACAGGTTCTAAGAGTTTTCCAATGACAGGTTCAACTGGTTTTGGACTGCAAATAGCAAACTCATTCGATATTAAGTTTAAAGATTTCAGTCCAGCTGAGACACATATTTACTCAAAGCAAATCGTAAATAACTTTAAGGATTTACAAGGTACTACAATAAAGAATACTCTTGTTAAGATAAAAAACTCTAAAATTAAACATCAAGGAGATTTATTATTTACTCATTTTGGTTTGAGTGGTCCAGTTATTTATCATTTATCAGAATTTATCTATGAATCAGCAAATGAACCAGTAATTTTAGAATTCTCACTCACTTCGAAAACCAATCATGAAGTGGACGAATTGTTTAATGATGGCAAGTTATTAATTCTAAAAGCATTGGAACAACTAGTTAGTAAAAGATTAGCTAGAAAAATATTAGAAATATTGAGCTTTGAAAATAGACGAATTAGTGAAATATCGAAAAAGGATCTTGATAGAATAAAAGACACAGTTCTAAGGTTTTCAATTGAAGTATCAAAAGTAGAAGATAGAGATAAATCTTATGTGAATAAGGGAGGAATTCTTTTAAATGAATTAAATCCAAATTCTTTAGAAACTAAAAAAGTAGGAGGTCTCTACTTTATCGGTGAAACTGTCAATATCCACGGACCAATAGGCGGATACAATATAACTATCGCCTTTGCTACAGGGAAATTAGCAGCACTCGATATATCAGAAAAGTATTAGAACTTGAGTTAAGTATTCCAAATAAAAAAAGCTGCTTTAGCAGCTTTTTTAGTACCCTATGTTTGTTAAATTATCTTTTAATATTTTTGCAGATGCAGCTAACTTGTCTTTTTCCTTAGGAGAAAGAGCAAAATGAACTACATGATGAACCCCTTCTCTGTTTAAAACAGCTGGTAATCCGATATAAACATCTTTTTCTATAGAATACACACCATCGTTCAATACACTAATTGGCATTATACGGTTTTCATTATTAAAGATTGCTCGGGTGATTCTAACTAATGCCATACCTATACCCCAATAAGTAGCTCGTTTGCGTTTTATAATCTCATACGCAGCGTCTCTTACATTCTCGTAAATATGTTCTAGGTTTTCAAAATTTATCTCATCCATTGAATTGATTACATCAAAGATTGGTTTACCTCCAATGTTTGCATTAGACCAAACAACAAATTCACTGTCGCCATGCTCACCTAAAATATACGCATGTACATTTCTTGGATCGATATTTACATAGCTAGAGATTTCATATCGCAATCTAGCAGTATCTAAACTAGTACCACTCCCGATAACTCTTGATTTATCTAATCCTGATTCTTTCCAAGCTACATAAGCTAAAATATCAACAGGATTACTAGCAACTAATAAGATTCCATCAAAACCACTTGCCATAACACTTCTTACAACGGATTTAACAATTGTGGCATTACGATTTAACAATTGAATACGAGTTTCACCATCCTTTTGGTTTACTCCAGCGGTAATAACCACCAATCCTGCATCTTTGCAATTATCATAAGTTCCCGCACTAATATTCATTTTTCTTGGCGCAAAAGCCATACCATGATTTAAATCCATAGCTTCCCCAACAGCTTTTTCGTGATCAATATCAATTAATACTAACTCTTCAGCTGCTCCTTGATTAACTAATGCATAAGCATAACTCATTCCTACAAACCCGGTTCCAACAACAACAACTTTACTTTTTTCCATATTCTTCACCTCGATTATATTGTACACTATATAATTATATAATTTATATCAAACACTAATAAAAGCGTTTTACATTTAGGAAAATGTTTTCATCGAATATCATTTGAAATAGTTTTCTGGATAACTTATAATTATAGAGTAGTAACTAAAGGGAATAAAATATTATATAGAAAGGTGGAAATGATATGTCATTTTGGAGTAAATTATTTGGGAAAAATAAAAAAGTAGAAGTAAAAGAAGCGGTAAAGGTAGTTGAACCTGTTATGGAGGAGCCAGTTGTTGAAGAAGTAGTTGAAGAGGTTACCCCTGAACCAGAAGTAGCACCTGAACCAGAAGTAGCACCTGAACCAGAAGTAGCTCCTGAACCAAAAGTAGCACCTAAACCAAAAGTTAATTATAATGCTATGAAAGTTGTAGAACTAAAAGAACTTGCTAAGGCAAAGGGTATTACTGGATATACAAAACTCAAAAAAGCAGAACTTATTAAAGCATTGAAAAAGTAAAATATCACAAAAAGAATTTAAATTAAAGACGATGATTTTTCATTGTCTTTTTTTTCACAACTCTTTCATAACTCCTTCATACTCTCTACATAAGAATTTTGTATAATGAGAGAGTAAAATTCTTTTCAACATCCTCTAGATTTAATAACAAAAACTCTAAAAGAAAAAGTTCCTTCCCCCAGGAACTTTTTTAATGTCTAAATGTTGACATATGACAACTCGTCATATATAATAAAGTGACACTTCGTCACAAAGGAGGATTATTATGCCAAAAGAAACATTTAGTAATCTAGATGAAAATAAAAAGAATATCATTATTGATGCCGCGATTAAAGAGTTTACGGAGAATGAACTTCATAAAGCTCGTGTATCAAATATAATTAAAGAAGCGGGAATCCCAAGAGGTAGTTTCTACCAATATTTTGAAGATATAGATGATCTTTATTATTTTGTTATTGATTTGACGTTTGATGAGATATTTACCGAGGGTTATAAACATTCAGAAATGACTAATGATTTATTTGAGTATATAAGATTAACATTTGATGTTGATTATAATGCTTATGCAAATCAAAAAAGACATCGATTTATGAAAAATGTATTTAAGAGCATAGGTTCTAATATGGAATTTATAGAACACCATCACAATCGTAGAAAAGATTATATTATAACAATACTGAATCGTATGGATTTATCTGATATAAGAATAGGTAATGAAATAGATGAGTTAGTAAGACTGTATGAATTTTTACAACATATAAAGAGAAGTGTAATTCAAGGAGCCTTAATGAAGAATCTGACTTTTGAAGCAGCGAGAAAAGAGTTAGATTGGCATCTGGACATCCTAAAACATGGACTACTTAAGGAGGAATAACATGAAGAGTTTAGGAAAATTAATTAAATACACCTTAAAGTATAGAGGTGCAGTGCTAATTAGCATTACTGCTATGTTAGTACAAGTTATTGGAGGATTTTTAATACCATCATATATGAAAATTATTTTGGATGATGCATTACCTTTTAATGACCTATCATTATTACAGGAAACAGGTATTATTATGATAGCAGTTGCTTTTATATCACTATTAGCAGGTGTTGTTAATACTTTTACATCCCAAAAAGTTGCAACAAGTGCAACAATGGATTTAAGAAATGATTTATTTGTTAAGATTCAATCTTTAACAACAAAAAATATTGATAAATTCAAGACAAGTAGATTGGTAACTACAGCAACAAGCGATGTGTTAAGAGTGCAACAATTCTTTCAAATGATGTTAAGAATTATTGTAAGAGCACCAATCATGGTTGGTATTGGTTTGTATATGGCAATTGAGACATCAAAAGAACTATCAAACTTACTGATTATTTCAATACCATTGTTATTGATAACAATCGTTATTATAGTTATTATTGCATTCCCAAGATTCTCAAAAGTTCAAAAAACAATAGATGGATTAAACAAAGTATCATTAGAAACAGCTAATTCACCACGAGTTATAAAATCATTTGTTAGAACTAAACATGAGAATAAAAGATTCAATGATGCGAATGAACTGTTCAGGAAAACTAATGTAGCAGCAGAAAAAGTAATGGTGTTTGCTGAACCGATAATTATGTTGATATTCAATGCAACTGTAGCTGGGATTGTTCTACTTGGTTCATACTATGTTGAACAAGGTAGTTTAGTACATTTGGTTTATGGTGAATTGATGCCTTCAATTGGTGTGATGACAGCGTTTTACAGTTATATGATGCAAATATTATTTGGTTTAATGATGTTCGCAATGGTCCTTATATTTGTATCGCGTGCTTTAGCTAGCGCAAACAGAATTCAAGAAGTACTTGAAGAAAAATCTGATTTCATCGATTGTGAAGACTGTTTAGAAGATTTTGAACTAAAAGGAAATATTGAATTCAAAAATGTTTGCTTCTCATATGAAAAAGATGGAAATAACGTATTGAATGATATAAGTTTCAAAGTTAAATCTGGAGAACGTGTTGGAATTATTGGTAGTACAGGTAGTGGAAAAACTACGCTTATAAATTTAATTCCTAGATTATACGATGTTTCATCAGGAGAAATTTTATTTGATGATGTAAATGTTAAGCAATTACAATTAAACAGATTGAGAGAACAAATCAGTGTAGTTACACAGACAGCAACACTATTTAGTGGTAGTATCGGTACAAATTTACTTCAAGGTAAAAATGATGCTGACATTAATGAGTTGAATGAAGCTGTAAAAAGCGCTCAAGCTCTAGAGTTTATTGAAGATTACGATGATTTATATAATCATGAAATACAACAAAAAGGGACAAATCTTAGTGGTGGACAAAAACAAAGAATTAGTTTAGCTAGAGCCTTTCTAAGGAAACCCAAAGTTATGATTCTAGATGATTCAACAAGCGCAGTTGATGCTCAAAGTGAAGAATTGATATTAACTGAAATTGGTAAACTTACAAAATCGATGACAACTTTGATTATTTCACAAAAAATTTCAACTATTAAAAATCTAGATAAAATAATAGTACTTAATAATAAAGGAAAGATAGATGGATTTGATACTCATGAGAACTTGCTTAAGAAGTCTGAGGTATATCAAGAAATTGCACTTTCTCAACTTGGAGTAGGAGGTGGTCTGAATGCCTAAAAAAATGAAACAAGCACACGTGATTCCACCTAAGAAAGAAGATCCATATAAAAATATTAATCATCAAGAAACAGTTTTAAATAAACACGATGTTAAAATTAGAAATGAGGCAAACAAAGACTACTCAAAACAATTAAATAAAGTAATTGGTGGTCATGGGCATAGAGTTTATCTTGGAAGCAACGCTCAAGATAGAAAAGGTACAATACTTCGTTTGTGGAGATACTTAGGTAATTATAAGCCTGCATTAGTAGGTATTGCAGTAGCAATATTTATCCAAGCAGTTCTAGGAGTTATCCTACCAGTACTATTTGCAAAAGCTTTATCTGAGTACTTAATTGCATTTAATTATACTGCCGCAAAAACATACGGACTTATCATTTTAGCTTTAGCATTATTTATTTCAATTGTTCGTTTTACCGGGCGTTACGTAATGACGGTAATCGCTCAGAAAACTGTAGCAAAAATAAGAAAAGATGCCTTTGATAACTTACAAGTATTACCTGTTAGCTATTATGATCAAAATCAATCTGGAGATATTGTTTCAAGGATTACTAATGACGTAGATTTAATTAGTAATATGTTAGCTCAAGTTATAATGGAGTTAATATCATCAGCTATAACATTAATAGGTTCATTGATTGCGATGTTTGTTGTTAACTGGTTGCTAGCTCTTGTTGTATTACTATTTGTACCGGTAATGGTATTATTTACTGGTAAAATAGGAAAATACACTAGAAAAGGATTTACAGCGCAACAAAAGCATTTAGGAAACCTAAATGGAATTGTTGAAGAAAGCATTTCTGGAATCAAAAATATTAAATTATACAATTCTCAGAATGAAGTTGTTGATGAGTTTAAAGAAAAAAATGAGCAATTACGAGAAGCAAGTTATAGCGCACAATCAAAAGCAGGATTAATTATGCCAGTAATTAACTTTATGAATAACTTAATCTATGTTGTAATTACTGTTCTTGGTGGTTACTTGGCTATTAGAAGTGGTAATGAAAACATGGTCTTCTCAATCATTGCTATTACACAATATGCTAGAATGTTTGTCCAACCAATATCTAACTTAGCTCAATTATTTAACACATTACAACAAGGTCTTGCAGGAGCTGAAAGAGTATTTACTTTAGTTGATATACCAAGTGAATATGTTTACGATGGAGAAGAATCTGTTGAAGATTTAAAAGGACATGTTGAATTTAGTAATGTAACTTTTGGATATGAACTTGATAAAGTTGTCTTAAAAGATATTACTTTTAACGCTGAAGAAGGAAAAACAGTTGCGATTGTTGGACCTACTGGAAGTGGGAAAACAACAATTATTAATTTAATCAACCGTTTCTACGAAGTAGATTCAGGAAGTATCAAAATTGATAATGTTGATATAAGAGAATATAAAAAAGATGATTTAAGAAGAAATATCGGAGTTGTTCTTCAAGATACAAAACTATTTATAGGTACAGTTTATGATAATATTGCATATGGGAACTTAGATGCAACAAAAGAAGAAGTTGAACACGCAGCCGTTCTCGCAAACGCACATGACTTCATCATTCGTTTACCTCATGGTTATGAAAGTGAAGTATATGAAGGTGGAGAAAACTTCTCACAAGGAGAAAGACAGTTAATCTCAATCGCAAGAACAATCTTAAGTGATCCGGATGTTCTAATCCTTGATGAAGCAACTTCTAATGTCGATACCCGTACAGAATTTAAAATTCAAGAAAGCATGAATACACTAATGAAAGGTCGCACAAGTTTCGTAATTGCTCATCGTTTACAAACAATCAGAAATGCAAATAACATTTTGGTAATTAAAGACGGCGAGTTAATTGAAAATGGTGATCATAACAAATTGCTTCATGAAAAAGGATTCTACTATGACCTATACACAACACAGTTTAAGGATTTAGTATTAGAAGAGGAATAATTCCTCTTCTTTTTTTTTATCTTTATTTAATTCAAATATTACGATATAATAATTGTTGGAGATGATAGTATGAAAAGAAGATTAGGGGACCGTTCGGACGGTTGGCGTTTGAGGAAAGTCGATCCGTTTTTTAAAATAATTCCTCACATTATGAAAGAAAGAAACGATGCACAAGTTTTCTTTTCTGAGAATATCGATTTAGAAGAGACTTTGAAGTTCATTCGTGAAATAAGAAGAGAAGGCT
The DNA here is from genome assembly GCA_000755705.1 of Candidatus Izimaplasma bacterium HR1. Lineage (NCBI taxonomy): Bacteria > Bacillati > Mycoplasmatota > Mollicutes > Candidatus Izemoplasmatales > Candidatus Izemoplasmataceae > Candidatus Izemoplasma > Candidatus Izimoplasma sp. HR1. The sequence goes on from CP009415.1 coordinate 1,107,768, forward strand.
ATAAAGTTGGATTCTTACAAGTAGCTATTGCTACTATGGTAAGAGTTATTTCTCAAAAACCAAAAATTAATCGTTTTATTTGTGGTAAAAAAGCATATGCAAGAAATGAAATTGTAGTTGCTCTTGCCGTAAAAAAAGAAATGAGCGAAGAGGCAGAAGAAACAACAATAACAATAAAATTTGATCCTGATGATACTATTTACGAAGTAATCGATAAAATGAATAAAGCTATTGATGCGAGTAAAATAGTAGAAGAGAAAAATGATACAGATAAGTTTGTAAAAGTAATGAGCAAAGTACCTGGATTTATCTATGGGGGAGTTGTTGGATTTTTGAAGTTCTTAGATCGTCGTGGACTTTTACCTAAGTTCATTCGTAGTTTAAGTCCATTTCACACAAGTTTCTTTGTAACTGATTTAGGTTCACTAGGAATTAAACCTGTTTATCATCATTTATATAACTTCGGTACAACTTCAATATTTATTGCATTTGGTACAAGAAGAAAGCAACACGAGTTAAATGGAGATAATACAATTGATAAAAGAAAGTCACAAGATTTAAAAGTGGTTGTCGATGAAAGAATTGTTGATGGATATTATTTCTCACAAGCAATTAAAATGGCAACAAAGATTATGGAAAGTCCTAGTGTTTTAAGGGAAAAACCTACACAAATAATCATTGATGATGAAATTTAACAAAAGTCTATAATAGCCTTTACATTAAAAAGTTTCTATGCTAAACTATTAGAGGTTAAGGCCAAATAAAAACAGAAAGAGGTGATGGTAATGTTAATAAAACAAACTACAAACAGAACATATAACGTATTAAATCACGCGTTTTTTGTTATGCCCGAACCATCACTGAAGACTTGACACTAATTTTATATAAATTAGAAATTTAGATATTTTTCAATAAACTAAATATGTCTTTCATCATGTGATGAAAGACATTTTTTTATATATATAGAGTAGGTGACTAAAATGAATATATTAAGTATTTCAAAATTACAAAAGGAATTCAGTGGAGAAGTTTTATTCAGAAACATTTCTTTTGATATAAATAGTAAAGATAAAATTGCCATTATTGGTAAAAACGGAACAGGTAAATCAACATTACTAAAAATGATTACTGGTGAAGAAAGTATTGATAGTGGTGAAATCCATAAAAACCAAAGAGCACGAGTTGGATACTTATCGCAAAGTGTTATCAAGAACTCAGCTAATACACTTTATGAAGAGATGCTGGAAGTCTTTAAAGACGTAATCAAGTTAGAGGAAAGATTAAACAGTATAACTGCACAGTTAGAAAGTAATCCTCATGATGAGGACTTAATAAATACATATGCGAAAATGGAACACAGTTATAATGTCTTAGGAGGATATGATTATCCTTATCAAATTAATATGATTTTAAGTAGATTTGGTTTTACTAAAGATGAATATATTAGAAAGATAAACACCTTTAGTGGTGGAGAGAAAACTAGAGTAGCTTTTTCTAAACTACTATTACTAAAACCAGAATTACTTATTCTAGATGAACCAACAAATCATTTAGATATTGAGATAATTGATTGGCTAGAAGACTATTTAAACAAGTATGAAGGCGCTTTGCTAATCGTTACTCATGATAAGTATTTCATCTCTAAAGTCTGTAAGAAGATAATTGAAATAGAAAATCACACAATTGAGACGTATTACGGAACATTTGATGAATATGAAGATGAAAGAATCAGAAGATATGAAATACTGATCAGGAGCTATTCCAGACAACAAAAAGAAATAGCACATTTACAAAGTTTCATTGATCGTTTTCGATATAACTCTAAAAAAGCCAGTCTTGCTAAAGACAGACAAAAAAAGATAGATCGAATTGATAAAATAGATAAACCACATTTATCAAAACGAAAAGTTAAAATGAATCTAGAGCAAAAAAGAGCTACAGTTGAAGTTATCTTAAAAGCTAAAAACCTTTCAATAGGTTATGATAAACCCCTAATTGAAAATATTGATTTCAGTATGCGTGGGTTTGATAAACTAGCGATTGTTGGACCTAATGGAACTGGAAAGACAACGTTATTAAAAGCAATTGAAAAAAAATTATTACCTCTAAAAGGAAGAGTAGAGTTCCTTAGAGAATATAAAATTGGGTATTTTGATCAAAATCAAGAAACATTACATTATAGTAAATCAATCTATGAAGAAATTCATGATAACTATCCAATGTTTACCAATAAAGATGTTAGATCTGTTGCAGCCAGATTCTTATTCTTTGCGGAAGATTTAGATAAACCAATTAGTATTTTAAGTGGTGGTGAAAAAGTTCGTTTAGTATTGTTATTACTTATGCTAGAAGAACCAGAATTGTTAATTCTAGATGAACCAACAAACCACTTAGATATTGAAACGAAAGACATTATTGAAGATGTCCTTAATGAATTTACAGGACCAATCATCTTTGTCTCACATGATCGTTATTTTATTAATAAAATTGCGAACAAACTAGTTCATCTTTCTACAGATGAAGCTATAGAATTTGAAGGAACGTACGATGAATTTAAGGATCAAGAAATTAAGCAAAAGAAAATTAAAACTAAAACTAAGAAAAACAAAACTAAAAAGATAAATTATCCAAAAGAATTATCATTATTAGAAAAGAGTATTGAAAAATTATCTCTTAAGATAGATGGTTTAAAGGAAGATACCTTTAAAGAAGAAAACTATACTAATGGTAAAAAAATGAATGATTTAAACAAACAGATCGACTTACTTGAACAAGATTTACATAGGATCGAACATGATTATATAGACTTGTTAGAAGAGAGCGAAAGAGAAGAGGTGTAAACATGGAACATGTTAAAAAAGTTAAACGTGTTAAAAGCGTTAAACGAATAAATCAATTTCTTAAATGGATCAAAGGATACAAATTAATTTTCTTAATCTCAACTATTCTTCTTATTGCCCTGCAATATTTTAGAACACTCTCACCATTGTTCATCGCACATATTATTGATGCTGAACTTGATGGTTTAAAATCACCTTTACCAACATTTATGACAAGCCTTTTTACGGGAGACACAGTAAAAGAACGCCTTGCTATAATTGCCTTAGTATATGTATCATTTACATTATTTAGAGTAGTTATTATGTTTGGTAGAAGAATGATAAATGCATTCTTCACTGAAAGTGTTGCATACCATATGCGAAACACTTTATATAAAAAATTACAAGATTTAAGTTTCTCATATCATACACACGCTGAAACAGGAGATTTAATTCAAAGATGTACAACAGATGTTGAAACATATCGTGTCTTTGTAGGAGAACAATTAATCGAAATATTTAGATTAGTATTCCTAATCGCATTAACAATCTACCAAATGGCGAAACTTAATGGAGTTATGACAATATATAGTGTACTAATTACACCTGTTATATTCCTTACCGCTTTCATCTATTTTAAATGGGTAAAAAAAATATTCAAAAGAGTAGAAGAAGCTGAAGCCAAAATGACTACAACACTTCAAGAAAGTGTTACAGGTATTAGAGTTGTAAAAGCATTTGCCAAAGAAAAATATGAAATTGAAAAATTTGATGCTGATTCAAAAGATTATATGAAAGAAGACTTCCACTTATTGAAGCTTATGGCTATTTATTGGGGTGGAACTGATGTTATTACATTCTTCCAATATGCAATTACAATTGCAGCAGGTATCGTCTTAGCTTCAACGCAAGACTTAACTACTGGGGAATACATTGCCTTCTTATCTTATATCGGGATGATAGTTTGGCCATTACGTCAATTAGGACGAATCGTTCAAGACTTTGGTAAAACAACAGTAGCACTAGACCGTTTAGATGAAATTATGTTAAAAGAATCTGAACACGATGGTGATAGTGAAAACCACCCACCAATAAAAGGTGGAGTTGAATTTAGAAATGTTGGATTCCAATTTGAAGATGATAACAAACCATTATTAAAAGGTATCTCATTCAAGGTAGAACCTGGTGAAAGTCTGGCAATAGTTGGTAAAACAGGAAGTGGAAAATCAACATTAATTAACTTAATGATTCGTTTATTAGATAATCAAGAAGGAAGTATCCTATTTGATGGTGTAGATATAAAAGATATCAATAAAAAACATTTACGTGAAAACGTTGGTATCATTATGCAAGAGCCATTCTTATATAGTAGAACGCTTTACGATAACATAGGAATTATGGATCAAAATGCTTCAGAAGAGAAAGTCTATAAAGCTGCAACAATCGCTGCTTTACATGAAGATATTCTTGGCTTTGAAGGTGGATATAAAACAATAGTAGGTGAACGTGGGGTAACACTATCAGGTGGACAAAAACAACGCGTCGCTATTGCTAGAATGTTATTAGATTCAAAACCAGTATTAATCTTTGATGATAGTTTAAGTGCAGTAGATACTGAAACTGATATTCAAATCAGAAGAGCATTAAGTGATTACTGGAAAGATACAACAGTCTTTATCATAACTCATCGTATTACAACGGCGATGGAAGCAGACAAAATTATTGTCTTAGATAAAGGTGATATCGTTGAAATGGGAACTCATAAAGAATTACTAAACCAAGATGGTCTTTATAGTGAATTATGGGATATCCAAACAAATGTCGAATACGACTATAAGCAAACAGTGAAAGGAGTGAAATAATATGAACTACTTCGAAGAAGAAGAGTACACTGACTCCAAGTTTGATCTTGCCGTATGGAAAAAAATCTTTAAAATGATGGCACCATTTAAACATCATTTGATAATCGGTTTAATTGCCGCAGCATTACTTGCTTTAACAGATACAATTTATCCACAGATAAATCGATACGCAATTGTCTTAGCAGAAAATGGTGATATATCAAAACTACCACTATTTATCGGTATTTATGCAGTTGTTGTAATCTTTATCGGTGCAATGGTTTATACATTCATTATGCAAGCGGGAGCTGTGCAAAGAAAATTGGCATATTCTCTACGAAAAAAAGCATTTGAGAAACTACAAAAATTACCTTTCTCATATTATGATAAAACTCCAGTTGGTTGGATAATGGCACGTATGACAAGTGATTCAAGAAATTTAAGTGATATTCTAAGTTGGAGTCTAATTGATATGACTTGGGGTTCACTAATGATGATCTTTATTACAATTGCTATGTTTATTACAGATTGGCAATTAGCTTTAATCGCTATCGGAGTTATTCCAATTCTAGTATATTTAAGTTACTTTTTCCGTAAGAGAATGTTATTTTCTTACCGTAAAATAAGAAAGCAAAACTCAAAAATTACTGGAGCATTCAATGAAGGTATTACAGGTGCAAAAACGACAAAGACATTAGTTCTAGAAGAAACAAATTTTGCTGATTTTGATAGAAAAACTATGTCGATGAAGAAACATTCAATTAAAGCAGCAATGTTTGCTGGATTATATTTTCCTACAATTTTATTCATTGCGTCAATTGCTACAGCACTAGTTTTATACTATGGTGGTAACAAAGTATTATTGACAGTAATCGATGTATCAATACTATATGTATTCGTAGCATACATTGGACAATTCTTTGATCCAATCATGCAATTAGCTAGTGTTCTTGCTCGTTTCCAACAAGCACAAGCATCAGCTGAAAGAATCATGGCATTAATCGAAAGTGAACCTGAGATATGGGATACTGACGAAGTTATTGAAAAATACGGAGATGCAATAAATTTCAAAAAAGAGAACTGGGAAACATTACACGGTGATATAGAATTTAAAGGTGTAACTTTTAAATACAATAAAGGTGAACAAGTACTAAGTGACTTCAACCTTAAAGTAAAACAAGGAGAAAGTATTGCTCTTGTCGGGCACACAGGTGCTGGTAAAAGTACAATTGTAAACTTAATCTGTCGTTTCTACGAACCAACTGAAGGACAAATCTTGATCGATGGTAAAGACTATAAAGAAAGATCATTAGGTTGGCTACATGATAATTTAGGATATGTATTACAATCACCACATCTATTTAGTGGAACAATCTTAGATAATATTAAGTATGCTAATCAAGATGTAACTTTCGAAGAAGTTATTGAAGCAGCTAAACTAGTTGAAGCACATGACTTCATTATGGAATTTGAAGAAGGTTATGATACCAAAGTTGGAGAAGGTGGAGCTCGTTTAAGTGTAGGGCAAAAGCAACTTGTTAGTTTTGCTAGAGCTTTAATCGCAAATCCACGCATCTTAATCTTAGATGAAGCAACATCAAGTGTTGATACTAAAACAGAAAAATGTGTTCAAAGAGCTATCGAGGTAGTCCTTAAGAACAGAACAAGTTTTGTAGTAGCACATCGTTTATCTACAATCACTACAAGTGATCGAATCTTAGTCCTTGAACATGGTAAAATTACTGAGTCAGGAACACATAAAGAATTAATTAAAAAAGAAGGAAGATACTATCAGTTATATACTAATCAGTTTCTTTCTGAAAAAATTGAAGAATCAAAAACAATGTAAAAAGAAAGAGCCACTTTATCTAAAGTGGCTCTTTTTATTTTTTAAAATCCGATGTTTAAATCTCCACCACTATACGATTCATTTTGATTGTTGTTTCGTGATGGTGGCATTTGGTTCTTTTGAGGTAAATTATCAGGATTTTCCAATGCAATATATAAATCATAAAGATTTCTAATACTCATTCTTGATAATGTAGCTAAAGTGTAATCTGGTTCTAAACTATTTATACGATAAGCAAGTGCGATTTTAGCAAATGAGTATTTTGATAGTAAGTCGTTATTCTTTACAAATCTTAACTGCTCATCAGTTAATTGGAAATCATCACTATTAAATACCCAATGTGAATTGTTATATTTACTTAATTCCATTTGTAATTGAGTGGCAAATTTATTTTGTAGTCTTGCTTTAATGGCCTCATTATCACTGTTGACAGAAACCAAGATTATATTATTCTCATCTGTTGTATCAACAACATAACCAAGTTCATTTAGTCTTTCAACAATGATTACAAGTGCATCATCTATTGATAAACCACGATACTTAATATCTTTTTCGATAACTTCTTCACCATCATCATTGAGAGCAACTACTTTTATGACGTAATCATTCTTGTTTAAATATATTTCTATCGATGGGTTTAATTCTAATGTGACTGTACTAGCAACAATATAATTAGATCTTCCAATAACGGCAAATAGAAGTATAACAACTACAAACAAACTTGATAACGAAACTATTAATCGTTTATTTAATATGTTCCTCAAGCTAAATCCTTTTTCTTTTAAAGGTACACGAAATTCAGGACTTGCTTTGATTTTAGTTAAAACATCAGGTACTTCTGTATTGAAAGTATCTTTTAGTTTCTTTTCTATTCTTTTATCATCCATCATTTCACCTACTCTCTAAATTTTTCTTTTGCTTTTTTTATTGCTTTGTTATAAATCCAGGTAATTGTACCAATTGGTTTCTTTAACAAATCTGCAATTTCCCTATGTTTTAAGTCACCAAGAACATGCATTATTATAACTTCGCGTTCTGTTTCGTCTAAATATTCTAATACATCTCTAACTATCAATTCTTTTTCTGAGGTGCTTTCTTCTTGTCCAAATATATATTCATCAACCGAAGGATCAAAACTCAGTTCCCGTTTTCTCCTGTTGTATTCATTTATTGACAAGTTCCTAGCAATTGTTACAATCCACGATTTAAAACCAAACCTGGGTTTAAATGAATGAATCTTTTCTAAACTCTTTAAATAGGTGTCTTGCATAATATCTTCGGCTAAAGATTTGTCCTTAACAATGCCAAGAATTGTGTAATAAACAACACTTTTTGTTTCATGATAAATAAAATCAAAAACAGCCAAATCACCATTTTGCAACTGGGATACCAGTTTATTTAATTCTTTACTATTCATACAAACCACCTCGTAATATATTATATGTTTAAAAAGTCCGCAAGTAAAGCAGAAAGGGGTAGAAGGAGGAGAATCCTCCTTCTGTACACGAGGGATTGTGTATTTTGAAAAAGTTACTACACTAATATAACAAAGGAGTAGTAATTTTTATTGGTAGTTATTTAAAATTATTTTATTTTTTGTCTATAAAACTATGATATAATTAAAATATGGTATATTGAGGTGATATTATGAACTATAGATATAAAATTCAAAATGAAGAAATCGATAAATTATTTAATGCAATTCTAAAATTAGAAAGCATTGAAGAGTGCTATCGTTTTTTTGATGACTTATGTACTGTCAATGAACTAGAAGCATTTGGGCAAAGGCTAGAAGTTGCTAAAATGTTGCAAAGTAAAATGACTTACCAAGAAATTGAAAAAATTACAGGAATCAGTGCCGCTACTATCAGCAAAATATCTAAATCATTTTCGTTTGGCCCTGGTGGATATGAAATGATTATTAAGAGACTTAAAAACGAGGAATAGTATAGGGGAGATTAGATGAAGGTAGTTACATTATTAGATAATAAGAATGATAACAATACTTTGAGTTCAGCTCATGGGTTAAGTTTGTATATAGAAACTGGAAATAAGAAAATACTTTTTGATTTAGGTCCTAACAATTACTATCAAAAGAATGCGAAAAAACTAGGTGTAGATCTAAGTGAAGTTGATTATTTAGTTATTTCTCATGGCCATTACGATCACGGAACAGGAATCAAAAAGTTCTTAAAAATGAACAAGAAAGCTCAAGTTTTTATTTCTAAAAGAGCGTTTGAAGATCATGTGAAAAGTGAAGGAAGACAATACGAGGATATTGGACTGGGGAAAGCTCCAAAAAACGATCGTATCAATTACATTTACCGTGAGACATTTTCAATTACTCCTAACATCAGAATTTGTGATTTGGTAGATTATCAAAAACCACCTATTGGTGATAGAAATCTTATGATATATGAGGATGGGCAATATATTGAAGACCATTTTCATCATGAAATATACTTGATAGTTACTGAAGGTGAGAATAACATTCTCTTTAGTGGGTGTTCTCATAAAGGGATTGGCAATATTGTTGAATCAGTTGAGAATAATAGCAAGAAATTTGTATCTCATATAATTGGCGGATTGCATTTTTCACATTATGACTCATTCAATCTTCAACAAACGGATTATCTTCAAAAAATTGGCGATAAATTTGCTAACGAAAAAGATATAAATGTATATGCTTGCCATTGCACCGGAGATGATGCATTCTTCGAATTAAAACAAGCAATGCGTTCGAAACTGAGACGACTTAAAACAGGTTCAACTATAGAAATATAAAAAAGAGAAAATTTTTCTCTTTTTTTATGAAATATGTAGTATAATTATATTGCTGTTGCCAGTATGGTGGAATTGGTAGACACGCAAGATTCAAAATCTTGTGGCGGTAACGTCGTGCCGGTTCGACTCCGGCTACTGGTACCAATAAGGCTATTTAACGGCAATTGCACTCGATTTGCACCGCTAGATTTAGCGCAAATAGGCCGTAAGATTAACTTCCTAAAAATAGGAGGTTTTTTTTATGCAACGAAGCAAAGTATTTACAATGAACAGTAGTAAGCACCATAATATCGGTGAAGCATTTGAGAGTTTTATGTCAAGGTGTGAATATAAAACGCTTAGTCCTTGGACAATAACAAGTTATAAGCAGTACTGGAAGATATTCGTAAGGTACTTAGGAAATGACGTAATCGATACTTTAAGTATTACAGTTGATACAGTAGAAGGATACCTTGTATATCTTAAGGATAACTACAAGGGTAATGACGTGACAAGAGCAACTAATATCCGAAGTTTAAGAGTTGTATTGTATTACTATATGGAGAAGGGTTGGGTGAATCCGTTTAAAGTTATTATACCTAAAAGCGGAAAACCAATTAAGGAAGTATACTCTGAAGTTGAGTTGAAGAAACTATTAAAGAAACCGGATACAAAATCATGTACATTCGCAGAGCTTCGGAATTGGTCTATATGTACGTTCTTTCTAGGAACTGGTTGTAGAGCAAGAACCTTAACAAAAATGCGTATAGGTGATTTAAACTTGCAATCGGGTTGGGTGTTATACCGACATACTAAGAACGGTAAACAGCAGAATATACCATTATCAAAAGCATTGATTAAAACACTGAAATTGTATATATCGTTTAGACATGGCAATGCTGAGGATTTACTATTTCCAACTATATATGGAACCGAGCTAGCAGTGGATTCTCTCGGAAAAGAAATTAAGAAGTACAACTTTTCAAGAGGTGTATACTCAAGAGGTCTTCATAAGTTTAGACACACTTTTGCAACGCTTTGGATTACTAGTGGAGGAGACCCTTTTACATTACAAAGATTACTAGGGCATAGTGATTTATCAATGGTTAATAGATACCTCCAAATAGGCTCTGAGGACGTCTCTAAGACATTCGCTAGGTTTAATCCATTAGAGTCTTTAAACAGCAATGTGGAGCGATTTAGCATGACTGGGAGTGTGTTATAAATGGGAACTATTGTAGGCTATGCAAGAGTGTCGACAACGGACCAAAATCTGGAAAGACAATTGATTGCCTTAAAAGACTATGGTTGTAAAATGATATACAAGGATAAGATAAGTGGGAAGAGTTTACAACGTCCAGAACTAGAAACAATGTTACTTGATTGTCACGAAGGAGATACTATTGTTGTCAGTAGTCTCTCACGTCTGGGGCGTTCTACAAAAGACCTCATTGACTTATCAATATTATTCAGAGAACGTAACATAGAACTTGTATCTCTTAAAGAAAGCATAGATACGAATACTCCAAGTGGGCGTATGCTTTTTGGAATGCTAGCAGTATTATATGAGTTCGAACGTGATATGATTACGGTACGCGTAAATGAGGGACTCGCTGCTGCTAAAGCAAGAGGAGTTAAACTGGGGAGACCAAAGAAGAAGGATGTTGGGGTAAAGAGGGCGTTGGAGTTATACAAGGAAGGTGGACTTACTACAAGGGAAATCATTGAAAAGACTGGAATCAGTAAATCAATGTTTTTCAGAAGGCTTAAAACATTTCAAGGGTAGACTAATTAGAAAGCGGTTTATTGCTCTTTTATATATCGATTTTGTCTAAAATTTTAGTTTACAATCATTACTAATTTGTATATAATTATAAATAAGAGAGAGAACACATGTAAGGTGTAAGAAGTACAGCAGCTTGCGAGAGCTGTTTTTATATTGAAAAAAAACAATTGAAGGTTTACCACTCAATTTAAATTTAATAGGAAGAATAGGAGATTTGTTATGAATATCGGACTAATAGATGCTGACTTACTAGATAGTGGAACTAGGCATCCAAATCTTGCACTTATGAAAATATCTGCATGGCATAAAAGTAAAGGTCATAAAACTATTTTACTTGAAGAATATTCGAATTTACATGATTATGATTTAGTATACATATCAAAAGTTTTTAGTTTTACAAGAATACCAATAAAATTTGATGATTATAATAATTTAGTACTTGGTGGGACTGGACTCCCAGAATTTGATAAAGATTTAGAATTAGAGATTGAGCATCACAGACCAGATTATGATTTATATCTTAGTTTTGTTAAGGCAAAGATTGATCAAGGATATAAACGAGCAAAATATAGTGATTATTTAGATTATTCTATAGGATTTACAACAAGAGGATGCTTTAGAAAATGTGAGTTTTGTGTTAATAAAAAATATGATAGAGTACTGTGTCACTCTCCAATTACTGAGTTCATAGATCCAGTAAAGCCATACATCTATCTTTGGGACGATAATTTCCTGGCATATAAAGATTGGGAGGAAATTTTGTATAAACTTAATGAGACTAAAAAGCCTTTTCAATTTCGTCAAGGACTTGATATTAGGCTAATGAATGATAAAAAAGCAAGATTACTTGCTAAATCAAGGTATCATGGTGATTATATATTTGCATTTGATCATATCGAAGATAAGGAAATAATATCAAAAAAACTAACTATATGGAAAAAATATGCCAGAAAAACAACTAAACTTTACGTTCTATGTGCATATGACTCTCAAGATCTCAAGGATATTATTAGTGTATTTGAGAGAATAAAGATATTAATGAAATTTGGGTGCTTACCATATATTATGAGATATGAGGAATACCACAATAGTGAATTTAAAGGAATGTATATTCAATTGGCTAGATGGTGCAATCAACCGAGATTTTTTAAGAAAATGTCTTTTAGACAATTTGCAGATGCTAACCAAAAATATCATAAAAATGAATCTACTTTTTGCTCTACGTTGAATGTATTAAGGAAGTTCGAGAATGAATATCCGAAAATTGCAAAAAAGTACTTCGATATTAGGTATGAGGATTTAATCAAATATTAATAAGGGGGGATATTGTGAGTAGGATCGAAAATAACTTAATAGACAGATCTAGCAAGTATTTTTCAAAGTATAAGAAGAGTAATGGAGACTTAAGTAAAGAGGAATTAAATTTGATTATAACAGTTGAACCAATTCAACTAATAAGAAAAATGGCAAAGGCTTCTAAAAATAATAGTGATTATGGAGAAATTAAAAGTGGGGATATTCCTCAGTTTAGTAAATTAAAACATTGCGGTTTTGACCTAGTACATAGGTTAGCAAAACTAGACTTTTGTTATGGATTTACATATGACGAAATAGGTGAGATTTATTTAGATGATGATCACAAGCAGTTGGCATATAAGAAATATGGTGAAAATCATGCTAAAACTGCTGAAATGTTTGGTTTGATATTTATTGATAGGGGTACAAGACCTCATAAATCTTATTTAACAAACTTAGGTAAATTGATCTCTGAAAACGAATACTCAATTATTGATCTTGTTCTTACTAATACAATCATTACTTCAAGTTTTTTTAGATATATTTTAGTAAAGGCATATTTTGAAGATGTCAGTGTTTCTAAGGAGATAGATTTTCTTGCTTTGGAAACCATAAAGAGAAGATTACCGAATATATTTGGAGTGTTAAAATTTATTGAGGATAATTCAAATGGAATTGAGTTTATAATTGACTCAATTAACAAATAGAAAGAGGTGTATTATGAGTTTTAAAAATCAAATTAATGAAGATATTGAATTTATTCAGAGTGAGTATGTGTTAAATGAGCCGAAACTTGAGAAAAGTGATTTTGCCTTTAACTATTGGGTCCTATCACGATTGTATAATATTGATGAGGAAGTTATAGATTCTTCTATAACAGAATACAGAGATGATGGCGTTGATTGTTATGTGTATTTTGAAGACTTGAAAGAATTATATATTATTCAAAATAAATTTCATGGTAAAGATAATAAGTTAGACTACAGGTATGTGCAAAATGATTTCCTTCATAAACCTATAAGTACTTTGCTTAATGATAAATACACAAGATCTAAAAAACTTCAGACAATTTTTAATAAAAATAAGGATAACTGCGAGTTTAAAATATTTTTGAGGCTATATATTACTAATGATCTAAGAGACCAGTCTACTATGAACATAATTAAAAAATATCAAGGTATTGATGGATTAAATTGTATTGTTGAAGCTCAAATATATTACTTAGAAGATATTCGAAATCTTTATTTTAATGATAGAATTATTGAAAAAAAGAATTTTAATTGTGATTTAATGACAATCAATAAAGGAACTGTTTTGAATATAAATAGTGAAAGTTATAAATTGCCAGGCATGATTGATGCAAAATATATTTTCACTCCAGTAACTCAAATTCATAGAATTGTTGAAGAAGCAAATGAAAAAGGGTACGGTTTATTTGAAGAAAACATTAGAGAATATCTTGGAAATAAAGGAGTAAATGCTAAAATCATTAATACTCTAAATGATGAAAATGATAGGAACAACTTTTTCTATTATAATAATGGAATAACTATTATCTGTAAAAAGATTGCAAATAATGATTCAATCAGAAATTCAAAATATAACAAAATATTTAAAGTTTACAATCCTCAAATTGTAAACGGGTGTCAGACTGTAAACACTATAAATAATGTTTTATCTAAGATTCCAGAAGAGGACCTAGAAGAAAAATTTAAGGATACATATGTTATGGTTAAATTGCTAGTTTTAAATGCCAAACAAGAAGAAGACAAACAACTTTATAAGGATATTGTTAGATATAATAATTCTCAAAATAAAATAGATGAAAAGAATTTCGAAGCAAGCAAAGGATTATATACAAATTTACAAAGAGATTTTGAAAAGCTTGGATTTTTATTACTTACTAAACAATCGGATAAATTCCAGTTTAAACAGAATAAAAACTTTAATGACTTCAGACCTAAAGTCACAGAAGTTGGAAAACTATTTGGGCTTGAGTTTAATAATCTTGAAAGTATAATGATTTCATTGGAAAAATTACTTCAAGTTATTTTAGCTTTTAGTAAGGGTGGGTATGATGCTTTTACTAAAAAGAACAGAGTGCTTAAATTTGAAGATAGTATCAATATGTCGATTATAGAGTATATAGAAGAAGGACAGCTCACAAGAAAAGATCTTTTATATCTGTATTTGTTATATTTAAAATGTGAAAAAGCTAAAAAGGCAAGTGAAGACAAAAGAACTCCAATATCGTACTATGTCGTTGGTTTCTTAGGAAGTGAATTTAGACATGAAAATGAGAACTTTGTTGATTCATTTAGATATGTATTTCAGTCTCAAAAAACCATAGAATCAATCTACAAATATTACAGTAATTTAAGTAGGGTTTATAAAGAGAAAATGATATCTACAAAAGGGTATGAATACAACGAATTAATAAAAGCAAAAATTGACAAAGATATTCAATATAGTGCTCGAAGTAATGTGAACAGTATGATGTCAGCGAATTTTAATCAAGATTACTTTATATATAAGGAATTAATGCAAAAAATTAGAGGATACAAATCATAACCTTTTAAGTTTGGGTACAAAATCAAATATAAACTAAAAAATAATTGTAAATTATTAATTTTCAGATATTGGGTGACAACTGATTGTCCGGACTACAACAAAGAAGAATTTATTCAGAAATAAAAGAAGTTATAAAGACAAATTGTCAATCAATTAGGATAGTAATACAACTCAAAATAGATTCAATATAAACTTCTATTAAATATATAAATGCTCGTTTTCTTTATTTGTATGATAAAGTGTTCATAGAGTATTTTCTCAAGGTATATGAGAATATAAAGGAGAAACATTTTATGGCAAAGAAGAACCGCATAATAGGATACGCAAGGGTTTCAACATTAGAACAAAAATTAGATCGTCAACAAATAGCTCTTAAGGATTATGGTTGCGACATTATATTTGAGGAAAAAGTAAGTGGTAAGAAGAAACAGAACCGCCCTCAATATAAGCAAATGATTAAGATGTTAAAAGAAGGAGACATGGTTGTTACAACGGAAATCGATCGTATGTCTCGTTCTACTCAAGATTTAATCCACATGGTTAATGACTTCAAGAAAAGAGGCGTAGGCTTCGTTTCTATAAATGATACATGGTTAAATACTCAAGGCCCAATGGGAGACTTTATCTTTACCATAATGGCCGGTTTAGCTCAGTATGAACGTGCTATAACTTCGTCAAGAGTTAGAGAGGGAATGGCAGCGGCTCAAGCTAAGGGAGTTAAATTTGGAGCTCCTCGTAAAAATGCTGAAGAGGTAGACGCAGCAATAGAACGATACTTCCGTAGAGAAGCGACTGCTAAACAGTTGATCGCTGAAACTGGAATCTCCCGTACACAATGGTTCTATCATGTCAGAGTAGAAAAAGCTCGACGTGAGGAAGCAGATAAGAAGAAGAAAACAACTAAGAAGAAATAAGTATATATAAGGTGGGCCAATCGGCTTGCCTTTTTTTGTACGACAATCATTTTTATAGTTACTAACAATTATATATATAATTGAGATTATTTCATATAGCCCCATTAACGGTTATTAACGGTAATAACGGTTATACGGTTGGATACTGTTTATTAAGGTGCAAATACTGCACTTTCTAATGGGTAAGCTGTTAAATGGTTCTACTTATACTGAGTAGTATTGTGAAGAGAGGAATGTAAGTTTATTTGTTTGTGGAATTATAGACACTTTGGGTTATAAAATTTTATATCCATATTTTGAAACCACTAGATGTAGAGCATTGTGGGGAGTGGGCCCCCGAGGGGAGGGGGGCATACTTAAATGCAATGTAATGAGTAATTATAGCTATGTTCTACAATCGTATCTAAGGAAAGAAAAGTCAGAAGAATAATAAGATTAAACGAACATGATGAAACCGAGGGTAACGTCTAATTAAAGACCCTTGAGTGTATTTTGAAGTGGTAATACTGTAGTTTATGAAACTAAATCTATAATACTTTCAGATATTTGGGCTCACAGCAGATAGCTTACATAATGTGAGCAATAGGAATGAATTCATACGAGATATAATATGTTTTATAGTTTATAAAATAGGTATGGTAAAATAGAAATATAGTAAAAGTACCTTGATACCAAAATAGGAGGGGTAGAATGAAAATTGATGACTCGAAATATATATGTGACAGTCTTATAGGAAATACGATTAGTATAAGTTTTAATAGCGAGTTATCCTTTGTACAAGATTTTGCACATGCATTTGCGGAAGCTGAGGATATTGTTTTCTCTGAAAGTCCGGACTTGTATCTTAAATTCAAAGATATAGTTTATTGTATTGAACATTTTAGAGTGGATGCATCAGAAAGTGATAGGGGTGGAAGTACATACCTTCAAGAATATAATGAGAGAGTAAGAGAGAAACAATTTGATATTTTGACAGATAAAGCAGTTTCCTCAACGAAAGGTTTTGCTTTAGAAACAGAAAGTATTATGACCAGTTTGACATTTGATAATTTATTAAACAATACTGTGAGGAGCCTTGATAAGCATTATGTGAAGATTCCTCAATACATCAATAATTTGCATACTTATTTTGGAACGAAAGTTGAATATAGAACTATATTCTTTATACAATGTGATATTCTTTTTCCAAGTTTTATACTCAATGAAGTCTATTCAATGAGGGCTGTCAATGTATTAAATGATATCAGATTCATTGATTTTCTTAAGGGGAAAACTGAACTTGATGGAATTATATTGCACTATGATAAAAGCTCAAACTCGGAGGTTGTAAATAGATTCTGTAGAACTACTTTGGAGAACTTAGAAAATTATGTAGTAGACAATCATTTTGTTTATGACTTTACAAAGACGAGGATACATGATTTTGAGAATCCAATGTCTGCGAGTACAGTGATTCATATACCGAAAGATAAGAAGTAGGAATCGATACTTATAGTTAATTAAATCATAATTGGGATATTCTATTTTGCTTTGGTTCTGAGTTAGTCGTTATATCTTATGAATTATAGGTCTGTTTAATTCATTTCAAGACTATAATATGATCCATTTAGATATGTGCAAAAAAGAGAAACTAAAATGTGAGATTTGACTTAATGTTTGTTTTTATTTGTAAAAATTATGATATAATACAAATAAGTTATATTGAAAATTGCTGGTGTCATATGAGTGATAAGAAGAACATAAGGTATCATCGCATAACACACTGAAAAAAAGGAAGGTAAACTAATGAAAAAGTATATAATTGAAGTTTTCTTAGATGTTTGGAACAAAAACAAGAAGAAGTTGCTAGCATATTTGTGGAGTATTGTATCATATTTAGGGACGATATTTGATGACTTGTTAAAATCAATCCCAGAGGTCGCTTTTGAAATATCCTTAGCTTTATCCTTAGTAGTTAGTTTTTTTGTAACTATTAACATTGCTTTTAACTTTTCAAAAAAGATAATTAACCAAAATACTAAACTTGAAGTTAAAATTCAAAATCATGAGACAACAATAGAATTGATAAATAATCAAATTAATGCCATAAATTATAACGAATATAAAATGATAGGGAATAATGAGAAACCAAAGCTTTCATTTGATCTAGTAAGGTATTATGCAAATTTACATCCTCAAGCTATGTTAAGCCAAGAACCAATAATAGTTATAGAAGATAAAATTCCCTTAACCGCTCGAAAAAACTATATAACATTGAACAAAACAAAAGTGAAGTATTCAACCAACCCTATAAATGAAATATCTAAATATCTCCAAGATTATGAGGTTGTGAGAGATGAAAAAAGTGCAGTATTAAAAGAAAAATCAAAGCATTTGAGTATTTTCAAGATTGTTAATGTTGGTAATGTAGCTCTTGATGCATTTTACCCGCTAATTGTTACAAATGACATTGATGTAGTGAGTAGTAATATTGTTCCACAACTAATGAAGGTTAACGAAGAAGTATATTTTTATTTGCTAATAGACATTAAAGATTCACCTACAATAAAATATGATTTCGTTTTAAATTACTTCTATGAAGATGAACAGTATTCACAGTCTTTTTTCTTGGATATAAAAGAAGGAAAATTAGAGCAAAGTGTGAAACTCAAAAGAGATAAAGAGTAATATATTGTTGTCCTATCATTTAAATTGGGGATTGACAAATATAGGCCGATAGATTACACTGTTATCAAGGAATTAATCTTACGGATTTGCCCGTGGATATGCTCGTATAAACGTCTTGATAAGGCGGTAATTGTGGAATTGGTAGACACGCAAGATTCAAAATCTTGTGGAGGTAACGTCGTGTCGGTTCGACCCCGACTACTGGTACCAAGTTTTAAACTAAAAGGAAGCAAAATCCTACAAAAAAGAGAACACTTTATTTTAGTGCTCTCTTTTTAAATACAATATAATTGCCTTGGATAAATATTCTATCTCAGCCTCACCACTTTCTGTATTATAAACATTGACACAATGACAATATAAAGAGGAAATAAATTTCGAGTAATTCTTTTAGATTATGGTATAATTAAAACAGTTGTATTTTGCGAGGTGAATTATGATAACAGATGTATTAAAAGATGTATTAGATGATTTATTTGAAGGTGCGTATGTGGTTGATGATCAAAGACAAATTTTGTATTGGAATGATGGTGCTACAAAAATAACGGGGTATTCCAAAGATGAAGTAGTTAATTCATTTTGTTTTAACAATATTTTACGTCATGTGGATCATACCGGTAAAGAACTCTGTTTAGATGGTTGTCCATTGAAAGCCACTTTGGAAACTGGTGTTAAACAAGAGTCAAGTGTATTCTTGCATCATAAAAATGGACATCGTATTCCAGTCATTGTTAGGACATCTCCTATTTATGATAAGGATAACGTTGTAGTAGGTTCTTTAGAAATCTTTACAGATTCAAGATATAAACAAGACTTATATACTCAGAATAGAAGACTTCAAGATTTATCTACTAAGGATCCATTAACAAGAATATATAATCGAAGATATATTGATTTTCAAATTAAATCCCTAATTAACTCTTATAGCGATTTTGAACAAGCATTTGGTTTATTATATATGGATATAGATAATTTCAAAAAAGTTAATGATACTTATGGACATGTTGTTGGAGATGAAGTTTTAAAACTAGTCTCAAGAACTTTAAATTCAAATATAAGAGGTGAAGATGTATTGGGGAGATATGGTGGAGAAGAATTTATCGTTGTGGTAAAATGCTCAAAACCTGAAGAGTTATCTTTGGTTTCTGAGAAACTTAGAATTCTTATAGAGAAATCTTCGATCATAACCAATAATGAATTAGTTAAAATTACAGTTTCAATTGGTAGCACATTATTTAATGTTGGTGAAAGTTTAGAAAGTCTTGTCAACCGTGCTGATAAGGCAATGTATAACTCCAAGCAAACAGGAAAAAATAAAGTAACAGTATATTAAGGAGAATGAGTATGAAAATTTTAGCGGTTAATGCAGGTAGTTCATCTTTAAAGTTTCAATTACTAAAAATGCCACAAGAAGATGTTTTAGTGAGTGGAGTGATTGATAGAATAGGGATGGATTATTCAGAGATAAAAATAAAACTAAATGGCGATAAAATCGTTGAAAGATTTGTATGTTCTGATCATAGTGTAGCAGTTGAGTTATTATTGAAAAAATTGCTAGATTTAAAAGCAGTTAAATCCCTAAATGAAATTAATGGTGTTGGACACCGAGTTGTTCATGGTGGAGAAAAATTTAGTGATAGTGTAGTTATTACTGAAGATGTAATCAAAGCAATTGAAGATGTAAGTGACTTAGCTCCATTACATAACCCAGCCAACTTAACTGGAATTAGAGCTTTTCAAAAGGCATTGCCAAATATTAAAGGTGTAGCTGTTTTTGATACAGCGTTTCACCAAACAATGAATGAAGAAACTTATCTTTACGGAGTACCTTATGAATGGTATACAAAATATGCTGTAAGAAAATATGGGTTCCATGGGACAAGTCATCGTTATGTAGCTGAACGTGTTGCTAAACTAATGGATAAAGACTTGAAAGATATAAATACAATCGTTTTACACTTAGGAAACGGGGCAAGTATTTGTGCTGTTCAAGGTGGTAGAAGTGTTGATACAACAATGGGGTTCACACCTCTTGCAGGGATCCTTATGGGTACTCGTAGTGGTGATATAGATCCTGCAATAGTTGAGTTTATAGCAGACAAAGAATCAAAAACAATAAAAGAAGTTATAAATGACTTAAATAAGAAATCTGGATATTTAGGTTTAAGTCAAAATTCTAGTGATTCAAGAGATCTATGGAATGCCGCACATAAAGGCGACAAACTTAGTTTATTAGCTGTGAAGAAACAAGTTAAGATGATTTGTGATTATGTTGCTGCTTATGCATTAACAATGGGTAGAGTAGATGCAATATGTTTTACGGCTGGAGTGGGTGAAAATGCAATTTTTACTAGACAATTAGTTGCAAAAAGATTAGCACCTCTCGGAGTTTTGCTAGATGAAGAGAAAAATCAAATTAGAGGTGAGGAAAGATTAATTTCTTCAGAGGACTCTAAAATAAAAGTATATTTATTACCAACAAATGAAGAAGTTATGATTGCTAGAGATACTTTAAGACTAGGAAATTAACTCATACACAATAATAAAAGGAAAGGAACTTCACCTTTCCTTTTTTGTTTGTTATAATCATTTGTGAGGTGACTTTATGAAAATAGTAATTTCAAGCAATTTAAAATCAATTACTCCCAATTTTAATCTAGGGATAATGATAGCTGATGTAAAAGTAAAAGAGGATAATCGAATTAATGATTTGATTATATCAATAGAAAAAGAGATATCGGAATCAATTGATATAAAAGATGTGGTGAATTTACCAATTATCAAAGATGGTCGTGATGCTTATAAGAAGTACGGTAAAGATCCTAGTAGATATCGATTAGCTACTGAGAGTTTGATTAGAAGACTCGCAAAAGGAAATAAACTGTACCGAATCAACAATTTAGTTGACTTAGGGAATATATTATCAATTAGAACTAGAAAGAGTATTGCAGTATTAGACTATGATAAAATTCAAGGTGATGTGTTAATTCGTCTTGGAAAAATCAATGATGATTATTATGGAATAGGAAGAGGTAAAATTAACATAGAAAATGTTCCTTTATATGAGGATGACCTAGGACCTTTTGGTAGTGGCACAAGTGACACCGAAAGAACAATGATTACTTCAAAGACAAAGAGGATACTTTTGTTCATAGTTTCTTTTAGTGGAACTAAGGATTTAAGTGGTGAATTATCGTACGCAAAAGAACTATATGAAACACATGCTGATGCGTCAAAAATAGACACTTTTACTATCTAAAAAACCGTTTTGAGCCTTGGAGAAATAAAAAAATGGTCAATCATTGACCATTTTTTCTTGTATTTGTAGTGAAATTGTTATACAATATCTCTAAGGGGTGATTTGATGTCCAAATTACAATTAATATATGAAAAATTAATGAGAATTGCTTACATTTTTGGAGGCATATTTTTTGTCTTAGCATTGATTGACTTTTCTGCCGCAATGATGACTGGAGCATTTAGTTGCTCTTCAGGAACTTGTGGAATTGGCGAGGCATATCCTTTCTACAAAATCACATTACTGCCACTAATTATTGTTACCCTAGTATTCATACTTGCTGGTTTCATATTCTTTAAGTTAGCGCATAAAGAATCAGACTTACTTAGTGTTAGTGATTATAAGAAATCAATTGAGGAAGAACAAGAATCTGATGATGTTGTTTCTCGAGAAGACTTATATGAGAAATTACGACGTGGGAATCGAAAACAACGTGTTCACAAAGAGCCATTTTTTAAAAGACTCTCAGCCTCTATTTCTGGTTTCTTTAATAATATCAGTACGAAACTTAAAGAAGCTAAAGAAAACAGAGCAAAGCATTCTGCTGAAAACAAAGCTGCTGAGGTAATTGCTAATAAAGAAGAAGAACAAAGAATTGAGAAAGTCAAACTCGAAAGAGCGAGAACAAAACTTAATAAAACTGCTCTTATACTCCTATTAAGCAAGAATACCGAGTTGACACAAAATAACTCAAGATTGTTTGTTAATTCATTCCTTGAAGTAGTAAAAGATAGTGTTATTGAAGGTGAAGAAGTAAAACTTGCCAAATTTGGACGTTTTGCAAAAGTGCATATAAAGGCACACAAAGAGATTGATCCTAAAACTAAAATTGAAATTCAAATAGAGGAACATAATACAGTTGATTTTATAGCTTACAAACCATTCTTGCAACGTCTTAATGAAGGTGTTGAAGTTGAAGAAGTTATAGAACCTGAACCTGTTAAAGAAGAACCAAAGCCTAAGGTTGTCAAAGAAGTTAAAGAAGAACCTGTAGTAGTGGAACCTAAAGTGGAACCGAAACCTAAGGTTGTCAAAGAAGTTAAAGAAGAACCTGTAGTAGTGGAACCTAAAGTGGAACCGAAACCTAAGGTTGTCAAAGAAGTTAAAGAAGAACCTGTAGTAGTGGAACCTAAAGTGGAGCCGAAACCAAAGGTTGTCAAAGAAGTTAAAGAAGAGCCTGTAATAGAGGAACCTAAAGCGGAACCGAAACCAAAGGTTGTTGAAGAAGTTAAAGAAGAACCTGTAGTAGTGGAACCTAAGGAAGAACCAAAACCAGAAGTAGTCGCAGTTGTTAAAGAAGAAACAAAGGTTGAAGAGAAAAAAGATGAATCTGTTGCACCTCCAAAACCTGTAAAACCAAAACCAGCTGTTAAGACTAAAAAACAAATCATTGAAATGATGGATGAAACTACAGATTTAAGCAAAAACAAAGCTAACAAATTCCTTAAATTCTTTGCCGAAGTTGTTAAGCAACAATTAGCGAGTAGAGATGATGTTGAATTAGAAGGAATTGGATTCTTTACAACTATAGAAATGCCGGCTAAAGAAGCCGTTAACCCTCAAACTAATGAGAAGATTGTTGTTCCTGCTCATCATCAAGTTAGATTACGTTTTGATGAAGAAATAAAAGACAAAATGAACAACCATTAAAAGGTGGAATTTTACCACCTTTTTTTTGTTGGAAAAAATGGTTGTATTCCAAAAAAAATATGTTATCATAATGGTAGAAAGATGGTGATGACATGCTCTTTATTAATACCAATACCACCAATCATCACTCTTGCTCATACTACTTTGGGTTAGAAGAATATTTAATCAAGGATTATAAGGGCGATGATGACATCTTTTTATTATGGAGTGTTAATCCTACTGTAATGATCGGTAGACACCAAATAACTACAGTTGAAATAGATCAAAAATATGTTAATGAAAACAATATTGAAATCATTCGACGAAATAGTGGTGGTGGTGCTGTTTATACAGATCATGGGTGCTTACAATTTAGTTTTATCACAGATAAAAAGTATCATGAGGATATATTTGGTTCTCACGTTAACGAGATTATTGCAGCTATTAATAAACTTGGCTTAGAGGCGAAATTTACTGGAAGAAATGACATTTTAGTTAATGGTCGTAAATTTAGTGGTAATGCTGAATATATACATAAAGATAAAATGGTAATCCATGGAACGATATTATTTGATAGTAATTTAGATCATTTAATTGGCTCTTTAACTCCTGATAAATCTAAGCTAACAAAACATGCAATTTCAAGTGTGAAATCACGTGTTGTAAACATTGGGTCTATGATTGATATGGATATAGATAAGTTCTATAATTATTTAGTGAATGAAATAAAATCAATCGAAATTCCTTTAGAAGAACTTGATCATAAAAAAATTGAAACATATACACAAAAATTCTTAACAAAAGAATGGAATTATGGTAAAAATCCAAAATTTGAATATCATAATAAACTTAAATTTCCTTCAGGAAATGTTACAGTTGATGTTGATATTAAGAATAATAAAGTAAAAAATATAAGAATAACCGGAGACTATTTTAGTCTCAAAAAAATTCAAGAATTTGAAAACGCTTTTATTGGTATTGAATTTACAAGAAAAAGTTTTTTGGAAGTCACTAAAAGCTCTAAGGTAAGGGAATATATCTATAAATTGAAAACTAGAGAATTCTTAGAATTATTTTTTGGTGAAGTTGAAAAAAAGCGGTCTAAAAAGCCTGATTTTCTTAAGATAAATTTAGCGGATTTAAATAAGAAGACTAAAGAGATTAGAACTTTATTAAATCAGAATCATCTACATACGGTTTGTCAAGAAGCAAGTTGTCCAAATCAATTAGAATGCTTTAGCAACAAGACGGCTACATTTATGATTTTAGGGACAAGATGTACCAGAAATTGTCGATTTTGTGATGTTGAACATGGTAAACCAATGGCACCTGATAAAAACGAACCTGATAACTTAGTAAAAGCAGTGAAAGTTATGGGCTTAAAACATATAGTTATTACATCCGTGACAAGAGATGATTTACTAGATTATGGTAGTAAACATTTTGTTGATGTAATCACAAAGTTAAAACAAGAAGTACCTAATACAACAATCGAAGTATTAATTCCTGATTTTATGGGTGATTTCGATGCAATTAAGCGAGTTGTTAAAGCTAAACCAGATGTTATTAATCATAATCTGGAAACGATAAGAAGACTATATAAAGGTTTTAGAGATAACGCAGATTTAGATAGAAGTTTAAAAGTCTTAAAAACTGTTAAAGAATTAGACCCTAAGATTCTAACAAAAACAGGTATTATGGTTGGAATCGGAGAAACAAAAGAAGAAGTCTATAGTTTGATGAAAGAATTACGCGATATTGATTGCAATATTATGACAATTGGCCAATATCTCCAGCCTTCTAAAGAACATGTTGAAGTTGTTGATTATATTAGTTTAGAAGACTATGAATTATATAAGGCAAAAGGAAAAGAATTAGGATTTAGATATATAGCTGCTGGACCAATGGTTCGAAGTAGTTATCAGGCATATAAACAGTTTAAAGGAGAATAATATGAAAAGAACAGCATTGTATGACGCTCACGTTAAATTAGGAGCAAAGATAGTTGATTTCGCAGGATATGAAATGCCAATTTCATATACATCAATAACGGAAGAACATAACTATGTAAGAAATAAATGTGGAATATTCGATGTATCACATATGGGGGAAATATGTGTTCGAGGAGATGAAGCTGCACAGTTTGTTGATCATATCTTTACAAACGATGTACTTTCAATGCATGACAATCAAGTACTATATGGAATGATGTGTTATCCAACAGGAGGAGTTGTTGATGATTTATTAGTTTATAAGTTCAATGACAAACATTTCTTATTAGTTGTAAATGCTTCAAATGTAGATAAAGATTATGCTTGGGTTTTAGAGAATAATACTTTCGATTGTAAAGTGTCTAACGAGTCAGAACATTTCGCTGAAGTTGCTCTACAAGGACCTTACGCACAAACGTTACTACAGGAATTAACTAGTTTTAATCTAAGTGAAATTACATTCTTTACATGTAAAAATATAAATGTTAATGGTGCTTTAGTTCTAGTTTCTAGAACTGGATATACTGGTGAAGACGGATTTGAAATATATGGAACACATAGTGATATTGTCGATATTTGGAATCAACTTATCGAAAAAGGTAAAGACAATATCTCACCAATCGGTCTTGGAGCTCGAGATACACTTCGTTTTGAAGTAGCATTACCACTTTATGGTAATGAACTTTCAAAAGATATTACACCATTAGAAGCAGGATTAGGATTTGCAGTTAGATTAAATTCTGGAGATTTTATAGGAAAAGATGTTTTAGTTAAGCAAAAAGAGCAAAAAACTACAAGAAGAGTTTGTGGTATAAAATTACTAGATAAAGGGGTTATTAGACATGGATATCAAGTATTCCATGAGAATAAATTAGTAGGAGAAGTTACTACTGGATATAAATCACCTAGTACAGGTGAAACTGTTGCTTTAGCGATGGTTGATCGTCCATATGATAAACTTGGAACGGAACTAACTGTTGAAGTAAGAGGTAAAATGAAAAATGTTGTTGTAAGAACAAAAAAGTTTTATAATAAAAATTATAAGAAATAGAGGAGGAAAAGTTATGAGCAAAGTTGTCGAAGGGTTATATTATACTAATACTCATGAGTGGGTAAGAGTGGAAGATGGATTTGCGTATATCGGGATTACTGATTATGCTCAAGAAAGTCTAGGGGAAATCGTATTTGTTGAATTACCAGAAGAAGAAAACGCAATCGAAGCTGGGGAAGAATTAGGAACTATCGAAAGTGTTAAAGCAGCAAGTGATATTAGTTCTCCTATTACTGGAACAATCGTTGTCGTAAATGATGAACTTGAAGATAGTCCAGAACTTCTTAATGAGGACTCATATGAAAACTGGATCGTTAAAGTTGACATGGAAAACGAGAGTGAACTAAATAAATTATTAAATGCTATAGAATATAAAGAAATTTGTGAGTAGGAGTAAATAATATGTTTAAATATCTCCCACATACAGAGCAAGATATAAAAGAAATGTTACAAGTTATCGGTGTTAAAAGTATTGATGACTTATTTCTTGAGATTCCTGAGGAATTAAAAAACTTAGATTTAAACGTCCCTAACTCGCATAGCGAATTAGAGATTTTTAAGCATTTCAATAATTTGGCAAATAAGAATAAAGTCTTGATTCCATTTGTTGGAGCGGGAAGTTATGATCACTATACACCAACCGTAATTAGACATTTAATTGAAAGGCAAGAGTTCTTAACTGCATATACACCATATCAACCAGAAATTTCACAAGGTACTTTACAATATATTTTCGAGTATCAAAGTATAATTACTGAATTAACTGGTTTAGATGTTTCAAATGCTTCAATGTATGATGGTGCAACTGCAACTGCTGAAGCTATGTTTATGGCTACTAACAGTAAAAAAAGAAATAAAATCCTTATTTCTAAAACAATGAACCCAAACATTATAAGTGTTGTTGAAACATATGCTAAATACCGTGAGTTTACCGTAGATTACATTAATGAAGTTAATGGTGTTACAGATATAGAAGACTTTAAAAACAAAAACTCTAAAGAATATGCAGGGGTTATAGTCCAAAGTCCGAACTTCTACGGAATCATTGAAGATCTATCTGGATATCGAGAAGTTCTTGATGAAACAAAAGGATTACTTATTGTTAATAGTGATATTAGTACTCTAGCACTATTAAAATCTCCAAAAGAGTTTGGTGCTGACATCGCCGTTGGTGATTGTCAAGCATTAGGTGTACCAATGTCATTTGGTGGGCCATATATCGGATATTTAGCGACTACTTCAAAACTAATGAGAAAAATGCCTGGTAGAATTTGTGGAGTTACGACAGATACTGATGGAAAACGTGCATTTGTCTTAACTTTACAAGCAAGAGAACAACATATTAGAAGAGAAAAAGCTAATTCAAATATCTGTTCGAATCAAAGTTTATTAGCTTTATTTGTTACAATATATGCTGCTGTAATGGGGAAAAAAGGACTCAAAGAAGTCCAACAAAACTCGTACAATGCTACTCATTACTTATATGATCAAATAACTGCATTACCTAATTTTAGTGCTGTATATGAGCAACCTTTCTTTAAAGATTGTGTCATTGAAACAAAATTAGACGTCGAATTGATAAATGAAAAATTATTAGAAAAAGGATTTTTGGGACCGCTTCACTTAGGAAAATATGATAATACTAAGCAAAATCAATTATTATTTAGTGCTACTGAAAAGAGAACTAAAGACGAAATTGATTTATTAGTAAATGTATTGGAGGAATTATAATGTATTACGATAATCTAATATTTGAAATTTCTCAAAAAGACCGTAAAGGATATAGTTTACCCAATTACGGAATTAAGCAATATGGTATTCCTAAAGAACTATTAAGAAGTGAAGAAGCAATTTTACCTGAAGTAAGCGAACTAGAAGCAGTAAGACATTATACCAATGTAAGTTTTAAAAACTTTGGTGTTGAAAAAGGTTTCTATCCGCTTGGGTCTTGTACAATGAAATATAATCCAAAGATTAATCAAGATATTGCTAGTCTTCCTGGATTTAATCTTCATCCATACCAACCACTAAGCACAATTCAAGGTGCATTAGAAGTATATTATGAAACACAAAGAATATTATCTGAACTAAGTGGTTTAGATACATTTACATTAAATCCTTACGCTGGAGCACATGGTGAACTAGTTGGATTAATGATTATGAAAAGATATCATGAAGATCGCAATGACACAAAACGTAATAAAATAATTGTTCCAGACAGTGCTCACGGAACAAATCCTGCAAGTGCAACTGTTGCTGGATTTGACACAGTAGAAGTAAAATCTAATGAAGATGGTACTGTAAATTTAGAAGATTTAAAGTCAGTTCTAAACGATGAGATTGCCGGAATCATGTTAACTAATCCAAATACTGTAGGTATCTTTGAAAAAGATATTTATGAGATTTCAGAATTAGTCCATGATGCAGGAGGATTACTATATTATGATGGAGCGAATTTAAACCCGATTTTAGGAATAGCTCGTCCTGGTGATATGGGATTTGATATTATGCATATTAATCTCCATAAAACATTCTCAACTCCTCATGGAGGAGGAGGGCCTGGTAGTGGACCTGTTGGTGTTGTTGATCATCTTGTTAAATATTTACCTAAACCAGTTGTTAAAAAAGGTAAAGATGGATTCTATCTAGAAGAAGACAATGAAACTACATTAGGTCAAATTAGCCATTTCTATGGTAATTTTGGTGTTGTTATTAAAGCGTATACATATCTGTTATCAATCGGTAAAGAAAACTTTAGCAATGTTGGAAAGTTAAGTGTTTTAAATGCTAACTATATCAAAGAATCATTAAGAGATTTATACTTGTTACCAATTAAAGGTGTTTGTAAACACGAGTTTGTTTTTGATGGTTTAATTGATAAAAGTGATCATGTTACTACTTTAGATATCGCAAAAAGATTATTAGATTATGATGTTCATCCCCCAACAATTTATTTCCCTCTTGTTGTAAAAGAGGCAATTATGATAGAACCTACTGAGACTGAAAGTAAAGTTGCTGTTGATAACTTTATTGAAGTTATGAGAAAAGTTGCTATCGAAGCTAAAGAGAATCCTGATTTAGTAAAAGGTGCACCATATAACACAGTTGTTAAACGTCTTGATGAAGCTCAAGCTGCAAGAAAACCAATTGTTAAGTATCGAGATTTACTAAAATGAGAGACTTAATTATAATTGGGGCTGGACCTGGTGGTTTTGATACCGCTATATACGCTAAAGAAATGGGCTTAGACGTCGTTTTAATAGAAAAGCATAAACTAGGTGGGACTTGTCTGAATTACGGCTGTATCCCCACAAAAGCACTATATCATAACGCAAAGAAACTAAAAGAACTCAAATCTCTTGAAGTATTTGGGATCAATGTTGAAAATTTCTCTGTTGATTATGATGTAATAAGAACTAGAAAAGAAACTATTGTTTCTAATCAAATAAAAAATATTTTAACAACAATCAAGAAACTGAAAATTGATTTAATTGAAGGCGAAGCTACAATTCTTGATAATAATACTGTTTTAGTTAATGGTGAAGAAATAAAAACTAAAAATATTATTATTGCGACTGGATCATCTCCTAAGAAATTAAACTTTCCTGGTAATGACTTAGACGTTGTTAAAAAATCTAAAGATATTTTAGCCTTAGAATTATTTCCTAAAAAAATGGTTGTTATTGGAGCTGGTGTTATTGGTTCTGAAATGGCTTCTATCTTTAATCAGTTTGATTGTGAAGTCTCACTTGTTGAATATCAAGATGAGATCCTTCCACCATTAGATAAAGAAATTAAAAAACGTGCTCGTAATCTATACAAAAGAAGTGGGATAGATATTTACACAAATAGTAGTTTAATTGAAGTTATCAAAAAAGATGATAAGTTTTATGCCATTGTTGAGTCTAAAGGAAAGCAAATAGAAATTGAAACTGATTTTGTCTTAGTTTCGACTGGACGAAAACCTAATTTTGGTAATCTTGATTTAGATAAACTTGGGATTGATTATACAGACCTTGGGATTGAAGTTGATGAAAACTTCGCTACTAATGTTCCTAATGTTTATGCAATAGGTGATGTAACTGGGATTCTTATGCTTGCTCATAAAGCAACATACGATGGATATAAAACAGTCGCACACATATTGGGTAAAGATATGAATATTAATTTCAATCAAGTACCTAGTGTTGTCTTTACACTACCGGAAATTGCTACTGTCGGAGTTATTGAAGAAGAACTCGAAGGTACCAATTACCAAAAGAATAAATTTATGTTTAAGACTAATGCTAAAGCACAGTGTTTAAATGAAACTGATGGCTTTATTAAGATGTTAGTAGATGAGAAAGGTATTTTAGTTGGTTGCCATATTATTGGACCACATGCTAGTGATTTGATTCATGAAGTTACAAGTGTAATGTATACAAAAATATCAATTGAAGATTATAAGAACATAATTCATGCTCATCCTACTATCAGTGAAGTTGTTGGAGAATGTATTAAAGGATTTCATTAAAAAAGGACCAAATTTGGTCCTTTTATTTTTTATTCAATCATAAATTCTGTAGTTAAGAATTCAGGGTCTTCTGAAGTTGATACTACGACACTATTAAATGTAGGTAAGTTTTCAAATCGATCTGCATACCAGCTACTAGACATTACATTAATTTCAAAGCGGTATGAATCATCACCATTTCCATCAACAAAGTTACCAGAATTATTAACATATCCATAGAAACTATTAACAACAATTCCTCTAATTGGATCTGTGCCGTCTTCCATAAAGATATTATTTCCACTCACTCCGAGTGCCCTTGCATATATTACTCCACTCATATTAATTCTTGAGTTTACAGCATCAATAATAATTGATTCATCAGTATAAATAAACATATAGAATCGATCAGATTGAGCTGAACTACTGTGACTCTCATCATGAGAGATAAAGTGAATATTATCTTTACACATGAAGGTGATTCCTGAATTAAATCCATGAGTATAGAATTGACGATAATCATCTAGTTCAATGAATGTTTCACCAAAGACCATAATAGAACCTTCCCAGTCTTTGTTTCCACCGGTAATATATAAGTTACCCGTAACTACAACTTCACCGTGTATATCTTGAGTGTTACTACTATTTAAATATAAATCTCCAAATACGATTAAAGATTCTGAAGTTCTAATTAATAAATCATCATTTATTACCAACGGTGCAGCAACAGCAGTAGGTACATCGTAGCTTGGATTTGTATCATTTCCAAAATACACAAATGATTTTCTTTGTTGGAATAGATCTGATGAAAAATCTACAGCATCAACATTAGCTGTTATATCAACAAAATCATCAGTTGGCCAAGTATATCTATAACCCATTAAGTAACCCCAACGAGGATGATATCTTGCTTCGACTTCTAACTCAGATGAGTTATCGTAGATGTCATTATCTAATGTGTCCCATGTTGCATTAATAGTTCTAGAAAGTGTAGGGGCATCATTTTCAATGAAATCAATTATATAATCATTATAATCAAAATCTCCAAAGAAATCTTGAATAACTACCGAACCAGTTGTACCTTGATCTGAAGGTATAGAACCTGTGAAATCTGCAAAATTATCTTTTTCAATAATGAATGGATCGTTTGTTGCATTTGTTGTATAACAGTTAGAACCACCACAATACTGAATTGAACTATTGTAATGAAGTTCAGCAGCAGTTTCTGTTGTAAGTACTGGATCACGTGAAATACTAAATGAAGTTAAGTTTTGATCAGTTGAACCATTTTCAATAAATGGCGCTAATCTACTTAATAGTATATTATTTCCAAATGCTTTTAAAGGAGTAGTTGTACCACCCCATCCAGCATCACTACTATAAACACCACTGTTGAAAATCAAATCACCACTTGTACCAATTGAGTATTCAAAAGGTGCAAAGGCAGTTGTTTCAACACCGACACTACTAACGTAATCGTACATAACAACATCGCGACCATCTGTTAGAGTAACCGCAAAGCGGTAAGCTCTAGCGTAAACAGTTGTTTGGTTATTAAGACCTTCGATGGTATCAGTTACTTCAGTTACAGTAACTCCATAAGTAGCAGTAGGGTTATTTTCATACAATGCTGTATAAGAATCAAAATTAAAACCATTAGCAGCAGTCCATTCTTCAAACTGGATAATTGCTAATCTAATTTTAGCTTTGGCTTCACTCTCCTCATTCAAGTTCTGCATCTCGGCAGTTGTACTTGATGCTAAGTTAATACTCATTGCTGTAATTGTTGAAACACTAAACGTCAAAACAGTAATAATAATTAAGGCGATTGCTAAAATGCTACCTCTTTCATTATTAACTTTCTTTGGTTTAAATAGTTTTAATATTTGCATAATCATAGTTGTCCCTCCTCTACAGAGTGATTTTAAATTATAATTGTAGTTTCAAAAGTTTTTACTTCAATCAGCACACCATTTTCTAAATATACTGATATATATAATGTTAATGTTAGTACAACATCTTCACAAGCTTCGGTAGTTGGATCACAAGTTGAATCAACTGGTGTAACTGTGAATGTTGTTAAATCATCATAATATACTGATGGACCATGTAAGACAGCTCCATCATAAGTAATTTGATTGTTATCTTTATCAAATACTAATGTTTGTGCTGGGACTGTTGAAGGTTCATATGTAATAACATAAGATACCGGATCAATCGTAATATCCCAGTCATGATTGAATGTTACAGTAATTGCACTTGCTGTTTCTGTGATAGAAACACTTTGGGTTTGATGTTCAAATATATTCCATTTTACCTGCTCAGCAATTAAATATGCTTCATCTTGTAGTCTACTATTAATTTGGATTTCATTACGTGCAGCAACAGACATTACAAGCATTTGGATTAACATGCTTAGTACGATACTACTAACCGCAATGGAAACGATAAGTTCTAATAAAGTGAATCCTTTTTCATTTAGTTTATTCATATATTGGGTCCGACCACCCTTCAAGTAGTAATCCGCTTACAACAATGGTGTTATAGGGATCATCACTATAATTTATCCAAACTGTTAACCTTATTAATCCTGGATTAGGATCAGTAGAAGGTGTTAAGAGGCCAATAACCTCCTGAACCTCAGCAGGGATACTTGGATCAATGACAAGTTGTGATTGAATTGTCGAAGTCATATTATAATCATATATATATACCTTAAAATGATTTTCATCAAAACTAACATTACTAAACTCAGAACCAAAGATAACATCACAAATTGTTTGATCATCTGATGCGCTTAGTTGTGTACATGTTGTTGAATCAAATTCAATATAATTATCAGTAGAAGCAGTTAATAAAGAATTGATGTCAGGATATGATAATTTATCAAAACCATAAACAGCACCTTCTGCTAGACTGACAGAACTTCGTCTTGTATGCAGCAGTTTATTGGTGTTAATGTTACCTACTAATGAGAACATCAAAGGAACAATTATTATACTTGAAATAACAACAACTGCTAACAATTCGATTATTGTGAATC
Source organism: Candidatus Izimaplasma bacterium HR1 (assembly GCA_000755705.1). NCBI lineage: Bacteria > Bacillati > Mycoplasmatota > Mollicutes > Candidatus Izemoplasmatales > Candidatus Izemoplasmataceae > Candidatus Izemoplasma > Candidatus Izimoplasma sp. HR1. The sequence continues at coordinate 1,141,778 of CP009415.1, forward strand.
CTTTTTCATTTTTGACCATTTGCACACACTCCTATCCTATCAAGTTGTAATTATACCATTTTTAACTACGAAAGTAAATTAAATTAGACATAATAATCATTTTGACTAGGTGGAAAATAACAATGCTAATTATTGTCGTAGTTGAAAAGTATCTAAATAGTATAATGTAGATTCTTTTTTTGCCTGTTAAGAAAATGTAAAGTTATAGTCAGTTTAATTTCATTATAATTTATTATTAGAAAATAAATGTGAAAATTAAGTGAAATTGTTATCTTAAGCAGAAGAAAATCAAATAAAAGTCAACAAGATATTTTGACCATAAGGATAATGTGGAAAACTCGCTTTGCGTGTTTGATATAGTTAAGAGTGAAGGCTACTTAGCTAATGCTTGTGTAAAAATAAAGATTTCATTAAAAAAAACCTTTTGATTGATTATTGAGATGGTTAATTAATTTAAATTGAAAATATTTACAAAAACAGTCAATTTAGAGTATGTTAAGGGTGAATTTATCAAATAAATGGCAAAAATCTTGGTTTTCTTTTGTAAAACTAGTCAATATGTTGTATAATATTTTTGAATATACTAGAGGTAGGGTGATTTTATGAATTCAAATTTCTCAAATAGTAATTTCGGAAGAGTATTGTATGTTGCAATCATTACATTGATCGTTGCAGCTACTATTTTTGTGATTTGGTATATGACTGCTGGTTACAAGCTTGGGACCTATGGTGCTGATACAAGGCTAGGTAGTGTTTATATCGCTGGACTTACTGAAGAAGAGGTTACACCTCGTTTAGATGAGAAAATAAATTATTGGTATAATGATGAAACAATTCTTTTTGAATTGGAATACCAAGGATATACTTACGCTTTTAATCGTAATTTATTTTTCTTTGATATCGACGAGTCACTTCATTTGATAAATGATGGAGTAATTAACGAAATATCAATTTATTATCAGGGTACTGACCGCGAAGGTGTAGTTACCCAAATTAGTAATTTAGAATTTTTAGATAATGTGATTGAAAATGTGGATTTAGATCGATTAATTAATGATGTTCTATATGATGCATCTTTAATGAAGTCATTTTCAATTAAGAATGTTGAGGATTATTTACTTCAACCAGCTGTGTCTGAAGATGATCTAAGTTCTATTGATTTAATTATCCCAGAAAGCGTTGAACTTGACGTCTTAATCGACTTAGTTTTAGAGAAATATCCAGATGGTTATATCATTGTGGAAAAGGAAAGTTTATTTGATGTAGTAGAAGTATTTGGAGATAACATGAATGACTCTGAAATGACAGTTTTGGCGTCTGCGATGTTGGCGCTTGTACTAGAAACTAACTTTATAGTTAATGAGGTTCACTACAAACCAACGATTGAGTTTGAGCAGTTTACATTAGAAAACTATCCATATTATGCAAGAAATGCCCGTACAGCTGAGGTTATAAATGAAAGTTTTACATTCTATAATCCTAATGCGAGTGCTTATATGTTTAAAATAAACGAACTAACTGCAACGTTATCATTATCAGGATTACCATTTGAATATGAAATTGTTGTTGAAGTAAATAGAACAGAATTACCTTTTATTACTGAAGGAACTCTAAATGTTGATTCACTACGAAACGGACATGAAGGAGTAATCATTGAAGTAACAAGAACTATTTATAATCTTTCAGGTGATATCGTTTCAGCTGAAACAAATATTTTATTTGAATTTTATCCACCGGTTAAAGAAATAGTATTTGATCCATTAAGCTAGGGGGAGTGGTATCATGGCAAGAAATGTCCAAAAACGTCTTGGAGATGTTTTATTTGAGCAAGGTGTAGTAACAGAAAAACAGATTAATGAAGCACTGAGAAAACGCGATAAAGGCGAAAAAATCGGTGAAGCATTAATTCGTTTTGATTACTGTAATGATTCTCAAATTGTTGATGCAATGGAAGCTTCATTGGGAATAAGAAGAGTGAATTTACAGTTATTATATATTGATGAAACAGTATTAAAGTTACTCGATGAAGAGTTTGTTACTAAGGCTAAAATTATGCCTATCAATATCCATGGTCGTCGTGTTGTTATTGCAACAAATGACCCTCTAGATTTCCCGACAATTGAAAATGTACGATTACGTACAGGGATGAATGTTGAGACAGTTTTAGCTACGCAAAACGATATAGATACAGCTATTGCTAGATATTACGGATTCAGTAAAACGTTAAAGAATCTGGGTATCGAAGTTAAAGAGCAAAAACGTGAAGATGAGAAATTCTATGAAGAATTATTATCAGATCCAGATGCTGATGCAAATGAATCACCAATTATTCAGTTAGTAAATCAAATTTTATTAACCGCAGTAAAATCAGAAGCATCAGATATTCATATTGATCCAACTGATATTGAATTTAGAATCCGTTACCGCATTGATGGTGTTTTAGGGACTGAAAGAACTTTACCAAAAGTTATTTTACCTAAACTTATTTCTCGTATTAAAGTAATGTCTCATATGGATATTACTGATACAAGAACTCCTCAAGATGGTCGTATTAAGACTGTTATTGAAGGTCGTCCTATCGATCTTCGTATTTCTACTTTACCGACAATACGCGGGGAAAAAGCAGTTATGAGGGTTTTAGATTTATCACGTGATAATAAAGGTTTAGATCGCTTGGGATTAAGTGATAGAGACCGTCGAATATTTGAAAGATTGATAAACAGACCGAATGGTATCGTTTTAGTAAGTGGGCCTACAGGTAGTGGGAAAACTACTACATTATATGCATCTTTAGATCAACTAAATGCTGATGATGTGAATATCATTACTGTTGAAGATCCAGTAGAGATTGAACTAGAAGGTATCAACCAAGTAAATGTAAATCCTGAAATAAACTTTACATTTGCCAATGCTTTACGTTCTATCTTACGTCAAGATCCAAACATTATAATGGTTGGGGAGATTCGTGATGGGGAAACTGCTGAAATTGCAGTTAAAGCATCATTAACAGGTCATTTAGTTTTAAGTACTATTCATACGAATAGTTCGGTTAAAACTATTACCCGATTAATTGATATGGGAATTGATTCATTCTTAGTTGCTTCTTCATTAAGTGGAGTAGTTGCTCAAAGACTCGTTAGAGTTGTATGTCCTCATTGTGCTAAAGAAGACAAGCCAACTAAATCAGAGTTAGAAGTATTTGAAAAGAATAACGTTAAAGTAACGAAGATTAAAAGAGCAGTCGGTTGTGAACTTTGTAATAATAAAGGATATAAAGGCCGTCATGCTATATTTGAAATACTAGATGTTAATGAATCAATTGTTAGAATGGTTTCTAATGAAGCAAAAGAATATGAGTTATTAGAAAAGGCTCGTTCAAACGGGACTAAACTTCTAATTGAAGCAGGATTAGAAAAAGTTAAAGAAGGTATTACCACGCTAGAAGAAGTAATGCGAATTAGCTTAGATTAGAGGTGTACTTATGAAAATTTTTGATTATAAATATCGTGCAAGAAGACTAAAAGATGGAAAAATTGTTCGTGGTTTAACTGAAGCACCTAATAAAAACATGGTGAGTAAGTTTTTACAGGAGCAAGGATTAAAACCAATTGAGATTTATACGCAAAAGTCTTGGCTTGGTGATGTGAGTCGTATTAGTTTTGGTGCAGTTTTAAAAGAAAGAGATTTAATATTTTACTTAAGACAACTTGGTTCATTACTAAACGCAGGTGTTAAATTAAATGAGGCAAGTGAAATATTAGCAACTCAGCAAACTAATAAACAAATAAGAAGAATCTTTTATGGAATCTACTTTGAAGTTAATAGTGGGACAACTTTAGCTGATGCATATAGTGAATATCCTAAAGATTTTCCTGAAATTCTAGTTTCAATGATTAGAGTTGGTGAAAAAACAGGGGATTTAAAAAGTGCAATAGAAGAGATTGTTTTATATTTTGAAACACAGTTTCGAATTAAAACTTCAATCAGACAAACATTGATGATGCCAATTATTTATTTAATAGTTGCATTCTTTGTAGCAATCTTTATATTCGTATTTGTAATGCCAGGATATGAGGACATGTTTAGTACAATTGAAGGCGCCAAAATGCCTGCGATAACCCAATTCTTTATTGATTTTGGTAACTTCGTTAAAGGCAATGCAATAATGATTGTAGGCGTGTTTGCATTAACTATTTTGACTTTTACTTATTTAAAAAGAAAGTCAAAAACGTTTCAAACGTTTTTATCATGGTTATCAATCAAAATGCCAATTATCGGGCAAATTGTTAAATTGAACAATTTATCAAGAATTGCTGCTACATTATCTCAAATGTTAAATAATCATGTACCATTACAAGAATGTTTAGTAGCGACTTATGATACTTTAACTAATAAGATCTATAAAGATTTAATAATAGAAGCGCAAAAAAATGTTAATAATGGGGACTATATGTCTCAAGCTTTTGAACATCATTATGCAGTTGAAGTTGTATTTACTAGAATGATCAGTGTTGGAGAGAGAACAGGGGACTTAGGGAAAATGCTTAAAAACCTTTCAACTTTCTATGATGAAGATAGTACTGTTAAAATCGACCGCGTTAGAAAATTGTTAGAACCATTATTACTGATTGTAATATTTAGTATAGTAGTAGTAATGCTTTTAGCTATTATGTTGCCTAGTTTATCGTTTACTGCACAAATCTAAAATTTGTGGAAAAGTCCGATTGACTAATTAAGTAAATTACAGATATTTTATTGACATCAGGTACACAAAAATGTTATATTAATTACAGAAGTAATTTGATATATTATCTTAAGGAGGAATTTATAATGAATAATAAAGGTGTAACTTTAATTGAATTATTAATCGTAATTGTAGTACTAGGTATTATTAGTGCATTCGCTATTCCAGCGGTTGGAGATATTATTACTAATACTGAAAAAGAAGCTGTTCTTCAAGATGCTAGAGCAATTGAATCTGCTGCTAGACTATATTGTGGGCAAAAAACTTGTACATCAACTGAATTAGCTGGGTTAACTTGGTCTGATTTAAGTTCTGGTGTTGAAGTGTTTGATGCTGATTTATATGAAGAAACTGACGGAGATGGAACTGCTGATACATTAGTAGCGTCTTACTCAGGTGGAGAATGGACAGTAATCTTAACTGCAAATGCTGCAGGAACAACAACTGGTGGAGAATATTCATTCGGTGCTAGTGCTGGTACTGGAGCTGTTCCAAGTTCATCAACAAAAGATCAAGTATTTATACCTTAAAAAAAGAGTCTAGACTCTTTTTTTTATAGGTACCGAAGTTTTTTTAATTAGAGAATAGTAAAGTGGTGATTTTATGATTATGGCTTGGGCGATTTATTTATTTTTTATCGGTTTATTCTTTGGTTCATTCTATAACGTTGTCGGGATCAGAGTTCCCCAAAAGGAAACGTTATTAGGAAGAAGCCATTGTCCAAATTGTAATAAAACATTAGGATGGCTAGAACTGTTTCCTATAATTGGTTATATTGTTTTAAAAGGTAAGTGTAAAAACTGTAAAACACCTATTTCGGTCAAGTATCCGATTATGGAACTAATAACCGGTGTTTTATTTTCGGTTTCATTTGTAATTTTACATGAAAATGTGGTAGAATATATATTAGTAGTGGTATTTATATCTTTAATGGTTATTGTGACTGTTAGTGATATGTATTACCAAATTGTACCGAACATAATTTTACTTGTATTTCTTCCGGTCATTTTTGGATTAAGAATGTTTTCTTCAGAAATCATTTGGTATTATTCAATTTTAGGAGGAGTACTTGGTTTTTGCTTTATGTATTTCCTTGCCTGGTATGGTAAAAAACGTTTTAAACGTGAGGCACTTGGTGGCGGAGATATTAAACTGTATTTTTTAATCGGATTATTCTTAGGAGTTGAAACAGTTTTTCTTTCATTACTGTTCGCAGCTATTCTAGGTTTGATCTATAGTGTTGTTTTTAGAAAAAAATCAGGTTATTTACCTTTTGTACCATTTATCGCGGTTGGTAGTATGATTGCTTATTATTACGGACCAATGTTTCTTGATTGGTATATGGGGTTAATATTCTAAGGAAGAAGGTGTTGGAATGTCAAGACTAACAATTAACTGTTTCTTTACTGATAAAGAGTTCAACTTTATTGAAAAACCAGACGGCTATAACATGAAAAAGTTAAAATATTCTAGTGTTAAATTGCCTCCTGGAACAATTGAAAATGGGATAATCTATAAAGAAGAACGTTTACTAAAACTTTTGAAGGATACATTTAAGTTATTCAAGATTAAAGCGCGTCGTGTGAATCTAATTGTCCACGAGGAACTTTTTACGTTCAGAAAGATTGAAGTGCCGATTATCTACAAACCAAGTGAAATTGGTGACTATATTGAATCGCAAATTGGTAAAACAATTATGATCCCATTCAATGATATGAAAATGGATTATATTATTCATAAGAAAAACGAGGATTCATATGAAGTTATTATGTTCTATGCTCCAAAGCATGAACTTAAGTCATATATTGATTTATTCTATGAAATGAATATGCAAGTGGTAAGAACAGATATTCCACCATTATCATTACATCGTTTATATTATTATCGTAAATATGAAGATTCTGATATCCAGTTCGATACTGATATCATGTTCCTAGCGATTTTTGATGATACATATTCAATGTATATCTTCGATCAGGAAATTCCAATCTTCAGTTTAGTACAAAACTTGAATGTTAGTCAGCTTCAAGGAGAAAAATACTTAAGTGTTTTAGATCAAGAAGTTGCTAAAATTTCCAATTACTATAAATATAACTTGAACGCTGGTGACAGAACTATTGAAAACCTTGTCTTGTTCAATATGTCAACCAAATTAACCAATGATCAAATCCATGATTACTTCTATGAAGAAGGTTCAAACCTAAAAGCTGAAGTCTTCGATATGAAAACAGTAAGTAAAATAGTAGATACTCTAATAGATCGTGAGTGCTACATTCCACTTGCTGCTAGTTTGCCAGAGACGAAAGGTATTTTCTAAAAATGCCTAAACGTCACGTTTATTCAAAAGATACACATGGGTTTGGAGACTTTGTTTATGTAGATTTATTACCAACAGTAAAACGTTCAAGACAATTTAATATGAATGTAATTATCGCATTGTTATATGCTATTGTATTAGCTTTCTTCTTAATATATAGACCATATAGTTCAGCAATGTTTGAATTAGAAGATTTAAATAGTAAAAACTATGATTATCGTCATGAGTTATCTTTAACACAAGCTGAGTTTGAAGGATATGAAATTGATCTTTCAGCAATTCAGTTTGATCAAGATATCTCTGAGTTGTTATTACTTCGTGTTGATTTTAATGGTTTATTAGATGATTTAGAAATTAAGTCCGATTTATATAAAGGTACTATTGAAGCTGTTAGTTATCGAGCAGAAACGAAAGAGTTTACAATAGAAGTATCGTTCCCATCGCAATACTATTACAATTCGCTAAACACAGAAATTCTTGGTTTAGATTGGGTTGTAACTAGTGAAGCTGAACAATCAGGTGAAGATGCTAATACTTATATCTACAAGATTGGAGTTGATTACCATGTTGAATAGAAGATTAAGTGAGTATTTATTCTATGGTTCATTAGCTTTAATTACAATTATCATTCTGTTAATCAATTTAGTTGTAATGGGTCGAATTAACGGTGAAATTGAAGATACAAGTTTATCAAACATTAATTTAGCAAAAGAAATTACGGCTTTAGAAGAAGTTGTTCAGGATAACCGTGAAGTTCAAACAAGTCATTTATTTGAACTTTATGATAAAGTTCCAAGTGTTTATTCAGGAACAGAATTAACATACAAAACAATCTCAATTTTAGAACGTTTAGGAGTCACAGAAGAAAGTGATATGCAAAGAAATGTTTTAGTAGATCAAAACGTTGTATTTGCTCAAGAATCAATCTTCTATGAGTTGGCTGAAAGTTATAAATTTGTTGAAGTTGAAGTATTCTTTACAACAGATGAAGCACAATTAGTAATTGATTTTATTGATGCTTTAAATGATAATGATCAAATCTTTGTAATTAGGAATGTAGCTTATCAAGTTCCTGAAGATGAAGACTTTCTAGGAATTACTGTAACATTCCTAGCAATGTATGATATAGAATTAGAAGAGGAAAGCTAAAAAGCTTTCCTCTATTTTTTTGGATAATTTTCAATTTCCTTAATCAATTCGTCATACATATCTTCCTCGTTAACTTTACGTTTCGTCTCACCGTTAACAAATATTAACCCACCGTTTCTACCACCAGCAATTCCGATATCAGCAGCTTTTGCCTCTCCGGGACCATTGACAGCACAACCCATCACCGCAACAGTGAGGTCGTATTCTTTGTCCTCTAGATAAGCTTCTACTTTGTTAACTAAATCAAACATCTTATATTGAAGTCTTCCACAAGTCGGACAACTAATCAATCGGGCTTTGGTGTATAAACCTAGACTACTTAATAATTCTTTTGCGACTTTAACTTCTTCGATAGGATCAGCCGATAAACTAACACGAATTGTATCACCGATACCTTCGTATAAAAGAATTCCTAAACCAATTGAACTTTTGATAGTTCCGCCGAATTTAGTTCCTGCTTCAGTAACTCCTAAATGAAGGGGATAGTCAAATTCTTTACTAGCTAGTCTGTATGCTTCAACAGTCTTATCGATATGACTACTTTTTAAAGATAGTACAATGTCATAAAACTTATATTTCTCTAATAAACTAACATGGTATTTAGCACTTTCTAACATACCTTCAGCAGTAACACCATATTTTTCGATAATATGTTTTTCTAAACTACCACCATTGATTCCGATTCTAATCGGTATTTGTTTCTTCTTACATGCATCAACAACTCTTTTAATTCTATCCTCACTACCGATATTGCCAGGATTAATTCTGATTTTATCAATCCCGTTAGCAATACAAGTAAGCGCAAAGCGATAATTAAAATGAATATCAGCTACTAGCGGAACATTTGTTTGTCTTTTGATTTCCTTAATAGCATCTGCGTCACTCTCATCAAAGATGGCTAACCTGACAATATCAGCACCAGCAGTAGCTAATGTATTAATTTGTCTAATAGTTTCTTCGATATTACTAGTTTTGGTAGTTGTCATTGTTTGAATCACAATTTTATTTTTATTACCAATTAAAACATCTCTAACTTTAATTAATTTTGTATTTTTTCTCGTCATCATATTATCACCGATTTAATTATACAATATGTATGACGAAAAATATACAAATGTGTTGATTTTATAATGAATAAATGATATATTATAAAAGACTTTTAGTTAGGAGGTATTATCATGAGAAGTGGATTTACATTGAGATGTACTGTATGTAAAAGCGAAAACTATCGTATGGCAAAAAACAAAAAACTTCATCCTGAAAGACTAGAAACAAATAAGTTCTGTCCTAAGTGTGGAAAAAGTACACAACATAAAGAGAAAAAATAAAAACTTCGTCTAATACCGAAGTTTTTTTAATAAGGGGTGTTAAATATGAAAAAATACGTTTATGGAATTGATATTGGCGGAACGACAATAAAAATGGGACTATTCAATCAAGACACTTCCCTATTAGAAAAATGGGAGATTAAAACAAGCAAAACTAACGACGGACGTAATGTTATTAACGATATTTATCAGAGTATTATTAAGAAAACACCTAATTTACAGGAAGTTATCGGATACGGTTTTGGTGTTCCTGGACCAGTTATAAAAAACAATGTTAGTGTTGTAGTTAATCTGGGTTGGAAAGATGTCAATCTGAAAAACGAATTTAAAGACTTATTAGAAAATGACAATATATGTGTTGGTAATGATGCGAATGTTGCTACTTTGGGTGAGGCTTTCTATGGTGCTGGCAAAGGAAAAAAACAAGTTGCAATGTTAACGCTAGGTACTGGTGTTGGTGGCGGAATTGTAGTTGATGGTAATGTTGTAGAAGGTTATAATGGTGCTGCTGGAGAAATAGGACATTTATATGTTTCTCAGGAGTACGAATTTGCTTGTAATTGTGGCAAAAAGGGTTGTTTAGAGACAGTAGCTAGTGCAACTGGAATTAGAAACCTTTATTATAAAATGAAAGAATCTTTTCAAGGTAATTCAACTTTGGAAAAACTAGAATTACCTTCAGCAAAAGCAATTTTTAGCGCAGCTAAACATAATGATGAACTTGCTTCGAAAGTAGTTGAAGAAGCTTCGAAAAATATTGGGTATGCTTGTGCGATTCTAAGTGTTGCATCTAACCCAGAGGTAATCATAATTGGTGGTGGTGTTTCTAAATCTGGAGAATTCCTATTTGAAAAAGTACGAAGATATTTCAAGAAGTTTACGTTTGTCTCAGTAGAAAACACCAAAATTGTTGGTGCAACTTTGGGTAACGACGCCGGAATTTATGGTGCAGCAAGGATGGTTATCAATGGTTAAAGCAATTATAAATGAATATACAGAAAACACCTATGTTATAAATCAAAAAAAAGAAGTTCTGATTATTGATCCTGGAGCACATTTTTTAGAAATTGATGCATATATAAAGGAAAATGAGTATGATGTCAAAGGAATCTTGTTAACACATGGACACTTTGATCATTTATACACACTTGAAGAAACACAAAAGGCATATGATTGTCCGGTATATATTTTTATAGATGAAAGAGATTTTCTGTTTAATCCTAATTTAAATCTTTCAAGTTCACTGAATAAACCAATTATTTTTAAGAACAAAGATAAAGTAATTACATTAGATAAAGATAGTGTAATCACATTAGGGAAAGAGCAAATCACTTTAATACATACGCCAGGACATTCAAGAGGTAGTGTTTGTTATAAATACAAAAGATTCTTATTTTCTGGAGATACCTTATTTAAAGGAACTATCGGAAGAACTGATCTACCGACATCAAATAAAAAGCAATTAATGGAATCTTTAAAACTCATTTTAAAAGTAACAAGAGATAATACAGTTGTATATCCAGGTCATGGTAATTTTACAACAATTCTAAATGAGAAACACGAAAATCAGTACTTGAGATTATTGAAATAATTTTATTGAAAATTCAAATAAAAGACCGGATACGGTCTTTTTTACTATTTAGCACTCTTTTCTTGACACTGCTAAAAGAATGTATTATAATGTTGTTAGCAATCAAATAGTTAGAGTGCTAATGGAGGTGACTTATGTTATCAAAACGCCAAGAAGTTATACTACGACTTATTATCGAAGAATACATTAAAACAGCTGAACCAATCGGTTCGAGAACGTTATCTAAAATCTTAGAAATCTCTTCAGCTACAATCAGAAATGAAATGGCTGATTTAGAGGAATTAGGTTATATTGAAAAAACACACACTTCGAGTGGAAGGGTACCTAGTGATAAAGGTTATCATTATTATATAGAGACTATTCTTCAAGATGGTGAAAGTTTTACTCAGAGTTTTAATGCAATTGATGAGTTATTTGATAATACAAATATAAAACGTGAAGAAGCAATTAAACAGGCGATGAATCTTTTAAGTCAACTGACAAATTACACAACGATAGCTCTAGGCCCGAGTGCTTATGGCTCGAAAGTGAAAAAAGTCGAATTAGTACCATTATCTGAAGACACTTGTATCTTACTAGTAATAACAAACCAGGGACATGTTGAAAGTAAACAAATTATTGTACCTGAAAACACTACTTTAGATGATATGAAACGTGTAATTGAAGTTTTAAATGATATTCTCTACGATTGTCCTATCAATCAAGTTAGTGAAAAACTTCATTATGAAATGAATGCTAAAAAGATTGAAGATATTCTATCTTACAATCAAACAATTATTGATTCATTCTTAGAAGCTTTTACTAAGTTTACACAAAGCAAATTCTACTTATCTGGTAAGAATAAAGTATTATATCAACCAGAGTTTAGTGATTTAACAAGAGTTCGCGAGTTACTTACTTTCTTTGAGCAAAACGATATTTTCCGCTTAGTAGAAAATACCAAAAACGAGGAAATGAGTGTTCGAATTGGGAAAGAAAACCAAATAACCGCAATGAGAGATTGTACAGTAATTACTGTTCCCTATGATTTGAATGATGAGGAATCAGGAACTATTGCAATTGTTGGTCCGACAAGAATGGAGTATCAAAAAGTTATACCCCTAGTAAAATATTTAGCTTCACATATGTCGAAGTTATATAAGAGGAGAAAGTAATGAGTAAAAAAACTAAAGTTACTGAAGAGGTAACTGAACAAGAAGACAAACTTATAGAGGAAGAAGAACTAACTCTAGAAGAAGCACAACAACTAGCTATCGAGAAATTGGAACTAGCAATTAAAGATTTACAAAATGAGTATTTAAAAGAAAAAGCAGATTTAGAAAACATTAAAAAAAGATTAGAAAAAGAACGTACATTAGAACGTAAATACGCAGCGATGAATTTCGCTAAGAAATTAGTCAGTCCCCTTGATACATTTGAACTTGCATTGAGTCACGAAGTCGATGACGAAGCAACAAAGAACTTCTTGCAAGGATTTAAAATGATTCAAGACCAAATAAAAAAAGCCTTAGAAGAAGAAGGCGTAAGTGAGATTGATGCGTTAGATGAGGATTATGATCCGAATTTCCATCAAGCTATCATGACTGAAAAAAGAGAAGGCGTAGAGCCAAACAAAGTAATTGAAGTATTACAAAAAGGATATATGTTTAAAGACAGAGTTATTAGACCTGTCATCGTAAAAATAAGCGAATAACAAGGAGTGAAATTAAAATGGGAAAAATTATCGGAATTGATTTAGGAACTACAAATTCTTGTGTATCTGTTATGGAAGGTGCAGAAGCTAAAGTAATCGCAAATGCTGAAGGAGCAAGAACAACACCATCAGTAGTGGCATTTAAAGATGGAGAAATACAAGTAGGAGAAGTAGCGAAAAGACAAGTAATTACTAATCCAGATACTGTCTCATCTGTAAAAAGAAAAATGGGTACAAAAGAGAATGTAAAAGTAAATGGTAAAACATATACACCACAAGAAATAAGTGCAATGATATTACAAAACTTAAAGAAAACTGCAGAAGATTATTTAGGTCATGCAGTTACTGAAGCAGTAATTACAGTTCCTGCATATTTTAATGATGCTGAACGTCAAGCGACAAAAGATGCTGGTAAAATTGCTGGATTAGAAGTAAAAAGAATTATCAATGAACCAACAGCTGCAGCATTAGCTTATGGGATTGATAAATTAGATAAAACACAAACAGTCTTAGTTTATGATCTAGGTGGAGGAACATTTGATGTTTCTATTCTTGAATTAGCTGATGGTACTTTTGAAGTAGTATCAACTGCTGGAGATAACCGTCTTGGTGGAGATGACTTTGATGAAAAAATTATGGATTACTTAATCAGCGAGTTCAGAAAAGAAACTGGTGTTGACTTAAGTGTTGATAAAATGGCAAAACAAAGATTAAAAGATGCTGCTGAAAAAGCTAAAAAAGATTTAAGTGGAATTACATCTGCTCATATCAGCTTACCATTCATCAGTGTTGGACCAAGTGGACCTGTCCATTTAGAAAAAACATTATCAAGAGCTAAATTCAATGAATTAACTCATGATTTAGTAGAAAAAACAATGGGACCAGTTAGACGCTCTTTAAAAGATGCGTCAATGACTAAAAACGATATTCACCAAGTATTACTTGTTGGTGGATCTACAAGAATCCCAGCTGTTCAAGATGCAATCAAAAAAGAATTAGGTAAAGAACCAAATAAAGGAGTTAACCCTGATGAAGTAGTAGCAATGGGTGCTGCAATCCAAGGTGGAGTTTTAAGTGGAGACGTTAAAGATGTATTATTATTAGACGTTACACCATTATCACTTGGTATTGAAACTTTAGGTGGAGTATTTACAAAACTAATCGAAAGAAATACAACAATTCCTACATCTAAACAACAAATATTTAGTACCGCAGCTGATAACCAACCAGCTGTAGACTTACATGTATTACAAGGTGAAAGACCAATGGCAGCGCAAAATAAAACATTAGGACGCTTCCAATTAACGGACATCCCACCAGCACAACGTGGTATTCCTCAAATCGAAGTTAAATTCGATATCGATGCTAATGGAATCGTACATGTTCACGCTAAAGATTTAGGTACAGGAAAATCACAATCAATTACTATCCAAAGTGATACTAGTTTAAGTGATGACGATATCGAAAGAATGGTTCGTGAAGCTGAAGAGAACGCTGAAACTGACAAATTAATGAAAGAAGAAGCAGACTTGCGTAATGAATCAGATCAATTAATCTTTGCTGCAAACAAAGCAATCACAGATCTTGGCGAACAAGTAACTAGTGAAGAAAAACTAAATGTTGAAGATAAAATCAAAGATTTAGAAGAAGCTTTAAAAGGTAAAGACTTAGAAGATATCAAAGCTAAAAAAGAAGCTTTAAATACCATAGCTCAAGAATTAGCTACAAAAGCATATCAACAAGCGCAACAAGCACAACAAGAACAACAAGAAAACGCAGAACCAGCTGAAGAATCAGCTAGCGATGACAATGTAGTTGACGCAGATTTTGAAGAAGTAGACTAATAGATTTGAAGCAGGCAACTGCTTCTTATCTTTATATTTTAGAGGTGATGGAAAATGAGCGACAAAAGAGATTATTATGACGTCTTAGGAATTGAAAAAGCAGCCGATGACGCATCTATAAAAAAAGCATATCGTACCTTAGCAAAGAAGTTTCACCCAGATGTTTCAACTGAGGATAATGCAGAAAGCAAATTCAAAGAAGTCCAAGAAGCTTATGAAGTCTTAAGTGACTCACAAAAACGTTCGCAATATGATCGTTTTGGACACCAAGCTAACAACGGAGCAGGATTCTCTCAAGGAGGATTTGGTGGTGGATTTGATTTTGATATCAATGATATCTTCTCTAGTTTCTTTGGTGGTGGACAAGCGCAAAGAACTAATCAAAGACGTAAAGGACAAGATATGCAACGCCGTATGAACATAAGTTTTGAAGAAGCTGTTTTCGGTGCGAAGAAGAAAGTTAAAGTAACCGTTCATGAAGAGTGTCATACTTGCCATGGAACGGGAGCACATTCAAGAAATGATGTTAAAACATGTTCACAGTGTAATGGTAAAGGAACAGTAGTTGTTGAACAACAATCACTATTCGGACGTACTAGAACACAAACAGCATGTCCAAGATGTCGAGGTAAAGGTAAAGAAATAACCAAAAAATGTGTTACATGTAACGGTGAAGGTATTGAAACTCATAACAAGGAAGTTGAAGTGAAAGTACCTGCTGGTATCGATACAGGACAACAAATTCGTTTAGAGGGTTACGGAAACAAAGGATACAACGGTGGACCTTCAGGAGATTTGTATATTCTATTCAATGTAAAAGCGCATGAATTATATGAACGACATGGTGATGATATTGTAGTAGAAGCACCGTTGACATTTACTCAAGCAGCTTTAGGTGACACAATAAAAATCCCAACACCTCACGGTGACGTCAAACTTAAAATACCTGCAGGAACCCAAAATGGAACAACCTTCCGTTTACGTTCAAAAGGGATTCCTAACGTTAGATCAAAACGACAAGGTGATCAACATGTTGTAATTAATATTGTTACACCTAAGAAACTTACTAGACAACAAGCAAAACTATTTGATCAATTAGCTAAAACTGATTTATCAGGAGATTCAATATTTGATAAGTTTAAGAAATTCTTAAGAAAATAAGTTTCAGTTTACTGAAACTTTTTTTGTTTATGTTATAATAAATCAAGGTGATCATAATGCAAGAATACTTCATTGAAAAGCTAAATCACAAAACAACTACCACATCAATAATAAATGGTAGTTTTCAACATGTTAAAAATATTAAAATAGTACGAAAAGGTGATTTATCATGAAAATCGCATTTTATACATTAGGTTGTAAAGTAAATACATATGAAACTGAAAGTATTTGGGAGATCTTTAAAAGTCACGGTTATAACCGTGTAAAAAGTGATGAATATGCTGACGTCTATATTGTTAATACTTGTACAGTAACTAATAGTGGTGATTCTAAAAGTAGAAAAGCGATTAGAAAACTAATAAAAAACAACCCCGAAAGCGTCATTGCAGTCATGGGTTGTTATTCGCAAATGGATCCGGAAAAAGTATACGAGATAGACGGTGTAGATATTGTGATTGGTACTAAACACCGCGAGCAAATCTATCCTCTAGTTGAGAAAGTTTTAAGAGAACGAACAAGAATTAAAAATGTAACAGATGTTTCAAAATACCGTGTATTTGATGAAACTCATGTTACTAATTTTACCGAAAATACTCGAGCATTTTTGAAAATACAAGATGGCTGTAATAACTTTTGTAGCTATTGTATAATTCCTTTTGCTAGAGGACCAGTAAGAAGTCGAGACAAAGATTCTATTTTAGAAGAAGCTAGAGATTTAGTTAAGAATAAATATCATGAAATTGTCTTAACGGGGATTCATACAGGTGGATATGGTACAGATTTAGAGGGTTATTCATTTTATGATTTATTAGAAGACTTAAGTAGTATTGATAATCTTGACAGAATTAGACTCTCTTCAATTGAAATAAATGAATTAACCGAAGATATCTTAAACCTTATAGCTTCTAATAAGAAATTCGCCAAACACTTACACATACCTCTACAAAGTGGTAGTGAGAGAGTCCTTAGTGAAATGAGAAGAAAATATACAAAAGATGAATTTAGGAATATGATAGTTAATATTAGAAATATAATTCCTAATATTGCTATTACTACTGATGTTATTGTTGGCTATCCAAGTGAGACCGATGAAGAATATTTAGAAATGTTTGATTTTATTAAAGAAATGAAGTTCTCCGAACTGCATGTCTTCCCTTATTCTAGAAGAAGCGGAACTATAGCTGCGAAAATGAAAGATCAAATAAACGGAATCATTAAGAGTTATCGAGTAAATCAATTACTAGTGCTAAGTGAAGAACTAGCCAATAACTATATTGACGCACAAAATACTTTAAGTGTCATTTTTGAGACATCAGATAGTGAGTTCACATATGGTCATTCGGATAATTACTTATATGTCAAAACTGATAAAGATCTAACGCTACACAATAAACTAATTGATACTAAAATCATTAAAGGAACACATCGCAATCTATACGTAAAAAAAATAGGCTAATTTTAGCCTATTTTATTTGATAAGTTAATAACATTCCTTCTTCTCCGAAGAAAATATCATATTCTTGTTCATTGAGGATTGCCTCAGGAAGATGGTGTAAAAAAGTAATTACCTCATCTAAACATTCATACTTATTTGAAATGTCAATTATTTGCTTCATTCCACGTTTTGTAGATATTTTCTTAATTGTTTTCTTTTCGTTCTTAACAATTATGATCAATCTATTCTTAGAACGCTTAAATAGCTTTCCGCGTGAGTATCTAGTTATGATAGGTAATTCATCAAACTTATGTGTTAAATACTTTCTAACCCACTTTTTACCACGGTTTCTAAGCTTCTTGAACGTGTTTGTATTCTTTTTACGTCTTTTTGCAGTTTTCTCTACTAAATTAAGTCCATTAAACTTCTTTTTATCCAATCTTCGTGCTTTTCTTACATAACTTTTAGCACCAAGATACATTCTTGCAGTTTTAATTAATCTGAAGATTATAAAGATAACGATAACACCTACAAAAACACTTACTAGTATATTATCCATTATGATTTGTATTATTGCATCGAAATTCATGATACCACCACCTTATCACACCTATTTTAACATATTTGTAAATAATTGACTACTTTTTAGAGAAAAACCGAGGTATTTCCAAAAAAACTTTACATTAGTAATTTATTTTGTTATTATATATAAGGCAAATAGAAGTCAATTAAAGAGTGAAAGGAGGGACCAAAGATGGCAAAGACTGTAGTCAAAGAAAATGAATCAATCGAGGACGCTTTAAGACGTTTTAAGCGTGATGTTTCTAGATCAGGTACCCTGCAAGAAGCTCGAAAAAGAGAGTTCTATGTAAAACCTAGTATCTCGAAAAAAATGAGACGTAAAGCAAACGCAAAAAGAAAATAATAAATTAAAAATAACGGTAATTTTACCGTTATTTTTTTCCCTTTAAAACGAGATTATGATATAATTGTAGTATCGTTACAGGATGGGAGAATGATATTTTGGTTGAATTAAATAAACTTGAAGTGAGATTTACTAATTATGATAACTTCCGTATGGTTATTGGAAGTAATGACCGTAACATCAAGGTGTTAAACTCGTTATTAAATATCAATATCTTTAGTAAGGGAGAAGACATCTTTGTTAATACAGATGATTCTGACTTAATTACTTTAATCGAGAAAATCTTTAAAACGCTTATTTTAATCGCTGGAAACAATGTTAATATCTCAGAAAGAGATGTTCTTTATGTTGCTAAATTGGCAGAGGATATGGAACCTAAAAAAATCTCTGAAATCTACACTAATAGGATATTAATTACAAAGACATTAACAGGGAAACCAATCTATGCAAAAACATTAAACCAAAAGCATTACATTAATGCTATTAATAATAACGATCTAGTCTTTGGGATAGGACCAGCTGGTACAGGGAAAACATATGTAGCAGTTATGAACGCAGTAAGTAAACTTAGAGATGGCAGCATCAAGAAAATCATTTTAACTAGACCAGCTGTTGAAGCTGGTGAGAGTCTAGGGTTTTTACCAGGTGATTTAAAAGAAAAGGTAGATCCATATCTTAGACCATTATATGACGCATTATATGAAGCAATTGGTAATAAACAAACTGAAGATTTAATAGAAAAAGGCACTATTGAAATTGCTCCTCTAGCTTACATGAGAGGGAGAACACTAGAAAATGCTTATGTTATCTTAGATGAAGCCCAAAACACTACGACAAACCAAATGAAGTTGTTCCTAACTCGTTTAGGATTTAATTCTAAAATGGTTGTAACAGGGGATATTACTCAAATCGATTTACCTAAGAAAACATACAGTGGTTTAGTTCAGGCTGTTGATCTTATGAGTAATGTTGACGGAATCGAAATCATTGCTTTTGAACGTGTTGATGTTATTAGACATCCATTAGTACAAAAAGTCCTAGAAAGATATGAGAATTATGAAAATAAATATAATAAACTCTTTTAATAAAGAAGACTATTCAAAAACAATCAATCTAGTTTTAACAAAAGCTGGAAATATTACCAATAATCAAAACAAAAGTATTAATATTATCTTAGTTGATAATAAAGAAATACAAAGATTAAACAAAGAGTATCGTAATAAAGATTACGCTACTGATGTTCTAACATTTCCTGATGGTTATTTAAATAACTTAGGAGACGTTTTTGTTTCCATTCCTAAATCAATTGAACAGAGTGAAGACTTAGGACATAGTAAAGAACGAGAACTTGGATTCTTAACAATCCATGGTTTCTTACATACTCTAGGGTATGATCATCATACTGATGAAGAAGAAAAAGTGATGACCGAGTTACAAGACAAAATACTAAATTCAGCAAAACTATATAGGTAGGTGTTTAAAGATGAAAGATTTATACAAAATAGCAAAGGGAGTTTTACCAAACTCTTACTCACAATATTCTAACTTTAAAGTAGCAGCAGCGCTACGTTTAAAAAATGGTGAAATAATTACTGGTGTCAACGTTGAAAATGCATCTTTTGGTTTAACGAATTGTGCCGAAAGAAGTGCACTATTTACAGCATATTCACAAGGATACCGTAAAGAAGACATCGATGAAATATTAATAACAACCGAACAAGAAGATTTTATATCTCCTTGTGGTGCTTGTCGACAAGTAATGAGAGAATTAATGCCAGATGATGCAAAAGTTCATTTCTCTACTGTAAACGGTGAAACTAAAACTGTTTTAAATAAAGACTTGTTACCATTCGCATTTACTGAGAAGGATTTATAATGTTTAAATCAGGTTTTGTAACTATCATTGGAAGACCCAACGTTGGTAAATCAACATTTTTAAACAAAGTACTCGGTAAGAAAATCACTATTACAAGTGATAAACCGCAAACAACTAGAAATAATATCTCAGGAATCTTCACAAGAGAATCTTCACAAATTATTTTTATTGATACTCCTGGTATTCATAAACCTAAACATAAACTAGGAGAATTTATGACTAGTGAAGCAATCAACACTTTAAAAAGTGTTGATTTAATCATATTTATGACAGATGGAAATGAAGAGTTTGGACGTGGTGATCAATTCATTATTGAAGAACTTAAAAAAGTAAGAATACCAGTATTCTTAATCGTAAATAAAGCTGATTTAACGGAAGATATTACAAGATTGAAAAGAAATATTGATAAGTTTAAAGCAGCATATAATTTTAAAGGTATCTTCTCAATCTCTGCAAAACGTGGAGACAATATTGAAAGACTTCTTGAGGATATTGAAAACGAACTTGAAGAAGGTCCGAAATACTATCCTGAAGATCAAATAACAGATCATCCAGAACGATTTATTATTAGTGAATTAGTGAGAGAAAAAGTTCTCCGTCTAACAAGAGAGGAAATTCCTCATAGTGTTATGTGTTTAATAGATTACATGGAGTATGACGAAAAGAATCCTCGTTTAATCAATATCCATGCTTCAATTATTGTAGAGAGAGATTCTCAAAAAGGTATAATTATAGGTAAAGGTGGCGCAATGATAAAAGAAATTGGGACTTTAGCTAGAAAAGATATTTTATACTTACTTGGGAATAAAGTATTCTTAGATTTACATTGTAAGGTTGTAAAAAACTGGCGTAATAAAGATTTTCATTTACGTAATTACGGGTATATTGAAGAATTATAAGAGGTGAACTTATGAACATCGATAAAGCGTTTGTGTTAAATTCATTGGACTATAAAGATAACAGTAAAATACTTTATCTATATACCGTTAATGGTCATTTAAGTGTGCTTGCACATGGTGTTAAAAAACTTAATAGTATCAATCGTTTTTTAAGCCAAAATGGTAATTTAATTAGCTTATCGATTTCAAAAGGAAAGTTTCCTTCATTAAAAGAAGGACATTTAGTTAATGACTATGAAAGTATCAAAAAGGATATTTACAAATATACTTATATGAACCATATTATGGAATTAGTACGAAGTGTTATTAGTGATGACTTAAATCATGAAAAGATGTTTAGTTTCTTAGAAAAACTGTTTATTAAAATGGATGAAGGAACAGACCCAGATATATTAAGTTTTATTTTTGAATTAAAGCTATTATATTTTGTCGGTTACGGACTAAATTTTAAAAAGTGTAATGTGTGTAATGATAATGAGAATTTAGTTTTCAATCCAAGTAGCGGGGGTCTAACCTGCAGTAAACATTTAAACTTTAAAGATCCTTCTTATGATAGAGATATTTATCTAATTTTACAGGATTTATACATGATTGATATCAGTGTAACTGATATCCCTAAACTAGATACTCCACTAAAAGCAGTTATCCGTAATATCATTGATATGTTGTATAATGAATTTATAAGTTTTAAAACAAAATCACGAGAGATTATTAAACAAATTGAAAAATACTAAAAGAGCTTGCCTCTTTTTTTTGTTTTTATGGTATAATATATACTGCATAATTATGTCCAAAAATGTAAGCCAGGAGGTTATTTATGAGCAAAATTAAAATGGAAGATTTAGTAAACTATGCCAAAACATACGGATTCGTATATCAAGGTAGTGAAATTTATGGTGGTTTAGCCAATACATGGGATTATGGACCACTAGGTGTTGAACTAAGAAACAACATTAAACAATCATGGTGGAAGAAATTTGTGCAAGAGAACGAACATAATGTTGGACTTGACAGTGGTATTCTTCTTAACCCTAAAGCTTGGGAAGCAAGTGGACATATTGGTGGATTTAGCGATCCATTAACTGATTGTAAAAGTTGTAATTCAAGATATCGGGCAGATAAATTAATTGAAGATTTTGATAATACAATTAATGCTGATGGTTGGAGTAACGAAAAAATGATGCTGTTCATTAATGACAACAATATAATTTGTCCTAAATGCGGTAAATTAAATTATACCGAAATCAGACAGTTTAACATGATGTTTAAAACATCTCAAGGTGTAGTTACTGATTCATCAAATGATATTTATTTACGCCCTGAAACAGCACAAGGAGTTTTCCTTAACTTTAAAAATGTCCAAAGAACTTCACGTAAGAAAATACCATTTGGAATTGGCCAAATTGGTAAATCGTTTAGAAATGAAATTACCCCAGGTAACTTTATTTTTAGAGTTCGTGAATTTGAGCAAATGGAATTAGAATTTTTCTGTAAACCAGGAACAGAAATGGAATGGTTTAATTATTGGAAAAATGAATCACATAAATTCTTATTATCTTTAGGATTAAAAGATGAAGATATTAAATTACGTGATCACAATCTAGAACAATTATCTCATTACTCTAACGCAACAACAGATATAGAGTTTAAATTCCCGTGGGGATTTGATGAATTATGGGGTATAGCTTCTCGTACTGATTACGATTTAAAGCAACATCAAGAACATTCTAAGCAAAACTTAACTTATTTAGATCCAGAAGATAATACAAAATATTTACCATACGTTATTGAACCTTCTTTAGGTGTTGAAAGATTATTCTTAGCGATTCTTACTTCAGCATTCAAAGAAGAAACTTTAGAAGGTGGAGACACACGTATTAATTTACAATTAGCTCCCCATCTAGCGCCATATAAAGTAGCAGTTTTACCGTTAATCAAAAAATACCATAAAGAAAAAGCTTCAGAAATGGTTGAATACTTAAGTAAAATATTCTCAGTTACCTATGATGAATCAGGTAAAGTTGGTAAAAGATATCGTCGTCAAGACGCTATTGGTACACCATTTGTTATTACTATTGATGATAAAGGTGTCAATGAAAATGTCTTTACAGTAAGAGATAGAGACACAATGGAACAAGTATCATTATCTAAAGAAAAATTAGTACCATATCTATTAGAAAAATTATATTACTAGGAGAATAGATGGCAAAAATTAGCGAACAAAAAATCAATGAAATACTGAGTAAAACAGATATCGTTGATCTTATCGGTGAAAAAGTAACTCTTCAGAAAAAAGGAAAGGGTTATTTTGGTTTGTGTCCATTTCATAATGAGAAAACACCTTCGTTTAGTGTTGAACCAGAAAGAAAAATCTATAATTGCTTCTCTTGTGGAGAAAAAGGTAATGCCATTACTTTTCTTCAAAAAACTAGTAACTTATCATTTGTAGAAGCAATAGAAGATTTAGCTGATAGGGCTAATGTTGAAATTGATCTATCAAATATGAAAAAGGTAAATCCTCTTTCAAGATTGTACAATATTAATGAAGAAGCTCTTAATTTTTATAAGTTATATTTGTCAAATACTAAACCTGGGACAGTCGCTAAAAAGTACTTAGAAGACCGTGGTATCTCTAACGAGATAATCCAATCATTTGAATTTGGATTAGCACCTGCCGAATTCGAGTTATTAACTAAGACATTGACTTCTCACGGTATTTTAGTCTCAGACCTATATGATTTAGGACTATCCAAGCAAAGCAAGAAGGAGACGTTCTATGACTTGTTTAGAGAACGTATCATTATCCCTATTAAAGACGAAAAGGGGAATACAGTTGCTTTTAGCGGGAGAACATATTTAGATAAGGATAAAGACTCTCCTAAATATATCAATAGTCCTCAAACCAAGGTGTTTACTAAATCAAATATCTTATATAATCTTCATAATGCGTTAAATGCTATTAGAATGAATAACCGTGTTGTTTTATTTGAAGGATACATGGATGTTATAGCAGCTCATAGAGCTGGTATAAAGGAAAGTGTCGCATCAATGGGTACATCGTTAACTAAAGAACAAGTTAAGTTAATGAAGAAATATACTAACAATGTTGTTATTTGCTATGATGGAGATAAACCGGGTATTGAAGCTACTGAAAGAGCAATTACCTTATTTGCAAACGAGAACATGCAAGTACTAATTGTCAATCTCGAGGATGGACTAGATCCAGATGATTATATTACAAAATACGGTGTCGAGAAATTAGCAAATTTCATTAATGATAAAAGTATTGATATTGTAAAATTCAAATATAATATGCAACTTAAATCAACCGATTTAAAACAAATGTTAGATATTGAAAGACTTAAGAAAAATGTCTTTGATTTAATAAAAAATACATCACATACCAACGTTGATATCTATCTTCAATTATTAGCTCAAGATGCACATCTTTCAGATGTTTCTGTAAGACAAGATTATGAGCAGTATACAAGAAGATCACAAAATCAAACTGGTAGAAAAAGAATATATCAACCTATGAATAGACTGCATATAACAGATAAATTTATTAACGCAGAGCGTTGTATATTAAACTATTTTATGGAGGGTTATCGTTATGTAGAGGACTTTAATGCTAATTTTGATGTTTTATTCTTTATTTCTGAAGAAGTAAGAGATATTAAAATAGCTGTAGAAGATTTGTACATCTATGATGAAGAAAAAGAATCAAAGGTAATAACACTTGAAGAACTGCAATCAGTGCTGAGTGATGATGAATATAGATACTATTTAAATGAAGTAAAATACACAAAGAACATCGACTTAAGAGACGATGAATATATGGACTTCAAAGAGGTACTACATTATTACTTTGACAATGAAATACAGATTCGACAAATAGAAAAAGAAATAGCTTTGGCCTCAAGTTCTGATGTAAAAATTGCATTAGCAATTAAAAGAGATTCAGTACTAAGACCACAAAAAGGAGGAAAACATAATGGATAAAGATAAAATCGTCCAAGAGTTAGTGGAAATCAGTAAGAGTAAAGGATATCTAGCAGTTAAGGAAATCCTTAAATTTGTCAGTGATGACAGCGAAGATTTTGATTTAATTGTTGCTGAATTAGAGAAAAAACTAGTAGATGTTGTTAGTGAAGAGGAAATGGTGAACTACAAAGTTCCTGAGAATGATACTGATGAATTAGTTCCTGTTCAAGAGGAAGAACTTGATGAATCTATCGTTTTAGATTTAAACTTTAGTAAAGACATTGAAGAGGAATTATTACAAGATAAATCATTTGAAAACCAAATTTCAATCAAAGTAGATGACCCAGTACGTATGTACTTAAAAGAAATTGGTCGTGTTGATTTACTTCAAGGAGTAAAAGAGGTTGAATTGGCTACAGACATAGCTAATGCAGAAGTTGCTAAAGAGCAATTTGATGACTTAGTGTTATCTGGGGAAGAGATTTCACCAGAATACAAATTAGAGATAGAAAGAATGATTTATAAAGGTGAATTAGCGAAAAATAAATTAGTTGAAGCCAACCTTCGTTTAGTAGTTTCTATTGCTAAAAGATACGTCGGTCGTGGGATGCAATTCTTAGACTTAATTCAAGAAGGAAATATGGGTCTTATGAAGGCTGTTGGTAAGTTTGACCACACTAAAGGATTTAAGTTTTCTACATATGCTACATGGTGGATTAGACAAGCCATAACTAGAGCTATTGCGGATCAAGCAAGAACTATTCGTATCCCTGTTCATATGGTTGAAACTATTAATAAATTGGTCCGTACTCAACGTCAATTAATTCAAGAATTAAAGCGTGAACCACATCCAGAGGAAGTTGCTGAGAGAATGGGAATCAGTGTTGAGAAAGTGCAAATTATTCAAAAAGTTGCACAAGAACCAATCAGTTTAGAATCACCTGTAGGTGAAGAAGAAGATTCAAGTTTAGGAGATTTTATAGCAGATCCAGATACCCTTACTCCAATGGAGTATACGTCTAAAGAGATGCTTAAAAGAGAACTTGATAATGTGCTCGAAACATTAACAGATAGAGAAGAAAAAGTTCTAAGAATGCGTTTTGGATTATTAGACGGACGTAGTAGAACTTTAGAAGAAGTTGGAAGAGAATTTGGAGTTACTCGTGAGCGTATAAGACAAATTGAAGCGAAAGCTCTTCGTAAACTAAGACATCCTTCAAGAAGTAAAAAGTTAAAAGACTTTATGAGTGGTAAATAATGAAATTATCGCGTCGTCTTTCGCTATGTGCCAAATATACAGATGGTTTCTTAAATCTGGCGGATATAGGGACTGACCACGCTCTTTTGCCGATCGTTTGTGTTAAGAATGGTTACGTTATAAAAGCACAGGCAATTGACAATAAAAGAGGACCATTTGTTATAGCATTTAGTAATGTAAAAAGATATAATCAGCAAGATAGAATATCTGTAAAACTAAGTGATGGGATCAGTGAAATTGATGAAGATACTGATGTCGTTGTAATTGCAGGAATGGGTGGAGATTTAATTTCACAAATTTTATCAAAAGATGACAAAAAAAATGTTAAGCGATTCATTTTGCAACCGAATAATAATCCTGAAATAATTAGAGCGATTTTGAAATCGATAAATTATAAAATTTATGATGAACTAGTTTTCGAAGATCAAAAGAAAATGTACGATATTATTGTAATCGAACAGGGTGAAAGTGATTTAACAGAAATTGAAATTGAATTCGGTCCAATTAACCTAAAGAATAAATCTCATTATTTTTTGAAGCGATTAAACAAAGAATACGAATATTTGAAGCTAGTAGTAAAAAATGTTGAAAATATAGTAGAAAAAGAGAAAATAAAGACACGTCTAAATCAAATTGAGGAAGTGTTATCATGATAGTTAGTGAATTCATTAAAAAATTCGAACAATATTTTCCAAGTAATTTGGCTTATAAATGGGACAATGTAGGCCTTCAAGTAGGTAGTGATGAAGAAAATATAACTAATATTTTACTATCTTTAGACCTTACAAACGAAATAATTGATGAGGCAATTGAAAAAAATGCTAATTTTGTAGTTGTTCATCATCCTATTATTTTTACACCATTGAAGCAAATTAACACAAATACCTATTTAGGAAATCTGCTTTCTAAAATAATAAAAAACAACATAAATATTTATGTTGCTCATACGAATTTTGATTTAAGTAATTTTGGTATGAATAAGGTACTTGCTGATATGTTGGAAATTGAAGATCAAAAGATAATTGAACTAGAAACTTTGGACGAAGGATTAGGTCGTTATGGTAATTTGAACGAATCTATGTCACTTGGTAAGTTTATTGAAAAAGTAAAGAATGTGTACAACCTGGATACAGTCAAATTGATAAGTAACCAGAAAATGAATTATATGATAGGAACTGTTGCAATATGCGGTGGAAGTGGTAGTAGTTTGCTGGGTAATGACATTCTTAAATATTGTGATATCTACATAACAGGAGACGTCACATATCATCATGCTTTGGATGCCATAAATAGAGGTTTAACTGTTCTTGACGTTGGGCATCATGTTGAAAGACACGGTATTTTAAGTATTAAAAGTCAACTCGAAACTTTCTCACAAGACTACAGAGTTTTTCTAAGTAATCTAGATGTTAATCCATATAAAATTGTATAAAAAAAAAGAGTTGAAAACTCTTTTTTTTATTAAACTTCAGAAATAGCGTCTACAGGACAAACAACTTCACAAGCACCACAGTCGATGCAAACGTCTTCGTCGATTACGTAGATATCACCTTCAGCGATACAGTCAACTGGACATTCAGCTACACAAGCACCACATGCAATACAGTCATTATTAATTCTTCTAGGCATAGTTCATTCCTCCTTTATGTACTAATTATTCAACTATATTTTAGTCTATTTAAGCCGTTTTGTAAACACAAAAAAGCAAAATTTAAAAACTTTTTATTTTATTTACAATGAGTTCTAAATTACTAATTACTAAAATGCTTATAAAGTACGATATTCCTTGTATTATTACTCAATTTCTTGTAGAATAAAAAAGAATAAAAGGAGTGATATTATGGTTAGTTTAGCAACTTGGGCATTTGTATTAATATTAGTAGGTGTACTTTTAGTAGGCGGGGCATTAGGATTCTTCCTATCACAAAGATATTTCAAGAAGTATTTACGTGACAATCCACCTGTAAATGAAAATATGATCAGAGCAATGATGATGCAAATGGGTAGAAAACCGTCTGAAAAACAAGTAAGACAAGTTATGCAATCAATGAATCAAGCGAAATAGCCTCATTTTTGAGGTTATTTTTTTTATAATATGCTAAAATATTAAGGGGTGGTAACATGATTGAATTATTATTAAAATTAGAAATGTCTCTTTGGATAAAGGAAACTAGAAATAACTATGATTACTTAGATAAGATCCTGCACAAGAACTTTAAAGAATTTGGGATGAGTGGGAGTATCTTTTCAAAAGAAGATATTCTAAATAATTTAGATTTGAACTTGGAATCTAAATTTCCGTTCAAAAATTTAGAAGTTAAGCAAATTGACGAAATCAGTTATTTAATTACATATCAAGCAGAAGTAATCGAAAAAACTAAATCCATTAAAAGCAATCGATCTAGCATATGGATAGGTAGAGATAGTTTTCAATTGCTGTTTCATCAAGGAACTTTAACGGAATAAGGAGAATTAAATGGCTAAAGTTGTTGGTATTGGTGGAGTTTTCTTACAATTTAAAGGTGAGAAAAAAGAGGTTCAAAATTGGTATAATGAGTTTATGGGACTTGATATGACTGAATATGGAACTGGGTTTTATGAAGGAGAGCAGTTAGTTTTGCTATCTTTTAAACGTTCAAATGAAAATAGTCCATTTATTAATTTACGAGTAGATGATATAGATGCAATGTTCAAAAAGTTTGTAGATAATAGTATTGAAATTGTTGATGATATCAAACGATATGATTATGGTAAGTTCGGACAATTTAAAGATCCTTTTGGAAATATTATTGAACTTTGGGAACCATTTACAGATAAGTACATCGAAATGGTAAAAAAAGAAATTGTACAATATAAAAAAGGTAAACTCTAATTTGAGTTTACCTTTTTCTTATCAAATAATTTTACTTTTGGTTCGACACCATTCTTAATATTCTGGAAATTCTTTTTATGTCTAAATGCAACTAACAGAAGTAGTAATCCTAAATATAGAGCAACACTATATGTATTTGGCTCTAAAGAAACCATTCCTACAAAACTAATCATTGAACCACTTATCCAAGCAAAAATACCCAGGATAAAGCCAGTAGCAACAGCTATTGTTGAAGATGCACTAACATATTTGAATATTCGTAACGATATCAAGAATGCAAACATCATAATAAAGGCAAATAACGGGTTATAAGCAATCATAATACCAACAGTAGCAGCGACGGCTTTTCCACCTTTGAATTTTATATATACACTATATACATGTCCAAATGCAGCAGCAACACCATAAGCCAGAGGATTAAAGAGTGTACTACCATCAAAAACTTCCAACTGAATCAATAAAACAATCAAACCAGCTTTTAAACCATCTAAAATTAGTACTGAATATCCAATAGATTTACCTAAAAATCGCAAAGAGTTAGTTCCACCAGGGTTTCCACTACCATGTTCTCGGACATCAATTCCTCTAAATTTTCGACCTAAAATCACCGAAAATGGAATAGAGCCTAAGAGGTAAGCTAAGACCAAAAGTCCGTATTTCAAAAGCATCAAAATCAACTCCATTTTTTTTAAATACAACATATTATATCATACTAAATTTCAATTTACACTACAAAAATCAATTTCTATTTGTTATAATTATTAAAGTAGTTGAGACGAAGAGGAAGTGTTACATGATGTTAGAGAACAAAATTAAATACGATGCAACGTCGATTCAAATCTTAGAAGAACTAGAAGCTGTCCGTAAAAGACCTGGTATGTATATCGGTTCTACTGACTCAAGAGGGCTTCATCATTTGGTATGGGAAATTGTCGATAACGGAATTGATGAAGTGTTAGCAGGACATGGTAATGAAATCAGAGTTACTATTAAAGAAGATAATTCTGTAGTAGTCCAAGACTTCGGTCGTGGTGTACCTGTAGGGATGCATGAGAGCGGTGTTAGTGCTGTAGAAATCATCTATACAAGATTACACGCAGGTGGTAAATTTGGCCAAGCTGGAGGATATAAGGTTTCTGGAGGGTTACATGGTGTAGGTGCCAGTGTAGTTAATGCTCTAAGTGATTATGTCGATGTAACAGCACAACGAGATGGAAAAACACACCACATTCGTTTTAATAATGGTGGTAGAGAAGTTACGAAGTTAGAAGTTATTGGAGACACTAAAAAGTCAGGGACAATCGTATGGTTTAAACCGACAAGTGAAATGTTTTCAACTTCAGTGTTTAACTTCACAACAATCTCAGAAAGATTAAGAGAAAGTGCCTTTTTGTTAAAAGGACTTAAAATGGTATTAATCGATGAACGTTCGAATGCCAAAGAAGAATATTTATATGAAGATGGTATCATCTCATATGTAGATTTTATTAACGAGAAAAGAACAGCGATTCATGATACTAAATTTTTAGAAGGATCAAGTATGAAAATAGAAGTTGAAATGGCTTTTCAATTTACTAAATCATATTCAGATCAATTAGTATCGTTCGTTAACAATGTCCGTACAAAAGATGGTGGTACTCATGAAACAGGATACAAATCTGCCTTAACAAAGCTATTTAACGAATACGGACAACGTGTTGGTTTAATAAAAAATGGTAATAAACTTGAAGGTGCAGATATTAGAGAGGGATTAACAACGGTATTATCTGTTAGAATTCCTGAAGACTTACTTCAATTTGAAGGACAAACTAAAAATAAATTAGGAACTCCTGATGCACGTACTGCAGTTGAACAAGTAATAAGTGAAAAACTTACTTACTTTTTCGAAGAAAATAACAATTTAACTTATACATTGATTGAAAAGTCATTAAAAGCTAAATTAGCTAGAGATGCAGCTCGTAAAGCACGTGAAGAAGCAAGACTAGAGAAAAGAAAAGCCAAAGTTGAAACAAACCTTTCTGGTAAACTTTCACCAGCCCAATCAAAAAACCCTGCACGAAATGAACTATATTTAGTAGAGGGTGACAGTGCGGGAGGTAGTGCTAAACAAGGACGTAATAGACGTTTTCAAGCAATTCTACCTTTACGTGGTAAAGTAATAAATACCGAGAAAGCTAAAATTGAAGATGTTTTAAAGAATGAAGAAGTAAACACAATTATTCATACTATAGGTGCAGGTTTAGGTCCTGATTTTGACCTAAAAAAATGTAACTACGACAAAGTAATAATCATGACAGATGCTGATACTGATGGAGCACATATCCAAGTGTTATTATTAACATTCTTCTTTAGATATATGCGAGAATTAGTGCAAGCAGGTAAAGTATATATTGCTTTACCACCGTTATATAAAGTAACTAAAAAAATAAAAAATAAAAACAATATTGAATATGCATGGACCGATGAAGAATTAGAAGAAATTACTAAGTCTTTAAAAGGATACAATATCCAGCGATTCAAAGGTTTAGGTGAAATGAATGCCGGACAACTCTGGGATACAACAATGAACCCAGAAACACGAACTCTTATCCAAGTAAAAATTGAAAACCTTGGGGATGCTGATCAAAGAATCAACGTCTTAATGGGTGATAAAGTAGAACCTCGTAGAGAATGGATTGAAAATAACGTTGTATTCTCTACTGAAGATGACTTTAGGATTTAAGGAGACTAACAATGGCGAAAAAAGTAATTAAAGACATAGAAGAGTTCGTAAATCAAAAAATACTTCAAGAAAATTTAGAAGATATAGTTGGAGAAAGATTCGGTAGATATTCTAAATATATTATTCAAGATCGTGCTTTACCAGACGTTCGTGATGGTTTAAAACCAGTACAAAGACGTGTGTTATATTCAATGTACAAACTAGGAATGTTTTCAGACAAACCTTATAAGAAATCAGCCCGTATTGTCGGAGACGTAATTGGTAAGTATCACCCTCATGGTGATTCTTCAGTTTACGATGCTATGGTTAGATTAAGTCAGCCATGGAAAATGAGAAATTTACTTGTAGATATGCATGGTAATAATGGTTCTATAGATGGAGATAGCGCTGCAGCAATGCGTTATACTGAAGCTAGAATGTCATTAGCTAGTGAAATGCTTATTAAAGATATTGAAAAAAGAACAGTAGATTTTATTCCAAACTTTGACGATGAGGAATACGAACCAACAGTACTTCCTGCTAGATTCCCTAACTTATTATGTAATGGGGCAACAGGAATTAGTGCTGGTTATGCAACTGAAATTCCTCCCCATAATTTACGTGAAGTAATTAATGCAGTAGTAAAAAGAATTGAAAATCCGTTAATGGATATAGATGATTTAATTAAAGTGATGCGTGGTCCAGATTTCCCTACAGGGGCAATTGTTCAAGGTAAAGAGCAAATAAAACAAGCCTTTGAAACAGGACGCGGTAGAATAATTGTTAAATCTAAAACAGAAATTATCGATCATGACATTATCGTCACAGAACTACCTTATGAGGTTAATAAGGCCACACTAGTTAGAAAAATGGATGATATAAGAATTAAAAAGCAAATTGACGGAATCAAAGAAGTTAGAGATGAATCAGATCGTGAAGGTTTAAGAATTGTTATTGAAGTTAAAAAAGCATTTGAACCTCAAGTAATCTTAAACTTCTTACATAAGAAAACAAATTTAACAAAGTCTTACAACTATAACATGGTTGCTATTAATAATAAACGACCTATGTTAATGGGTGTATTCCAAATCCTTGATGCATACATTATTCATCAAAAAGAAGTAATAACTAATCGTTCAAACTATGAATTAAGAAAAGCTCAAAAGCGACTTCATATTGTTGAAGGTATCATAACAATGATGGATGTATTAGATGAAGTTATTACTCTAATCCGTTCTTCAAAAAATAAACGTGATGCTAAAAACAAACTAATGAAAGCATTCAAATTCACAGAAGAACAAGCAGAAGCAATCGTTATATTACAACTATATCGTTTATCTTCAACAGACATCAATGAGTTACAAGTTGAGCAAAGTGAACTAGAAGGTATAATCGAGAACCTAAATCTTATTCTGAAAAATGAAAAAGAATTAGAAAGAGTAATAATTGACGAATTACGCGCTTCACAGAAGAAATTAAACTCAAAACGTTTAACAGTAATTGAAGAAGAAATTGAAAAAATTACTATAGCTGAAGAAGAATTAATTACTGAAGAACAAGTAATTATAGGTATAACTAGAGAAGGATATGTAAAATCTACATCAATCCGTTCATTTAAGGCAACAGAGCAAATATCTCTTAGAGATAATGATTCAATGTTGTTCTCAGGAGAAGTTTCTACATTAGATGTTATGCTATTATTTACTAACTTAGGTAATTATATTTATCTACCAGTATATAAAATGCCAGTTTTTAAATGGAAAGATTTAGGAACTCATATCAATAACTTAGTTCAATTATCTGAGAATGAAAGCATTGTGAAGATTCTTAAAATAAGAAATTTTAAAGAACAAAGAAATCTTCTATTTGTTACTAAGAATAATCTAGTAAAACAAACTGAACTAAAAGAATTTGAAGTCTCTCGTTACACAAAACCTGTAAGAGCAATCTCGTTATCAAAAAATGACGAAGTTGTAAGTGTTGATATAACTGAAAGTTTAGATGCTGAATTAGTAATATTCTCAGCAAAAGGACAAGCACTAAGATTTAATCTTTGTGAGATTCCAGTAACTTCAACAACTGCCAAGGGTGTTAAAGGTATGAACTTAGGACAAAAGCAAGAACTTGCTTCAGGTATTGTTTTAAAAGATTATCATGATCTATTATTGTTAACTAACCGTGGAACGATTAAACGAATCAATGTTAATGAAATTCCTAAGAAAAAGCGTACTAATAAAGGGGTTCAAATCTATAAAGAAGTTAGATCAAATCCTTATTTGGTACAAGATCTGTGTTTATTAAATGCAACTCAATACAAGAACAGAGCTAAAATTACAGTCAATACAACAACAACCTCTGTCGATATTAGTTCATTTGATATAAAACATGATAAGACAGAAAATGGAAAAACATTTGTCAAAAAGTCTTTAGGAAATTCATTGTTTATTAATATTGAGCAAGTTGAAGAAGATCCTTCAATAACTCCTGTTAGTGATTATGTAAAAGAAGATGATCATGAAGTGATTCAACAAAAATTATTCGAATAAAAAAGTAGCTAACGCTACTTTTTTTATTATAGTCAAAATAAATCAAAAATGACTATAAATAACTAATAAAAATGTTGAAAATATCTCTAAATATAGTAAAATATATATATGAATGTTATATTTGAGGTGATTTTATGAATTGTATGGAAAATCTAAACCGTACACAAATACCAAACGATGTAGTAATGAAATACATAAAGCTATATAAATCGGTTGGAGTAAATCAATTTAATCACGAAATACTTACTAGTGATTATGAAGCAATGGTGCGCCAAACTGTACGTAATGATACGTATTTTTTTGCTAAACTATTTAATACAAATGTAACCGATTCTAGGTTTAAATCATTAATTTATAAAAATGTAAAACCTAAAAACAAAGATGAAAAACTGATTATCAATTTGAAGAATGCCTTTACCAAGATACATAAAGAAACCTCTTCATTTGAGTTGTTAGTTAATGAAATTCAAGATTTAATGAAATTCTTATATACAGACATTATCTCAGCTAGTAAAATGCAATTCAGGAAAATTGAAAGAAAAGATCGGAATGTTAACTTGTTAAATAGCAAGTACTCAAGTACAAGAGAATCTATTGATTATCTAATTCAACTGTTTAATGAAGCGGTAAAAGAGAATACATATGAGTTATCATTCATAATTATGAACTTTTACATTGATTTTATTAAGATCAAACCATTTGTTGATAAAAATGAAGAACTTGGAATTCTTTTGATGTACATTTTGCTATTAACTAATGGCTTTGAAGTATATGAGTATATTAGTTTCATGGAGAAAATCTTTAAATCTAAAAGTGTATTCGAGAATGCAGTATTGCAATCTTCGTTTAACTGGGAAGTTGGATATCCACAGATAATACCACTTCATAGTTTTGTAATTAACGTATCACTTGATTCGTATCAAACACTTAATTTCTTAGTCAGAGATTATGAGTTTGATAAGCAATTAAATAAGTCTAATAATGTTGAAAATACCATCATAAAATTAGAAGATACATTCAGTAAAGATGACATCAGAAATGTGCATCCGTACATTTCGGATTCAACAATTAATAGGACTTTGAAACGGTTAAGAGATGAAGGCAAAATTCGACCACTTGGTAAAGGTCGAAGTGCTAAATGGATAAAATTGATCAAGACTGATAGTGATAAATTAAAATATGAACAATTAGATCTTAATATTTAGGTATCGTTATGAATGATAAAATTGACAAGATAATATATGATGCACTTGAAGAAGACATTCCAACTATTGATGTAACAACTGACAACATCTTTTCTGATCAACTCTCAGAAGGAGTTCTCATAGCAGAGGAAGATGGAGTATTAAGTGGTATCAAAATTATGCAAAGAGTCTTTCAAATACTGGATGATGAAATATATATTAAGGTAATTAATAGTGATGCTACCTTCGTTGAAAAAGGTGACATTATAGCCATTATTAGTGGTAGAGCAAAATCAATTTTGAAAGGTGAGCAATTAGTCTTAAATATCATTCGAAGAATGAGCGGGATAGCTTCTTTGACAAAAGAATATGTTGACGAAATTGGCAATAGATTTACTAAGATTATTGATACAAGGATGACTTCTCCCAATTTAAGAATACTAGAAAAACAAGCGGTCTTAGATGGTGGAGGTATTAATCACCGGATGAATCTAAGTAACCAAGTAATGTTGAAAGAGAAGCATATCAAAACAGTAGGAAATATTAAAGATGCCGTTAAACTAATTAGGGCAAGAGTTGACCAATCTATTAAGATTGAAGTTGTTGTAAACAACTTCACACAATTCTTGGATTCAATACATACAGATTGTGATATTATAATGCTTGAAAACATGAACAATGAATTAATCCGAAAATGTGTAGAACACAATACAAACAAACTACTTGAAGCAAGTGGAAATATAACATTAGAAAGAATTAAAAGTGTTGCTGAAACCGGTGTTGATTTTATCAGCGTCGAGGCTTTAACACAGACTTATAAACCACTAAACATAAGTCTAAAATTTAATTAATTGAGGTAGAATTATGAAACTAAATGAATTATTACAAAAAGTAAAAGACTCTCTAAAAGTATGTTTAACTGAGTTAGGTTACTTTGATGAGAACATTGAGATAATACTCGAAACTCCAAAAGACAAAACAAATGGAGATTTATCTTCTAATGTGGCGATGCGTTATGCAAGAATTGCTAGAAAAGCTCCATTTATGATTGCTGAAGAAATAAAGAATGCTCTAAACACAAAGGGATTATTTGTAAAAGAAGTAGTTGTAGCTAAGCCAGGTTTTATCAATTTCTTTTTAGATAAAACATTTTTACTTGAAACAATTACTGAAATAAATAAGCTTGGTAGTAACTTTGGTAACTTGGAAATGGGAAAAGATGAACACTATAATATCGAATTTGTTTCTGTTAATCCTACAGGTGCACTTCATATAGGACATGCCCGTGGGGCAGCTGCTGGTGATTCTCTAAGTAGAATCCTCCAAAAAGCAGGATATAAAGTAACGAAGGAATATTATGTTAATGATGCTGGAAACCAGATACATAACCTGGCTTTAAGTATTGATGCTAGATACAAACAATTGTTTAATCAAAAA
This sequence comes from Candidatus Izimaplasma bacterium HR1, assembly GCA_000755705.1. Taxonomy (NCBI): domain Bacteria; kingdom Bacillati; phylum Mycoplasmatota; class Mollicutes; order Candidatus Izemoplasmatales; family Candidatus Izemoplasmataceae; genus Candidatus Izemoplasma; species Candidatus Izimoplasma sp. HR1. The sequence goes on from CP009415.1 coordinate 1,178,722, forward strand.
GTTGATTTACCTGAAGATGGATATCGTGGACCAGAAATAATTGAAACAGCAAAGGAAATAAAAGCAATCCACAATGATAAATTCTTAAACGAGGACGGATATGAGTTCTTTAGAGAATATGGGGTTGAATCTCTTCTTGTTTTATTACGTAAAGACTTAAAAGCTTTTAATGTCGAATTTGATGTATGGTTTAGTGAAAAATCATTATACGATAACAAACTTGTCAAAGAAACAATTGATTACTTAATTAAGAATGATTACACCTATGAAGAAGAAGGTGCAATTTGGCTCAAAACAAGCGATTATGAAGATGAGAAGGATCGTGTAATTATCAAAAGTGATAAAACATTTACATATCTAACACCTGATATTGCTTACCATAAAAACAAACTAGATAGAGGTTATACTAAACTAATTGATATTCTTGGTGGAGACCATCATGGATATATTAACCGTTTAAAAGCTGCTATTGAAATGGTTGGAGGAAAAAGTGATTTACTTGAAGTAGAACTCCTTCAAATGGTTAAAGTGTTACAAAATGGTATCGAAGTAAAAATGAGTAAACGTAGTGGTAAGGCAATCGTTCTATCTGATTTAGTAGAAGAAGTAGGTAGCGACCCAATTAGATATTTCTTTGCAGCTAGAAGTCTTAGTACACAAATGGATTTAGATTTAGACTTAGCAATAAGACAAACTAATGAAAATCCTGTTTACTATGTACAATACGCTCATGCCAGAATTAACAGTATTTTTGAAGCTGCTAAAACAAAAGGAGTAGATATATCAAATCTACCAACAGAATTCAAAACAATAGCTAACCCGAAAGCATTTGAGTTAGTTAACATATTAGCAAATTATCCTAACATAATCGAACAATCAGCAACACAAAGAGCACCACATAAATTAACAAACTATATCCAACAACTAGCAAGTGCATTCCATAGTTTTTACAATGCAGAACAAGTAATAACTACTGACCAATTAAAAACTAGAGAACACTTGTCACTTCTTAATGCAGCAAAAATAATTTTAAAAGATAGTCTTTCTCTTATTGGAGTAAGTGCACCAAACAAAATGTAAAAAAAAGTGGTAATACCACTTTTTTAGTAAGGAGCCTTGAATGTATAAATGGAAAATACGCAACAATAGCCTTGACCAAACTAACCTTGTTGAAGAAGTATATAAAGCAAGAGGGATTGAGAACTATCAAGAACTATTCAGTTTAGATGAAAAAGCATTCCTCGATCCATATCTTATTAACGATATGGACAAAGCAGTTGACCGTATCATGAAAGCTATTAAAAACAAAGAAAAAATTCTTGTTTATGGTGATTATGATGTAGATGGTATCACTGCAACATTTGTCGTTTATGATACATTAAAAAACTTAGGAGCAAATATCAATTATGATATTCCCAACAGGTTTGTTGATGGGTATGGTTTATCATATTCTAAGACATTTGACATTATCAATGAAGGTTACAATCTTGTAATAACAGTTGATAACGGGATAAAGAGTATTGATGAAGTGAAGTACTTCAAAGAAAATAATATTGACATTATTATTACTGATCATCATGAAAAAGAAGGTGTCTTACCAGATGCATACGCAATTTTACATACTTCTTTATCAAAAAAATATACCTTCAAACCTTTGGCAGGAGTAGGTGTTGCTTTTAAACTGTCTCAAGCTTTAATCGGTGAAGAAGCTCTAGAATATACTGATATAGTTGCGCTCGGTACAATCGCCGATATGATGCCTCTAGAAGGTGAAAATAGAGCGATAGTTAATGTTGGTTTAAGTAAATTAAGGAATTCAAGTAATGTTGGAGCTAGAAGTTTAGTCTCATTTTTAGACATTATTAATCCTAGTGTCGCTGATGTTCAATACAAGATAGCACCACGAATAAACGCATGTGGGCGCATGAAAAGTGCAAAACTCGCAGTAAGATTATTCCAAAGTGAAAATAGTGCTGTCGCTGTTCAAATTCTTAGTGAAATTGAAGAAACAAACAATAAACGAAAACAACTAACAAAAGACCTATATTCTGAATCTCTAAGCACAGTAAACCACAATCAACCAAGCATTATCATTCATTCACCTAAAATGCATGAAGGGGTTATTGGTATTGTAGCGTCACGTTTGGCTAATGAGTATTCAAAAGTTACTGTTGTTTTAAAAGAGGATGAATTCACTTTTAAAGGTAGTATTCGTTCTTATAACGGTGTCGATGTTATCTATATCCTAAACGAGTTAAAAGATTTACTAATCAGACACGGTGGACATCAAAATGCTGCTGGTTTAGAATTCGTTAAAGAAAACTTAAACGAATTCAAAACAAGATTCAACGAATTAATCCCTGACGCAATACGTGATGACATTGTCATAGCAGAAGGAATAATTGATATTCATAAACTAACCATAGAGCAAATTATTGAATTAGATAAATACGACTTAAAAGATACCCTATTTGTCTTTGAAGATATCTATCCAGAGAATAGATATCTAATCAAAGGAGAACATACTAAACTTATCTTAAACGGTGGATCTGAGGCTTTATTCTTTAATAATAAAAACCTTTATTCAAAACTATATAATAAGAATACAGTGACATTACTCGGAAGATTAGACGTAAATTACTTCCGTGGTAAATATAAAAAGCAAATAATAATCGACGATTATTATATTAAATAGCAAATTTATATAGTATATACTACATATTTTGATATAATATAAAAGTACCAAATCAAAACTACTCATTTGGAGGAACTTATGAACTTAAAAAATTATATTGCTAATGTACCAGACTTCCCAAAAAAGGGAATTCAATTTAAAGATATTACACCATTAATTGGCGATGGAAAAGCATTCCAGTATGCCACAGAACAATTTGTTAACTTTACAAAAGAAATTGGCGCAGATATTATTGTTGGTCCAGACGCAAGAGGGTTTATCTTCGGATGTCCTGTTGCTACACAATTAGGATTAGGATTTGTTCCAGTAAGAAAACCAGGAAAATTACCAAGAGAAGTAATTGAAGTTAGTTATGATCTTGAATACGGTAGTAATACATTATGCCTCCATAAAGGAGATATTAAACCAGGACAAAGAGTGTTAATCATTGATGATTTACTAGCGACAGGTGGAACAATTGAAGCCACAATTAAACTAGTTGAAGAATCAGGTGGAATTATCGCTGGTATGGGATTCTTAATTGAATTAATCGCTTTAAACGGAAGAAAGAAATTAGACGGATATAACGTACTTACACTAATGAAATACTAAGAAGGTGGTTCTATGAGCAAAGCAAGAATCGATGCTCTTATTCGAGAAACATCCAAATACATCAAAAATAATGAGCATCTTGATTTAATTCAAGATGCTTATCGTTATGCCAAAGAAATGCATACAGGACAGTATCGTAAGAGTGGGGAAGAATACATTGTTCACCCTGTAGATGTTGCCATTATTTTAAGTGAATATCATACCGATCCAACAACAATCATTGCTGGGTTACTTCATGACGTAATTGAGGACACTGAAGCCACTTTCGAAGATGTTAAAGATAAATTCGGAGAGGAAGTAGCTTTACTTATCGAAGGAGTTACCAAATTAGGACAGTATAAATTCAAAGGTGATGACGCCGAAGCTGATAAAGTTGCAGCTCAAGCAAGAAATGCCCAAAAAATGCTCGTTGCTATGGCCAAAGATATTAGAGTTGTCATTGTAAAACTAGCCGATAGATTAAACAATATTCGCACTCTATCATCTCTTCCGGAAGTTAAACAAAAAAGAATTGCCAGAGAAACAATGGAGATTTATGCACCCCTAGCACACCGCTTAGGGATGAATATAATGAAGGCAGAACTGGAAGATACTTGTTTTAAATATTTAAAACGAGGAACGTATAGAAGAATCGCTCAATTAATATCTGACACAAAAAATAACCGTCTAAAAGACTTAGAATTAATGCGAACAAATATTGAGTATTTGCTCTCAGAAAACAATGTGAATTCAAGTGTTAAAGGACGTATTAAAAACATATATTCAGTCCATAAAAAAATGGTTGATCGTAAAAAGGAATTTGAAGATATCTATGACTTAATAGCACTACGAATCAAAGTTGATTCGATTGAGGATTGTTACCGCACAATTGGTGTAATTCATTCTAAATGGACACCAATTCCAAATAGATTTAAAGATTATATCGCAATGCCAAAACCAAACCTTTACCAATCACTCCATACTTCAGTAATTGCGAATGGTAAAGTTTATGAAATCCAAATACGTACTCAAGAAATGGATGAAATAGCCGAATACGGAGTCGCAGCTCACTGGGCTTATAAAGAAGACATCACAGGTCGTAAAATGACTGATGAAGCAATCAAAAAACTTAAATGGTTTGGTGATTTAGTTAAATTCACCAAAGAAAGTGACAATGATGGCGACGTTCTTAATCTTTTACGAGACGACATCTTCCAGTCAAATGTTTACGTCTTTACTCCCAACGGAGATATTATCGATTTACCAAATGGTTCAACACCATTAGATTTCGCCTTTAGAATTCATTCACAAGTAGGAATTCAAACAGTAGGGGCAATTGTTAATGGTCGTATTGTGCCATTAGAATATGTCCTAAAAACAGGTGACATCGTTAATATGAAAACATCTGTAAACAGTTTTGGACCTAATGATAACTGGTTAAAAATTGTTAAAACATCAAACGCAAAATCAAAAATTAAAAACTATTTAAACAAACGAAGAAGAAGTGTTCTAATTGAAATGGGTCGTGAAGACTTCACGAGAGAACTTCAATCGCGCAAAGTTAACGTTGAATTAAACGATAAACGTGTCAAAGAACTCTTCCATAAAAAAGGTGCTAACAGTGTAGATGACCTATACTACGAAATTGGTAAAAATACAATTTCTCCAGGTAACGCTGTTAACTCATTTGTAGATAAAGAAGAATATACTCCAGAAGATTTAATGGAAAGAATTAATACTATTGTTTATCTTGATCAGAAAAGTGATACTAACATAATTGTTGAAGGGTTAACAACACCATCAATTAAATTATCAAACTGTTGTACACCGATACCAGGTGATAAAATCTCCGGATATATCTCTAAAGGAGCCGGTATTGCAGTTCATAGAACAAAATGTAATAACCTTCAATCTTTAGACAAAGAGCGTTACATCGAAGTATTTTGGGGTAATGATACCTCAAGACAATATTCAGTAAACTTAAAAATCATCGCCTCAAATAGGGATAATGTTCTTGCGGAAGTTATCAATACAATTACTTCAACCAAAGGTAAAGTAATTCAAGTAGCCGCATCAACAAATAAAAACTTAGAAGCGATTATAAAACTCAAAGTTAGCATCGCAAATAAAAAAGAATTAGATAACATGATTGTTAATATGCAAAAAATCAGTGATATCTATTCGATTGAAAGAATGATGAAATAATGAGAATTTTAGTCCAAAGAGTAAAACAATCTAGCTGCCGTGTTAATTACGAGATAATTTCCGAAATTAACAACGGCTTTTTACTATTCACAGCTTTTACCCACACTGATACAATTGAAGATGTAAAATACCTAGCTAAAAAAGTGGCGAACTTACGCGTTTTTGAGGATGAATATAATAAAATGAGTAAAAGTATTAAAGATATGAACTATGAAATATTAAATATTTCTCAGTTCACACTTTACGGTGACACTAAAAAAGGCAATCGTCCTTCTTTCACCAAAGCAATGGTACCAACAAAAGCCAAAGAACTATATTTAGAACTAACTAGTATCTTAAATAACGAATACAATATAAAAACTAAGAACGGAGAATTTGGTGCCTATATGGACATCAAACTAATTAATGATGGTCCCGTTACTGTCATGTTAGAAAGTAAAGAAAAATGATTAGAAAACTAACTGAATTAGATCGCACCAAAGTTCTAGACTATCTCTACAAGGAAGCATCATACAATATTTTCATTATTGGTGACATCGAAGCGTTTGGCTTCGATAAAGACTTCCAAACTATTTACGGAGAGATTGAAAACAATGAATTTATAAGTGTTCAATTATTTTATAATGAACACGCTATTTATTATGCCAATAAAACAGTATTTAACACTGCTTACTTAGACATATATAAGAATCACAAATTTAACTATATGAGTGGTAAAGAAGAATTAATGACATTAATCAAACCACATCTATCTCAAGAATTTAACTTTAAGCCAATGCATTTCTGTCAAGCAACATCAATTGATATCGAAGTCGAAATTACTGAAGAAATCAAGCTAGTTAAAACAAAAGAAGATGTCATAAAACTATATAATTTACTTATCACAATCAATGAATTTGGGATCCAACATAAATCTTTAGAAGACTTCATAAAAAGTACAGAAAAAGGACTTGAAATGGGGACAAAACTCTATGTTGAAAAAGATGGTAAAATGGTCTCAACAGTTGCGACAACCGCAGATACAACAATCAATGCTATGGTTGTAGGAGTAGCAACTGATACTAATTACCGAAAACAAGGATATGCTTCACAATTAATGATTAGTCTAATGAAAGAGTATATCATCAATAAAAAGAAAGATCTCTGTCTATTTTATGACAACCCTAAAGCCGGAAAGATTTATAAAAGACTCGGATTTAAGGATGTTGGCAAATGGGTAATGATGAGCGATGTTGAAGGCAACTAAAGTCATCCAACCAGTAATGGAGACAAAACGACTAATCTTAAGACCATTAGTACAAAGTGATGCAGCTAGTATATATAGCTATGCTAAATTATCAACAGTTGGACCATTAGCAGGATGGGAGCCACATGAATCATTAAAGAGTACGTATGATTTTATAACTTATGCCCTCCGTAAAAAAGATTATGGACAACCTGGTGTATATAGTATTATCTTAAAAGAAACAAAAGCAATGATTGGAACAATCGAAATCCATTCTTATAAAGAACAAAAAGGCGCAATCGGTTTTGTTCTTAACCCAGAATACTGGAATAAAGGATACACCACAGAAGCTTCAAAAGCATGCATTATCTATGCTTTTGAACTCCTTGATCTAAAACGCTTAGAATATTGTCACTTCCCTCATAACACACCTTCAAAACGAGTTTGTGAGAAACTAGGATTCACCTTTGAAGGAGTTTTAAGAAACAAATATTTACTCTATGATGGAACAGTTTTAGATGATGTTGTTTATTCAATCACCACAGAAGATTATAACGAAACAAATCTTCCTTGGTTAAAATCATTCAAAAAGGACTTATTGATTGACTATTAAAGATATTTTTAGTATAATTTACAAAGTAAACTGAAGACGAAGAAAGTATAACTAAAAACCTTCAAAGAGAAAGATACCACGGCTGAAAGTATCTAAGTAGTTTTAAAGTTAGAAAGACACTTCTAAAGGCTTTTCTGAAACATAGTAGGAAAAGACGTCACTCGCGTTAAGAGATAAGGGCCTAGACTTACTAGGAACTAAGGTGGTACCGCGGATACTTATTCGTCCTTAAACGTGTTGTTTAAGGACGATTTTTATATATTTAAGGAGGTTTTATTATGTTTAAAAAAATGAAAGGTACATATGACATTTTACCCACAGAAGTTGCCAAATGGCAAAAACTAGAAAAAGTCATTAGAAATGTATCGAAAATCTACAACTACAAAGAAATAAGAACACCAATCTTTGAGAAAAGTGAATTGTTCCACAGAGGTGTAGGCGAAGACACTGATATCGTAAGTAAAGAAACTTACGATTTTATTGATAGAGGGAAAAGAGCTAATACACTACGCCCAGAAGGTACCGCAGGAGTAGTAAGAAGTTATATTGAAAATAAACTATATACTTCAAATGTCCCTGTTCAAAAAATGTACTATGTCGGTAATATGTTTAGATATGAACGTCCTCAAAAAGGACGTTATCGTCAATTTAGTCAGTTCGGTGCTGAAGCATTTGGAAGTAATTCCCCACAATTAGATGCTGAGATAATTGCTTACGCAGTAAGTATTTTAAAAGCACTAAAAATAAAAGATGTTAATGTTCACATCAATAGTATTGGTGATGCGGAAAGTAAAAAGAACTATAAAGAAGCTTTACTAACTTACTTAGCTCCTGACATCGACAAACTATGTTCTGATTGTCAAGTTCGTTATACAAAGAATCCATTACGTATTTTGGATTGTAAAATTGATGCTGAAAACCCAATTTTACAAAAAGCCCCAAAACCACTTGATTATCTAACTGAAACCGCTAAAATCCACTTTGTTAAAACATGTAATTACCTTACAGCTATGGGTATCAACTACACAGTTGATACAAGCTTAGTTAGAGGTTTAGATTATTATACACACACAGTATTTGAAGTAAAAGCTAACCTTGATACCCTAGGTGCCCAAAACACTATATGTGGTGGTGGACGTTATAATAATTTAGTTAAATCATTAGAAGGTCCAGACACACCAGGAGTTGGTTTTGCCTTTGGTCTAGAAAGACTTATGTTTGCACTTGAATCAATTAACTTTACTGGTGATCCTGATTACTTACACCTATATATGATGATTTTAGGAGAAGACCAAAAAGAAGATGGGTTACAACTAGTTAATCGTTGTCGTTTAGGTGGGTTATACACCGACCTTGATTTCCTTGATAAAGGAATGAAAGGTAAATGGAAACAAGCTGCTAACTTAAAAGCTAGATTCGTTGCTATCTTCGGCGAAGAAGAGCAAAAGAATGGCACAATAAATATTAAAGATCAAGAAACTGGAAAAGAAGAAACAATCAAGAAAACACAACTATATAATTACGTCGTAGCTGAATTAATGAAACCTTCATCAAATTGTGAAGGTTGCAGTACTGAAAGCTGTGATGAATGTGAGGACGTATAAAATGAGAAGAACACATAATAACGGAGAACTAAGAATCTCTAATGAAAATGAAACAGTAACTTTAAAAGGATGGGTTAGTAAGAAACGTGACTTAGGAGGATTAGTATTTATCGATCTTCGTGACCGTTACGGGATTACCCAATTAGCCTTTAACCCTGAATCACCACTATATAAAGAAACACTAGAAATTAAATCAGAATACGTTCTTGAAATTACTGGTAAAGTAATTGAAAGAACTTCAAAAAATCCTAATTTACCAACAGGTAATATCGAAGTAGAAGTGTCTGCATTAAATGTCTTAAATAAGGCAGCATTAACCCCAATGATTATTGCTGATGAAACAGATGCTTTAGAAGATACAAGATTAAAATATCGTTATTTAGACTTAAGAAGACCAGTCTTACAAAATAACTTTATCGTTAGACATAAAACAGTTCAGGCAGTAAGAGAATTTTTAAATAAAGAAGACTTTATCGATGTTGAGACACCGATACTTACAAAATCTACACCAGAAGGAGCTAGAGATTATTTAGTACCTTCAAGAATTTCTAAAGGAGAATTCTACGCTTTACCACAATCACCACAAATCTTTAAGCAATTATTAATGGTTAGTGGGTTTGAGAAATACTATCAAATCGCTAAATGTTTTAGAGATGAAGATTTAAGAAGTGATCGTCAACCTGAATTTACCCAAATTGATATTGAAACTTCATTTATGGATCAAGATGAAATTCTTGATATTTCAGAACGTATGATTAAACACGTTATGAAACAAGTTAAGAATGTTGATTTAACTGAAAAATTCCCGATCATGACATACGCTCATGCTATGGACAAATACGGTGTTGATAAGCCAGATACTCGTTTTGGAATGTTATTAGAAAACATTACAGCAATCGCTGATGAAACTGATTTTGTTGTTTTTAAATCAAACATTGAAAACGGTGGTATTGTTAAAGCAATTAACGTTAAAGGTGGAGCATCTCTTTACTCAAGAAAAGGGATTGATAAATTAACTGATTTCGTTAAGAAGTACCGTGCTAAAGGTTTAGCATTCTTAAAATTTAATGATGATAAACTTAGTGGTTCAGTTGTTAAATTCTTCACAGAAGAACAACAAGCTAAACTAATCAAAGAAACAAAATTAGAAAACGGTGATTTACTATTAATCGTTTCTGATAAAGAAAGTGTTGTTAACCAATCACTTGGTAACTTACGTAACCATATTGCCAGAGAACAAAAACTATATAGTAACGATGATTATGATTTCTTATGGGTTATCGATTGGCCAATGTTTGAATATAAAGAAGAACATGAACGTTACTTCTCATTACACCATCCATTTACAATGGTTCAAGAACAAGATATTCCTATGTTAGATAAAAAGCCAGATCAAGCTCTAGCTTATTGTTATGACCTTGTAGTTCAAGGACAAGAATTAGGTGGCGGTAGTATTCGTATTCACAATGAAGCAATCCAAAACAAAGTCTTTGATATCCTTGGTATCTCTAAAGAAGAGCAACAACTTAAATTTGGGTTCTTATTAGATGCCTTAAAATATGGAACACCACCACATGGGGGGATTGCATTTGGTTTAGACCGTCTAGTTATGTTATTAGTTCATACTGAGAACATCAGAGACGTTGTCGCATTCCCGAAAACAAACAGTGCCCAATGCTTATTAACAGAAGCGCCTAGTTTAGTCGCTGACGACCAACTAGTTGAACTCAATATCAAAACGATTAAATAATTTAAATAATTTACAATTTATGGTATAATTAGAAAAGGAAAAAAAGGGCGTGATGTAATGAACAACAGAAATAAATTCCTCAGTGATGAATTCCTAAATAAAGCAATACGTGTCTTAGTAGTTATCATACTATCATTAGGCGTAATTCTTTTAGCATCACAATTTAGTAATATTTGGATAAGTATTACCAGTGCCATTTCAAGGGTAGCGGTTCCGCTAGCACTCGTATGGCTTGTTTCGTTAGTAATGTTTCCACTTATCAAATTACTAGAACGTAGAGGAGTAGGTCCAAGGGGACTTAGTGTAGCAGTAATCTTTATTAGTACAATTGCTGTTATCTTCTTTATAATTTACTTCTTAGTACCTTATATCTTAACCCAAGTACGATTATTCTTCGAAACAGATTGGCCAGCAATTCAATCATATTTCGCAAATGATTTACGAGGAGACTTTATCTTTGGTACTGATATATTCGATGCTATTGAAGGATTTATCAACGAATCAACAATTGTTGAAGATACTGTTGGTGGAATTGTTGATGGGTTAACTACTTCATTATCAAGTTCATTAATAAATGTTATTAGTATCGCAGTTGTCTTACCTGTAACGCTTATTTATTACTTAATAGATTACGAAATGATTAACGATACACTTCGTTCAATCATTCCGAAAAGATATGAAAAATCAGCTTCTGATTTAGGTTCAAGATTAAATAGTACAGTTGGAGCTTATGTCCGCGGGCAAATCTTATTAATGTTAGCCATCGGAGCTGCGGCAACAATTTTATACCGTTTAATCGGACTCCAATACTTCTTTGTATTTGGTATTATTGTTGGTATCACCAACATCATCCCATATTTCGGAGCGATTATCGCAATGATCCCGGTTGTTGCTTATGCAATTATTACCGCAGATACTGGTCCTGGACCAATCGCTGTAGTTTTAGTAAATGTTGGACTGCAAATGATTGAAGGAAATGTCTTCCAACCAATCATTATGGGACGACAATTAGAAATTCATGCCATTGTAATCATTATGTCAATTATGTTCTTTGGTAGTTTATTTGGAACACTTGGTGTTATCTTTGCTGCACCTATCGCTGCTGCACTTAGGGTATTATTTGCATTTTACCGTGAGAAAAAATCAGAAAGAGAGGCTGCCTCACTCGCCTCGGGTAATTCACCTTAATGAATCATAGAAAAGTTTACAATGTCTTCCAAATAAACTTAATCATGTTTTATATTACATGTATTATGTTAGTACCAATTTTGACAGTGATTTCATTCTTATTTGATTTTCATTTATATGCATCAACGAATTCAATTATTTTAATTGCTAGTATTATATTGTTAATCTTTTTCGTTATTGGACTTGTCTATTTATTAATCACAAGACCACATTTTGAAAGAAGACTAAAACCATCATATCCACGAGAAATGACAATCACAATTACTGTTAGCGCAGTAGGAGTATTAGGACTAGGAATTATGTTTATGTATTTCGGGGGACCATCATATTATGTACCACATGTCGTTACCCCAATCGGAATAATTATGTACGCGATTCTCTATTTTGTCGGAGTACGCTATTTCAACGTAAGTTTATTAAACAGAAAATAATGGCTACCCTGGTAGCCATTTTGTTAAGGAGGTGACATTATGTTTGAACGATTAATCCAGTTAATTGGTGAAGAGAAACTAGAAAAACTAAAAAAATCAACAGTTCTTATCTTTGGGTTAGGAGGTGTTGGTGGAAGTGCAACAGAAGCGATAGCTAGAAGTGCGTTTGGCACGATTATCTTAGTTGATAAAGACACAGTCGAATTATCAAATATAAATAGACAATTAGTAGCCCTTCATTCAACGATTAACCATACTAAAACTGAAGTTCTAAAAAAGCGAATCTTAGATATTAATCCAGCATGTAATGTCATAACCTATAATATGTTTTATAATTTTGAAACTAAGGACCAAATTTGGCAAAACAAAATTGATTATGTCATCGATTGTATCGATACCATAACTTTCAAAATTGATATTGCGAAAGTTTGTCAAGATAAGGGAATACCTCATATTAGTGTAATGGGGACAGGTAATAAATATCATCCCGAAAAACTAGAGATTATGCCTTTATCAAAAACTGAGTATGATCCTATCGCAAAAGTAATGAGAAAGAAACTAAGAATCGATTACAAACTAAATGAAATAATCGTTGTCGCTTCAAAAGAAATACCAGAAAAAACTGATTCTACAACCCAATCACCTTCTTCCAATGCCTTTGTTCCAAATACAGCAGGAATTATCGCTGCTAGTTATATCTTTAATAAGGCAATTGAGTAATACACTAAGATATAGTAATTATAATCCGCTTTGGAAAGAAGAATTTCATAAACTAAAAACGCACCTTGATTCACTACTAACAACTCTCATCATTGATATAGTTCATGTTGGTAGTACTAGTGTCGAATCATTAGGGGCAAAACCAATTATTGACATTGATGTTATCTTTTCAGAAAATCTTGAGTTCATTATTAAGATTTTAGAAACAAATAACTATCTATATGAAGGAACTAAAGGTATTGAAGATCGTCATGCTTTTAAATACCTTAAAGATGATTTTTATGAACATCATCTCTACGTTATAAAACAAGGTAGTGATAATTTAAATAATCATCTTACCTTAAAAAGAGCACTACAAAATAATTCGAAATATAGAAAACAGTACCAAGACTTAAAACAAAGCTTAATCAAACATAGTAAACAAGACCGCGAGTTTTACACAAATGGTAAAACAAGTTTAATCACAAGAATCCTAAAGGAGGAATCATTAATGAAATCAATCATTTTAGGAGGAGGATGCTTTTGGGGAGTAGAAGCATATTTTAAACAGTTGGAAGGAGTTTCAACTACTGAAGTTGGTTATATCAACGGTAACGGTGAAACCAGCTATAAAGAAGTATGTGCTGGTAGTGGCCACGTTGAAGCTGTCTTATTAAGATATGATGAAGAAGTAATCTCAATTAAAAAAATATTAGATCATTTCTTTAATATAATCGATCCTACAAGCATCAATAAACAAGGAAATGATGTTGGTGTTCAGTACCGCACAGGAATCTATAACTATCAACCTGAGCAACTACCGTTTATTGAGAATTACATAACTGTTCGTCAAAAAGAATATCAAAAACCAATCCGTATCGAAACAGTAACGAATCTGACATTCTATCCCGCTGAAGATAACCATCAAGATTACTTAGGAAAAAATCAAAATGGCTACTGCCATATTGATTTAAACTCACATAAAAATGTCAAATAAAGTCTTAGTAATTGGTGCGGTTAATATTGATATCTTTGCGAATACAGAAGAAAAATATGTCTTAGAAGATTCTAATCTAGCTAAGATAACTTTAGGATTTGGGGGCGTTGGTGGTAATATCGCAACTAACTTAAATACCCTAAATTTAGAAGTCTCTTTTATCACAGCTTTTAGTAGTGATCTACTTGGTAATATGCTTTATAATCACTACCAAAAACTAGGGATAGATACTTCAAATGCCTATACAAGTTTAGATAGTAATTCAAGTGTTTATTTAGGTGTTTTAGATGAACTTAATGACCTATATCTAGGCTTAAATGACATGAGTATCATTAAGGAAATGGATCGTACTTTCCTACAAACCAAACACGATTATATTAATCAATTTGAATATATCGTGATTGATAATAACTTAGCCAAAGAAACATTAGAGTACTTATTAAAAACATACCAAAACAAAACCCTAATATTAGATGCAGTTAGTGCTAAAAAAGTTGTTAAACTACAATCATTATTAAAATATATAAGTGTTCTAAAAGTAAATCAAATTGAGTTAGACGTTTTATCAAAAGAAGATACTACGATAAACCAAATTAATGATTTACTAAAACAAGGAGTAAAAGAACTCCTTGTAACTAATAAACAAAACCCTGTATTTTATGCTTCTAACGATTATACTGAGAAGTATGAAACAATACCATGTAATAACATCGTAAACGCTACAGGAGCAGGTGATGCATTTATCAGTGGATATATTCAAGCATTGATCAACCAAAAACCAATTGCTGAAAGAATCTTAAATGCTAATACCTTAGCAAACAAAACATTACAAAGTACAATAAGTACAATTGAAAAGAGTGATATAAATGTTAAATGATTATATTGAATTAAGTAAAGAAGTATCAAAAGCTAAAGCTTACAATCTACCAATTGTTGCTTTAGAATCAACAATTATTTCTCACGGAATGCCTTATCCTGAAAATGTTAAGACAGCTTTAGAGTGTGAAAGAATTGTTAGGGAAAACGGAGCAGTACCTGCGACGATTGCAATTTTAAATGGTAAACTTAAAATTGGTTTATCAGAATCAGAAATTGATTTCTTAGGAAAAGAAGCAACTAAAATCCAAAAGACTTCAAGAAGAGATATTGCTTATAATATTACTAATAAAATAAATGGTGCAACAACAGTAAGTGCAACAATGTACATTGCTAGTTTAGCTAATATCCATGTCTTTGCGACAGGTGGAATTGGTGGTGTTCACCGCGGTGCGGAAACTACAATGGATATTTCTGCTGATTTAGAAGAATTAGCAGAAACACCAGTTACCGTGATTTCAGCTGGAGCTAAAAGTATTTTAGATATTGGTTTAACTTTAGAATATCTAGAAACTAAAGGTGTTCCTGTTATTGGATATGGTACTAAATCTTTACCAGCATTCTATTCACGAGAAAGTGATTTTGAAGTGAACTTCAAAATCGATTTCCCAGATGAAATTGCTAAACTAATTAAAACAAAATTAGAACTTAATCTACGCGGAGGTATGCTTGTTGCTAACCCAATCCCAAAAGAGTATTCAATGCCAAAAGAAGTCATCAATAAAGCTATTGATGAAGCTTTAGTCGAAATGGATAAATTAGGAATTAAAGGAAAAGAAGCAACACCGTACTTATTAGGTAAAATTGTTGAACTAACAAAAGGAAAATCTCTAGAATCAAATATCAAACTAGTATATAATAATTGTGAGTTAGCAGCTCAAATTGCAACGGAACTTAAAAAACTAGGGGTGTAATTATGAAACGAGAAGGCTATATAAACTGGGATCAATACTTTATGGGTGTGGCGATACTTAGTGCGATGCGCAGTAAGGATCCAGTAACTCAAGTTGGTGCTTGTATTGTAAATAAACGAAACCGTATTGTAGGGATTGGCTATAATGGTTTTCCTTATGGTGTAGAAGACGATAACTACAACTGGGGTAAAAACGATCAATGGTTAGATTCTAAATATCCATATGTTGTCCATGCGGAACCAAACGCTATTTTAAATGCAACAGTTCCTCTAGACGATTCAACTTTATATGTTACATTATTCCCGTGTAATGAATGTGCGAAATTAATCATTCAATCAGGAATTAAAGAAGTTGTCTTTATGGAAGATAAATACCATGAAAGAGATAGCTTTGTTGCTTCTAGAAGAATGTTTGACAGTAGTGGTGTTACCTACCGTCAACTAGATAAAGTTGAAGTAACTTTAACATAATGAAAACTATATTTTTAAAACATAAAGTAGAACTAGCTATTTTATCGTTTTTTCTGCTTGTAATGATCTTAATTACTTCAATCAAAGTTGATTACACCATGACAGCCCCTGGCTATAACAATGAAGTGAGTAGCTTTATTACAATTGATGATTCTTATGAACAAGAAGGTTCTTTCCACACAACAAGTGTTATTGTTGTGAGAGAAATGTCAATCTTACAAAAGTACTTTGCTGATAAAGAAGATAAAATTGAAGTAGATGAAATACCTACTTATTATACATACGTTGATGATCATAGTGATATCAACGTTATGGGTTATCAAATGAAAGACGATTCAATCGCCAACGCACTTGTCGTTGGAATTGAAGCATCTAATCAGGAAATAGAATATACTGTTAATGATGTTGTCTATTTAATCTATAACTATATGACAGAGGATACATTAGAAATAGGTGATATCGTTATTTCTATTAATGACGGTAATCCTTATACTGAAGCACCACTAG
Organism: Candidatus Izimaplasma bacterium HR1; assembly: GCA_000755705.1. Classification (NCBI taxonomy): domain Bacteria; kingdom Bacillati; phylum Mycoplasmatota; class Mollicutes; order Candidatus Izemoplasmatales; family Candidatus Izemoplasmataceae; genus Candidatus Izemoplasma; species Candidatus Izimoplasma sp. HR1. The sequence continues at coordinate 1,195,466 of CP009415.1, forward strand.
TAGGTTGTGAAGAAGTAGCTACTTTTGAAATAGTAAGAAATGATGAAACAATGTTATTTGAACTAACTAAGAACTATTATGATGATGAGAAATGTGGGTTTGGATTATATATTAATCCTCTTACAGAAATTATCTCTAGTGAAGTAGATTATAAAATTCATAATGACTTTACAATGGGACCTAGTGGCGGTTTAATGCAAAGCCTTTATGTGTTTAACCTTTTAACACCAAATGATATAACAGGTGGTAAAAAGATCGCAGGAACCGGTACAATCAATGACTTAGGTCAGGTTGGAGCTATTGGCGGAATTGAACAAAAGATTATAACAAGCGCAATGAACGGAATTGATATCTTCTTTGTTCCACATCTAAGTGATAGTGAGTTTGATAACTATATTATGGCAAAAGCTATTTTAGAAACATTAGATACCGATATGAAACTAATTCCTGTAGATTCATTTGATGACGCTAGAAGTTATTTAGAAAGTAAATTTGGAGGTGCCTTTGATGAGTAAGCTTGAAATCAAAAACATCTTTAAAACATATAAAAAACTAGATATATTATCATCATTCTTAACCGCATTATTATTCTTTGCAATAATTGCTGGAATCATTTTGATTCCAACAATACAAATGATATACTTATATATCCCGTATGTTGAGTATTTCTTAATTGGGATTTATATTTCATTATCTTTAACAAGTGTGTATTTTAATAAAATATTTGTTGATACATTAAAAACCTATCAAGTCTCGGACTTGATAGATTATGATAAATTTAAGGTAAGATGTAGTACCGTAATGACTTTAATTATTTTTATTATTGTCTTTGTTGTTTATATCTTCCTTCACTAAGAGGTGACTAACATGAATAAAAAGCATCTCATAATAATGATTGCCACAATCATTATTATGGTTTTACTAGATCAAGTATCAAAGCTCATTATCATTAACAATGTAACTGAAGGAGAACTAATCACAGTAATTGATAATTTCTTTGTGATTGGCCACGCTAAAAACACTGGTATTAGTTATGGTGGATTTAGTGATGCCGGACCATTCTTCTTTATTGGAGTTTATGTTGCTGCTATTGCGGTATTTGCTTACTTAGCAAAAGACATTAACTTCACTTCAAAGAAACTATACTCATTTAGTTTAACAATGATGATAGCTGGTGGGATTGGTAATTTAATTGATCGTTTGTTTTTAGGAGAAGTAACAGATATGTTAGTTCTAATTATATTTAATAGAGAGTTATTTGGTATCTTTAATATCGCTGATATCTTCCTGGTAATCGGGATGGTAATCTTCGCTATCGATATCTTAATTGAGGACGTGTTCAAATGGAAGAAAAATACATAGTTTTAGAAGAAAACAATTTTGAAAGATTAGACAAATATTTAACAACACTTACCGATCATTCAAGAAGTACAGTTCAAGCTTTGATCAAACAAGGTAATGTTTTAGTGAATGAAAAGAGTGTTAAAAACAACTACAAAATAAAAACAGATGATGTTATTGTACTAACACCATTTGAAGAAGTTGAAGTTGATGTACTAGCTGAAGATATCCCTATTGATATCGTCTATCAGGATAAAGACTTACTAGTTGTTAATAAAGGCTATAATATGGTGGTGCATCCTGCACCAGGTAATTATACTGGTACTTTAGTAAATGCCTTACTTTATCATGTGAAAGATTTAGATGCAATTAAAGGGGAAATAAGACCGGGAATTGTTCATAGAATTGATAAAGAGACTAGTGGGTTATTAGTTGTTGCTAAAAACGCTAAAGCATTAGAAGACTTATCCGATCAATTACGTTTAAAAACAGTAACAAGAAAATACGTTGCTTTAGTTGATGGGGTTATTCCTCATAACTTAGGTAAAGTAAATGCACCAATCGGGAGAGATCCTAAAAATAGACAAAAGATGAAATGCGTTGATAGTGGAAAAGCTTCAGTAACGAATTTTAAAGTATTATCTAGATATGAAGATTATACTTTAATTGAATGTGTCTTAGAAACAGGTAGAACCCATCAAATTCGTGTTCATCTCGCATATATTGATCACCCTGTTGTTGGTGATCCCAAATATGGTAGAAGAAAAACTGATACTACGAATGGACAATTCTTACATGCTAAAACATTAGGATTTATCCATCCAACAACTAAAGAGTATATGGAATTTAACGCAGATTTACCAGATTACTTTAAAGAACATTTAGAAACTTTAGAATAACGAGGGATAGATTATGGCTGATGTTTATTTACATAGTAGATTAACAGAAGAACTACTAAAAGAATTAAAAAGTGATATCGATATTAATATCGCTTTTTTAGGTTCCCAAGGACCTGATCCTCTTTATTATACTGGAGGAACAGAATACCGTACGATAGCGGATAATATCCACCGCTACCGAACTAGAGATTTCTTTAAAACAATGGTTAACTATGTTAAAGACAATAACAATAAAACAACATTCTCATTCTTAGTTGGATTTATTTCTCACTATGCAATGGATGTTTTCCTTCATCCATTTGTATATTATAATGTAGGGATTTATCATGAAAACATTCCTAGTACTCATCATATGAGAGGTTTACACCTCAAATTTGAGCGTACAATCGATTGTAGACAAATCGAGAAGGAATTAAACATCCCATCACGTAAAATGAATCTAACAAACAAATACTACCCATTAAAAGAAGCACCACAAGATGTATTATACTTAATGCATCACACTTTAAAACAAGAATATAAAGTATCAAATGGATATACAATGTACGATAAAAGTTCAAAAGCAATGTATAAAACATTAAAGTACTTAGTCACAGATAAAACAGGACTAAAAAAACTATTTTATAAACTAGTAGATTTATTTAATAAAAAAACTGATATGTTTATGAGTGATTTATCATTATTTAAAAACACAAAAAAATACGATTTTCATAATGATTCTAAAAACATCTGGCTTCACCCTTTAACAGGAGAAGAATTCACTTCAACAGTAGAAGACTTATTTAATGAGGCAAAAGCATTTGCCTTATACATAATTACAAAAGTAGATCAATATATTAATCATAATAAAAAAGTAAATCTGGATAATCTATTTACTGACCTATCATTTAATAGTGGTAAAGAATGTAAACTAGGAATGGACTTTAAATACTTCAATATATACAAAAAATAGTGAATGTTAGTATTCACTATTTTTATTACTCATACTTGATATACGAATTAATTTGCAAATATGAAACATATTTACAAACAGATTTACTAATAGTACAATAAGAATAGGAAGAATTATTTGGATATGTGCTGATCGGGTAAAGTGTATATTAAAAAAAACAGCACAATTTTTTTGTGCTGTTTTATATTTCTTGAAAATTGATTGAATTGCAAATAGGAAAGGCTTAGTGGAAACAAGTTATTATATGAGAATGATGGTACAATCATAAGTTATTACTATGATAATGGAGTTAGTAGTTATGGTGATATCTTCTATGTTAGAAATCAACAAGGGGATATTACAAAATTAGTTAACAAGAACGGCGTAGTTCTTGTCGAGTATCTTTATGATACTTGGGGAAGTATCATTGATGTTTCATACAATTCCGCATATTTAAGTGCTGCACAAGCTGCGCACTCATACAATCGTTACTTCTATAGAGGATATAGATATGATGAAGAGACAAGTTTGTACTATTTGAATAGTCGATTCTATAATCCTGATATTGGTAGATTCATTAATTCAGATGGTTTACTAGGAGAAGCTGGAAACATCTTAGGACATAACATGTATGCATATTGTCAAAACAATCCAGTGATGTATACTGATCCAAGTGGAGAGTTTTTTGGTGTTATTGCAGTTATTGCTGTATGTGTAAGTATTGTTGGTGCAATAAGTTTAGGTACAGCTATTGGTAACACTTTTAAACTGATGAAATCGTCTAGAATGCTTAAAAGCACTTCGAAAATAAACTATGATGACTACGATTTAAGTAATGATGAAGTACTTAAAATGAAACTTGATCAAGATGCAAGATTTGCAGCGATAGATAACGTAAGCCTAACAACAAATATTATGAATGGGTTAAGATTAACATTAAGATCTATTGCCAAATTAGCACGTGTTGATGGTGCATTTTCTGATTCATGGGGAGTTGAGCAAGTATCAATTATTGATATAGATTATGAATTAGATGGGATTATTAATAGTTACACAAGTGAAGCTGATTCATTTAATCCAGAAAATGTGGAATATTATAAAAATAGATTTGATTATTGGAGGAAGTATTATGCTGATTTACATTAAGAAAACCGTACTGGTTTTAACCAGTGGATTATTATTTTTAATAGTTGGGAACTACTCAACAGATCTTAATGGTTATATATTTATTATTCTCCTTTCAATATCCGTGTTTCCAACAATACTTGTTATATACTCAAAGAAAAGAGTGTATTTATGGAGTATGATTTTAGCTCTAAACATAGTACTTGTTTTTCTTGGTTCTTTTGTTTTAGATAATGTAGATGTGACTAACCTTGTGGCAATAGTATTAATGGTAACAACCTTGTGCCTGTTTGTAAGATATTTAGCAAAAGGTATTTCACTAATTAAACTTTTGTTTAGTTCATTACAAGTGTTTTTATTCTTCTATGGAATGCTTATGTTTTTTAGTTTAGATAGCACATTAAACATTATAGTATTTTCAACAATGTCATTGTGTTATTTGATAGTTAGTTATGTTTTGATAGGAGTTATTGACAAACTTAACAATTAGCAGATATTATAAGTCAAAATCACTAAGATTCATCAGCGCCTGTGGTCTACTTGGAGAATAAGAGGATTTGTTAATACCAACATGTATGCATACTCTCAAAACAATCCAGTAATGTATACTGATTACAGCGGTTATCTATCCAATGGTTGGAAAATCGGAATTGGTATCGGGGCAATTGCAATTGCAGCTATACTTGTAGCAGCAACTGGAGGGGCAGCATTACCAATATTAGCAGCAGGATTAAAAATGGCACTAATAAGTGGGGTCGTCTCAGCAGGCATGGGAGTAGGTGGATTGGCTGTTTCTATGGCGATTAGTGGTGAAGGAATGGAAGGATTTAAAGACAAAGCTTTAGATGCCGCAGTTGACAGCTTCTCAAATGGTTTTATGTTGGGAGGACTGTTTTACGGTGTTTCAATGTCCTTGGCTGCAGCAAGTAAGTTGAGCAGTTTTCATCGGCCGGTTAATATGAACAATACTGTAAGAGGAATGTTTGGTACACAGAGTGGAAATTATACATTCCTAAGGGTTGGTAAATCTTTTGGATTTGACGCAAGTTTAAGTCAGGGTATTCATATGCATTATGTTACTGCTGCACATGGGTTTAACTTTCATAGAACTTTGATAGTCGAAGTTGCAGTTCCGGTTGTTAATGGAGTATATAATTTCTTTGATGTAGCGCTTAATAGAGGAGAGTAAAATGAAAAATACTAATTATTCGCATTACTATGTGGATTTCGAAAATGGACATAACGATTTATGCTTAGCTGCTTCAAAATTTATAAGTTACATTTATGGGCAATTTCCAAACAAAAGAAACAATTATGTGTTCTTTTGGCAGGCAATAAATGAAGACGCATACAAAAACATTTGTAAAATAAGCAAAAGTCTCTCATTAAACATGTATTCAAATAAGACAAAGAGTAAATCAGACTATTGCTTAATAATCGGGAGTTTTCCAGGCTTAGATATAATTAAAATGATATTAAAGTCGCACTCCTTAAATACACATTTCATTTCTAGTAATGGACCAATGAAACTTGATTACTATATCAATTCAACTAAGAATCCAATAGTGGATTCAAATCGATTGTTTGATTCTTATGACTATTCTATCTATATAGATTTAGATTGGAGTGTCAACTTAACTTTTAATAATGAGTTTATATCTAATAATGAAGTTTTGCATATACTAAGAAACTATATGAAAATGAATAACGAGAATTTGAAGATTCGTGAGAGACTATAAAGAAACTTTGAAATTCAATAAAAAATAAATGAAAAGAACAGACAGACTATAATTGAGTTTTTCACTAAAGATAAATATTTAGAATGTCTGTTCTTTCCTAGAACTCTTTTCGTTATGGAATAGTATGTCTGTTGTTAGGGGATTATTATGAATAAAACAACAGCGCTATATTGCCGCATTTCACGAGAAGACGAAGCAAATGATTTTAGTTCAAGTATAAAGACACAAAAAGAGTTCTTAAGGCATTATGCAAATCGAAACTCTTACACAGAATTAAGGAATTACGTTGATGATGGTTACTCTGGAACAAATTTTGATCGTCCAGGTTTTCAGAAACTCATCGAAGATATCGAAAAGGGAATAGTCTCAACAATAATAACGAAAGATTTATCTAGATTAGGAAGAAACTACTTATCAACCGGATATTACATTGAACACTATTTTCCTAGTAAAAATGTGAGATTTATCGCAATCAACGATAACGTTGATACAAGTCAAAAAATTAATGATTTTACACCGTTTAAGAACATTATAAATGAATGGTATGCAAGAGATATTGGGCAGAAAATCCGTAGTGCATATCGAACAAAAGCAGAAAATGGAAAGTTTACTGGAGCTGTGGCTCCTTATGGGTACACTAAAGACCCGATAGATAAAAACCATCTTATCATCGATTCAGAGCAAGCTAGTATAATCCAGTTAATATTCAAAATGTATTCTAAAAGAAGCACAATTTATGGAATTTCTCAACAATTGAAAGAAGATCAAGTTTTAACTCCAAGAGCTGACACATACAAAAAAACATCTAAGTACAAATTAGATAATGCACAAAAATACCCTTACTCTTGGTCGCCACAGACTATACTAAGTATATTATGCAATGAAGTATATATTGGGAATATTGTATGCAATAAACATCAAACAAAATCTTTCAAAGACAAAACTCTCTGTTCAATCCCTGAAAAAGATTGGATTATAACAAAGAATGTTCATGAAGCTATCATTGATGCAAAATTGTTTTATCAAGTGCAAGAGTATCTTCAATCAAAACCAAAGCGAAGAGTCATTCGCCATAAACATCTTTTCAAGAGTAAGATTCGTTGTAGTGATTGTGGGGGCATGATGATTTATGCTGTTGATAAACGCAGAGTTAATAGCTCAGCTTATGTATGTAGTACATATCGTGTTCACGGCACAGAACGATGTACTTCACATTTTATGAGATACCGAGATGCGGTGGAGAGTGTAAGAACTATTTTTGTAAAATTACATAAACAAATAAATCTAGATAAGGAAAATGTAATAGACAAACTATATTCTTACATAGTACCTCAAAAAAAAGATTTCGGTAGTTCGGAAGTACTCAAGGATGATTGTGAAACTCGATTGGCAACAATAAGTTCCCTATTGAAAACATTGTATGAGGATTTTGCATTGAAGCGAATTGATCAAGAGACATTCAATGAGTTGCTTAATCAATTCAGACAAGAGAAGAATGATATAACAGAAAAACTTAACGTACATACTGAAACAACACTATATATGGAAACAATGAAACAAAATATCATAAACATGGTAGAAGAAATAGGGCTACAAAAAAGTATCAACAAACTTACATATAGAATGGCTGAACATTTGATAGAGAAGGTTACTATTGCCTCAAGAGGGAATGGTATATACAACAAAGATAGAGTTGACTTATACCTTAAGAATATAGGCATTATTGATCTTGCTGCAATTGGTGAATAACACTCCTGTAATGTATTCAGACATAAGCGGGGAATCTGCTGTCGCTATCGGAATATTAGTAGGATTGACCATGTTGGAACTTGTATTGATAGTAGCTGTTGTAGTTGTTGTAACAGTTATGATTTTGGAAATAGTTAATGATTTTTATTACACAAAGAAACTATTGAGTTACATAAGTAAGAGTAGTAGTTTACCATATAGAGGTGATGCAAATGTTCCGGGTCGTTTATATGATGAAAATGGAAATTTAAAGCAAAAAAGATGGTATGGAGAAGATGGGCTACCAGAACGAGATAGAGATTATGATCATCCAGGAAGTATGGATTTGCCACACGACCACGATTGGGTTGATGGCAAAAGAAAAGATGAGCATTTAAATGTAGATTACGATAAGTATCCAGATGATAAAAATGGAGATGATGAAGAATGAAATTGAGTATAGAAGCTACAAAAGAAGTAAAGGATAATTCGATTTTTCTAAAAATGATATTGGACTTAAACACAATGTCAAATGAGTACAAAGTAGTTGGGGATATTATTGAAATTTATACTCTTGATAGCAATGACCAAATATTAGAATCTATTAAACTATATAATCGAGTTTATAGTTATAAAGAGCTTGAAGACTTATTAAAGAGTAACTTGTATATCATTTTTTTGAGTCTTCAAATTTATTATGAGAATAACTTATGCGAGCGAATCGATATTTATGATGTCAGTTATGTTGATATAGAGAACGAGAATAATGAATATGAAAGATATATTGATTATTTAAAGGTTAATTCTGGTGTTCCAATTGAGTTTAAGTATGAAGTAGTGTAGATTTAAATATATAAATATAAAAGCGGGATAACTTTATTTATCAAAAAAATAGTTAACTTCGAAAAATGAATAAACACAGGAAACACATAGTTAAGCACTATTATACGAATATCCGACTAGTGCATGCTTATGCTTAATTACATTACTCCAGTCATGCTTACAGACAGCACCGGCTTTAGTCCTGTACGAGGTGTCACTGGCGATGATTCCAAGGAGTATAGACCTTACGATGATATACTAAATATTGGGGTACCTGATGAATTGAGTCATGATGAGTATTGCTCAATAGGTGAGTGTTATGATGATTACTACAATAATAATAGGGATTATAATGTGTTTTGGGCATCTGTTGCAGTAGGTAGTAGTCTAGCTATTGTTACAGCAAAAGTTTGGTTTGCTGCCAATCCAGAACCAGTTACCAAAGTAGTTGGGTCTATTCTAATCATTGTTGTTGGAACAGCTTTTTATAGTGGTATAACATATGTTGTTGTTGATTCAATTGCAGTAACACCTGAGGAAAAACTGGCTAGATGTATTAAAAATGTTTTAATTGGAGGTTGATTATGAAAAAGTATAACGTCTTGATACTTATTGCTATAATTGTAAGTTTATCATACTTGTTTATTGATTTGATATATTTAGCGTTAATTCCTTATGCGCTATCTTCAACAATAATTTTATACACACTATATGATGATGAATTTAGAAGTATAAGTAGATTTAACAAAATAATCATGACTATGCTTTATTCAATAAGCCTAACATTTAGTTTAATATACATGATATATAGTAATATGCCTTACCCTAAATCATTTATAGTCCCAATTCTAGTAAGTACAATAATGGGATTTAACATATGGTTACTACCTAAGAAGAATACTAACTCAAAATAAAATATAAGTTTGGGCTAGATGACTCGAGAGCTTAGTTGAGATGCATTACACACTTATTGACAAGATATATTGGTGCTACATGTAGTCATGACTCCTGTCATGTTTGTAGACCCAAATGGAGATTTTGCCTTATTATTCATACTAGGATGTATTACAGTGGGGACCTTAGTAATCTCAATGTTAATGGCGAAAACTTATAACAATGCAGCTGAAGAACGATTAAGTTTTGCAAAGGTTGATTTTAGTGATGCAGATTTAAGTGATATTGAAATTGCGAAATTGTACATTGATCAAGAAGCTCAATTTGCTGTGTATGAGAATGCTGCTAAAACAACTCCAATTTTTAATGGATTGAAATTAGTACTTCAAAGCATTGCTGGGGCAGCCAATGTTGATTCTATTTTCGGTAAGGCACTATCACCAGAAATAACCATGGTCATTGATGTTGATTTGGAATTAGACGCAATTGCATTAACTTCAAATCCAAGACTTAATCAGACTGATCAAACCATACTAATCGACTATTATATTGTGAGATATAATTATTGGAAGGAGATGTATAATGACTAAAGTAAAGCGGAATATTGCTGTGACTCTCTTATTTGGGGTGCTGTTAATTATTAATTATTTCTCAGTATCTTTTGATAGTCTTCTAAGCTCGTCACTGACACTATGTACTTTGATACTTGCAATTATTATATTGTTATACAAAGAAAGAAGTAAAGAGTATATATTGTTACATTGTGTTGGAATTATTATGCTAAATATATATATGTACATTTTACTTAAATATATAGGGATTGGATATAATGTATTTGCAATCTACTATGAAATTCCAACATTTACATTTGTGATGGTATTAATCAATTTGTTCTCAGATAGAAGATTATATAATCAAATAGTAGTTGTTGTAATTGCTATTATTGATATATTTGCTTTTTGGCTTTATTATGACGATTTGACAGGAAATGAACTTATTTTATTATTTTTGTTTATTTTATCGCATTTGATGTATAATCTATATGTGTTCTTTAAAATATTACCTAGAAAGCAAAGTGTTTCATAGAAAAAACAATAATACAAACGTAAGAGAAGTCGGTTGACTTCTCTTTTGATTTAATCAACTTTAACCACTTTATATAATGATTGTTACACTATAATATAAACAATTTCAAGTAAGAAATAAACTTAATTATTTATCCACATAAGTTCATCGCACAGATACTAAGTGTAAACGAATTTTCATAAATTCAGCCCTCTTGTCTTATAGATAATTATTGATTATAATAAGGTTAGTAAGTAAGAAAAGGAGGTGCAAGAATGGAAGAATATCGTTTACATAAAAATATCCTATGTATTGATTTAAAAAGTTTCTACGCTTCAGTAGAATGTGCTTTACGTGGGCTTAATCCATTTACAACTCCTTTAGTAGTCGCAGATAAATCACGTAGTAACGGTAGTATTGTTCTTGCGGTTACCCCTTATCTTAAAAGACGTGGTGTGAAATCAAGGTGCCGTGTGTTTGAATTACCTGAAGATCCTAAAATAATCTTTGCTAAACCACGAATGAGTAAGTACTTAGAATACTCGACAAGAATCTTAGAAATTTACCTAAAGTACGTTTCATTTGAAGATATTCACGTTTATAGTGTAGATGAGGTCTTTCTTGACTTGACCACTTACCTTAATTTTTATCAAAAGACCGATGAAGAAATCGCCGCAATGATTCTTGCGGATATTTTAGAAACAACGAAAATACCCGCAACATGTGGAATCGGTCCGAACTTACTTTTAGCCAAGATTGCACTTGATGTTGAAAGTAAAAAGTCACCGACATTCATCGCTAAATGGACGTATGATGACGTTCCTACAAAACTATGGCCTATTTCACCAATAAGTGAAATGTGGGGTATAGGAATCAATATGGAACGTAACCTAAACCAATTAGGTATTCATTCTATCTATGATTTAGCTCATTACCCATTAGAACGACTCCAAAGATATTACGGAATTATGGGAGAAGAACTCTATCATCATGCGCATGGAATTGATATGTCAGTTATTAATGAGAAACTAGTATATAAACCAGTTTCTAAAAGTTATGGTATGGGGCAAACCCTATACCATGATTATAATGCTGAAGAAATTGTCCAAATCATTTTAGAGATGACTGATGAAGTAACTAAAAGACTCCGCGCAGGAAACAGAAAAGCCTATACAATTAATCTCGGAATATCTTATTCTAGAAATCACGGTGGTGGCGGATTTAATCGCCAAATGACATTACCATTCCCAACTTGTAATGAGGCCGAAATATATAATTCCTGTATGGAACTCTTTGATGAATTTTATGATGGGGATTCACCCATCAGAAAAGTCACTATACGAGTTACCAAATTAGTTGAAGAATTCTATGTTCAATTAAATCTCTTTAAAGATATGAATAAAGTATTAAAAGATCATAAACTAATGTCATCCATTGATAATATCAAATTTAGACACGGTAAAAAAGCAATCTTTAGAGCTTCCAGTTTAGATGAAACCTCAACCGCAATAGCTAGAACAGATATGGTAGGTGGACATAATGCCTGATTATACATACCATGACCGCAAAATGATGAAGTGGATGCCCTTTAATGCCCTCTTAGAACAAGGAGATTATATTAATGACTTACTTCACGGTAGAGAAAGAAAAACCATGCCTGTGTTAAGTGTGGACCAGTTAGAAGAATTAAATAGACAATTGGAATCAGCTTATCTATTTAACTATGAAATAGAAGTATCTTACTTTGAATCTCATAAAATTAAAAAAGTTAAAGGACATATCACCAGAACAGACTTATTTAATAAACTAATCTTTATTGGAGAGAAAAGTGTTAGTGCTCTTCAGATAACCAATATTGAAGTTATATAGTAATTCATTCATTAGATTCTATATGCGCTACTTACTTTTTTATGGTATAATATTTTTACAGTGTAAAGGGACCACTTTTTTATATTGTGGTCCCTTTTTATTAGGAACTATATGAGGTGCAGACATGGAAGAGTATCAAGTAAAAGCACTACTTGGATTAGTCGCAATAATACTATCTTTTTGCGTTTTATTTAATATGGGTAAAAGTGATAAAGAATTTAGACTGGGTAGTTTTATTCTGTTCTCTTTATGTCTAACTTTATTTCTTACAGGTTATCTTACTTATGGTAATCAATTATTTGCCTCAACAAGTGAGGGATTACCAAAAAGTTTCCTCTTTATAACATCAAGATTTAGTATAATACTTGTCCTGCATTTTTTTATTCTAAGCTTTAGATTGCTATGGAGAATTACTAGTGTATTCGCACCTTCCTTGTTACTTTTTATTTTCTTACCTGATGGAATAGGCTATGAATTATATGGTCTATCTTTTAAAATTCTAATGTTGCCAATCATTTCTGCCATTATAGTCATGTTGATGCCAAAAGTAGAAAAGAAAACTCCTAGTAAAGAAGATGAAACAGGAGAAATTAATGAAAGAGAAAATATTGAAAGCTTACGAAATAAGAGATTTATGGGAGCATTAAGTTTTTTTATACTGACAATTAACACAAGCATTTTCTATATGTATTTTATAAACAATGAGATTGTATTTCTTCCAAGATTTAAAGAATTTTCCAATATAGGTTCTATCATCTACAAGAATCCCTTCTTACCACTATTGTTACTCCCAATAATAGCTTTATTTACTATTATTGACAGATTTAAAGGGGAAAAAGAAAATTCTTCAAAAATAAAAAAATGGGTAAAAGGCCTACTAACTCTTCCTTTTCTACTAGTATTAACATATATGTTTATTATAACAAGCTCTTCGAGGATAAGAGAATACCCAGAATATGCCAGTATTACTCATAAGTTTAATCTTATAGAAGAAACTAGTTTAAAAACTAATGATGGTTATGTCTATAGCGCAAGTGTTGACGGACAACTAGTAATCTTCATCGAAAAATTAAGTGATAATGAGATTACAATAAAATTTCGTAATAAGGATGAGAATTTAGATATAGATTATGTACTTGTAGACTACACAATCTATAGTGAATCTGTTATCTATTTTTATCCTAATGATTATGACACTGAATACTTTTATATCATAAGTGGTGAAGGTGATCTCTTTGAGACAACATTTATATCAAAAGAAAGACTCTCATTTGATGAAAATCATTCATTTGTCGTTGATGGCTCAAATGAGTAAAATAATGGATATTCAATATCTAAAGAAGAGGTAGGAGGACATTATGAATGTAAAGGAATTAAACGAAAAGTTAATTGAACTTGAATCGTTAATAATCAAAAAGAAAAGCATCTCTAAAAAAGCAGAGGATGCGAATAACCTATATCAAGAAAAGTTATTAGAAGTAAGGAAACATAACGAACAAATAATAAAAGAGCAAGAAGATGTTAAAGAGTTAGAAACATTCACCTTTAAAAATATCTTCACCACGATCATAGGAACTAAAAGTGAGAAATTATCACAAGAACAAAAAGACCTAATGGATGCTGCTATTAAGAAAGAAGCTCTAGGAGAAGAACTTCTAATAGTTAAAGAAGACTATTTAGATAAAAAAAGTAAATTAGATAGTTTACCAAATTATCAAAATACTAAACAAGAAGTCCTAAACAATAAAGAAGAACTACTAATAAAAACTTCACCTGCTTTTAAAGAAGAATATGAAACAATTACAACAAGACTAAATTCAGCCAATGAACAACTTATTGAAGTAGAAGATGCTATAAAGGTCGGACGTCAAGTTGTTCAATACTTATCTTCAGCCGAGTCCTCATTAGAAAAAGCTAGAAGATTACATTCATGGGATACTTGGACAAAGAAGACAGGACTATATAACCATATGTTAAAACACGAAAGTTTAGATAGTGCTAATAGTTCCATCGCAAGAGCTAGACAAAAAATCAAAATATTTAATAATGAAATAAAAGATATAAAAGCAGATGTAGTTGTTTCTACATCTGGTAATGTCGCAGTAGATAGAACTACCGATTTCTGGTTTGATAATATTTTTACAAATCTAGCTATCAGAGATCAAATAGAGAGTGGACTAAGTCAAGTCTCTAAATCCACAAAAGGTATTCAAAACGCAATATCAGTAATGAATAAACTTAAATATAAACATGAGGATACAATTCAAACACAGTCTCTAATCTTAAAAGAACTTATTAGAGAGTATTAGATATTAAGATCTAATTATTAGTTCATTTAGTATGTGAGTTATCGAGTGGATGACTTAAAGAGTAAAATGAAAGTAATATAAAGATGTGGGATTTAACTCTTAGTAATATAATAAGTTTTTAAGTAAAAAAGATATGATGCTCAATATTTAATGAGTAGATTATGGAAATACCTTGAAAAGGTGTTTCTTTTTTTTACTTCAAAGTATTATGTTGCGTTAAGTCAAATATCTATATTTAGTGCTTTACCGGATAAGTTTTACAAAAAGTTTGTTTTCGGATTGCTGTATGTATGATATAATTTGTAATAGCTTACGAGGAGGATTACTATGGAGAATAGATTAACTTTTGAGGATACTCTATTAAAAAATGTATTTTTTGGGTTTCCTTGTGCATTAATGGCAATTAAGGATAATGTGATTAAAGAGGTTAACAAAATAACTGCTAAAGAGCTAGAATATGACGATAGCAGTGAATTAATCGGATTGAATCCTGGTTTTTTTGCACCATTATTTCAACTAGATGGTAAAGATAGTGAAAAAAGTGCAATTGAACATTGCGCTATTGCCTTGGAAAAAGGCAATCATGAATTTGAATTCTTACATAGAACTAAATCGGGTACTAAATTATGGTTCAAAGTAGTTTTAAAAAAGTTTGATCAAAATAGCGATGTACTAATAGCTATTTTGACAAATATTACAGAATCAAAAATGATTGAAGACAGATATAATAGATTTATGAGCTGTTTTCCAGGAGCAATATATATTAAAAATGAGAATTTAAAATATGTATACTCTAATAGAGAGGCAAGAAAAATTATCACCGGAAATGTAAATGGAGATTTAGAGGATAAAGTAATAACAGAAACACAGGGTATATTGAGTAAGAAGAATATTGAAATAGTTGCAGATTATGATAAATTGCTTTTAAAAAACGGTAGAAATGTCGAGTTTGAACTACATATTGAAGAGACGGAAAATTCACCTAAAAAATGGCTAAGAGTTTATAAATTCTTATATGAATCTATAAATAATGAGAAATATCTTGCGGGAATCGCAGTTGATATCAGCGAGATTGCCAAGAGTCGTGAAAATACAAGAGATGTATTAGAGTCTTTGATAACAACCATTGGCGCAATAACGGAATTTAGAGATCCATATACTTTTGGACATGAGAATAGAGTTGCTTCATTAGCTATCGAAATAGGTAAAGAAATGAATTTCTCAGAAAAGAGATTAGAAATTGTTAGATTTAGCTCATTATTACATGATGTTGGTAAAATCCAAATCCCACTGGAGATTCTTACAAAACCTGGTAGTTTAAGTGATTCACAGGAATCACTTGTTAAAGAACATCCTCAAGTAGGATATGATATTATCAAACAGATTCAATTTGAGCAACCAATCGCAGAAGTTGTGAAACAACATCATGAAAAATGTGATGGTAGTGGTTACCCAGAAGGACTTATGTGTGATGAAATTAAATTAGAGGCAAAGATAATATGTGTTGCAGATGTTTTTGAAGCAATGTCAAATCACCGCCCTTATCGACCAGGGTTGCCACTAGAGGAATGTATTAAAGAATTACAAGATAATAGTGGAACACTATATGATCAAAATGTAGTAGATATTTGTGTTGATATTATTAGAAATGGTACTTCAAAACTCGATGGTTGGAATACGAGTATATTCACAAAAAAGATGTAAAGTAATTCAGTGACAAATATAAAATTATCTTTAAAAGCATTCTTGTATCCTACAAGAATGCTTTTTATATATTTAGTATGTTACTAGAACTAATATATTGCTCATTTAGAATAAACAACAACGAGCCGTATCACAAATAGTTGCAACTATAGGTATGTAGAGTATAACAAAACCCTTTAAGGTAAGTGTTTATTTATTGTATTTGACATAGAAATTCGGCTTAAATACCTGTGTCACAAGTTCGAGCCCAGTATAGTCCCAGAAATTTAACCGTATACGTGTACACATGGTGGAGATCTCGACCATGCGAAACCAAATCCAAAAGAAAGAGACAACACTATAATGAAATATATGTTGTCTTTCGATACTAATAGTGAATATGTACGACTCAGTATATTGCTAAACAATGACAAAATATTATCGAATACTGATTTAATTCAAAAGTCCGACTATCTCGGGTTTTTACTTATGATAAATTTCTCATTACTAATTTTATTTTTGATTGTTAAGTTCTTAAATGTTCTTTAAGGAAATCTATTTGTATTTCAGAGACTTGATTAAATAATGTGCTTGGGTAGTGTAACAAGCCAAAATGCCCTCCGTTTATCATTACTTTCTTCTTTTGACTATCAATTGTGTCATAAATTTTTATTGCAACATCACTACTAGCTCCACTCATTTCATCGTTATCTGCTATAACCATAAGGACTGGAGCTTTTATAAGTACAGCTAAGCACCCAATATGGAAATTCTCCGGTTGTTTAATACTTAGGAAAGATACATAGTTTTTCCAATTTGTACCATACCTTCCGCCATACTCAATAAACCAACGATATGCAGAAATCTCAATTAAAGCAGATGGAGAGCCTAGTTGATCTGACGAGACAATAGGTATTGGTTTACTAACAGTATGTGGAAGTTTGTAAATGTCATTATTTAAGATTGTTTTTTTTGCAAATGAATAAGCATCTTCATTTGAAATAACTATAGGGAAATCATCACCATATGCAGGGACTAAGTTTATTATTGCTTTCACTCTATCATCTATAACCCCAACTATAAATGATTCTCTAGAACTTAGACTTGCACCCCAGACTACAATATTGTCCTTACAAATTGTTGGTATAGTAGACACAAAATCAATTGCATCAATATATCCTCTTGCTTGTATCCAAAAACATAGTTCTTGACGCGGGTGACCATCACTCATTCCAAAGTTACAGTGATCATATAGTAGTACAGCGAATCCTGCTTCATGAAATTTCTCAGCATATCTATCAGCTGTCATACCACTAATCGTAGTTGTAAATCCATGTGCCATAATTATTATAGAATGTTGTCTGGAATATTTATCAGGTATATAAAGTCTTCCTCTTAGGGTAACACCTAGAGAAGGGAACTCTATTTGTTTATACATTTTGATTGCCACTAAATAGTAGTTGCATCATTTGGCTCTCAAAGTCATCTATACACATATCAATATCTTCATATGTGGTCTTGTATGAACTAATACTAATTCGTATTATGTTTTTACCTTGCCATTTAGAACCACCTAACCACATCACTCCTGATTTCTGAATCAATTCAATTAGTTTCAATGTTTCATCATTGGAACTATAATGAACTATTATTTGATTAAAATGAATCTCATTCATAATCTCGAACCCTAAATCATTCAATCTTTGTGCAAAGTATTTTGCCTTAGCATGCATTTCATATATCATATCACCCAGTCCATTTTTACCTAAACCTTTTAACGAAGACCACAAATCGATCACCCTTGCTCTTCTAGACATCTCAGGAGTAAATAACATACCATCTCTAAACTTGCTCCTAATAATATAGGAACCTTCTACATTCATTGCATCTAAAAGTAGTTTTGAATGTTTACAGATAATCATTCCATTATCATAAGGTGCATTTAATGTTTTATGCCCATCTACACTCCAGGAATCTGCGAGTTCTAGACCTACTGTAAGATGATTGAACCTTTTATCTACTCTCGCCCATAAGCCGAATGCTCCATCAACGTGGACCCAAGCTCCTGCCTTTTGTGCTTTTTCACAAATTTCTTTAATAGGATCGAATGCCCCAGTTGATAAATGTCCTGCTTGTGCAACAACTATTGTCATATCATCAAGTTCAGGAAGTTCACTAAAAATCATTCTACCTTCTTGATCCATAGGTACCCGTATGACATTATCATATCCCATTCCTGATAATGATAACGCTTTAAATACAGTAGAATGAACACCTTCCCCGACAACAACTTTAACTTTGGGCAAATCCGTTATTCCTCTATTAAATGGATCATATCCTTTTTTTGAAAGTAAATAATTTCTAGCAGTAACGAGTCCAGCGAATGTTGCTGTGGCACTACCACCAACATATCCTATTGTACATTCCTTATTAAATTTAAATAAATCTATCAACCATCCTTCAACAATAGACTCTATCTTTGAGACAGTAGGGGACATTACATATATTGCAGGATTTTGATCCCATACATCTGCTAACCACTTTGCGGGTATAGATGATGGTAGCATAGCTCCACAAACAAATCCAAAGTATCTCCCACTATTTTGAGCTACAGTTGCAGGTGAACCATACTTATGTAATTTCTTTATGATTTCAGTTGGAGAAGATGGTTCTTCATTTAATTCCTCACTAAACTCCTGGATATTGTCAATGTCCACTTGATTTGGATATACACTTCTTTTATGAATATTGTTCAAATATTCCCAAGCATATTCTTTTGCAATATCTAAGTCTTTTCTTAAGTCATAATTTCTTATTTTTTTTAGTCTATCACTCTCAAAATTTCTACTCACTTAATCACCCATTCTCGATAAATTTAGTATACTAAAGATTAATAGTGGTATCAACAAAAATACTTTGAAATTCAAATCATTATAATCAATATACAATCTTCAAAAAAAGTTTTAGACTTTTTCGGAATAGAACCATATAATAAAAATACCGACAATGATAATTTTGCATGGCATACAAATTATGAAGTAGTGAATAGAAAAAAACTACTTATTCTAATGCATGATATCTCTCGTTTTCGTGTCTTAATATATGGCATCAAGAAGAATGATAAAAATAATTTATCAAAGATTATTAAGGAAACTATATATGTAACAATGGAATCAGAAGCTTATGGTGGATTTATGATAAAAGCATACTTAGACAATTATGATAAAGTAACTTTTGGAAAAAAAAGAATAGAAAAATGATTTCAAGAATTGTGAGGTTAAGAGATTATTTTTTTTCCCATATGGAAGAGCATGGAGTTTGTACTTATGTACATGAACAACCATAAATCACAACAATTATTAATATGAATAACATAATAAGTTGCAACTAATATCGATACGACGAACCTTATCATAAGTGAAATGACCTATTATTTAGGTCTTTTGTTTTGGTATTAATTCCATAATATTTTTGTCAACTTAGAAACTAACAATGAGTCGTATCACTTGTAGCTCATAATTGATATGGTTTATAAAAGTGTTTTTTTATTTAGTGTCCACTATATAGGGTTCACTTTACTTATTAGGAGTTTTTTAATACCATTTTTATGTTCCGCACCTAACAATTGGTCAAAAATTGACTGTTCTCAGAGACTTTGAATAATGCTATTCAAAAAGTTCAAATCTCTATTCAATTGTAATTTATGTTTCAATTATTTCTTATGGTTTTCAATTCTTGGTTGTGCTAAACTGAAATTGGATAGCATACACAGTGACGTGCAGAAAAAAAATAAAAAAAATAAGGAGGAATTATGAAAAAAGTATTAATAATCATCACGTCTTTACTTCTTGTGTTCTCGATGTCAACAAATACAAGTGTATATGCTGCTAAGAAAGAAACGGAAACAGAACCAATTCATGAAGAATTGCAAAATATAAAAGAAACCGCATCAAGTGCTCACAGTTTATTGGTGTTGCTTAAAGATGGAACACTGTATTCTTGGGGATTCAATCCAGATGGTTATTTAGGTGATGGAAACCACTATTATTCAGGAGAACCAATCAATATTACCGAACATTTCAATCTTGAGGAAGATGATAAAATTAATCATATTTACTCTTCTAGACTCGTAAATATGGTTACTACAGAAAAAGGATATGTTTATACATGGGGAAGAAATGCTTACGGTGCTTTGGGGATTGGAGATAGTTATTATAACCTACACCGAAGCCCTGTAAAAAATGAACACATTAATCTACTAGAGGATGAAGAAATCAAGGATATATCGCTAGGATTATATGGTGGTATGTTACTTACTTCATTTGGTAGAGTATTATCATGGGGAATTAATTACTATGGAACAGTTGGAAATAATAGTAATAACCATGCGTTTGCTCCAGTAGATATAACAAGTAACTTCCAACTTGATGTGAATGAAAAAATTACTCACATCTCAGCAGGAAGTCATACAAGATTTGCTGCAACAAACAAGGGAAGAGTTTTTGCTTGGGGAGACAACTATTATTATAAACTAGGTGATGGAACAATGACTACCAGAAGAACTCCATATGACATTACTGAGTATTTTAATTTTGAAGAAAATGAGAATGTTCATTTGATAGAATCTTATGACTTAACTACAGTGATTGTCACAAATAAGGGAAGGATTTTTATGTGGTCTGCGTATCATTTTCCAAATATTAATGACCCATTCTACCCATACTCAAGATATCCAGTTGAAGTAACTGATCAATTTATGTTAGGAAAATCTGAAAAAATACAGAAAGTTGATTTAGGAGTTAGACATTTAGTTGCAATTACAAATAAAAATAATGTATTTACTTATGGATATTACAATTATTACGGAAACATGGGAACAAACACTCATGACCCACATTATGCATCTAATATAACTGCAAATTTCAACGATAAAAATATCAATCCTCAACATATTTCAGTAGGTTTTAGTCACAGTGTTTTACTAACATCAAATGGTGATTTATACTTCTGGGGTTATAATTACAGTTCATTAATCGTACCAGGATACTCGTATATTATTAATCTTCCAATACTGATTAATTAAAATTTATTAGAATCTTTTAAGATAAGTATTAGAATTGTAATAATATAATTACGAACAACTCTAATGGACAAAGAATAAACAAGTACACCTCTATACAGGACAAAGTATAGAGGTGTTTTATTATAATTTTTTTTCATCTAGATGGGGTTCATATGATGGATGGTTTACCAAAAGATAACGTTGAACCAAATGATAATCTATTAATAGTAAGTTGCAATTAAAAGTGATGAAACCCGTATCACAAATAGGAGAAGCTGTTTTTATACACAGTATAGCAAAGCCCTATTGGGCAACCTATATACATTCTTTTTATCTATATCAAAGAAAAAAAACAGGAAAACTATAATTAGTTTTGCTGTTTTTTTAGAACCATTTTTCGATTAATTGATCCAATACACCATTATCTTTTAAAACTTGTAATGCAGTATTAAATAAATCTACATATTCAGAATCCTTACTAAATGCAATAGCATTTCCTGTAACATCATCTAAACTACTTTCAAATCCAACCTTAGTTAATGAATCATTAACTGTAAGAATTGATTCTGAAATGATTTTTTCAACAACGAAGGCGTCAATTCTACCGGCTTTTACTTCCTCGACAATTTGCGTATATGTATTTCTAAGATCAACTGTAAACCCATATTCATCACTAATTGAGTCTAATAGTGTTGCTTGTACTGTACCAAGCTGAGCTGCAACAATAAGACCATCTAAATCATCAAGTCCTGTAATATTGCTGCTGGAATCAAACAATAAGAAGTTTGTAAGTCCTGCATCACTATTATAGTAGATGTTACTAAAATCAACCATCTCTTTTCTTTCTTCTGTTGGACTAATTCCCGCAATGGCTAACTCACCTTGTCCAGCTTGTAAACTGGCTATAATCCCATCAAAATCTACATCTTTCCATTCGATTTCTACATTTGCTTCCAAAGCCAAGGCCTCCATTAATTCAATATCAAAACCAGTTAAATTTCCACTGGTATCAATGATTTCATATGGTTCGTACCCACTTGAAGTTAACACAATAATTGTATCACTTTTTTCCTTGCAACCACTTAAAGTGAAACTAAATATAACTAACATAATTAATATAAATTTTTTCATTTTAATCTCTCCTATAATATTTTATTTAAGAATTGTTTTGTTCTCTCTTCTTGGGGGTTTTCGAAGAATGATTTGCAATCTCCTGCTTCGATTATCTTTCCCTCATCCATATAGATGATCTCGTCAGCAATTTCTCTCGCAAAACCCATTTCATGAGTTACTATAATATTAGTTAATCCTGTAAGGGTTAACTTTTTTATTTCATCTAGAACTTCATTTACCATTTCTGGGTCCAAAGCACTTGTTGGTTCATCAAATAACATAATCTCTGGTTTAATTACCATCGCACGGGCTAAGGCAACCCGTTGTTTTTGTCCTCCACTTAGGGTGCTTGGGAAAGCATCTTTCTTATCTTGAATATTTACACTTTCTAAAGCTTTAATAGCTAATTCATTCGCTACACTTTTCTTTATCTTTTTTACTTTCATGAGTGCATACATGACATTATCTAAAATTGTCATATTACTAAATAAATTGAAATGTTGGAAAACCATTCCTACTTTTGAAACTAAATCTCTATGTTTGAATGTTTCGATATTTTTTCCCTGTACTAATATATCACCATGATCAATAATCTCCAACTGATTAATACATCTAAGTAGGGTGCTTTTTCCGCTACCACTTGCTCCGATAATCGCCGTGGTTTTACCTTCTTTAAATATATAAGATACATCTTTTAGAACTTTTAACGGGCCAAAACTTTTATATATGTTTTTAACTTCTACCATAGTTTATTTTCACCTCAACTTTTCTACCTGTAAATGACAGTATTTTTATCACAACATAATAAATTATCCCAATTACTATTAGTGGTTCGAAATACATATAGGTTTGCGAGGTAACAATCTGTTGTCTTCTCATCAAATCCTGAATTCCGATAATTGAAACAATTGAACTTTCTTTTACTAAAGTAATGAATTCATTCATTAATGATGGGAATGATTTCCTAAATGCAATTGGTAATATAATGTCTTTATATGTATGAAACTTACTTATACCCAAAGCTTTTGCAGCTTCAATCTCACCTTTATCAACACTGTTAATTCCCGATCTTATTATTTCACTAATATAAGCACCTGAGTTCAAACTAAATGTTATAAACGCTGCTGTTATCCCTGCCAACTGGAAATCAACATTCATCCCTATTACTCCATTAATAACTAAATCTAATATTTGCGGTATAGCAAAATATATAATTGATAACTGTAAAATTAAAGGTGTTCCCCTAAAGATATCAATATATGCTACAGCAATACTATTTGTTATCTTATTTTTTGACATAATAACTAAAATAACGCCTAAAGTAACACCAAATATCCCTGCAACAATTGCAATAGTTATTGTAATACTTAAACCATTAAACAAAAATGGTATCCATTCCTTAATTCTTCCATAATCAAATAATTTTTCCATCAAATCAACTCCATATAGGTATAAAAAAAATCGTCCTCAAAAACAAAGGACGATTAAATATCGCGGTACCACCTAAATTCTTTGTATGTAAAAATACAAAGCACTCTATCCTTTAACGCAGGTATACGTAATTACCTCATATAATTCGATAATTAAACTCCCAAGCACGTTCAGAAATTCACATCTACTATTTCACACCAACCAATAGCTCTCTTTGTGTATATAAATTCTCTTACTACTCTTGTTCAACGTTTTGATAGTATTTAACCATACAACAATTATTATTTCAAGAAAGTATTTAATGTAAAAGTTTTCATAAATTAATTGTTATGTATTTAAATTATGAGACTTTATTGATTTATATGTGTATTTCAATCTTGAAATAATGGTAGTAATGCTATAGAAGAAGTAGTAAATCAAAAGACATAAAAAGAACTCAACCAGCAGTTGCTTGTAAGTGTAATGTAAGTATCCTACTATTTAGATATAATTCAATAACGAGGTGAAAGATGAATAAAACGATATCCAAAAAGGATGTATATAATTTTCATATTGGTGTATTTAAAGAAGATAAAGAAATGTTTATGATATTGATTTTTATATTGAACATGATAATAACTGGCTCTATTCCCTTAGTTGCTGTTATCTTCCCTAAATATATTATTGATTCAATTAGTAGTTCTGATTTAAAGATGACATTAATATTTATTGGTTTATTTGGTGTTGTTTCAATGATACTCACATTGTTTAGTATTAAACTTAATGCTATGGCTAATGGTAGATTTCAAGCAAGTAGTATGAGAAGAAAGAGAAACTATGCGGAGAAATTTAAGAATGTTTCAATGTCCCATTTAGAAGATGCTAATTTTCATGCTAAAAGAAACGAAGCATTTGATACTATGAAATACTCTAATAGAGGATTTCATGGAACCCTAACAATTGTATTTCAACAATTACCAGAAATTTTCTGTATTATTGGCTTCATAATTATTTTAGGGTTATTTAATCCTATTGTAATTGTTGCTGCATTTATTTGTGCCATAGCACAATTTTTATTAGCCTTAAAGGCAAAAGATTTTATGATTCATAATCATGGTGAACTAGCAGAACGTGATCGAAATAGAGAATACTATTATGATATAACCCACGATTCGGCATTTGGTAAGGATATTAGAATTAATAACTTAGCAAATTCATTATATAATCGGTTTGTTCTAAAAACTAAAGAGTTTTTAGAACTGCTAAAAGCAAAAGATCTAAATGAACATAAATTTAGCTTATTTGATGTTCCATTTCTACTTATAACTAATGGACTAACTTATTATTTAGTTATTAGAGCCTATTTCCAAGGTTCAGTTTCACTTGGAACGATTTCAATGGCAATAATGACAGTCCTAGCTATCACAATAAAACTACAAACAACCTTTAAAGAAATCGCAAGGCTTAAAGAAGAAACTGCTAGAACCATGAAGTATATATCATTCTTCAGTGAGGAATATGACTGTGATTCAGAAGATGGTACAGTTTGTAAATTTGAAGATGTTAATATTGAATTTAGAAATGTAAGTTTTCAATACCCATCTAGTAGTCAAGAGGTACTGAAAAACGTATCATTTAAGATATCAAATAATAAGAAAATAGCCCTTGTTGGTATTAACGGAAGTGGAAAGACAACGATAGTAAAATTACTTTGTGGATTCTATGTTCCGACAAAAGGTGATATTTTCATAAACGGGATAAATACCAAAGATATCAATTTAAAATCCTATCAAGAAAATATCGCAGTTGTTTTTCAAGATGTAAATCTATATGCAGCGACAATCCTCGAAAATATTACCGGACAAAACCCAAGTGAAGAAGAAAAAAACCGCGCAATTGATGCTTTAAATCAAGCTGGGTTATTAGATAGAGTAAAAGAATATAAGAATCAAGAAAACCAGAACTTACTTAAAGTGATTGAAAAGGATGGTGTAGATTTAAGTGGTGGTGAAGCACAAAAACTAGCAATAGCACGTGCAATCTATAAAGAAAACACTAAACTAATTATCCTTGATGAACCAACTGCCGCATTAGACGCTATCGCTGAAAAAAGAATCTATGAGAAATTCAGTGAAATAGTCGATAATCAAACAGCGATAATGATTTCCCATCGCTTAGCTTCAACTAAGTTTTGTGATTCAATTATTTTTCTAGAGAATGGTATGATCTACGAAGAAGGTAGTCATAATGAATTAATGAATTATGACAATGGGAAATACAAAAACATGTTTATGACTCAAGGAAAATATTATCAAAATGATGAGGTGAATTATGATGCTTAAATCTAATACTGGTAGGCTAATAAGTTTAACTTTCAAGCTATCTAAATGGTTTTACACGTTATCCCTAATTAAAGCACTAGTAATGGCATCTAAAACAATTGTTGGTGTGTACGGGCTATCTCTAATCATTACAAGTTTAGTTAATAAAGATATGAATACTGCATTTATATATGCAGGTGCAATTGTTTTAGCAGAATGTATCTTAAGATTTCTAGATATTACATTATCTACTTATACAGAAATAGCTCATGATAAACTAGAACATAAAGTAAAAGCATACATGGCTAAAAAAATGATGAATGTTGAATATAAATATCTCGAGCAACCTGAGTTTTTAGACTCAGTGAGTAAAGCAAAATTTGCGATAGACAGTTTTGATGCTCTTAATATATTTTTAAGACATACAATAGAGTTAATTACACAATTTATAACAATCTGTTCTTTAATTACTTTAATAGTCCTATTTAATCCTCTCATAATTGTCTTAATATTAACCGGTGTATCTATTCACTTTATAGTCGGACAAATCTCATCAAAAAAACAACAAGAATACTACAAGGAATTAGGACCTGTTAATAGACGTTTTAGTTATTATTCAAAAGTAGCAACAGAGACGAAATACCAAAAAGATTTTAGAATCTATAGTCTTGGTGAATTAATGAATCAAAGATTTAATTACTTCCTAGATAAAACATGTAATAACATAATAACTTACCGAAAAAACGTCGGAAAGTTTCAAGTATATTTTATGCTAATAAACTATATTCAAATTATTGGTATCTATGGTTTTATCGGATATATTTCTGTGACACAAAGTCTTGGTGTTGGTACATACATTTTACTAACAGCTTCAGCAATGAAAGTGTCAGCGGCGATTGATGGTTTTGCCTCAAGGTTTATCCAAATAAAGCAAAACGTTGTTTTACTTAATTCTATATTTGAAGTTTTAGATAAAGAAGATGATATAACCATCTCACAAGAAGGATATCAGTGTGAGCCATTCCAAGAATTAGAATTTAGAAATGTTACATTTACATATCCTGATACCGATAAGATAATATTAAAGAATGTCTCATTTAAAATCATCAAAGGTGAGAAAATAAGTATCGTCGGAATAAACGGGGCTGGTAAAACTACAATAGTAAAACTAATAAGTAGATTTTACACACCTGATTCAGGAGAAATCCTTTGGAACAATAAAAATATTATTGATTATAATTATCAATCATATATCAATCAGTTATCAGCAGTATTTCAAGACTTTAAACTATTTGCATTAACAATTAGTGAGAACGTTGATCTCGAAGAAAAAGATAGAAGCTATATTAAGGAATGTCTATATAAAGTAGGACTACAAGATAAACTGGAATCCTTACCAAATAATATTGATAGTTTTCTATCAAAAATTTATTCAGAAGAAGGCATTGATATGTCAGGCGGAGAAAAGCAAAAAGTAGCCATTGCCAGAGCAATGTATCAAGATGCATCACTTGTTATCCTTGATGAACCGACAAGTGCTTTAGACCCTATTTCAGAAGCAGAAATTTATGAGAAATTCTCAAAACTTATTAAAAACAAAACAGCAATATTTATATCCCATCGTATGTCATCAAGTGTCTTTTGTGACAGAATCATTGTCCTAGATGATATGACTGTTAAAGATATTGATACTCATAAAAACTTACTTAGTAAAGAAAACACAAAATACTCACAATTGTTCACAGCACAGGCTGATTACTATCAAATATAAGTATTACTATATAAATATATGATATAATATATATAACAAGGGAGAAAAAAACAGTCCTTTTGAGGACTGTTTTTAATGGAGGATTTATGATTAAAAGAGAAGAAATAAAAATAGAATTATATGGTAAAACATCAGAACATATCTTTTCATCAAATGTAACTGCACATAAACTAGCAGTATTATTTCCTGGAGCAGGAAGTAATACTAGAGCTCCATTCTTTTATTACAGTAGATACTATTTCTTAAGAGCAGGATATGATGTTCTAGCTCTATCATATAGGAACATAGTTGATAGTGATGATTCTTCTGATGAGCAAATACGTAAACTTACCCATTCAGTACATAAGGCCATAAAAAGTGTCAAAGAATTAAAGAAATACAAAGAGTATGTCTTTGAAGCAAGAAGTATTGGAAACTTAATTGCTGATCAAACAAGAACTAACTACAAATATGAAGATGTAATAAGTATTTACGCTTCACCAACAAGCCAAGCACTTAAAAGAATTGAAAAGTATCCTGGCTTAGTAATTACATCAACCGATGATGAAACTCTAAAAGAAGGCGACTTAGAAACTATCAAATCATTCTCAAAACATGAAGTCATCGTTTTTGAAGGTGGAGATCATAGAATTGAATGTTTTGATACCCTTGAAACAATTGAGAATTGTAAACAGGCAATCGCAAAGACAATGGAATACATTGAAAGTAAACAAAAGAAATAAGAAGTAGTACCTTTTAAAATAGAGATAATTAAAAAGCCCTCAAAAATTGAGGGCTTTTACTTTATCTAATTTATTATCGTAACAAATCGATTTATAGTATTTGTATTACCTGATGAGTCTGTCGCAGTGTATGTTATTTCATATACACCTGCAATATTATGTAAAACAGTTCCTTCTACTTGATAAGTTAATGTTTCATTTGAGTTATCAGTAACAGTAATTCCGGTATCTTCCCACTCCGTACCTTTTGTTAAAGTATCTAATCCTGGTAGTAATGTTAATTCAGGTGGAGTTTGGTCTGTAACGATGACATATCTTGTTAGTTCAAATGTTTCTTCAAGATATATAAGTTCATAGGTAATTTCATTCAAACCTAGTATAGAAGAATTTAGGGTATCATCTGAGTAAATGATAAAGGTATTTTCACCATCAGTTAATGATGCACCCATATCTTCCCATAAAGTATTTATTTCTACAGTATCATTACCATCATTTAATATAAAATCAATTGTTTCTGGTGTTCCACCATTACAAGCTGATAAGACAATTACAAGTAGTAGTGTTGATATGACTATAAGTTTTTTCATACGATAACACCTTCTTCCCTTTTTCGATAATAGAATGTTACTACCGATGTATCGGAATGAACAAAGACATATCGATTATAAGTATATTCTATTTCATTATAAGTATAAGAATAAGTAACTGTATAAGTACCAGCTAGAGCTGTATTTACCGTGTTTGTTTTTATAGTACAAGTGTAACTAATACCGTTGATTAATACTGTACAACCACCATCAACATATGTTTCATCGACAGCTAATGTTGTTAGTGTGTCACTTAGTTTAAATAAAACAGTAGGTGTTTTATCATATACGGTAACAAATCTTGTTAGAATTACTTCACTACCTTCAGTATCAGTAATTGTATAAACTATTTCATAAGTACCAGCAGTTGTATTATCAACATCACTAACTACTAAAACGGTAGCAGCAAAGAAGGAGAATACTTCAACACCAGCATCAATATGGGTTTCACCGATACCAATTGAATCGACACCTTCATCAAGTTCAGCAAATAAGACTATTGTCTCAGTAACAATTACTGTTCTTATAACTGTTGCTGCTGCATTTTCTGATTCATCACTAACATTATAAGTTATTGTATAAGAACCAACTTTGTTTGTATTTACATTTGATGATATAGAAGGAACCAATATTTCAGAAGTGTTATCCCATATCGTAACTCCTTCATCAATATAGTTACCATCTTTTGTTATATAAATAACTGAATCACCAATTAAGGTAATGATTGGATTTGTTGTATCTTCAACATAGACAGCAAATGATTTCTCGATTAGATTCATCGAACTATCCATAATCGATATAGTAACTGGATATGAACCAGGAGTATCATAGACTACTTCATCAACAACTTCATATGATACATAAGCAGTATCACTGTTATCTGAGTAGTTAGTAATTAACGAAGTCCAATCAAAATCAAGATATTCACCTGCTTCAATTGTTTGATCATCAATATCATCTACACTTGGATTAGTAGTGTCTTCTACAATTACCATAAATGATTGATAAGTAAAGTTACTATGACTATCAGCTAAACGT
Organism: Candidatus Izimaplasma bacterium HR1; assembly: GCA_000755705.1. Classification (NCBI taxonomy): domain Bacteria; kingdom Bacillati; phylum Mycoplasmatota; class Mollicutes; order Candidatus Izemoplasmatales; family Candidatus Izemoplasmataceae; genus Candidatus Izemoplasma; species Candidatus Izimoplasma sp. HR1. The sequence continues at coordinate 1,225,895 of CP009415.1, forward strand.
ACTGTTACTGAATAAGCACCAGGTGTATCATAATCAACATTATCAATGTTTTCACTTGGTGATAACGCTCCATTAGCGTTATCACTCATGTTGACAATTAGCGTACTCCAATCAAAATCAGTATATTCAGCCGCTTCAATATATTGGGTCTCAATTAAATCAAATCGTGGAGGTATATGATCATAAATATAGAATGACATTGCCAAAGTATGGATATTTCCATAGTAATCAGTTGCTTCGTATTCAACTTGATAATTACCAACCTCACCTAAATCAAAATCTGCGGTTATATCTAATACTATTCCTCCGTTAGGGGTAACATTATCTGTAATTGATACTAAATCTTCAAAGTGGAATGTATCGTCTTGAGTTGCTTCTATGTAGTTATCACCAATTACTTGAATAACAGGAGCAGTAGTATCTACCATGTGAACTATGAATGTATCAGTAAATTCATTTGTTGAATCATCAACCGCAGTAACAGTAACTTCATATGTTCCTGGAAAATCAATGTCTATATCTTCAACGAAATCTACAGTTATATCTTCATCAAAATTATCATCTAATTCAAAAACATATGGAACTAAGTCACCTGTGAAACTACCACCAACTTCAAATATCTGTTCTTCAACAAAAAATGTTGGTGCTTCATTATCTTCAACAATAACCGTTTCATGGTTAATCATATCAGAAATTACATGAACTGAAGTGTCGTATAGTTCAATACTTTCAAGTTCGAAGTTAGGATCTGCCCCTAAACTATATGTGTTAGGAATAAGGACAGTTACTTTCCCAACATCAAACTCTATTTGGGCAAGTTCATATTCTACTGTACTTATTGTGATAGAATCAATAACACTTTCTAAATCAAATTCAAAATAAATCTCGAACTTGATATAATCTGCGTCAACATGTGATTCTTCAGAAACATATGTGAATCTTGGTTGTTTTATATCAATTCCCTCGTTAGTTATCTTTTGAGTTGGATCTAAACCAAGTTCATCAGAATCAACTCCAAGTTCACCACTAACATTTGAACCAAAACCATAAAGATTATTTTCATCTGTCAGAAGATATGTGGAATATCCTCCTAAGATAATAGTATCAAGTGTATCACTACCAATATCCATGTTCGAAGTAACATCAATTGGGGTTGATTTATCAGAAGTTGTATTATCACCTAATTGTCCCCGGTAATTATCTCCCCACGACCATATATTACCTTCGTTTGTAGTAATAAATCCATGATAATCACCAATATCTAATGTGATTATCTCTTCCGAAGGACCAAGGTTAAATTGATTCGTAATATCATAAGGCGAGTGATGATCACTCGTTGTTCCTTCTCCTAAACAGCCATTACTATTTTCACCATAAGTCATAATCCTTCCATCAGTGGTGATTAATGCTGAGAAACGATATCCAGCATAAACATCCTCGATTGTTTCTGATGCATTGAAAGTAATATAAGTATCTGTTCTTTCCGGATAGATAACAGGATAATCATCGCCAACTCCTGTTTGGCCGCCCGAGTTATTACCCCAGCTCCACGTATGTTTTAAACTTGTTAGTAATATTGCATGGCCATCACTAACGATGTTTTCAACGATTTCACCAGGTTCAAAAGTGAATTTATTGGTGATATCAACAGGAACAAGTGCATTGGTTGTTGTCCCATTACCAATTTGGCGGTAATGGTTATTACCAACGGCATATATCTTTTCATTATTAGAAACATAATAACTAGTATAATGTCCAATATAGATGTCTTTAATGTAGTCTTCGGCATCTAAAGGAATATAACCAGTAACATCTTTTGGTACTAAACTATTTGTATATGTACCATCGCCAATTTGTCCTGACACATTACCACCCCATGTAATAACACGGTTATTACTAGTTAGGACAGCTGATGAATGATTAGAAGCCTGAAGTTGGACAATAGTTTCACCGGGCTCTAATTGTAAATTATCAGTTATATCAATTGGATAAAACTGATTTGCAACTGTATTATTACCAATTTGCCCGTATTGGTTTTTTCCCCAAGTAAATAGTCTATCTCTTTCTGTATATGCCAAAGCATGTGATTGGCCCGTCGCAAATATATCAATTTCTGAATAAAGTAAATCTCTAATATTTACTTTATTTAATGTTCCATCAATTTTAAACGGAGAACGGTAATTGTCCTTTGAATCATAATTACCTAAAAGTAGTAGTCCATATGCATTGCTTCCCCAAACGTAAAGAGCTTTTTGATTTGTCATCAAATAACTATTTTGATCAAATGCATAGACCGAAGTCACTTTTTCTCCTTCATTATTACTTAGATATGATGTAAGTTCAAAAGGTAGCCTTTGATTAAATTCAGCATTATCATGGATATCATACGAACGATTTGCCCCCCAGGCAAATACTCTACCTAAATCAGAAACTACTAAAGTCAGATTACTAGCATCAACATCAACAATATAATCACCAGCAACTAGATTTAAACCACTAGCTACATTAGTCGGTAATGTTCTACTGATACTAGTTCCATCACCAATTTCACCGTAAGCATTACTCCCCATACTAAAGACATTACCATCAGAGGTAGCTATTACACTATGAGCATAACCAGCAGCAAAAGCAGTGATATCTTCTTCAACACCTAAAGATAGGTTAGGAGTGATATCAACAGCAGTTGTTCTATCTGTTTGATCACCAACCCCTAATTCCCCGTTCTGATTTCTCCCCCAGCCATATATATTACCTTGATTACTTAAAGCAAGGACTGAACGGTAATTAACATCAATATCGATTAATATTTCGTCAACATCTAAACTGAAATTACTAGTTTGATCAGTAACATTATATCCGGTAGTATAACTACCATCACCTAACTGTCCATCAAAGTTATATCCCCAAGTAAAAATTCTACCATCATCAGTTAAGAGGAAACTGGCATCTCCCCCAGCAGCGATATCAATAACATTCTCCTCCACATCAAACGAGAAATTAGCAGTTATATCAACTGGTGATAAACGAGTTGTTAAAGTGTTGTCACCAACTCTACCACCAGTGTTTAAGCCCCACCCAAAAACTCTGTTTTCGTTTGTTATAGCAAGCATATGAGCTTCCCCGACTGAAACCTGTATAATTTCCTCATCTACTCCTAAACTAAAACTATCAGTTATATCCTGAGGATAGCCGTAAGTCTCAGTTTCACCTGTACCTAAAAGACCGTTAGAACCATCACCCCAAGTATATATTCTTTTATCAGTAGATATTCCAGCAACAGCATGGTCTCCGACATCTAAGAAGTCCAAGTATATTTCATCATAATATTCATAATCGTCAAATTTCAAAATCTCAGCGCTAACATTTGCTTGATATCCAATAAATATTATTGAAAATAAAGCAAGTATCAAAAGCTTCTTCATTTAAATCATCCTTTCTAATAGAAATAAAAAAAGCCATCAACAAATTAGTTGATAGCTTTTCAAAGTTATAGTTGTGTTAGTAATCAAACATCAACACGAATTATATCCCTATAAAATCAAGTTGTAGTTGCTTTTTCTAACTACTTTTAGTTTAGCACATTATTAAGTAAATCTCCAAAATCTTTTTTTTTGCGAAATGGAGATTTGTTTTTTATAATCTTCTTTATCCACCAAAATTAATTAAGAAGAACTTAGAATCTGTAAGTATAGAAACTAATTATTTTGTGACTATACTTATCAAAGGACTTGTCAGTATTGTCATATACTTGTCACATCGATATGTTATAATAGATTTAAAATAAGTGCTGATAATTAGGAGGGAATGAAATGAGAAGAATAAGTTTAATTATTTATCTATCAACGATACTAGTTTTATTAAGTGGGTGTAATCTCTCTGAATATCAAGAAGTAGAAGAGGTAAAGTTATTACCTAAATCAGATATGATTTCGATGAAATATAGAATCTGGGTTACACCTGAGATTGAGGTAAGTGTAATCGGTGATGAATGTTTAATGGAGTTTTCTGATTACTCAGTGTATATGGATTCTAATCAAGATGAAAGGTATATAGTCTATCCATATCAAGATAGTTACATTGGGATTCTTGAAAAAGAAAACAGTGTCAATATTTGTGCTGACTTTATGCCGGTATATGGTGGAGTACTTGTTGGTGAAGAGTATTTTCCTGAGTTTGACTTTGATAGTAAGAATAACGTTTACTACGCAAGTGTTGAAGATGTCAATATAACTGTTAGAGTAGATAGTGATGGATATATTACATATTACAAGGCTGAAAGTGATGAGTATGGATTATTGATAGAAATGTCTGACTTCAATGAAGTTCAGTTTGATATACCTGAGTATATTCAATATACCGCAATTGAATTTGTTTTGTCACATTATCCGGAATTAATATATACATTAGAAGATCAGTTACTGAACTTTAATAATGCGGTGTGGGACGTTGAAATAGATTTAGACAATAGTAAGTTCACCATAAGTGATGGAACAACAGAATATATCTATCTTAGAACAGTTGATAAATATCAAGCTGTTGAATCTGAAATTGTCTATGATACAATCCAAGATTTATATAATTTTGATAGTAATGTAGATCAAGAGTTCTTTGCTCTAGCAACTGAAATATATTTGAATGAAAGAAACGTATTTGATTACTTCGATGTTCCAGAAACTGAAATCAATTACAACGCACCAGGAGCTAATTAATATTCCTAGTATGATATTAATATAAAAAGATACAAGGCTTAGACACAATAACTCGTTCATTTAGAATAAACAAAGATGAGCCGTACCATAAGTAATTGCAACTATGATATGCGTAGCATAACAAAGCCCTATTGGGCTTTTTCTTTTGGGTCTTATATGACCTGTTATTTATAATAATTTATGATATAATATAAATAAGAGATCAAGGGAAAAAAAGAGAAGTCCTTGTATGGACTACTTTTTTTAGGAGGAAATATGAAACTACAAAAAATGAAAGTGTGCAACTTTAGGTGTTTTGGTGAAGAGATTACTGTTCAAATGAGTGATTTGACCTGTTTGGTAGGAGACAATAGTTCTGGTAAAACAGCATTGCTTGATGCAATAAAAAAAATACTTGGTAACAATCCTAAAGATAGAGGGTTAGTGCGAAGTGATTTTCATTTGGGGAAGAGCGAAAAACCTGAAGATATTCAATCAAAAAAAATGTCGATAGAATTAGTGTTTGAATTTCCAGAAGTTACTAGGAGTTCGGAAGATATGGGTGCAATTCCAATATTTAGACGACATTTTGTTGTATCAGACCCAAAAAGTTATCCATATATTAGAATTCGTTTAGAAGCAGAATGGGAAAGAAGTTCTAACCCTGAAGGTTCAATTGAGTCAAGAGTAGTGTACGTTGTATGTCCTGAAGGTGAGAAATATACGGAGGACAAGTTAATAAATGCAAAAAGAAAAGAACTTGATGAAATCCGATTAATTTATATTCCAGCTAATCGTAATGTTGAAAAAGAGATTAAATTGAATTCTGACTCTATTTTTATGAGGTTGTTTAACCTTGTAAAATGGAATGATGATAAGATAGATGAAGTTGAGAAAGCCTCTACATCTTTGAACAGTATAGTAACTAGCGAGGACCAAATAAAAGTAATTAATGACTCAATAATGCATAATTGGGGTAATTTTAATTCGGATTATAGATTTAACAAGTCGCAAATATTATTTTCAAATAGTGAGATTACAGAGATACTTAAGAAAGTGAGTATTGGGTTTACACCAAGTGTAACTGAAAGAGATTTTCTTGTAGAAGAGATGGGGGATGGGTCTAAATCATTACTCTATTTTTCATTGATATCTGCACTTCTTGATGCTGAAAGTGAACTTTCTAAATTGAAGTTTAATGATGAAATAAAAATACCTTCGCATACCATATTTATAGCTGAAGAACCCGAAAACAATATAGCTCCACATTTACTAGGACAGTTAATTCAGTCTATAATGGATGTCTCTACTAAACATAAGTGCCAGGCAATTATTTCTTCACATTCTGTTAGTATTATTAGTAGGATCAATCCAATAGATATTAGATTATTATTTAATAAAAAATCTACTTATTCTAGTGATGCTTACTCTTTGGAGTTGAGCTCAGATGATGTTGAGAATTTTAAGTACATTAAGAATACAATAATGAAAACACCTAGTATTTACTTTTCCAAATTAGTCATATTGGTAGAAGGTGAATCTGAGAAGCTATTTATACCAAGACTTCTCAAAGACTCTGATGTTAATATAGATGAATTTTATATATCGGTAGTTTCCATTGATTCAAGATTCGTAACTAACTATTGGAAGTTCCTGAGTCAGTACAAAATTCCTTACTTAACACTGCTGGATTTAGACTCTGAACGTGTGCATGGAGGATATAAGACTATTTCATATTTAATTAAAGAATTATCAAAATTCAGGAAGGATTTTGAGGATTTTGAATTTGAGGATGGAACTTGTTTAATTAAAGATAATATTATCGATAAAATGAAAGATTGGGGTGAAAATAAGGATGAAGATTATCTATCATGGATAGAATATCTTGAAAAGTATAATGTGTTCTTGAGTTACCCACTTGATTTAGATTTTATGTTACTTAGGGCTTATGAAAATTCATACAAGAATTTATTGGAAAACAATGAAGGACCAAGAATTAAAAAAATAGGTAAGATATCTGAAATTGAGAAGATGGAAGAAAAACCAGATGAGTACGTAAATAGAGTTGAGCAAGACTTGGAAGCGGTACTTAAAGGAGATGGAGGAGATGGTTCTAGTTTTTCAAATAGTGAAAAAAAAATTATGATATGGTACAAATATTTCTTTTTAGGCAAAGGTAAACCAATTAGTCATTATCGTGCATTAAGTGTGATAGATAAGAAAACTTTGATAGATCATCTACCTGAAATGCTAAATAGGTTAGTAGACTCAATCAAAGAATCGCTGGTATAAAAACATGAAACGAAAAGAAGACTGGTCCGCTGTTGAAGGCATAATATTAGATAGCGTGGCATACGATATTATAAAATCTGAAAAGAGTTTACTAGTTACTGCCGGACCTGGTGCCGGGAAGACCGAAATTTTAGCACAAAAGTCTAGTTTTATTTTTGAAACTACGAGAAAAGAAACGAGGATTTTGGCGATTTCATTTAAAAGAGATGCTGCAGTTAATTTAAAAGATAGAGTACTTTTACGCTGTGGGTTGAAGTACGAAGACTCATTTGATTCATATACCTACGATGCTTTTGCAAAACAAATTCTCGACCAATACTATAGAATACTACCGGATGATAACCGCCCAGATATTAACTATATCATCGAAGATGGAGTTGGAGACATTATTAAACAGTTTTCAATCGATTCATATAACCGTTCAGATTGGATAACACTAAAAAATATTAGAAAGAAACTTGACTCTACAAGAATCAGTATGCTAAATCAACCGGGCCTAAAACTTTGGGATGAGTTGTTAACTTCAAAACCTTCACGATTGACATTTTCTATGATAACAATCTTAGTATTAAGAATGATTAGTAGCTCCCCTATTATAAGAAACATTATTTCCTCATCATATGACTATGTTTTCCTAGATGAATTTCAAGATACAACAACCCTTCAGTATGAGTTAGTTAGGAATATCTTTAAAGACTCAGATATAACATTGATTGCTGTAGGCGATGAAAAACAAAGAATTATGCTCTGGGCAGGAGCAGATAATCAAGCATTTACTAAATTCACCTCAGATTTTCAGGCTGAAAGAAAAGAACTTATGTTCAATTTCCGATCAGCTCCTAAGTTGATCGAATTTCAATTAGAGGTTTACAATATATTGAATGTTAATAAGATAAGTATAGGGCATAATCCTCTATATAAAGAGGATGAAGGTTATATTTCACTATATGAGTTTGATGATAATAACTTCGAGTCTATTTGTATATCTAATGAAATTATTGAGAAAATTAAATCAGGTACTAATCCAAAGGATATCTGCATATTAACAAAGCAACTACCAATAGAATATACTGGAAACATAATAAAATTATTAGGTGAGGAATGTATTTATGCTCGTATTGAAAATGAGTATCAAGATTTGCTTAAAGAGCCTATAGTAAAGTTGATAATTTCTCTCTTAGATTTAGTTGAGGGCAATACTAATCCAAATTCATGGCTCATAATATCAAATTACTTTGACAAAATACATATTTCAGGTTTCAAAATTGAAAATATGATTGAGTTAGATAAAAACATAAGAAATATAAGTTCTAGTAAAATGAATTTTAACTCAAAAGAAGACTTAGTAGAGTTAATTGACACTTTAGTTGCATTACTTGATGTTAATAAAATTAAAATGGTATTTACTGAGTATTCACAAGGGAATTATCTAATGGATATCATTAAAAAGTTTAGTGAACTCTACTGTAGAGAATATATAAGGCTAAACACATCAAAAATTCATCTTATAAATGAAGCTTTTTTAGGAGAACATTCTATTCCTATAATGACTATTCATAAGAGTAAAGGATTGGAATTTACACATGTATTTTTTCTAGGTCTTGAGGATTCAGCTTTTTGGAATTACAGTAATAATCCTATGGAAGACAAAAGCACTTTTTTTGTTGCATTATCTAGGGCAAAAAAAGAAATTTCTTTTACATACTGTTCGAAAAGATTAAACTTCAAACCACCTTTGAAGAGATTCAACTGTATCAATCAATCACATCGAAACATCAGTGAAATATATGATTTGGTTTTACAACATAAAATGAATTAGTTCTGAAAAGTGAATAATAATGAAAATCTGTTGAGTTATCAAGATAAATATTATTGATGAAATGATATAGTTAAAAAAAAGGTTATCAAAGGAGGGGTAATATGAGAAAAACATTGCCAAAAAAACAACATTATGTACCAAAATCGTATTTGAAGAGATTTGCTAATGAAAAAGGCAAAACATATGTCTTTGATAAAAATTTAGGGAAAAGCAGACCAGCAAATATAAATGATATATGCTGTGAAACTGATTTTTATACTTTACCTCCATGGAACGAAGTGAAAGATAATTTTAACGATAATGATATTCCTGAAGAAAGTGAATTAAAAAACGTAAAAGAAATTAAGGAGTATTGGAATCAAGGTTATTTATTCGAAACTCAAAATCTTGCACCAATTGATGATGGGTACAAACGTATCATAGATAAAATTATTAGATATACTGATAAACATAAGATGTTCCCAAATCACTTAGCAGGAGATTTATTTATGATATTGATTACACAATATCTTAGAACTAAGCAGAGAAGACAAGAAATTATTAATATGAGAAATGCATACGAGAGTACTCTGAAAAAACTGAATGGTATGGATGTTGAAGATGTGTTATATTCCAATAAATGGTTAAAGTTTGAGCAAATTGAGAATTTGACGGATCAAGAACTACATAAAGAGATGCATGATTGCCTGTCTTCTTGTTATCTTATTATAATGAAAAACGAGACTAATACGGGTTTTTATACAACTGATGCACCTATTCTGAGAACATGTTTAAGTAATAACTTTTATAGCGGTACTAGTTTTTGTTCTCATGGATTGGAACTCTATTACCCCTTATCACCAAAATATTGTGTGCATTTGGTTGATTCTAGATTCTTAATTAATGATGAAAAGTATTCGCAAAAATTTCTGACAGATACTTATGGAATTATGCTAAAGGCAAGAGTTGAAAATGTAACTAGAGTGAATCACATTGCCGTTAGTACAGCGGAAAATGTTATTATATCTAGATTTAATCAGTTTGAATTGATTGATAAGATTAGAATAGATAGGCCTAGAGATTTAGAAAAGAATGGTCATGGTGTAAAAGTGGATTTTGGTCCATTTTCAGATATATATAAAGGTACTAAAATTGATAGGAATAACTAATTTGATTAGAGTGGGTTCAGGGATGGAAGTTAAACATTGTTTCCGAATACTATCATATGAATATAATAATAAATTGCAACTAATGATATATACTGCATAATAAAGCCCTTTTGGGCTTTTTCTTTTTGGTCCTATATGACCTGTTATTTATAATAAAGTGTGATATAATATAAATAAGGAAACAAGGGAGAAAAGACCAGTTGAAAGGCGTGATTTCATGAAAATAAGATTTATTCATAAGAAGTTGCCTTTTGTACGGTCTTTTTTAAATTAAAATAAGGAGAGTAATGATGAGGAATTGGGATCAAATTTTCTCGAATTGGTCGTCAGGACCATCGAGTACAGAGCAGACGAAAATAGATAACGCAGTAAGACAGATTAGAAAAGCCATTGATGCAAGTGAAAAATTAAAAGACAGGAATATTGATGTTTTTGTACAAGGGTCGTACAAAAATAGAGTTAATGTCAGTCAGGATAGTGATGTAGACGTTGGAATATTATGTCACAATACATTTTATTGGGAAGTAAAAGAGGAAACTGACAAGGAAATCGTAAAATCTGGTATAAGCCCAGCAACATATGACTATGCAGTATTTAAACGAGAAGTGTTTGAGGCATTAAAAGATTACTTTGGTCATAATGCAGTAAATAGAGGAAATAAATCTATTGATGTTAATGAAAATACATATAGAGTTGATTCGGATGTTGTTCCTTTCTTTGATTATCGATATTATACAACAACGACTAATTACTTGAAAGGCGTTAAACTATTACCCGATAATAGAGTTCCATCTGAAATATTGAATTGGCCAACTCAACATTATGATAATGGAGTTAGAAAGAACGGAAGAACTGGAAGAAGATATAAAAGAGTAGTTCGAATTATGAAAAAATTAAGAAATGAAATGTTAGAAAGAAATATTGCTCAAGCGAAAAACATTCCAAGTTTTTTAATAGAGTGTTTAGTTTATAATACTCCTGATAATGATTTACAATATTCTTCATATAAGGATACAATAAGAGCGGTATTAGCACATTTATATAATAATACACGTACTACTACTTATTGTGATAAATGGACTGAAGTTAGTGGAAGAAAATATTTATTCACCAGAAATCAGGGTTGGACTATTAGTGGTGTTCATGCTTTCATTGCTGCAGCCTGGAATTACGTTGGGTACGAATAATGAGAGACAAGAATAATAGATTTCTAATTTCTGTTTTGGTCATAGCTACTGTGGTTATTTCAGTTATAATAGCTTTTCTATTTAATAGAAATCTTGGAACAATGGAATCATGGTTTTTTGTTATACCGAAAGTTATTAGCTTAGAACTAGGATTTTATATCATATTTAAGTACTATGCTTGGAAATGGAGACTATTTTCCAGGTGGCTAGTTCCGTTTCCTGATTTGACAGGTACATGGCTAGGAAAAATTCAATCAAGTTGGATAAATCCTGAAACAAAAAGGCAAATAGATCAAATCCCATGTATGATTACCATTACTCACAACTATAAAAGTATTTCAATCAAGGTATATACTGGAGAAATGGTTAGTGAATCATTCTCTGAGGAAATTTTCTTTGACAGAGAAACAAACACTAAAAGGATTTCATATACATATACAAGTAAACCCAACTTATTATTGGCTGATAGAAGTCCCATACATGAAGGAACAGCAATACTGGAGTTAATAAAGAATGAAAGCAATATGAAACTAAAAGGTTATTATTTTACAGGGAGAAAAACAACAGGAGAAATTGATGTGACTTTTAAATCGAGAAAACAACATGATTCAATTCCGGAAGAAGTGCCAAAGCATCCTTTAGCTAAATAATATCTTGAATCATTTGATATCTTAAGAAAAAAGGAGGGGTAATTATGGATGTATCAAAGTGCGCAAAAGAGTATAAGCAAAGATTAGACTATTTATCAAAAACACCATTGTTTGGAAAAGCAGCAATCACACATTATTTATCTAGAAAAGAATTGAAGGTAACTGGATTCAGGGATTTTTATAATGAAAACAACTTAATGTATGCACGGAAACTAGAACCTGGTGAATATGTAGATGTTACAAAAGAAGAACATCCTACAATATGTGGTGGAGTTACAGAATATATTACGAAAATCAAGTTAGCTCGTAAACTAGGTAAAAGCCTTGTGGAACTACGTTTTTTTGACGATGTGAACAAGGAAAAATATTCGAATTTAAGTGATGAGGAATTAGCTTTTGTGATGTATGAACATGATATTGTATATCGATCAGGATATGGATATACTCCAGAAATTTTCGAACATAAGAATAATATCATCAAAAAAGCATCGGAATTGGCAAAAATTGCACTCGAACTCATTAGCAAAACTTTTCCAATCATTAATGAAATCGACTTTCATCCAGATGGACATGTTCTATATAAAGGTGATTTGGCAATTAAGGGAGATTCCGATTTGCTTATTAATAATTGCCTGATTGACTTTAAGACGAAAAAGGATTTTAAGTTATCAAAAAAGGAAAGAGCTCAACTATTTGCATATGCTCTTCACAAATATATGAGGGATGAGGAGAATTATGATAAAGTATACTTCCTGAATCCTAGATTCAATATGCTTGAGGAGTTATTGTTACAGTAATAAAGCACTATGTGGTTATACTTTGTATAATAAGTATTTCTGTATAAAATGCATTTATCATCAATAACAATGAGAGAATGTTAATACAAATAGGCTGATTTGTTCAGTCTATTTAATATTATTTCATATTTAGTGATATTATCTAATTGGGAGTACAGTTATTTTAGGTAGGAGGATAATATGGGTAAGTACAATGAAAAAAAAATTCTAATAATGCATTATGACAAGAAAAGGAATAAGTATGCTGATAAAACTAACTCAATTCAATGGTTTTCTGAGGACAACAACTCAATCAGAGTTAAATTCTACAATAATGAAAAGTTCTATAATATCTCATATAGTGATATGGATATTTTAAGGAATCCGAAAGAGTTGAAAATTAACGAAAAGGTCTATTTAAATGGACACAAGTTGGTTAACCATACGAGAATTCTGGGTTTTAATTCTTGGGTAAAAGTATTTTATAAAAATGGATTTACAAGAGTAGTGAATGAAAATCAAATTACTAGTTATAAAGATTTGAAATCTAAAGGACCTAATAGTATTTTAAGATTCAATTACTTTAAAGAACTTGCAACTGAGTCTGCTGTATATGAGAATGATTTCCTTGCAAGTATGTATGAAGGTCTTGATTACATTGAAGGAAATAACATGCTTTACAAGCTTCTCAGTAAAAAAAGATATTCAGTTAATAACACTGGCTTAGTAAATATCTTTCCATTTGGACTTAATTTAAGTCAAAAGAAGGCAGTTGAGAATGCATTTGATAATGATGTCTCGATTATTGAAGGTCCACCAGGAACAGGAAAAACTCAGACCATACTTAACATTATTGCGAATGCAGTAATAAGAAATAAAACCGTAGCAGTAGTATCAAATAATAATGCAGCTATTGAAAATGTAAGAGACAAATTAGTTGAGTATAATCTCGATTTTTTACTTGCTTTGCTAGGTAACTCTGAAAATAAATCATTATTCTTCAATGAAACAGTAAATAAATGCAAACCGATTGATTTCCTAGAAAAATCTTCATCCATAAGCTTAAGAGTGTTAAGTGAGTCATTGAAGATGTATCAAACTGAATTGCCTAAACTATATGAGGCAGAGAATACATTAGCTAAATTAAGTGAAAAAGTTAATTCATATAAGAAGGAATACATTTATTTCAAACGAGAAAATGCTGGAAATGTTATTCCTGATGATTTAATCAGATTAAAGAAAATAAAGGAATCAAATAATGCTTTAACAGTAAGAGCTATGCTTGAAAACAAGGAAAAGCTTAACTTCTTTGAGAAAATAGTTTTGCGATTTAAGTATGGAGTAAAACTGAATGAGGTTATTGAAGAAGTATTACCGAAATTATTAGTTAAGTTAGATGAGTTATACTATGAGCTTAAGATTAGTGAGATTACTACAAGTATAAATAGATTATATAAATACTTAGAAAGAGGTAGTTTCGAGAGTAACAAGAAATCATATCAGGAGGATTCAATTGATTATTTGAAGAAGGTTCTTCATAAAAAGTACTCAAGTATTCAATCTGTAGAATACACTTATGATAATTATCGCTCTTTGTTTGATCACTTCATTACAGAATACCCAATTGTTTTAAGTACTTCTTATGCTTTAATTCCAAGTGCTGATAGAGGTTTTTTGTTTGATTACTTAATAATCGATGAAGCATCTCAAACAGATCTGTTAAGTTCAACTTTAGCTATGTCTTGTGCAAAGAACATGATAGTAGTAGGAGATACTAAACAATTACCTCATATTGAGAATAAAGCACTCATAAATGTAAATGAAGAATTAAAGCAACATTACCTTGTTTCAAATGAATATGATTATCTAACTAACAATATTCTTACTTCATCAATGAAAGTATTTAGTAATGCTCCAAGAGTAATGCTGAAAGAACATTATAGATGTCATCCAGACATTATCAATTTTTGTAATAAGCGATACTATGATAATGAATTAATCATTCTTACTAATAAGGATGTAAGTAATGAACCACTATCGATACATAAAACAGTACCAGGCAACCACGCCCGTAAGAATCCTAACGGAAGTGGTATGTATAATCAAAGGGAGATAGATGAAATAATTGTATTGTTGGAGGAAATTGACAAGCAACCTGTTGGTGTAATAACTCCTTATAGATATCAGGCAGATTTACTTAATGAACAATTAATGTCAGATAATAATACAGAAGTAGATACAGTGCACAAGTTTCAAGGAAGAGCAAAGGATGTAATAATATTATCTACAGTAGTTAATGATATTCAGTCAAGAGATTTAGAGGATAATAGTAAAAGTGATTTTGTTTCAAGAGATGATTTATTGAATGTCGCAGTTTCAAGAGCAAAAAAACAACTAAAACTAGTTGTTTCGGACAAAGTTTTTTTTAGCAAGAATAATGCTATTTCCGATTTAGTAAAGTATATTAGGTACAATTCTCCTGAAGACAGTATAAAACATGGGAAGGTTCATTCAATTTTTGATATTCTTTATAGTGATTATAGTGAAGAATACAAAAAATTTAGGAAGGGCAAAAATAAGAAAGAGTTTGCAACAGAACAACTTGTTGATAAACTGATTAATGAAATCCTAGATGAGTTGAATCTAGATACTTTGAAAGCCATACCTCACTATCCATTAAAACATCTAATAACAAACTTAGAACAGCTTAATGAAAGAGAAATAAATTATTCTAAACATAAATGGTCACACGTGGATTATGCTGTATTAAATACGTTGACAAAAGAACCTGTAATAGTTATTGAAGTTGATGGGATTTCGTTCCACGAACAAGATGCAAAGCAAAGTGAGAGAGATAGTATAAAGAATAAAGCTCTGAATTTAAATAATATACCTATTCTTAGATTGAAAACCAACGAAAGTAATGAGAAAAGTAGAATAAGAGATGCAATAATTAATGCTATGAGGTAAAGTGATGAAGTTAAAGTAATTGATACCTAGGTAATCATATGAATCTCATAATAAGTTGCAATTAAAAATAATACAACGAGATGTATCACAAGTGAAAAGACCAAAAAAATTGGTCTTTTTTTGAAACAGGATTCTTACGGTGGTGGGCTCATTCAGGAGTGCACGGACAAGACTAAATTTCGAGGACTATACTCAACCACATTACATCACTTATCCAATATTTATCCCTTTATCATAGATTGATAAGAAGTTAACATTATTGCAAAAGTTATTAGATACCTTTATAATAATCATCTCTCGAAGCCATTTTGGGCATACTATTCTGAATTTTGCGCATCTTTTATTTATAAATAAATATGGTATAATACAAATAAGGATCAAAGTAAACAGTTAGTAAGTCTTATTAGACGGGGGATTCATATGCGTATTTGCTTAGTCGATGATGATTCAACACAACTAGATTACTTAAAACTTATAATTGAGAAATGGGCTGATAATAACAATGTAAATTTCCACATTGATTTCTATCACAGCTCAGAAGAGATGTTGTTTGAAAATAATGAATCGTATCCTTTTGATATGATTCTTTTAGATATCCAAATGGGTAAAATAAATGGGATTGAACTCGCAAAAAAAATCAGAGAAACAGATAAGAATGTTACAATTGCATTCCTATCAGGAATGGCTGATTTTGTTTTTGATGGCTATGAAGTTCAAGCAATTAGATATATATTAAAACCAGTAAAAGAGGAGCAAATATTTGAATTATTAGACTATGCTAAAACGCATATATCACAAGAAGAGAAATATCTAATCTTGTCAATATCTGGAGGAAAGAAAAAAATCAATTATAAAGACATTATTTACTTTGAATCAATGGGACATTATATCGTATTACACTTAGAAAATGAGGAATTTGATTATAAGTATAATATAAGTGATTTATGTAATGAATTAGCTAATTCAGATTTTATTAAAACTCACCGTTCATATGTTGTAAATGCAAAATATATAGAACGAATCACTAAGAATGAGTGTGAATTAATCAATAATATAAAAGTTCCTTTAAGCAGGAACTCTTATAAATCAGTGAACGAGAGATTTATAAATTACTACAA
Organism: Candidatus Izimaplasma bacterium HR1; assembly: GCA_000755705.1. Taxonomy (NCBI): domain Bacteria; kingdom Bacillati; phylum Mycoplasmatota; class Mollicutes; order Candidatus Izemoplasmatales; family Candidatus Izemoplasmataceae; genus Candidatus Izemoplasma; species Candidatus Izimoplasma sp. HR1. The sequence continues at coordinate 1,242,543 of CP009415.1, forward strand.
AGGAAAAATAGGATAATGGAATACTTGATATTAATACCGATTTTCTTAGTGATCCTATATGGAATATTCTTAATGAATAAAAACCAACAACTAAATGCCTTAATAATTGGGGTAGTAATTATTATATCCACTGTAGTAACATTCTTTCTTTTAAAATCGTCACTATCATTATCTAATAATCTAATTACGTTACTTGTTGCAGATACCCTTATCATATTTTTCTTGTTACGATTAGAGAATAAGATTACACTTATTTTTCTAATTTTGTTTATTTCTTCAATTGGATTGTTAGTATTTCTTAGTTATAAGTTTAACGAAACTTCTATATACCTTAGTTTTTTAGTTGCGACACTTTTTCTGTTAGCTGGGAATAACCAAATCTTTATAAGAAAATCCTATGAAGAATCCGCAACCGAGTATCAAAATAAAATCTTAGATAAACAAGTAGAAGAAGTTCAAAATATATACCTAACTATGAGAAGTTGGCGTCATGATTATCATAATCATCTACAAAAGCTAAAGGCTCATATCATGATGGATCAAATAAAAGAGGCTAATCAATATCTGAATGAATTAGAAATTGATTTAGATAACGTTAACCAATTAGTTGAGTCAGGGAACATCAATCTTGATGCAATTCTTAACTCTAAACTTTCCTTAGCTATTAAGAATAATATTGATATAAACTATACAGCCAAAGTTCCAAAAACACTCACAATATCAGATATTGATTTATGTGTGTTAATCGGTAATCTAATTGATAATGCTGTAGAAGCTTGTGAAAAGATTAAAGATAATAGCTCTAAATTTGTTAGAGTCTACATCGGAATATTTAAAAAACAACTATATATATCTGTCGCAAATTCGACCAATGAGATTATTAAGAAACTAGATGCTGAATATATTTCCTCAAAACGAGGTAATCACGGACATGGTTTAAAAAGAATTAATAACATCGTTAATAAATATGATGGTTTTATTAATCGACAAAATGAACCAAGAGTATTTGCTTCTGAAGTACTATTACCCCTATAAAATAACCATTAGTGCACGAAATTTTACATTTCATGCACTTTTTTTTATGAGAAGAGATTTTGCTATATAGTTAAGGTGAAAGATATTAGGAGGGAAACTAATGGAAAAAACAAATATATTTAAAAATGCACTATATGTATATTCACAAGCAAATAAATTTAATAAAAGTTATAAATTCAAATTGATATTTAGCATATTACTTAGATTACTCATACCCGTTTTTGCAACGTTCATTCCGACAGTAGTTGTTTACTTAATCATAAATGGATATGAAATAATTAATTTTGCCTTAATTGTCGGGTTTATTGTATTAGCTTATACATTTGTTAATTATTTAAACTCATACTTTTCGCATATCTTATTCTTTGATAAGGTCTTTATTAGAACAAATGCCTTTTTCGAAATTCTAAGCAATAAAGCTATGGCAACAGGATATGAAAACATCGAGTTTGAAAAAGGCCGCGAGAAACTAATGAAAGCGGTAGGTGCAATCGAAGTAAATAGAGTGGGAGTTGAACTCCTCCTCCAAGTATTCCCAATCTTTATAACAAGTATTGCAGGAATTCTATTATACAGTTCATATATTCTAACAATAAACTTCACCATAGTATTAGTATTGTTAGGGATGGCAGCAATGAACTTATTATTAAATGCTTATGCCCGTAAATACGAGGAAAGAACCCAAGGTGAACTTAATACTTACCGAACCAAACTGAAATACTATCAAGATGAAGCTAATAAATTATCAAACGCAAAAGATATTAGAATTTATAAACTAGAAAAGTGGTTTTATAACGGCATAAAACTTTTCACAAATAAATTCTCAACAACAGTTATGAAACAAAAAATGCGCTATGCATTCGCAAGTTTATCAGATTCAGTTTTTTCAATCATTAGAAATTTAATTGCATACACAATCTTGGTAACAATGGTCCTAAGTGGCACTATCAATGTCGCTGAATTCACATTTATGATCGGGATCGTCATTGGATTTGCTGTATGGCTAAATCAATTATCAGAAAGTTATGGAAGATTAAAAGAAGCCAGTATTAGAATCAATCACTTTAGAGATTATATGGATATAGATGAAGATATCAATATGGATGAAGGAGAAGCAGTTGAACCATTATTAAATAAGAAACTATCAATTGAATTTAAAAATGTTTCATTTACTTATCCAAAAGCAGAACAACCAACAATTAGTAACCTAAACCTTAAAATTGAACCGGGTGAAAAACTTGCCCTTGTAGGTGTAAACGGAGCTGGTAAAACAACATTAGTAAAATTACTGACAGGTCTTTACAATCCAACTGAAGGTAAAATCTTAATTAACGGCCAACCAGTTGATTCGTTTAATAGATACGATTACTACAAATTATTTGGAGTAATCTTCCAAGATATTAATACTCTACCATTTACCATCGCTGAGAATATATCAGGAAGAGCAGGTGAAGACACTGATTATCAGAGAGTAAATAATGTATTAGAGCAAGCTGGATTAAAAGAAAAAGTATCTTCTTTAGAAATGAAAGAACATACTAATTTAACCCAAGTTATCGATGATAAAGGAATCATGCTTTCTGGAGGGGAACTCCAGAAACTAATGCTCGCTAGAGCATTATATAAAGATTCACCAATCCTAGTTTTAGATGAACCTACTGCCGCACTAGATCCACTAGCAGAACAAGCATTATACTTAAAATATAATTCACTAACAGAAAATAAAACTTCCCTGTTTATTTCTCACAGACTATCATCTACCCAATTTTGTAATAAAATCATATACTTAGAAGATGGGACAATCTTAGAAACAGGAAGTCATAAAGAGTTAATGAAAAAAAATGGAAAGTACTTCAAAATGTTTGAAATACAAAGTCAGTACTATAAAGAGAATAAACAGGAGGGATCTATAGATGAAACTACAACGCAAAGTATTTAAAGATATCACTGACGTTATAAAAATATCTAATAAATCAGACAAACTCTATTTCCCTTTAACAGTTCTTAAATCATTGATAACAGCATCATTTCCTTTTGTAGGCTTAATCTACAGTGCCTTAATTCTTGATGGGTTCATTGATGAACTAGATAAAGTAGTTATAATGTCCTACGTTTATCAAATGATAATAATAAGCGCAATCCTCTTAATCAGTAGAACAATACTTAACTTTTTCTGTGAGCAAAAAACAAATCTTATTAGCTTAAAACTTAATAGTGAAATATCTAGAAAGACTTTGAATTTAGATTTTGAACAATTGGAATCACAAGAAATTAAAGATAAAATCTCACGAGCAAATCAAGGTGTTTTATTCTCAGGAGGAATTGGCTCATTTATAAACTTATTAGGACTATCAATTGAGAATATAATTTCATTTATATACTCCCTAACTTTAATTGTAGCTTTATTCATAAGTGTAGATCTAAACAACCCGGATATTATAACTAAAATATTTAATAGTCCTTTAATAGGGTTAGGAATAATTGGATTAATAATTATCTCAATGTTGTTGAACTTTAGAATAATCAGAAACATCAATAAGTTACACTTTGATATATATGAAGAGAATATTACAGTAAATAGAATGTTCTTATATTTACGTGATTCCTCAATGGATTACAAAATAAGTAAGGATATTAGATTATTTCATATAGATACACTACTATCTAATAAAATCCAAGACACATGTTATAGATTTGGTAAATCTTATGGTAACATTGCTAAAAAAGCCGGACGCATGACAGCAGAAGGTGGGGTATTAAACAATATCGTCTTATATACAGCATATACAGTTATCGGAATTAAAGCATTACTCGGACTTATATCAGTAGGTAATGTGTTATTACTTGTAAGTGCAGTAACATTATTTAATACTGCACTAGTTAGATTCATTGGCAATATCTCCTCTGCAGCAACCCAAACTAAATACTTAGCTCTCTATAAGCAATATCTAGAAACATCAACAAAACTATATAAAGGGACATTGCCTATTGAAAAACGCGATGATGGGAAATATGAATTTGAATTCAAGAATGTTACATTCCATTATCCAAACAATGAGGAAATAATCTTAAACAACGTTTCATGGAAACTTGAAACAGGAAAGAAACTAGCTATAGTTGGCCCTAATGGTGCCGGAAAGACAACCTTTATAAAATTACTATGTAGGTTATACGATCCAACAGAAGGAGAAATTCTCCTAAATGGGATTAACATTAAAAAGTACGATCACAAGGAATACATTGACTTGATGTCAATTGTATTCCAAGACTTTAAACTGTTTTCATCAACGATAAAAGATAACGTTAAAGGTGGACTAGAAGGCATTGATGAAGAAATTCTTGAATATTTAGACCAAGCTGGATTAAGCGAACGTATTGAGAAACTACCTAACGGAATTAATACATACTTGTATTCAAACTTCGGGGAACAAGGAGTAGAAGTATCAGGTGGAGAATCACAAAAGATAGCGATAGCCCGTGCACTATATAAAGATTCACCATTAGTAATCCTCGATGAACCAACATCTGCATTAGATCCAATATCTGAATATGAAATATATACAAAATTTGATAATTTGGTTAAAGGAAAGACAGCAATATATATATCCCACAGAATGTCGTCTTGTAGGTTTTGTGATAACATAATCGTCTTTAATAAAGGCGAAATAATTCAATCAGGAAATCATGAAAAATTACTAAGTAACCAAAAAGGGTTATATCATAATATGTGGTCTGCCCAAGCAAAGTACTACAATATGTAATGTATAAAAAAAAGGTAAAAAACAAGTCGTGTTAGTAGATTTGTTTTTACCTTTTTTTTTATCTGTTAATAAATCTTGCTAATCTCTCATTAGTTGTTTTGAAAGCAATATCTGGTGTTTCATCAACAATTATTTCTCCATCGTTCATAAAGATAATACGATCACTAACTTCTTTAGCGAAACTCATTTCATGTGTAACTACGATAAAAGATATTTTGGGTGTTATAACATCTCTCATTACCTCTAGTACTTCAGATACCATTTCTGGATCTAGTGAACTTGTAGGTTCATCAAATAGGATAATTTCGGGGTCCATTGCTAGTGTTCTAGCAATAGCAACTCGTTGCTTCTGACCTCCGCTTAATGTAGTAACTTTACGATCTTTAAACTGTAACATACCAACACGATCTAATAACTTTAGTGCATATTTATTTGCTTCAGTTTTATTCCTTTTTAGTACTTTCACGGGTCCTATAACACAGTTTTCTAGAACAGTTAAATTATCAAGCAAGTTGAAGTTTTGAAAAACCATGCCAATTTTGCTACGAACTTGATTCAAATCAGCTTTAATACTGGTAATACTTTTATTATGAAACAAAATATCTCCCGAAGTTACTGTTTCAAGTTGATTGATGCAACGGAGTAAGGTTGATTTACCACTCCCACTAGGTCCAATGATAGTAGTTACAGTACCTCTCTTGAATGTTAGGTTTATATTGGTAAGAACTTCAGTTTGGTAAAACGATTTATGGACATTTCTTATCTCTAATATATTATCCATGAGATACCTCTATAGGAACTGATTGAGAGTTTGGCATAGAATAATCATCTCGTTTATTAATGAATTTAACAATCAGGGTTAATAGTCTTGTTGTTATTAATACAGTTACTAAGTATATTAGTGCTACCAATACAAATGACTCTGTATATCGATAATATGTACCTGCAACACTTTTCCCCATATAAAACAGTTCACTTACGCCTATAACACTTAAAACAGCAGTGTCTTTGATGTTTACAACAAGTTCATTACCTATTGCAGGTAACATATTCTTTAATACTTGTGGGAATATAATATATTGAAACATCTGTCTTTTAGATAAACCTATTGATTTGGCACCTTCTATCTGTCCTTTATCAATAGAGTTAATTCCTGAGCGTAAAACTTCTGTTAAATAAGCTGCAGTATTCAAAGTAACAATAATTAAACCAGCGACCAAGATAGGCATTCTAACACCGAGTGTCGCTAGTCCATAATAGAAGATAGCAGCTTGTACCATCATTGGTGTACCTCTAAAGAAATCAACATATGATGAACTAAGAATAATACTGAATCGTTTTGCGATTTTAGAAAGTAATGTATCTCTTTGATCCATTTCTTGGATTCTAAAGATAGTTATGAACAAAGCTAAAAATAAACCAAAAAAAGTTCCAACAATTGAAATGATTAATGTGTATTTTAATCCTTCATAATAAAGTTCATAGTTATTAGAAAAAATATGCAATATACCCCCGATAAAATCTTCGGGGATATTTGCTGTAAGTATAGTATTTACATTCATTATGGTTGCCTAGTTAAGGCCTCACTCATCCAAGAATTTCTTGTTTCAGAACTAATACTATCTAATACACTATTAATTAGCTCTAATAACTCTGTATCTTCATGACGTACTGCAACACTTACTGATACATCATTGTCACTAACAGTGAAACCATTATTTCCTAAATAGACAATAGTTAAGTCACCATTTGAAGCGATAATACTTTCAGCTACAGGTAATTCAGCAACTAAAGCATCTGCAATACCACTAGAAACAGCTTGAACTAAACTTGGATAATCAGTTAATGCTGTTAAATGATTTACATTATTGATTTGATCAATTAAGCCATCTTGTAATGTCCCTAATTGTGCAACAATAGCAGTACCAATAAAATCATCTAAACTTGATGCTGATGCTAATGATGAACCTTCTTGAACAACAAGGACTTGTTCAGAACGATAATACTCATCCGTGAAAGTTACAGTTTGAGAACGTTCTGGTGTAGGACTCATACCAGCAATGATTACATCAATTTCATCTGCTAATAATGCTGGAATTAAACCATCCCATTCAATTTTACGAATAACTAATTCATATTCCAACTCATCTGCTATTTCCTGAGCTATTTTAATATCATATCCATCACAATATGCATTAACCCCATTAATCTCAACTGCAACTTCATTGCTGTCTGACACTGTCCAATTGAATGGCGCATAATTACACTCTAACCCAACAACTAATACATTTGCCTGCTCATTCTCACCGCAACCAGTTAGTACAACTCCTAAAGACAGTACTAAAAATAAACTTAAAATCTTTCTCATTTTCTTTTCCTCCGATTTGTTTTTTCACAAAAAATGTATAAAAAAAGCGCAACCGGACGCTGTGCTTCAATCAAATTAAAAATTGGATTGGATTAGCGCCTCTACTTTTTGTAGGAGTATTATAGGTTTTTCCTATAATCCCATATAAAATGTATGTCTACATTTTACATTCGGCGATGATTACCTTTCGTTTGCTTCATAGACTACCGTCTCAACAAAGTACTAATTTGCATCGCTGCCTCTAAAATTTTATGATAAACCAATACTAACAAGAATATATCTTACTCGTCAATCATTTTTAGGATGTAAGTGTTTTTATAATTTCTCCCCCTTGAGGGGGAAAAGAACAACAAGAAATATAGCAATTAATCAAAAAAACAGTAAATAAAAAATAAGTAATCAGCTATAGAAAACTTATTTTTTTATTATCTATTTGTTATAGTATTCGATTATTTTTGACATAGCTAATTTATGAAAATCCATTGATTCAAGAGTGTTTTCTGTTTCAAGTCCATGATTACCATCTTTAAAAACAATAACTTCACTTTTTCCACTATTACTCAATTTAATAACTTCGTCATTATTAAGATATGTATCATTAGAAGCTGTGACAACAATACCGGGATATTCATTAATGTATTCAATAGCATCTACAGTTGGTGATATGTAAATACTCTTTTTAACATTAATAGAATGCTTCACTCTTAATTTTGATGAAGCAAGATTCCCCGCACTTCTCGATATGAAAATAATGTCTTTATAGTCTTTACCTTTGCTAACCTCATTAATAGCATTATTTACGCCATCAGCGATACTATCCATTATTTCGTCACTAGTTTCCTCACTTCTAAATAAGTTTCGATAAGAAGCACATAATACATCAAAATTCTCATTTAAAAAATAACTTCTTAAATACTGAAGAAGCGGTCTGTCACAAGAATTACCTCCGCCTGGAAAAACAACAACTAGAGAATTACCATTCTCATTTGCGTATAACTTATGATTTGATTTCATGTTGTTTCTTTCGATTTCAATTAAAGAAATTGGGCTCATTTGTAGTCTCCTTACATAGTTTATTTTGAATTGTAGTTTTTGAAATATACTCCATGGTTACTTACACTATAAAGTATATTTAATATCTAACTGCTTTACAAGAAAATGTTTTGAACCATGATAGAGAAGCAGGAGCTGTTGACAATAGTATTGAATTAGTAATTCATTAAGAATATAATTAATAAGAGATGGAGTGATAATAATGAAAACTGCAATTATAAATACCACAGAAAATATCCTTACAGAAACCGACTTTAATAATGAAGAAATAAGTATTATCAATACAAGAACACTTAATCTTAAGTATTGTAAAGGTTGTTTTGATTGTTGGACTAAAACACCAGGATTATGTATTCAAAAAGATGATATGCCCTTAATCCTTCAAACCATTATGAACTCTGACTTAACCGTATATATATCAGATGTTAAAGTTGGCTTTGTTAGTAGCGAACTAAAGAAAGTATTAGATAAAACAATACCTTTAATTCATCCATATTTCGATATTATTCATGGTGAAGTACACCATGCAGCAAGATATGATAGTTATCCTGAAATTGCATTAGTCTTAACCGGTGATAAAGAAATAAGTGATCCAGTTTTTGATATTATCCAAAACTGGTACACCAGATTCTCCCATAACATGAGAACTAGTGTAAAATTCGTTATCAAGGATAATTCACTTCTAGGAGGATTGAAAAATGAAATTAGTAATTATTAATGGTTCTCCCAGAGGTAAAGCGTCAAACTCTGAAGTTATTGCAAATTGGATCGCAACTGCACTAGATAAAAGTATCGAAGTAGATAAGTATTATACAGCTAAAATAACTACTCAAAGAGAAGCAGTAACTGCAGTTGACAATAATTCTACTATATTAGTAATTTTCCCGCTCTATGTTGATGCGATGCCTGGAGTAACTAAGTTATTTTTTGAAGAATTAGAGCTTGTAGCAAATAGAAAAGAGAACGTAAAAATGTACTTTATTGTTCATAGTGGATTTATGGGAGCAAAACACAGTAGAGCTGTTGAAAAATATCTAACTTACCTGTCTGAATATCTTGGTTTTGAATATATGGGAACAGCAATAAAACCTAGTTCAGAAGGTATTAGACTAATGCCTGAAAACACCATGCTTGATATTAAGAATGACTTTGTTGAATTATCAAAGGATATCTCAAAAGGTATAGAATTTAATAGAAATACCTTGAAGAGTCTAGCAGGATTCGAACTACCTCCTGAAGAATTCAAAACAGGAATAAAGGAAAGTAATGGTGAAACGGGATATTTCTCATATTTGCTGAACCAAAATAATGCTTTTGATAAGAGATATGATAAACCGTATAAAAGATCAAAATAATATTGTAAATCAAGGAAGCAATAATGAAAATTATTGCTTCCTTTTCTATATGAATTCTTTAGTTTAGATTTAAGCACGCAATAGCATTGCATATCATAATTAATTAAGACTAAAAGTAGTACTTCATTCAATATCCGTGGCTTTCTTCTATAGGCCCCAAAGGAATTCTTTAAAATAGCAAAATATGATATAATATATTAGAGAAATCAAGGGAGAAAATTAAATAGTCCTTGTATGACTATTTTTTTTGGAGGTTGTTATGGAAATGATTAAAGGAAAAAGATATCTAATTGGGTTACTATTTTTTATTGTATTTTTACTTATTTTGATAAATGTTTTTCCGAGATATTATATTGAAGGCTTCGATTTAAATGAT